>CAZIFB010000029.1:0-62272 GCA_964538915.1 uncultured candidatus Brocadiaceae bacterium | reverse complement strand
AGGATCGTCGTCTCGTCGAGGATCGTGTTGAACACGCGGCCGCCGCCGAACGTCTCGAACAGCCCCTGCGTGCAGTTGTAGACGCCGCCCTTCTTCGCGACGTCCTCGCCGAAGAGGAACGCCTGCGGGTACGCAGCGAACAGGTCGGTCAGCGCCTGTGGGATGCGGAACGCCATGTGGCGCGGGCGCACGTCGTCCTCGGGCAGCTTGCCGCCGAACACGCGCAGCCGCGTCTCGCGGTCGGCGACCTGCACCTGGAAGCCGCGGCCCTTCGGCTTCGTCAGCGGCCACGTGATCTCCGCGACCGACGTCAGCTTCTTCCGTTTGCTCGCCTCGTCGGCGGCGCGGCGCAGGCGCCGGTCGGTGTCCTCGTACAGCGCGAGGATGCCTTCGCGCGAGATCGAGCCGGTGCGGAGCAGCAGGTCGGCGAACGCGAGCAGGGGGTCGCGCTTCTCGTTCGCCTCGATCTGCTCGAGCGGCATGTGGTTCGCTTCGACGTCGGAGCCGGCGTGGCCCATCAGCCGCACGGTCTTCACGTGGAAGAACGCGGGGCGCTTGTGCGACCGCACGAACTCGATCGCCTCGAGCGCCGTGCTCCATACGCCGGGGAAGTCCTGGCTGTCGCACGCGAAGTACTTGATGCCGGCGCGGTGCTCCATCATCCGCTGCACGAACGTGTCGGGCGTGCGCACCGAGATGCCGATGCCGTTGTCCTCGCACGCGAACAGGATCGGGCACGGCTGGTTGTGCAGCGCTGCGGCGCCCGCCGCGTGGAAGCCCGCCTGTGCGGTCGCGTGGTTCATCGACGCGTCGCCGAAGTTGCAGAAGACGAGGCTGTCGAACGGCACGCCGCACGGCGGGTGGATGCCCTGCCGTTCGAGCTTCGCGATCGCCATCGCGAACCCGACGGCTTTCGGCAGATGGCTCGCGATCGTGCTCGTCTGCGGCGGTACGTGCAGCGTCGGCGAACCGAGCACTTTGTGGCGTCCACCGCTGATCGGGTCCTCTGCCGACGCGCAGAACGACAGCATCGCGTCGAAGAACGGCGTCTCGCCGCGGCCCTTGCGCAGTCGCGCCGCCATGAACGCGCCGCTGCGGTAGTGCAGGAACGCCGTGTCGGTCGTCTCGAGCAGTGCCCCGAGGATCGCGTTCGCCTCGTGGCCGCTGCTGCCGATCGTGTAGTAGCTGAGCCCCTTGTCCTTCATCTCGCGCGACAGGAGGTCCTGCAGGCGCGACTGGATCGCCGACTCGAAGATCGCGACCGCCTGGCGACGCGTCATCGGTGAGTGCACCGCGATCGGCTCGTCCATCGCTGCCGCGTCCTGGTGGGCAAGCGCGGGATCGATGCCCGGGTGGTTCCGCAGCAGGTTCAGCAGGCGTTCGGTGACGGGGCCTTCGCGGCGGAGGGACATCGGTGGCTCGAGGGAGGCGCGGGTATACGGGCTCACCCAAGGCGTCGCCAGGAACCTGGCGAACGGGTCGTCCCGCGGTGTTCGTGGTGGCTATCATTCCCGCCTCGCGGCGCCGGTCGTGCGCCGAGTTCCACGTCGACACCCCCGGGAGACTCATGAAGCTGCCCCTCGTCGTCGCCGCCTTCGCGGCGTGTTCGCTGTTCGCCCAGAACCGCAGAAGGCACCGGCCAAACCCATGCCCTCCAGTGCCAACGCCGGCGCGCTCATCGGGCACGACAGCCTCGCAGCGCTGCAGAAGGACTTCCGCGAGAAGAAGCTCGCGGCGCTGGACACGTACGCGAAGGGGCACGCGACGGCGAAGGACGCCGCCGACGCGCTGACCGAAGCCGTCGAGATCGCGCAGGCGCTGGATCGGCACGACGACGTGATGCGTCTCGCCGACTCGTACCTGAAGGCGAATGCCACCGGCGACGCAGCCGGCTCGATGAAGCTCGCGCGCGCGGGTGCGCTGAACGGCAAGGGCGACGTCGCCGCCGCCCAGAAGGCGTACGAAGACGTGCAGAGCAACGCCGGTGACGATCTCAACGTGTTCGTCGAGGCGACCACCGGGCTTGCCGAACTCCTCGTCGCCAGCGGCAAGAGGGACGAAGGCGTCAAGGTGCTGAACGACGCCGGCGAAGCACGTTCGAGCGTGCGCGGCCTCAAGGATCACTTCGCGCGGATCGCGAAGGACTACGAACTCATCGGCAGCGAGCCGACCGCGATGGGGCAGAACGACATCACCGGCAAGGCGATCGATCTCGCCGAGTACAAGGGCAAGGTCCTGCTGATCGACTTCTGGGCCACCTGGTGCGGCCCGTGCATGCACGAACTGCCGAACGTCATCGCCGCGTACGAGAAGTACCACAGCAAGGGCTTCGAGATCCTCGGCGTCAGCCTCGACGAGGACCGCGCCGCGTTCGACAAGTGCATCGAGGAGAAGAAGATGTCGTGGCGCCACCACTACGACGGCAACGGCTGGAAGAACGAGATCGCGCAGGCCTACGGCGTGCAGTCGATCCCGGCGACGTACCTCGTCGGCCCCGACGGCAAGGTGGTCTGGGTCGGCTTGCGTGGCGACAAGCTCGACAAGGAACTCGGCCGCCTGCTCGGCAAGGCGCTGCCGGCTTCGGCGCCCGCCAAGGGCAAGTGACGGCGGCTGTGGCGTAGCCCGCCGACGGGGCGCCGGGTCGCGTTCGCGTGGATTCGCGAACGGCAGGGACGACCCGGCCGCTGCCCCCCGGCGACCATGATCCGACACATCGCTCCCGTTCTCTTCGCCGCCCTCGCCGCCGCCGGTCTCGCGGCACAGTCCGCGACGTTCGACGCCTCGAGCGAAGGCTGGACGAACGTGACGCTGCTCTGGCCCGATCCGGGCAATCCGCCCACCGAACTCGGCCCGGGCCTCTTGCAGCACTTCGCGTCGGGCGGCAATCCGGGCGGCTACCTGCAGGTCACCGATCCCGACGGCTCCCAGCCGACCGGGCACGTGCAGTACTGGAAGGCGCCCGCGACCTGGCTCGGCGACAAGAGCAGTCTCTACGGCGGCGTGCTGCGCTGGGACGCGAAGATGTTCACGTCGCTGGTGTCGTTCCCACACGACGACATCCTGCTGACCGGGAACGGCACGAAGATCGCGTTCTTCGCCAACCTCACGCCGGGCTCGACCTGGATCACGATCGCCGCGCCGTTGACGGTGGGCTCGTGGCGCGTCGGCAATCGCAACGGCCCGCTCGCCACGCAAGCGCAGATCCTGAGCGTGCTGTCGTCGCTGCAGTCGATCTACCTGCGCGCCGAGTTCCAGAACAACCTCGACACATTCGGAATCGACAACGCCGCGTTCCTGCCGCCCGCGTCGACGTCGCCGTTCGGCAGCGGCTGCGGCGGCGGCGCCCTGCCGGCGCCGGTGCTGTCGGTGGTCACGCCGCCCGTGCTCGGAGGCAACTACTCGCTGCAGTGCACGACGGCGCTCGCGTCGGGCGTCGGCATCGTGATCCACGGCCTCACGAAGTTCGATCCGGGCATCGACCTCACCGGCCTCGGCCTCACCGGCTGTTCGCTGCACGCGACACTCGACGTGCTGACCGCCGAACCGATCGTCGGTGGCGTGATGCCGCACACGTTCGCGATCCCGAACGACCAGACCTGGTCCGACCTGCGCATCTACTCGCAGTGCATCGTGTTCGCGCCGGTCAATCCGTTCGGTGCGATCCTCTCGGGAGCGATCGACGCGCGCGTGGGCTCGTAGCCGAGCCGTTGCGTCAGCGCCGCCAGCCGACCTGCAGCTCCGCCCACGGAGTGCTGCCGTCCACCGCGCGCGTGAACACGTGCGCCGGCGACTCCCCGAGCACGACCTCCGCCGTGGTGTAGACGCGGCACCCGTCGAGCACGTGACCTCCGATCGTGCGGCCCTCGCCGTCGCTCACGGCGAGGTGCAGGTGGCTGCCGTTCTTCGACACCGTGCCGCACAGCGACACGATCTCGAAGTGGCCGCTGCCGCGCTTGCCGTCCTTTTCGTTCGCGAAGCGCAGCGACCAGTCCGTCAGGCTGCCGACGCACGTCGCGACCCAGCCGGCTTCGATGCCGTGCTCGTCGACGAAGCGCTGGATGCCGGCGCGCAGGTCCTGACCCGGCAGCAGGCGGAACGCATGGACCTTCGGCGTCGCCGCCGTCGGCGCGGCGCACGCCACTTGGAGAACGGTCAGCACGAACGGGATCAGGGCGCGCATCGCGCCCTTCTACCGGGCCGCCCTGCCCGTGCAGCCTTGCTTCGGGCCGCGGCGCCGGGTCGCATGCGGCGATGAGCGGTCCGGCGGCACGACAAGGCAAGGCGAAGGCTTCGTCGCTCGCGGACGACGTGCGTACGTTCGCCGCGTTCGGCACGGCCACGGTGTGCGGTGAACTCGCGGTCGACGGCCGCCGCGTGCCCGTGTTCACGAACGAGTTCTGGACGAGCGCGCAGCGCGAAGGCCACAGCCTGCACGAAGTCAGCTACCGCGCGTGCTTCAAGCCGTCGCTGCCGGCGTTCTTCGTCGAGCGCCTGAGTGCGCCGGGCGACCTCGTGCTCGACCCGTTCATGGGGCGCGGCACCACGCCGCTCGAAGCGCTGCTGCGGGGCCGTGTGCCGTGCGGCAACGACGTGAATCCGCTGTCGACGATGCTCGTTCGCCCGAGGTTCGCGCCGCCGCCGCTCTCGAAGATCGTCGCGCGCATCGACGCCGTCGACCTGTCGTTCGACGGGGCGCTCGACGACGAGCTGCTCGTGTTCTTCCATCCGGACACGCTGCGCGCGATCTGCGGGCTGCGTGCGTCGCTGCTGCAGCGCGAGCGCGAAGGTCGCCTCGACGCGGTCGACGAGTGGATCCGCATGGTCGCGATCAACCGCCTCACCGGTCATTCGGCGGGCTTCTTCTCCGTCTACACGCTCCCGCCCAACCAGGCGACCTCGCCCGACGCGCAGCGCAAGATCAACGCGAAGCGCAACCAGACGCCGCCGTTCCGCGACGTGCGCGCGATCCTGAAGAAGAAGTCCGCCGCGCTCTTGAAGGACGTCGACCCGCTGTGGGCGCACGAGTCGGCGGCACTCGCGGCGCGCGCGGTCCTCACGACCGGGCCTGCGAACGCGATCGCGCTGCCGACCGCGAGCGTGCAGCTCGTCGTCACGTCGCCGCCGTTTCTCGACGTCGTGCAGTACGCGGACGACAACTGGCTGCGCTGCTGGTTCGGCGGAATCGACCCGAAGGCCGTGCCGATCACGATGGCGCGCACCGTCGACGCGTGGCAGGAGGCCATGGCCCTCGTCTTCGTCGAACTGCACCGCATCGTGCGCCCCGGCGGCTTCGTCGCCTTCGAAGTGGGCGAGGTGCGCCGCGGCAAGGTGCGGCTCGAGGAAGCGGTGGTGCCCGCTGCGGCCGCCGCCGGCTTCGAGCCCGAGTTCGTGATGATCAACGCGCAGGAGTTCACGAAGACCGCGAACTGCTGGGGCATCGACAACAACACGTCGGGCACCAACACGAACCGCATCGTGGTCCTGCGCCGCGAGTGATGCGGGGTCGCTTCACGGGCTGCGAGAGACCCTGACAGCGCCCACATCCCGTCGCTCGCCCGGAGTCAGGTTCGAGAGCCGCAGCTCGCCTCTGGTACCGATCAGCGTTTCGACCGACGCGGCTTCGACCACGAGATCGAGGCTCGCACCGTCGGCAACGTTCGAGTCCAGAACCAAGGCGATGCGACCGTCGACGTCGGCCTGGACGAAGGGAATGCGGACCGTCGCGGTCGCCGAGGTCACACGCAGCATGGCCCGACGAACCGTTCGTCCGTCGGCGTCGTGCAGGCGCGCCCGAACAACCGCATCGTTCTCGGCCAAGGCGATCGTGATCGGGAATGTCTCACTCGGCGGCAGCCGCGGGACGTACGCGTCGGTCCGCAGCGAACTCTCGTCGACTCGGACGAGGATTGGAGTCGCTGTCGTCCGCTCCGGTGCCCCGACCAGTCCGTAGAGCTTTCCGGACTCGGACCAACAGGTAGCGTCGTCCCAGTCGTTCTTGCCGAGCCGGGTCATGGTCACCCACGTGTCGATCGGTCCGTCCCACTCCGGCAATCGCACTTCGATCTTCGTGACCGGCGGCAGCTCGAGAGTCGCAGTGCCCGACGCACCCGCATGCAGCGGTAGTTTCGCGGAGTGCGGCCGGAAGTACATGCCTTCCACTTCGAAGGCGACGAACGCAGGCGTCCGCGGCTCAGGGCCATTCACCGGTTGCGGCACGAAGGACGCGACACGCACACTGGCGGGGTCGCGCACGACCAGCCGTCCTTGTGCGTCGGTCAGGCCCAGAGGGATGCCTTCGAAGCAATCCGTCTCGGTCTCGGTTTCGGGACGGCACCCTACCGGCACACGGGCGACCGGCGCCCCCTTCTCGTCACGAACGACGATCGTCCATCGCCAGCGATCGAGGACCAGCTCACTGCCGTGGTCAGCCTCGTCGTCGACGGTTGCCATCCCCGCCAGTTCGCCGCACTCCCCGGCCAGCACGGTTCCTCGTGGGACGTGCACCGCTCCGGACGAGTCCACCGCTGCTTCGCGCCCCAACCGACGAAGCAACTCGTGAGGATTGCCAAACCAGGGAAACAGCTCGCTCGGGATCCAGCGGCGATCCTTCCAGGCCTTGGCGGAAATCGTCCAGACCATCGCGTCTGCGAGCGGGCGCTTGTCGCGGTCGATCACCGAGACACGGATCGTGTCGTGCTCGTCGTGCACGGCGCCGCCGCGACAGGAGGTCAGTGCAGCGAGCAGCAGGGCCGTGTGTCGCATCGGGTCCTGGGCAACGCGTCCACGGGGTCGCGAGTTCAGTTGCGGACGGGCGTTGTGGCGAACAACCGACGCAACGCCACTCGCGCCCGCATCACCCTTCGCGCAGGGCCTTCTTGGTGATCTTGCCGGAGCCGGTGCGCGGCAGCGACTGCAGGAAGCGCACTTCCTTCGGCGACTCGTAGTGCGCGATGCGGTTGCGGCAGAACGCGGTCAGGTCGTCGTGAGGGGGTTGTTCCGGCGTCGTTGCGAGCGGACCATTCCCGCCATGCGATCAGGGGTCCTCGTCGTGATGTTCTCCGTTCCCGCGTTCGCGCAGTGCGGTCCGCTCTGGGCGCCCGGCATCGGCGTGCCCGGCGCCGACAACCTGGTGCGCACGGCCGTCACCTGGGATCCCGACGGCGCGGGGCCCGCCACACCGATCGTGGCCTTCGGCGGTCGCTTCGTCGCCACGGGCGGCGTCGTCACCGACGGACTCGCGACGTGGGATCCGGCGACCGGAGTCGTCGGCGGACTGGGTGTGACACCGGGTCAGGTGAACGCACTGGCAGCGCTTCCGAACGGCGATCTCCTGGTTGCCCGCAGTTCGCTCTCCTTGCTGACCCACGGCGTGGAGAGGTGGGACGGAGCGTCATGGACGATCCTCGGTCAGGCCAATGGATCCGTCGGCGCACTGCTCGCGCTGTCGAACGGCGACGTCGTGGCCGGCGGCTCGTTCACGTCGATCGGCGGCGTGTCGTGCGCCGGCGTCGCGCGCCTGAGCGGTGGCGTGTGGTCGCCGATGGCGGCCGGCTTGCAGTCGCCGGTGAACGCGCTCGTCGAGTTGCCCAACGGCGACGTGCTCGCTGCCGGTGGCGTCGACTCGCCGTTCCTCGGCGGCCAGAACTACTACGTGAAGCGCTGGGCCGGCGCGACCTGGACGCAGATGGGCGGGACGTTCAACAACCACGTGTTCAGCCTGGCCGTGATGCCGAACGGCGACATCATCGCCGGCGGACGGTTCACCAACGGGGTCGTGCGCTGGACGGGCACGACGTGGGCCAGCCTCGGCCTCGGCGGGAACGCGTCGGTCAACCGCCTCGCCGTGCTGCCGAGCGGCGCCCTCGTCGCCGGCGGTTCGTTCGTGACGAACACGAGCGGTGGGATCGCCGCCGGGCTCGCGAGCTGGAACGGTGCCACGTGGAGTCCGCTGGCCGTGAGCATGGGGGTCACGAGCGGAGCTGGGGTCATGTCGATCACGGTGCTGGCGAACGGCGACATCGTCGCCGGCGGTGGATTCACGTCCGTCAATGGCGTCGTCGTCAGCAACATCGCGCGCCGCAGCGGGTCGGTCTGGTCGCCCATCGCGCCGGGGGGGATCGTGGGAGACGTGTTCGCGGTCGCCGAGTTGCCCGGCGGCGACCTCGTGGCCGGTGGTGACTTCGTGCTCTCCGGGGGCGGGAACGTGCGCAACATCGCACGATGGAACGGCACCGCGTGGTCGCCGCTCGGATCGGGAGTGAACGGGGCGGTTCGGGCACTCTCCGTTCTCGCGAACGGCGATCTCGTCGCGGCCGGCGACTTCGAGTTCGCCGGTTTCGCCCCCGTGCAATACGTCGCGCGATGGAACGGGATCGCGTGGCTGCCCATGGGGAGCGGTCTACAGGGCAATGCCTCGACGCTCACGCGCATGGCCAACGGCGATCTCATCGCGGGCGGCGCGTTCCCCGGCGGCGCGGTCCGCTGGGACGGGGTCTCATGGTCCCAGTTGGGCGCCGGCCTGAACGGTGCCGCCACGACTTCCTGCCGGCGCGCGAACGGCGATCTCGTCGTCAGCGGCGCATTCACTTCGGCGGGCGGTGCGCCCGCCGAGCACATCGCGGTGTGGGACGGCACCACGTGGTCCCCGCTCGGCTCCGGACTGCCGGTGGGCTCGTTCGTCACCGAGATGCCGAACGGTGATCTCGTCGCCGGCGGAACCGTGCAGGTCGTGGTCCCGATCCTGTCCTCCACCGGCTTCCTGCTGCGATGGGACGGTGTCGGGTGGAACAGCATCGGCGGGTTCAACCAGGTGAATCCGACGACGCTGACCGCGCTGCCGGACGGCGACCTGCTGGTTGGCGGCACGTTCCTCGTCGGCACGGTCCCCCAGTATCTCGGTCGTTGGGATGGGGTGGCCTGGACCTCGGTGGGCGCCGGCCTGAACGCGCCTCCGAAGGCGAGCGCGACGCTGGCCGGCGGTACGGTGGTCTTCGGCGGGCCGTTCTCGCTGGCCGGTGGTCAGGTGTCGACCGGGGTCGCGTGGTTGTCGACGACGTGTCCCGCGACTGCGCAGACGAGTGGCACAGGTTGCCCGAGCAGCGGTGGCTCCAACACGCTCGTCGCTGCGACGCTGCCCTGGGTCGATGCGACGTTCCGCGCCACCGGGTCCGGTCTACCGACGAACGCCATCGTCCTCACGCTGACGAGCGTCACGCCGATCGCCGCCGGGGTCCTCCCGCTCACCGCGGTGTTCCCGCAGGCCGGTCCAGGTTGTGACGTGCTGACCGCGCCCGACATCCTCGGTGTGGCGGTCACCACGACGGGCACCGTCGGGTCCGAGCTCTTCCTTCCGAGTGCGCCGCCGCTCGTCGGCGTCACCTTCTATCACCAGATGGTGCCGATCGAGATCGACGCATTGGGCGCGTGGACCGCTGTCTCCGCCACGAATGCGTTGCAACTCGTCGCCGGCGCCTTCTGAGGATCGCGACGGCACGTCCATCGAAGCCACGCAACGCCGCCCGCGCCCGCCTCATCCTTCGCGCAGGGCCTTCTTGGTGATCTTGCCGGAGCCGGTGCGCGGCAGCGACTGCAGGAAGCGCACTTCCTTCGGCGACTTGTAGTGCGCGATGCGGTCGCGGCAGAACGCGATCAGATCGTCCGACGTCGCCGCGACTCCGTCGCGCAGCACGATCGCGGCGACCACGCGTTCGCCCCACACCGGGTCCGGCACGCCGAACACCGCGCACTCGAGCACTGCGGCGTGGGCATACAGCGCGTTCTCGACTTCGACCGAGTACACCGACTCGCCGCCCGTCTTGATGACGTCCTTGCTGCGATCGACGATGTTGACGTAGCCGTACGGATCGATCGTCGCGAGGTCGCCGGTGCGCAGGAAGCCCTCGCCGTCGAACGCGATCGCCGTGGTCTCCGGGTCGTTCCAGTAGCCCGGCGTCACGGTCGCGCCGCGCACGCGGATCTCGCCGATCGCGCGATCGTCGCGCGCCACCGGCCGCCCGGCCTCGTCGACCACACGCAGCTCGACCCCCGCGAAGGGGCGCCCGGTCTTGCACTTCCACCGCATCTGTTCGTCTCGCGGCAGCCGCTGCAGCTCGGGCGTGAGCAGGCTGAGCGTCAGGTAGGGGCTCGTCTCCGTCATGCCGTACGTCTGCACGTAGTCGCAGCGGAACGTGTCGAGGATGCGCCGCACGACGTCGGGCGCGATCGGTGCACCGCCGCTCAGCATCACGCGCATCGTGTAGGGGCGATCCGCGGCGCCCGGTTCCTTCACCATCAGGTTCAGCATCGTCGGCACGAGGTTGGTGACGGTGATGCGTTCGTCCGCGAGCAGGTCGAGCGCGGCGCGAGCGGTGAAGTGCGGCAGGAACACGTGGGTGCCGCCGACCGCCGTGATCGCGAACGTGGCCCACGCGTCGGCGAGGTGGAACATCGGCGCGATGTGGGCCCAGCGATCCGCGGCGGACAGCGACAGCTCGCGCACGGCGGCGAGTGCGTGTGTGCACACGTTGCGGTGGGTGAGCACGACGCCCTTCGGCGCACCGGTCGTGCCGCTCGTGTAGTAGAGCTGCGCCGGTTCGTCCGCGGTCGCGAGGCGAGGGGAGAACGCCTGCCCGTCGCCGCTCGTGATCGCCGCGTCGACGAGCGACGCGCCGCCGCGAAGCGCGGGCGCGAGCTCAGCGGCGCGTTCGGCGTGCGTCGCATCGTGCAGGAGCATCGCACTGCCGCTGTGGCGGAGGATCGTCGTCTGCTCCCCCGCGGACAGACGTGTGTTCAGCGACACGAGGATCGCCCCCGCCGCCGCGACGCCGAAGTACGCCAAGTAGTGGTCGACGTCGTTGCGCAGGAGGCACGCGACCCGGTCGCCGGGCCGCACACCCTTCGCCTGCAACGCCGCCGCGAGACATCGCGAACGGAGCAGCGCTTCCGCGTAGTCGAGGACGCGCGTGTCCTGGCACAACGCTTCGCGCGCCGGGTGCCGCGCGGCCGCGTCGACGAGGAAGGCGAAGACATTCACGCGGAGCGGTGTAGCGCGGGCCGGCGGCGAAGCCAGTACAGTCGCCGGCCATGGCGACTCGGAGAACGTGGTGGATCGCTGGGTTCCTGACGATCGGCGTCGCGGTGTCCGTGTCGTCGTGTGTGGTGCCGTGGCCCTTGTCACCGGGCTCCGCCGCGCCCGCGCTCGACGTCGAGTGGCTGCAGGGCGAGCCGATCGACCCGCGGCAACCGGACGGGCGGATCGTCGTCGTCGAGGAGTGGGCGACGTGGTGCGGCCCGTGCATGGGCGCGATTCCGGGCCTCGACGCGCTGCAGCGCCGCTTCGCGGACCGCGGCGTGCGGGTCGTGGCGATCGCGGTGATGGACGACGAAGCAGAGGTGCGCAAGTTCGTCGAGCGGCGGGGCCCTTCGCTGTCGTACTCGATCGCACTCGATCGGCACGGGCAGGTGGCGAAGCAGTGGCGCGTCCAGTGGTCCGGCTGGTTCCTGCCCTGCTCGTTCGTCGTCGACGGCAGCGGCCGCGTCGCGAGTTGTGGGTCGCCGCACGATCTGGACGACGTCGTGCAGCGTCTGCTGCAGAAGGAGCCCGACGATCCGTCGACGGCGACGATCTCGCGGCTGGCGGAGCCGTTCTGGGACGCGATCGAGGCGAACGACCTGCTGACTGCGACCTCGATCGCGGAGGAAGCCAGAGCTTCGTGCCCGAAGAGTGCGTTCTCGTGGTCGTGGCGCGCCCGCGCCACGCCGCGGGGGCCGGAACGCGACGCCGTCGCGAAGCAGGCGCTTGCGGCGCTGCGCGTCGACGCCGCGGAGGTCGCGACGTTCGCCGCGGCCGCGTGGCGGTCGGATTGCCTCGGCGCGATCGCCTCCGAGGCACACGAGGTGTTGTCGCGGGCGACGTGGCAGGACGCGAGCGTCGCAGCGGTCGTTGCCCGACTCCGGGTCGCCCATCTCGCCGGCGAGGAGGCGTTCGCGGCGACGGTCGACGCGGCGATCGCGGGTCTCGCGGCGCGTCCCGCCGACCTCGTCGAAGCGGCGCGGGCGCTGGTCGAGCCGAGGTGGGACGACGGCGGGAACGCCATCGCGACACCGGGCGAACCGATCGCCGCCGCGCTGCGGCTCGTGGAGGCCGCGGCTCCGACGTTCTCGCCATGGCACGCGGCCACGCTGCACTACCACCTGCTCGTGCAGACCGGCGCCGATGCGGCGCGTCTCGATGCGGCCGGCCGGCACGTGATCGACGAACTGCGCGGGTTCGCGAACGACCTGAACGGTTTCGCCTGGGGCCTCCTCACGGACCCCGCGCACCTCACAACGACGCGTTCGATCGCCTTGCTCGCGGCCGAGGCGATGGCGGACGCGCCGCACGGCGACGGCCCGAACCAGCTGGACACGCTCGCACTCGCGCGCTTCGAGAACGGCGACGTCGACGGGGCGATCGCCACCCAGGAGCGCGCGATCGCGAAGCTCTCCGAGCCGCCGGCGGATTTCACGGAGCGGCTCGAGCGATACCGCCGGGCGAAGACGGCGCTGCCTACCGCCCCGCGCTGACCGCGCGGTTGTCGCGGGCGCGCCCGGTCGCTCTGATCGTCGCCCCGATGTCGGACCCAGAATCGCCGCCGCCTGCCGAGCCCGGGCCCGAAGCCCACGCGCCGCTGCCGGTGCTGCACATCGAGGACGACTTCGTCGCCGTTAGCAAGCCGAGCGGCCTGCTCGTGCATCGCGACGACCACCACCCCGATGCGCCGGCTGCGCTGCAGATCGTGCGCGACCAGACCGGCCGCCATCTCTATCCGTTCCATCGCCTCGATCGTGCGACGAGCGGGATCCTGTTGTTCGCGTTCTCGTCGGCTGCTGCGGCAGCGCTGCAGGCGTCGCTCGCGGCGCCCGATGCCGACAAGCAGTACATGGCGCTCCTGCGATGGCCCGGCAGCAACCGCGAACTCGGCGACGCATGGACGTGCGATCGCGCGCTGCACGACGAGAAGGACATCGCGCGCGAGGCGCGCACCGACTTCGCGCTGGTGCAGGCGTTCCACCGCTGTGCGCTGGTCGAGTGCCGCATACACACCGGTCGCTACCACCAGATCCGGCGCCACGCGAACCACTCGGGTCGTCACGTGCTCGGTGACACGACGCACGGCAAGGGCCGCATCAACGCCGCGTTTCGCGAGAGGTACGGCCTGATGCGCTTGTTCCTGCACCTGCAACGGATACGACTCCGCCATCCTTCCGGCGGGCAACCGCTGGAGATCACCGATCCCATGCCGAAGGAGCTCACGTCGGTCCTCGACAGGCTCCGCGCCGAGGACGCGCCGCGTTGTCCACCTTCGCCTTCCTGAGCCTCGTCAACGACCGCACGCAGTTCGACGCCTGCCAGGCGTCGCTGCGCGCCGACGTACCGTCGATGCCCGAGTGGCTGATGGTGGAGCCGAACAAGCACGGCTGGAACGCGGCGCAAGGCCTGAACCACGGCATCGAACGGCTCGCCGCGGACTGGATCGTCTGCGTGCACCAGGACGTGCTGTTCCCGCGCGGCTTCCACGCACGGCTCACGGCGGCGCTCGCCGCGCTGCCGAAGGACGTCGCGGTCGCCGGCATCGTCGGGTGCGAGGCGTCGGGACGTTTTCGCGGCCACATCGTCGACCCGAACGGGCACTGCTACTGGCCGTCGTTGCCCGCCGACGTCGCGACCGTCGACGAAGTGCTGATCGCCGTGCGGAAGTCGTCCGGGCTGCGCTTCTGCGAAGAGGTGCCCGGCTTCCACTGCTACGGCGCCGACCTCTGCTTCGAGGCGCGTGCGCGCGGCCTGCGGGTCGTCGCCATCGACGCACCGCTCGTGCACCTCTCGACGGGCAAGCTCGACGCGAGCTACGACAAGGCCTCCGCGTGGCTCCTGGCGAAGTGGGGGCAGAAGCACGGCTTCGTGCTGCCCATGCCGACGATCATCGTGCAGGACGAGAAGCGCGCGGGGTTCTTCCGCCGCCTGTCGTTCCGATGGCGTCGGCGCCAGGACCGACTCGCGCGCAACACGAACGTGTGTCGCGACGCCCAATGCGCCGCGCGGACTCTCGGTGAAACGACGAGGCAGACGCCGAAACCCGCGCCTTCGCCGCGGCCGACGTCGTAGGGACCGGCCATGGCGCAGAAGTCGGTCCTGATGTGCTGCTACTACTTCCCGCCCTTCGCGCGCTCGGGCGGGATGCGTTCGCTGCAGTTCGGCCGGCGGCTCGTCGAGCGCGGCTGGGACGTGGAGATCCTCGCGGCGGATCCGAGCCTCTATGCGTCCGCGGTCGATCCGGCGTCGACGGCGAAGGGCTACGAGTCGATGCCGTGGGCGAAGGTCACGCACGTCGGCCTTCCGGCCGGTCGGCGCGGTCACCCGCATTCGCGCAAGCGCGAGTTCCTCGCGACGCTCCGCGATCCGTGGCGGCTCGAGGGCGAGACGATGCGCCTCTGGGTCGACGCGGTGGTCGACGCGGCGCGGCCGATCCTGAAGCGGCGGCCCGAGACCGTGCTCTACATCGGCATGCAGCCGTACGCGGTGGCGCTCGCGGGCCTGCGTCTGCAGCGCGAACTCGGCACGAAGTGGGTCGCCGACCTCGCCGATCCGTGGACGCTCGACGAAGTGAGCGGCTACAGCAGCTACGTGCACTTCGTGCGGCAGGAGTCGGCGTTCCGGAAGGTGCTGCGCAACGCGTCGTCCGTGCTGGCGAACACGCCCGACGCCGCGGTCGCGATGGCGGCGTTCGAGCCGAGCGTGACGCCGCGCATGAGCATCGTGAACTACGGCTACGACGCGGCGAACATCCCGGCGATCACGCCGCGCACGCGCGACGACGGCCCGTTCGTGCTGCTCCACCTCGGCGCCATCGAGGTGACCGGCGCCGCGTCGAAGCGCCGCAATCCGCTGCGCTACCGGCCCTACGCGACCGACATCGCGGGGCGCGGCACGCACTACCTGCTGAACGCACTCGAGATCCTGCGTGGCCGCCGGCGCGAACTGTTCGACCGCCTTCGCCTGCGCGTCGTGTCGTCGCGCACGGACAACGAGTTCGCCGCCGTTCGCGACCGCGGCATGGCGGAGCAGTTCGAGTGGACCGGCATGCTGGCGAACAAGCAGGCGATGGCCGAGGTCGCGAACGCGCACGCGGCGCTGCTGCTCCAGCAAGGGGCGCCGGCCGGTCACCGGCTGCGCACCGTTCGCGCGAAGTCGTACGAATACATGGCGATCGGCCGGCCCGTGCTCGGGTGTGTGCCCGGCGGAGACGGCGCGGACTTCATCCGCCGCTTCGGCCGCGGGCTCGCGGTGAACCCGTGCAACGCGGAGGAGATCGCGGCCGGCATCGAGCGTCTGCACGACGACTACGACTCGATCGCCAACGCGCCGCTGGACCACGCGTTCGTGCAGCAGTTCGAGTGGGGCGCACTCACTGCGAAGCTCGACGAGGCCATGACGAAGCTGCTGCCCTGAGCGCCGGCGCGCGACCCGTCTTCATCCGGTGAGGCGCTGGCCGAGCCAGAAGATGCCGGCGGCGCCGACCGCGATCGAGACGATGCCGGGCAAGCGGCGACCCCACGGCCGACGCGCC
This sequence comes from uncultured candidatus Brocadiaceae bacterium, assembly GCA_964538915.1. Lineage (GTDB taxonomy): Bacteria > Planctomycetota > UBA1135 > UBA1135 > UBA2386 > JAEUHQ01. The sequence continues at coordinate 46,667 of CAZIFB010000029.1, read as the reverse complement.
GCGAAGGCGAGCAGCGGCACGACGACGAGCGCGAACGCGAGCTGGCCGACTTCGACGCCGAGGTTGAAGGTCACGAGCGGCAGCAGCGCCGCGTCGCCGCCGACGCGCAGGTCGGCCAGCACGCCGGCGAAGCCGAAGCCGTGCACCAGACCGAACGCGAACGCGAGCGGCCAACGATGCGCCGGGCGGCGGCCTTGGAGCAGGTTCGCGGCCGCGACGACGACGATCGATCCGGCGATGGTCGCTTCGACGAGCAGCGACGGCAGTCGCAGCACGCCGAGCGCCGCGGCGAGCAGCGTGATCGAGTGTGCGATCGTGAACGCGGTGATCGTCGCGACCACCCGGCGCCAGGCGACACCGGCCACGAGAAGGGCGAGCAGGAACGCGAGGTGGTCGAAGCCGATCAGGATGTGTTCGATGCCGAACACGAAGAACGACCACGACTGCGCGAAGCCGGAAGCGACGGCGGCGTCGATGGCCGGCAGGCCGAAGCGGTGCCTGGCCGGGGTCAGCAGCGCGTCGGTGACGACTTCGCCGCCAGCGTCGACGAAGCACGTGTAGCAGCGATGGCCGCGCGACAGTCTCTGCAGGAAGGCGGCTTCGAAGGCGACACTCGCCGTGCTGGACGGCGCGGCGAACGAGAGCTCGAGCTCGACGTCGGCGTTCTCGGCGATGCGGGCCGCGGTCAGGGTCGCGGGCAGCAGGAGTTCGCCGTTGCGCAGCACGAACTGGCCGGCGGCGAGATCCGCGACACCAGCGCCGGCCGACGCGAGTTCGGCAGCGTCGATCGAGCCGTTGCCGTCACGATCGAGCGACGCTGCGGCCTGGAAGTCTGCATTCGCGAACGCGGCGTGCACGTGCACACGCTCGGCAGTGCGCGACACGTGGATCGAGCTGAGGCCCGGATCGTGCGGCGCGGCGAGCAGCGGCGCCGCGAGGGCGAGGGCGATGAAGGAGCGAGTGAGTGTGTGCATCGGAATCGCGGGGGAAAGGCCACCCGTCGCGCGGCGACGGGTGGCTCGGACGACCTTCGGGGGAGAACCGCGGTCAGTCGTGCGCGTGCGCGCGGCCGTTCTGCGGCGTGGGCGCGTACGGCATCACCTTGTTGTAGGCGACGTCGTTCGCATCGACGTTGTCGCCGGCGATGCGGATCACCGGCGGGCTCACGCGCAGGTCGCTGATGACCGCGCTGACGCCGATGTCGTAGACGTCGTCGCCGAAGCGGCGGCCGTTGGGCCAGCCGCCCGGGACCTGCGAGCCCGTGAGTGCGCTCGTCAGCGTGTCGCCGCCGAAGATCGACAGGCGCGAGAAGCCCGCGTCGTCGGGATTCGTCGGGTGGTTGGGTCCGCCGCCCGCGAGACGCGCCGGCGGCGTCGACAGATCGCACTTGATGACGTCGGGGACGAAGATGCCCGCGAGGTCGGTGCGGTTGGTGGTGATGCCCGGGATCGGGTTCGCCGTGAACACCAGCGCGTTGAGCAGCGCCGCGAGTTCGGGGTTCAACGCGTACTGCGCGAACAGCTGCGCGTCGGTTTCCGGAGTGAGCCGGTTGTACTTGTCCTTGTCCTGGATCGCGACGAAGGCCTCGTTGAAGAGCGGGTTGCCCTGGCGGCCGACCTGCACGATGCCGCCGAAGCCCACCGGATCCATCGAGTCGGTGCGCAGTTCGATCGAGTCGCGGTAGGTGGACGCGTGCACGCCGACGACCTGCATGTCGCCGCCGAGCAGGCTCACCGGCACCTGGATCACCATCGTGTGCACGTTGAAGCCCTTCTGGCTGTCCTTGCCGGGACTGCGCAGCGAGAGCAAGTCGAAGGTCGCCCCGATGTCGGCGTAGAAGCCGTCGTCGCGCTGGCCGGCCCACGTGCGGTAGCCGTCCGCGAACGTCGTGATCGTCTGCGCGGTGTAGGCGTCGAGCTGGCCCGCCTGCGCCACGCCGTCGAGGGCCGGGCCGTCGCCCGACAGCTGGTTGTAGCGCGGCGTCGCGCGGCCCTGGTTGTTCGGCGGCACGATGCCGCTGCCGATGATCCGGATGCCGCGGCCGCCCGGATGCCAGTCGACCTCGAGCACGTCGTACGTCTGCGTCAGGTTCTGCGCGGCGTCGTCGACGTTCTGCACGACGCCGGTGTACGACTGCAGGATCGTCTGCTTCGACTTGTAGTTCGTCTTGAAGAGGAAGGCGTAGCTGTACGACTTCTTGCCGGTCGCGAGGTCCGCGCCGGTCGACACGTGGATCGCGTACGCGACGCGGTCGTCGAAGTTGAACTTGTTCGGACCGATGCCCGGGTCCTCGAAAGGGTAGACCGACGCGGCGAGCGTCAGGTACTTGGTCGAACCGGGTGCCGGGCTCACGAACGCATAGACGTCCGTCAGGTTGGCTGCGTCGTCGAGGGTGATGAGAGGTGCGTCCATGTGGCTCGACGCCAGCAGGGACGTGCTGCTCGCGACGAGTGCCGCGAGGCTCAGGATCGGGTTCTTCATGATTCGTTCTCGTTTCGCTCCCGTTCGGGAAAGTGCTCGCCCGGTCGGGCGAGTCGTGGACGCCGAGCGCGAAGTGCGCGGACGCCCGACGTCGGTCACAGGCGTTGGCGCAGGTCGGCGAGCAGGGCGCGCTCGCTCGGCAGCAGAGCCGCGCGCGCGGCCTCGGCGGCTGCCAGGTGGGTGGCTGCGACTGCGCTGTCGCCGCGCGCGACGTCGACCATCGCGGCGTGCAGACGGACCCGGGCATCCGCGGGGCCGACGGCGAGCGCCTTCTGCATCGCCGTCGTGGCGCCGGCGTAGTCGCCCGATCGGACACGCGCCGTGGCGAGTACGTCGGCGGTGAGCGCGTCCTGGCGAATCCTGAACTCCGCCTCCGCGAGGCGCAGCGCGATCTCCGGGTGCTGGCCGGTCGTCGCGAGCCACGCGGCGAACGTGCGCGGGTCCTCGCGTTCGCCGGTGCGCAGCAGGTCGGCTTCGACGCGCGCCGCATCGTCGACACGGCCGAGTGCGCGCAGCGCGTCGGCGTGCGCCCACAGGTACTCGGGCAACGGATAGCAGGCGACCGCCTTGGCGAGACTCGTCTCCGCCTGCGCCAAGTCGCCGAGCGCCAGCAGCGCGCGACCCCGTGCGAGCAGCGCCTGCGGATGGTCCGCGACTCGCTCGAGAGCCGCGTCGGCGTACGTGAGCGCCGTCGCTGCGTCGTTCGCCTGCAGCTCGAGCGTGGCTCGGCGTGCGAGTACCCACGCCATCGATTCGGGATCTCGGTGGCTCCCGGCGGATGCGGCGAGGTGGAGCAGTTCGCGGCTGCCGGCGATGTCGCCCACGAGCCAGCGAACGTGCGCGGCGCGTGCATAGCTCTGCAGGCACGGCTTCAGGTCCAGCATGCGCTGGTAGACGTCGCGCGCTTCTTCGAGGCGGCCGAGGTCGAGGAGCACGTCGCCGAGGAGTCCGTGGTCGAGGAACATGCCCCGCTCGGTCACGAGCCGGCGCGCAATGGTTTCGGCGGCCGCGAAGTCGTGCAGCGCGTGGCGAACGTGCCCTCGAACCAGCATGGCCGCGTGCTGACCGCCGCCGTCCTGCGGCATCGCGTCGGCGCAGGCCTCGGCCAGGCGGTAGTAGCCAGGGTCACCGCTGCCGCGCGCCTTCGCGACGTAGAGCGTCGCCAGACGTTCGAGCCGAGGAACGTCGAGGCGCTCCTTCACGCGTGCCTGCACCTCGCGGATCTGTTCGTCGACGGCCCTCGCGCCCTCGTGCGGCGCGAGGGCAATGCGCAGCGCACCCGCGGACGCGGTACCCGGCTTCGCGGTGTTCCCGCCGCACGAGGCCAGCAAGAGTGCGATCAGGAGCGGCGCCCGGCGAGCGGACGCGACGGTCGGGGCGATGGTGTTCACCGCCACTTCAGGTAACGGGCCGATCCCGGTTGTCAGGTCCGTGCCGAATGCCCGATGGCGCCGCGCTGGCATGATTTCGCGGAATCGCCGACATTCCCGCCCCGCGCCGCACCTGAACGCTGCTGCATCCGCCGCCATGGACTCCCGACCCAGCAAGCGCCTCGTCGACCACGCCGCCGCGGGCGATCCGCAGGCGCTGGACCAGTTGTTCGCGGGATGCCAGGCCCGACTGCGGCGACTGCTCGCGCTGAAGGGCGGTTCGGCGCTGCGCTCGACCGAGCTGGACGACCTGGTGCAGGAGGCCTACCTCGAAGCGACGCGCCAATTCGCGGACTACACGTACCAGGGGCCGGACTCGTTCTTCCGCTGGCTCGCGACGGTCGCGCTGAACCGCCTGTCGAACCTGCAGCGAATGGTCTCGGCGCAGAAGCGGGACCGGCGCCTCGAGCGGCCGCTCCAGGGGGAAGGCAGCACGATCGTGCCCGGCGCCGTGCACCCGGAGGACGCCGGTCCGGGACCGCGCACACTCGTCGTCGGTGTGGAAGCGGAGGCTCGTCTCGACCGCGCCCTCGCGACCCTGTCCGCGGACGATCGCGAAGTCATCACCCTCGCCCGCATGCAGGGTCTCTCGCTGCAGGAGATCGCCGATCGCCTCGGCCGCACGCGCAACGCCGTCGCGCTGCTCCTCAGCCGCGCGCTGCGCAAGTTGAAGGCGGCCATGGGCGACGACGGAGTCGACGAGTGAACGACGACGACCTCGAACGCGCCATCGGCGACTGGCTCCTCCGCAAGGAGAGCGACCCCGCGTTGTTGCCGGGTGAGTTCGCGAAGGAACTGCCCGAAGCGCTGCGGACGCACTTCCTCGCCGAACTCGAGGAACTCGCCGCGATCGACGGAATGGCGACGATGGCGCCGCCGCGCGATCTACCGCGCCGCTACGGCGACTTCCGGGTCTTCGGCGAACTCGGCCGTGGCGCGATGGGGTGCGTCTTCGACGCGGAGCAGGTCTCCACCGGCCGTCGCGTCGCGCTCAAGGTGATGCACGGACACGTCGCGCGGGACGGGCAATCGCACTCGCGCTTCCGCCGCGAAGCGCAGACCGCGGCGTCGCTCGAGCACCCGGGGATCGTGCCGGTCTTCGGATTCGGCGAGACAGACGGTTCGGCGTGGCTGGCGATGGATCGCATCGAAGGACGATCGCTGCAGCGCCTGCTCGCGGCTGCGAACGACGTTCGCGACGTCGATCACGCACGCGCGAGAGAGTTCCTGGACGATCGGCGGCGGCTCGCGTCGGCGCTCGCCGCCGCCGCGGATGCCCTCGCGTTCGCGCATCGCCACGGCGTGGTGCACCGCGACGTGAAGCCCGCGAACCTCATGCGGCGCGACGACGGGAGGCTGGTCGTGCTCGACTTCGGGCTCGCGACGGCCCGCGACGCCGACGCGGCGACGTTGACGCGCACGGGCGAGTTCCTCGGCACTCCGCTGTACATGGCGCCCGAGCAGGCCGTCGGCGCCGAGAACGGCACCGCCGCGAGCGACGTGTTCGCACTCGGCGCGGTGTTGTACGAGTGCTTGTGCGGGCGGCCGCCCGTGCCGCCGGGGCCGCTCGCGACGGTGATCGACGCGATCCTGAACCGCGATCCGGTCGATCCGCGGCGGATCGGCCAGTCCGTGCCCGAGGCGCTCGCACGCATCGCGATGCAGTGCCTCGAGAAGGACCCGCGCGATCGCTACGCGTCCGCCGACGCTCTGGCCGCCGATCTGCGGCGCTTCGCCGCGGGCGAGGAAGTGCACGCGAGACGCAGCGGCTCGCTGCGTCGATCGCTGCGCCGCTGGCGGCGCCGCCCGCAGGCCGCGGTGTGGCCTGCCGTCGTCGTGCTGCTCGCATCGGCCCTCGTGGTGGTGTTCGCCGCCTCGTGGCGACGCGCCGGCGAGAACCTGCGCCTCCGCCGCGAACAGGACCTGACGAAGATCGACGAGCTGCTGGCGAGTGCGCCCGAGCGGCTCACGGTGTTCGGCGGCGCGTCGCGGCGGTTCTATGCGCGCCTGGGGCTCGGTGACGAACTCGGCCCCGACACGGCGGCGCGTTCCCCCGCCGCCGGGGAAGCGTTGCAACTCGCCGATGCCCTGGTCGGCCGCCACCCGGACGACGTCGAAGTGCTGCGCACCCTCGCGATGGCGCGGCTGGACGTGGGCGACGACGAAGCGTCGACCGCGATCGCGATCGACCGCCTGCTCGCATGTCCGCAGGCGACCGCGGCCGATCGCATGCTGGCGGCGGTCTGGTATCGGCAGCGCGGCCGCGTCGAAGAAGCGGGGCGGCTCCGTGCGAACGCTCCCGTCGACGACGCGGGCGTCGCGTGGTGGCTCGGCTTCTGGTACCAGGACGAACAGGATCACGCTGCCGCGATCGATGCGTTCACGGTGGCGCTCCGTTCTCCGGACCTCGTGTCGGAACGTCGGTATTGGGCACTTCTGCATCGCGGCTGGTGCAGGACCTGCCCCGACGTCGCGGATCTGAGCGGCGCGGCGGACGACCTCCTGCAGGCGGCGGCGCTTCGCCCGCGCTACGGCACCGCGAAGCTGCTGCTCGCGGCGCTGCGGTGCCTGCAGGCGCGAGCAGCCGAGGATCTCGCCGCTCCCGTCGCGATGGTGAAGGAAGTGCTGCAGGCGGCGGCACCGTGGGTGCACGTGCTGACGGCGCGTGTGCTGCTCGCTCTCGCCGAGGGCGGTGTGCTCCAGGACGGACCGATCGCATTCGAAGCGGACTACTCGCCGATCGCCGTGATGCCCGTGCCCATCGCGTTCGCGAACGCGTTCGCCGACCTCGGTCTCGGGCTTCTCGACGAAGTGATCCGCCACGATCCGTCGGCTTTCGAGGCTCGCCTCCACCGCATCACCGCGCTGGCCCTGCTCGGCCGCTCCGCCGACGCGCTGCGCGAAGCCGGCGAACTCGCCGCGAACGGTTCGCCAGGTCGCCGCGCTGCGGCCGAGGTACAGGTCGCCCGTGTGCATCTCGCGGCCGGGTCGGCGACACGCGCGCTCGACGCGGTGCAGCGTGCGCTCGCGCTGGCGCCGGACGACGTCGCTGCGCGCCGTGTCGAGGCGATGGCGGCCGCGCACCTGGGCGACGTGCAGCGCCAACTCGCGGCGCTCGATGCCGTCGCCAGGCGACTGCTCGTGCTGCCGCGCGAGACTTCGGTGTTCCCCGATGCGGCCGCGATGCTGCCGGAGACGCAGCTCGCCCGCGCCCGCGCGATGCACGCCCTGGGCCGCGTCGACGAAGCCGTGGCGCTGCTGCGCGACGGTGACTTCGGAGGTCCGTTGGCGGGGGCCGGCAGTGCACGCGTCGTGTTGCAGCGCAGTGCGCTCCTGGCAGCCTGGGGACGGAAGGACGAACGCCTCGCGGTTGCCGCGAGCGCGAACTCAGGTTCGCCGCTGCGCTGGCTCGCGAACCCAGACGAGCGCGCGGAGCCGACGGACGCTTCCGCTCGCATGGCGTCGTGGCGAGGCTGGCTGCCGGTCGCCGCGATCGCACGTTCGCCGGCCGATCCGGCGCTGCACGCGCTCTTGCAGCGCAGCGGACTCATGGTTCCTCCTTCCACCGCGCCGGCGGGCATCCTGTTGCGCAACGCGGCGAGTCTGCTCGCGACGAACGAAGGCGTCGCGTCGTTGGCGACTGCAGCCGATCGGGCCATTGCCGGAGATCCGCGGCACGGCGATGCGCGGCTCCTGCGAGCGCTCGTCGCGTACGTTCGCGGCGAGCATCGGGCCGCGGCCGACCTTCTCTCGGCGTCGATCGGCGAGGACGAACGCGACCTTCGGGCTCGTTACCTCCTCGCCGTCGTGGCCGACGCGCTGGGGGAGCGGGACCTCGTCCGGCGGGCGCTGCAGCGCGACGGCAGCCTGCTCACGGCGGCGGAGATCGACGCGGCGGCCGCGCACGTGCCATTGGCAGTGCGCCCGAGTGCGACATCGTTGTTGGCCGGTCCGCAGTGATTGGCGGCGCCCATGGCGCCATTGGCGGGGAGTGGCGCGCGCAAAGGTCCTTGACTGTGGCGGACCAGTCCTCAAGATGGCCCCGAGACTCTCTCATAATACGGTCCAACCGAACACGATCTGGCACGAGCCGGCAGCCAATCAAGTGACACAAGAGCTTTTGAAGGGTCAGGTTACGGCAGGCGATTCGAAGCATGGTTCGTCGGGCAGCCGCAAGGCAGAGGCCTCCGGCCAGAAGCCTGCGGCGGGTGCCTCGCGCGAGATCGGGATGAACCAGAAGAAAAAGTTCGCCCTCGCCGGTGGAGGGTATTGCCTCTACGCCCCGCGATTCCCGCGCTTCCTCGAGGCGCCCGGCTTTGCCGACGAAGCGCACATCGGCAATGCCGCGGTGCCGTCGGTGTTCTTCCTGTCGTTCCTCGAGGCCAGCAAGCCGATCGCGCTCCATTGCCGCACGACCACCCGAGAACACGGTCGCCTCGTGCTGACGTACGACGAGCCGAGCGGCCTCAAGGTCGTCGAGCGACGCTCCGTGACGCAGGACGATCGCTTCGTTTCCGAGATCGAGATCACGAACGGTGCAAAGGCGGATCGCGAGATCACCGTCGTGATGTGGACGACCGCCGACCCGGAAGGCGAGCCCGTCTCCCTCGAGGGTGACAGCTTCCGCATCCGCCGCATGCTGAAGAACGGCGACGTGCCCGAAGTGCCGGCCGACATCCACTTCTCCAGTCCCGACAGCAAGGGCGGCCGCTGTCTTCAGGGCTACTTCGCCGAGGGCGGCAGCGACCGCCCCGACTTCGAAGAGACGCCCTGGTTCGAGATGGTGCAGTTGCCGACGCCGCGCGCCAAGCGACCGATGGAGAAGCCGAGTCCGATCGTGCCGGGCTCGCGCGTCTATTGCGGCATGTTCCGGCCGGTGCCGCTGAAGGCCGGCGGCAAGGCCGCGCACCGCTTCGAGGCGAACGTGATCTTCAAGGGCAAGGGCGTGTTGTTCCGCGCGCGCCGGCCCGATCCCAAGGACGAGAACGGTTGGAGCGCTTTCTGGGAGAAGGTGCCGAAGTTCTCGTGCGACAACAAAGAGATGGAGCGTGTGGTGCGCCACCGCTTCGAGCTCCTCTGCGCGCTGCGCCAGCCGCACGGCGCCGGCTCGTTCTCGTCGGCGTCGGTGTGCGAAGGCAACGGTCCGTTCCATCAGCCGTCGGCGTTCAGCACGCCGGCGATCATGCGCGAAGCGCGCTGGCTGCAGGATCCGACGCTCGCCCGCGGCTGCCTCAAGGTGTTCTTCGAGAACATCCATCACAACGGGCAGGTGCCGGGCCGCGTCTACATGAGCGGCCTCAATGCCGCGGACTTCTATCACGCGGACTGGGGCGGCGGCTTCGAGGCTCTCGACGCGATCCATCCCGACAAGGCGACGAAGAAGGCCGTGTTGATGGCGATGCAGCGCTACGTGAAGTGGCTCGCCAACAACCGCGACCCGGAAGGCAGCGGCCTCACGGACATCGTCAATCACTTCGAAGCGGGCCAGGAGTTCTCGCGCCGCTACACGGTGATCGACGACAAGGCGGATCGGGCGATCGAGTTCACCGAGCAGTTCCGGCTGAAGGGCATCGACGCGTCGGTGTTCCGCTACCGGATGGTGAAGTGGCTCCACAAGGTCGCGGAGGAGATCCAGGAGAAGGCGATGGCCAACCGCTTCCAGGCGGAGGCCGAAGTCATCCTCGACACGATCCGCAAGAAGATGTGGGACGAGAAGGCCGGGCTCTTCATGGACCTCGACCCCGACAATCGCCGCAAGACCAACGTGAAGGCGGCGGTCGGCTTCTACCCGCTCGCGACGGACATCCCCAACCAGAAGCAGGTCGACCGCATGCTCGACACGCTGTCGGACCGCGAGGAGTTCTGGACCAAGTACCCGGTCCCGAGCATCTCGGTCAGCGACTCGACGTTCGACGCGACCGGCCGCTGGAAGGGCACGCGCAAGGGTTGCCCGTGGAACGGCCGCACATGGCCCGTCATCAACACGCACATCCTCGAGGGTCTCACCTACTGGGCGGAGCGCGGCAACAAGCGCGCGCAGAAGCTCGCGAGTGAACTGCTCAAGAAGACGGTTGCGATGCTCAGCGGTGCCGCGGAGGGCACGAACGACGCGAACTCGTTCGAGCACTACCACCCGGAGACCGGCATCGGCTCGCGCTACCGCGGGATCGATCTCCACCTGAACTCGTTCATCCTCGACAACGTGTTCCGCATCGCGTGCGGCTTCGCGATCCGCTACGGCGAGGTGCAGGACGACCCGATCGGCGAGCCGATCGACTTCAAGCTCACGGGCATGCCGCTCGGCAACAAGCTCTACGACGTCGATCGCAAGAACGGCCGGTTGCGCGTGCAGCAGCAGTAGCTGCTGCTGGACCGGCGAACAGTCGCAGGCGCCGGCCGTGCGCAGTCGCGACGGTCCGCAGGTCCCGACGTCGGCGCTCGCGTTCGTAGTGCAGTGAGGGCCGCGAACGCGACCGTGAGGAACCGGACGTTGGCGATGCGGCGATGGCAGCCGTCGCCGCTACTGTGCGGTCGTGACCACGATCGCCGACATCCGATCCGCTGCGGCGCGCATCCGCGGCCACGTGCACCGCACGCCGGTGATGACCTCGGCGACGCTCGATCGCGAGATCGGCGCCGAAGTGTTCGCGAAGTGCGAGAACCTGCAGAAGGTCGGGGCCTTCAAGGCGCGTGGGGCGTGCAATGCGGTGCTCGCCCTCGACGACGCCGCGGCGGCGCGCGGGGTCGTGACGCACAGCAGCGGCAACCACGCAGCGGCGCTCGCGTACGCCGCGTCCATCCGCCGCATACCGTGCTTCGTCGTGATGCCGGACAGCGCGCCGGCCGTGAAGGTCGCGGCAGTGCGCGGCTACGGCGCCGAGATCCGCTTCTGCAAACAGAGCGAACGCGAGGTGGTGTGCGCCGCCGTGCAGGCGGAGACCGGCTCCACGCTGGTGCACCCGTTCGAGAACCCGTTCGTGATCGCGGGACAGGGCACGGCCGCACTCGAGTTGATCGAGCAGGTGCCCGAACTCGACGCGGTGATCGCACCGGTCGGGGGCGGAGGCCTCTGCGCGGCCACGGCCGTGGTCGTGCGTTCGCTGCTGCCGCGGGCGGCGATGCTCGCGGCCGAGCCGAGGGCGGTCGACGATGCGGCGCGGTCGATGGCGACCGGCGTGCGCCAGCCGCGCGTCGAGAACGCGAAGACCTGGGCCGACGGTCTCATGACCGGCCTCGGCGTGCCGAACTTCGACCTGCTCCGGCAGCATCGGGTCCGCGTCGTCACCGTGGAGGAGGGCGCGATCGTCGACGCGTGCCGCTTCTTCGTCGAACGCTCGAAGCTCGTCGTCGAGCCGAGTGCCGCCACCGTTCTCGCGGCGTTGCGGAGCATCACCGGAGAAATGCGCGGCAAGCGCGTCGGCATGATCCTGAGCGGCGGCAACACCGACTTCGCGTGGCTGCGAACGACCTGATGGGCCGGTGTGCGCATGGCCGGATCGGCCTTCGGGTACGATCCTGGGTGAACCCAGAACGGAGGACCCCATGCCAGGCATCGTGTTGACGACGGATCTTTCCGACGAGAGCAAGCGCGCCTTCGCGCCCGTCCGCGAGCTCGCGCGAAAGCTGGGGCTGCCGGTCACCCTGCTCGCGGTCGTCGAGGAGGTGCCGTTCGAGCCCAGCGGTGGCGGACTGATGGCCGTCTATCCCGATCGCCGCCAGGTGAAGCAGGACTGGGAGAACGCGCTGACCGCCGCGAAGAAGGAGTTCGGCGACGGGGCGTGCAAGAGCGCCGTCGTGCTGGACGCGATGGACGTGCCGCGCGCCATCGTCGAGTTCGCGCAGCGCGAGAAGGCGGACTACATCGCGATGGCGACGCATGGTCGCAGCGGCCTCCGCCGGCTGCTGCTCGGGTCCGTCGCCGAGCAGGTTCTCCGCCACAGCCACGTCCCGGTCGTGCTCTATCCGCCGCCGGCCTGATTGCCGGCCGTGCCCCGCCACGACTCGAACAGATGCACCATCGTCGCCGTCGCGACGATCGGCATCACGAGGTTGAGGAACGGCACCGTGAACGCGAGTGCGAAGGCGATGCCGGTGGCGAGCAGTTCACCATGGTGTGCCAGGCGCAATGCGCGGACGGCGTCGGGCCGGAGCCGACGCATCGCTACGAGCTCGAAGTACTCGCGGCCGACGAGGAAGCCGTTCACCAGCAGGTACGCGACCGGGTAGGCGATCGGGAAGAACACGGCGAGCACCAGCAGCAGCGCGTTCGCGCCGAGCACGACGGCGAGGAATCGCACCGACGCACCGATGCCGGCGAGGAGCGGGAGACCGGGCGCCGCGCCGAGGCCGGGGTAGTGGCGCGCTTCGACGGCGCGCGCGGCGCTCTCGAGGAAGAGGCCGACGAACGCGCTCGTCACGAGCGGGAACAGGAACCACGCTGCGACGATCGTCGCGAAGCCGCCGAGCCAGTCGACGATCGTTCCGGTCGTCTCCCAGCCGGCGAGCAACGTCGACAGGACCCAGTGCATCGCGAACCAGGCCCCGACGAACGTCGCGAGGCTCAGGATCACGCATCCACCGATCAGCGCGAGGATGCGGCCGTCGAAGAGCTGCCCGAGGGCACGTGCGAGAGCGACGAGCATGCGTTCGCGACGCTACCCGACGGGCGGCCGCCCTGTGTGGTCACAGTGCGAACTGCAGGTCGATGCCGTTCGTGAACACCGCTGTGCCGCCGATCCCGAGCACGAGGCCCTGGGCCCACGCGCGGACGCCGAGCAGTGCGGGGGACGTGGACACCGTGAGCGTGTGTTGCGCCGGTTGCCCCGGCGACCACACCACGACACCCGACACGATGCCGGGGGCGGTGGGGTCGAGGAACAGTGCTCCCGCGCCGCCGCCGGCGCCCCCGAACGGCACGATCGCCGGTTGCGGCCATCCCGGTGCCGGCGCGGTCGTCGCGAGCCACAGCGTCCAGGCCGACGAAGCACCGCACGCACCGATCGGATCGTCGATCGCCAAGCCGAACGTGCCGCCGAGACGCGGCAGGCTCGTGGGCCGCATCGACGCAGGCGCGAACGCGGGGTCGGCGAGGATGGACGAGGCGCGTGCGAACAGCGGACTGTCGATGCGCGCCGCGAACGGCGCCGGCCGACCGAGCAGAGTCTCACCGCCGACGCCGAACATCGCGCACGGCGCGCCGTCGATCGCGTCGAAGATCGCACCGTCGCCCGACTGCAGGGTGTGCACCGCGGTCCAGACGCTGCCGTCCCAGTGCCACACCGTCCGGCTGGCCGCCCAGATGTCGTTCGGCGCGAACGCGGCGATGGCGCCCGCCGGGACGCCCGGCAGCATCGTCCACGTCGACCCGTTCCAGCGCGCCATGAAGCTGGTGCCGCCCGGCGCGCCGCCCGGCGGCGTCGTCACGCCGAAGACCATCACGTCGTTCGTCGCGAACACGCGTACCGCGATCACGTCGATCCAGTGCCCGGGAACCGGAGACGGGAACGGCGTGTGCACGAACGATCCGCCGCTCTTCCGGAACACGATCGGTACGGTGCTGCCCGGCACGTTGCCCGGCACGCCGGCGCCGCCCACGACCCAGACGTCGTTGCCGTTGGCTGCGTCGACCGCGTACAGGAACTGGTGGTTGCTCGACGACACGAGGGGAAGGTTGTGCGTCGCGAAGGAGCTGCCTTCCCAGTGCAGGAGCAGGCCGTTCGTGCCCGCAGTACCGGCGAACCAGACATCGTCGGCGGCGATGGCGGCGATGCCCTGCACCTTTCCCGACGCGACACCGGAAGTGAGCAGCGGCAGGTTCGCCGGGACAGTCCACGACTGTCCGTCCCAGTGCATCGCCAGCGCGTGCTGGGCAACGCCGAATCCGCCGGCCACGACCGCCTCTCGCGTGCCGCCGGCCCACACGTCGCTCGGCCCGACCGCGGCGACGGTCGTCAGCTGGCAGCGCGGGAGCAGTGCGCCGGCGGCAGGGCTCGGGGACGCGACCCGCGACCAGCGATCGCCGTCCCAGTGCATCACGAGGCTCTGCTGCTCGTACGTGTTCTGGTACTGGCCGCGTTCCGCGTAGCCGACGGCCCAGGCGTCGTCGACCGCCAGGACGTCGAGGTCCCGCAGGGTCGCGCCGAGGAATCCATCCGGCCGCGACGCGGGAAGGCGCGACCACGTCGTGCACGCGACCGGTTGTGCGGGACCGGCCGCGGGCTGTCCGAACAGGCGGAACGACAGATCGGCGTAGAGAGTCTGCGACGGAACGATCGTCGGCAGGGACCATGCGCCGCCGTTCGTGCGCACCATCGCCGGGGAGAGGTTCGGTGCGTCGACGTTGCTCGCCCAGACGTTCCAGTACCCCGCGTCGGCGAAGTGGAGCTGCACGGACACGAAGTGGCGCCCGGTCGCATGGAACGGCACCGGCAGCGTGACCGAGATCGCGCGCGGCACTTCGGAGTCGTACGCGAGGTTCGGTCCGGCGGGTACGAACGCGGACCAGAGCTCCGGACCGACCGCGCCGGCGTTCCACTGGTGGAAGCGCACGCGTACGCCGGAGACGGTCGGCGGCACGCACTGCAGGCATCCATCCGCGTCGACGTCGATTCGCGTGACGAGGCCGGTGACATCGAAGTCGTCGGCGGCCTCCACGTCGTTGGCAGGAGTGGTCCAGTGCACGCTGGCGACCTGTGCCTGGTAGCCGGTCGGGTTGTCCCAGAGCAGCTGTTGGGCGGGCAGGGCCGCCGATGCGATCGACGCGAGGATGGGGAGCTGCAGCCGACGCGGGATGTTCATGGCCATCCCGATGCGACGGACGGGCGCGGCAGCTGCCAGGATTCCGCCGGATGCGGGCTTCTTGCCCGCACGGCCGGCGGATCAGGCCACCCCGCTGCCGACCAGTGCTTCCACCGCGACGCGCTCCTTCGGCACGGCGGCGGTGAGGACTTCGCGGCCGGCCGGGGTGCAGACGACGTCGTCTTCGATCCGGATGCCGCCGAAGCCGCGCTGCGAGTTCATCGTCAGGAACTGCTCGGCGCGGGTGAAGTCGACCTGGCCCTTCCACAGCTTGCGGAACTTCGGGTCGCGCAGGATGGCCGGCACGAAGTAGATACCCGGCTCGATCGTGCAGCACATGCCAGGCTCGAGGTCGAGGTCGAGTCGCAGGTAGGCCGTGCCGAACTGCTCGCTGCGCTTCCTGCCCTTCCCGTACGCGACGAGATCGCCGAACGCCTCCATGTCGTGCACGTCGAGGCCGAGCAGGTGGCCGACGCCGTGCGGGAAGAACGCGGCGTGTGCGCCGTTCGCGACGAGCTCGTCCGGGTCGCCCTTCATCAGCTTCATCTGCACCAGGCCGTCCGTCAGCACACGCGCGGCCAGCATGTGCACGTCTCGGTAGCGCACGCCGGGCTTCACCGCCGCGATCGCGGCCTCTTCGGCGGCGAGAACGACATCGTACACGTCGCGAGCCTCGGGCGAGAAGTGGCCATTGACCGGCCAGGCGCGCGTCACGTCGGCGCAGTAGCCGCTCGCGCGTTCGGCGCCGGCATCGAGCAGCACGATGTCGGTGTCGAAGAGGAGATTGCCGTGCGAGTGGTTGTGCAGCACTTCGCCGCGCACCGACAGGATCGTGTTGTAGGCCGGCACGCAGCCGTGGCGCGCGAACGTGCCTTCGACGTGGCCGACGAGGTCCTGCTCGTGGATGCCGGCGCGCGTGCGCGCCATCGCCAGCGTGTGCGCTTCGCGCGTGACGCCGGCGGCGATCCGCATCTCTGCGAGCTCGTCCGGCTCCTTGCGGTTCCGCAGTCGCGCGATGACGAGGAGTACGTCGGGGTCGCCGACGCTCGCGCTGCGGTAGAAGTCGAGCTGTTCGCCGGTGATCGCCGCCGCTTCCGCGGTCGCGCGCGGGTCGGCGATCGCCACGGAGCGCACCGCCCGCTTGCCGCACTTCTTCGCGACGACCTTCGCCAGGTCGGCCCGCTTCTCGATCGCATCGACTCGCAGCGCCTTCTTCAGTTCGGCGAAGCCCGGGACCGGGCCGTGCCACAGCGCGTCCTCCGGTGTGCGCTCGTCGAGGAACAACGTGACCGACTCGTCCTTCGGGTCGAACAGGGCTGCCGCGTTCGGCTCCGGGTTCGGGAAGAAGAACAGGAACGTGCTGTCGGCCCGGAACGGGAACCAGTTCGCCGGGTAGTTGCGCGAGATCCACCCTCCCGCCATCAGGAGCACGGGCGAGTCGATCGAAGCGAGGAGGGCGCGGCGGCGGCTCGCGTGGTGCGAAGGACTGGGCATGATGGCGGCGAGCGTATGGCCCCGCCGTCGGCCGTGCACGACCGCGCGCTCCGACGATGCGGTCAGGAGTTCCATGGCGAGTGGGGCCGTCGTGGCGCGCCACCTCTCCCATGAAGCCCAACGCCCTCGTCGTCCTCGTTCTGCTGCTCTTGGCCGGTGTCGCTGCCTGGTTCGGCTTGCGCGGGGGCGGCGACCCGGTGCCGGGTGCTCCGATCGCCGCGAAGCCCGAAATCGGCCAACCATCACCTGCCGCGGCAGTCGAGAAGGGGACCGCGAAGGACCCGGGTGCAGATGCCGACACTCCGCGTGTCGATCGTACGGCGGTCGCGACCGACGAGCGGCGGGCTCCGACTGCCGCGGCGCCGACGATCCGCGGTCGGATCGTCGATTCGCACGGCGCACCGCGGGCCGGCGTCGAAATCGCGCTCACTTCGTGGCGGATGGAAGGCGACACCCAGGCCGAGGTTCTGCCGCCGATCCCGCCTGCGGCCGGTTCGCCGTCGCGCCGGCCGAAGGTCGTGACGGGAGCGGACGGCCGGTTCGAGACGACGCTGCCGAAGGACCATCAGGGCTACTTCGATCTGATCGACGACGCGCTCACGTTCGCCTTCGGTCCGCCTCCGGTGGACGGCCGGAAGGGCGACCAGGATCTCGGCGACCTCGTTGCGGTGCGCGGCGCGATGCTGAAGGGGATCGTCCAGGACGAACACGGTCGCGCGGTGCCGCGCGTGAAGGTGAGTGCAGCGCAGGGACTCTTCGCGTTCGGCGACGGCAACTCGACGATGACGGACGACGAGGGCGCGTTCGCGATCGGCAAGCTGCGCGGCGGGGCCTGGATGCTGCGCACCGCGTCGGACAAGTTCCAACCGACCGTGCAGGACGTCACCCTGACGAACGAGGAGCAGCGTACGGACCTCGTGCTGGTCTTGCGCGTCGGCAACGCGATCTCGGGTCAGGTTGTGGACGACCTCGGGCGGCCCGTCGCCGGCTGCAAGGTCGGGTGCAAGCGCCGCGAAGCACGCGGCGGCGTCGACATCGAACGCTTCGCGGACGACGAAGCGACCACGACCGACGCGGGCGGGTTCTTCACCCTGGCCGGGATCACGGAGGCGAAGGCGACGGTGCGTGCATTCGGATCGAAGTACACGACTGCCGTGGCGCGCGACGTCGCCGCCGGAACGGGGGATCTGCTTCTGCGCGTCGATCGCACCGCGGATGTGCACGGGACGCTGGTCGCGGCCGACGGCTCGCCGATCGAGGGCAGCTCGGTGTGGCCCGTCGCGGGCGCGGCGGGTGCGACCGGCATCGGGCTGCACGACTTCGAGTCGATGGACTTCGGTGGCCGGCAGTCGGTTCGCACCGCGGCGGACGGGACGTTCCACTTGAAGAACGTGAAGCCGGGCCCGACGACGATCCTCGCCGAAGGCAAGGGACACCTCCGCACGAAGTCGAGTGTCCAGGTTTCGGCCGGCCAGGTCCTCGACGGCGTCCGGCTCGTCGCAGATGCCGGCGGAACCGCCAGGGTCACCGTGCTCGATGCGGCGGGCAAGGTCGTCGCCGGCGCCAGGGTCCGGATCGAACCGCGCCAGGAGGACCCGGCCTCTGGAATCGCGGTGGGGGCGCGCCGCGTCGAGGCGCGCATGGACCGCACCGCCGAGGGCGATGCCGGTGAAGCACGAGTGATCGGCGACCACGAAGCGCTCGGCAGTGCGACCACGGACGAGCATGGCGTCGCGATCGTTCCCGGCTTGCCCGAAGGCAATCACGTCGTGCGTGCGAGTCACGCCGACCACGCATCGGCGGCGCTCACTCCGATCGCCGTTCCGCGCGCCGGCGTCGTCGAGAGCACGGTGAGGATGCGCGCGGCAGGATTCGCCGAGGTGCACGTCGCGTCGCCGGACGGCAGTGCGGCTGCGAATTGCACCGTCGCGATGCGCGCCGAGGACGAGCCGGGTCCCGATCACGAGGCCGCGACCGACGATGTCGGCGTGGCTCGCACCGGCCCGCTCGCACCGGGCAAGTACGTCGCCTTCCTGCGCAAGGCCGACGGCGAGAGCGGGGCCGCCGGAATGGTCATCCGCCTCGCGGGAGAGGAGGACGGCATGGCGGGCACGAAGGTCGCCTTCGACGTCGTCGCGGGAAAGACCACGCGGGTCGACATGGTGCGTCCCGTGATGGCTCGGATCCGCGGCCGCGTGACCGGTGTGGACGGACCCGTCGCCGGTTGCGAGGTCTCGCTGTCGCGGGTGGGCGACGAATTCGCCGGTCTGCCGGGATTCGATGCGCGTTCTACCACCACGGGCGCGGACGGCGCGTTCGTCCTCACGGACGTGGAGGCGGGCAAGTACACGCTGCGCTACGGCAAGCCGTCGCAGCTCGTGAAGGCGAAGGTCGAGGTCGACGTTCCGGCCAACACCCTCGAGATCGTGCAGGACCTCGTGCTGCGCACCGGCAAGGTGACGGCTCTCGTCGTCGCGAAGGACGGAGGCGATCCGATTTCCGGCGCGTCGGTCGAACTGCTGCCGGCTGCCGCGCGTCCCGAGGGCGGACGCGTAGAGACACGGCGCGTGATGATGATCACGCTCGATTCCGATCGTGGCGGCAGCGCGACGTCGTTGACGATGGGTGCACCGAAGGCCAGGACCGGCGCCGACGGCAGGGTCGAGATCGACGACGTTCCGGTCGGTACTTACACACTCCGCGTCGAGCACGACGACTGCGCGCCGTTCGACCGCGCCGACCAGGTCGTCATCGAGAGCCGCGTGACCGATGCCGGTCGCCTCGAACTCGACCGGTCGGGAAAGATCCGCGGCAAGGTCCTGACCGCGAACGGCGACCGCCCCTCGATGGCGCTCGTCCAGTGTCGCTCGGCGGACACGACGGAATGGGAGCAGCCGGTCGTCGCCGAGAACGGCGAGTTCGAGCTGAAGGGTCGCAAGGTCGGCCGTCACGTGCTGCGAGCACTCTCTCTCGGTCAACCTGGCCCGAACGCGCGCGGCCCCGAGGTCGAGGTCGAAGTGACCGCGGGCAAGCCGGTCACGACGGAGTTGCGTCTGGCGAAGTGACGTCTTCCCGGCGCGCCGCGGAGATCGCCCTCGCCCGCGCTTCGTGGAGGGCCAGCCGGAACGCCTCGATGTCCTCGCCGTGGCGCGCGCGCAGGGCGCCGGCGTCGACGCTGGAGCACGTCGCGCGCAACCACTCGACGTGCGTGCGTACCTTCGCGAACTCAGCCGCGCCGGTGTCCGCGAGGCCGAGGCGGCCGGCGCTGTCGGCCGCGACCGCGAGTGCGAACAGTTCGACGGGGTAGTCGTTCGCGCGGAACCAGGTGTCGAACATCCGGGCCAGCGTCCCGGAACGCAGCTGGTCCCACTGCCGCACTTGCAGGTGGAGCGCACAGACGTGGAGCGCGAGTGTCCGCGTGCGGCGATCGGCGAAGCCCGGCCAGCGATCGAGGAAACGCTCGACCCACGGCAAGCCGTCGTGGTCGTGGCCGGGATGGCTCGGCAGGTCGGCTGCGCGCGTGTAGCCCTTGCCGAGATCGTGGCAGGCCACGGCGATCCGCACGGCGATCGCGTCGCGCGGATCGAGGTGCGCCGTGTTCGCGACGGCCCATTCCAGGGCGAGTACGAGATGCAGCGCCTGCGAGATCTCGGGATGGTGCCGCACGGGACCGGCCGGGCGCCCGTCGAACTGGCGCGCGAGCTCGGGCGACAACGGCTCGATCAGTCCGGCCTCGTGCATTTCGAAGAGGCAGCGGCCGGGCGACGCGCACTTGCCGAGCACGGCGCGCAGTTCGAGCGCGATCGCTTCGGGCGGTAGTTCGTGCAGCAGCGCGTACGGCAGCGCGATCGCGCGGATTCGTGGATCGAGTGCGAAGCCGAGTTCGTGCGCCTTGCGGAAGTAACGCAGCCAGCGGATGGGGTGTTCTCGCACGCGCTGTGCGGCGTCGCCGACCGGTGCCACGCGGCGACGTCGCCAGTCGTCGAGGCCGCCGTGAGGATCGTGGATGCGACCTGTCGCGATCTCGACGGCGATCGCGCCGATCGTCATGTCGCGTTCCCCGAGGTCGGCGGCGATGCGGCTGCCGATCGAAGCGTCCGCGGCGCTGCCGCGCAGCGACGTGATCTCGATTCGCCGACCGCCGACCTTCATCGCCAGCGTGCCGCGCTCCTGGTTGCCGGCGGTCGTCGGCAGCTGGAGGCCGTGCTGCTGCAACAGCGCGGCGCCGGCGTCGCGGTCGATTGCCCACGAGAGGTCGAGGTCCTCGGGCCGAGGTCCGGGGACTCCGGCCCGGCGGCAGGCGGCCGCGGTCGCCATCGAACCGACGACGCACACACCGAGGTCCGGCGCGAACATCCACGGCGCCTCCGCCCTCAGAAAGGCGATCGGGTCGAAGGATCCGCCGACGGCGGCGTCGCTCACTTCGGGTTCGCCTTCAGCCATGCCTTCGCCTCGCTCGACGTGCTGAAGCGCTGGCCGGTGATCGCGAACAGGGCGTCCTTCACCTTGCCCTTCCACGCCGACCACGACTTCCACCGCGCCTCCCAGTACTCCTTCGGCGGGTTCGAGGCGTCGTGTTCGTTCTCTGGCCCCGGCTCGTCGATGTTGCGGAGGAGCATCGGCAGAGCCTGCCGCTCCTTGTGCTTCGTGACGAGTTCGAGCACGGCCTCGTGCAGCGGGATGCACTCGGGGCGGTAGTCGCGCTCGAGCAGGGACGCGACGTCGTTCCACTGCTTCTCGTCGTAGCCGCACTTCGCGAGCGCTCGGACGAGGTCCCCGACGACGGACGGCTTGTCGCCGAGCCGTTCGCTCTTCAGGAGCTTGCGGATGACGGGGTTGGCGGCTTTCGCCGGCTGGTTCGCGAGCAGTTCCGCCGCGCGTCGCTGGATCACCAGCGACTTGTCCTTCTCCGCGACTTCGGCGAGCGGCTTCACGAGCAGCGTGCTGGACCCCGTCGCGAGTCCCTCGAGAGCCTGGTTCTTCTGCGCCATCGAAGGGGATCCTTTCATCGCCGCCGCGAACGCCTCGACCGCGGCCTTCGCGACCTTGTCGTCCCAGGCCTCGACGACCTTCGGCGCGGGCGCGGCGACGGGAGGCTGCGCGGGCGCAGGCTTCGGATCGGGTTCTTGCCAGGAGAGAACGGCGGCGAACAGGCAGGCCAGCATGGGGCAGCGATGATAGCGAAGCTGGCCGGCGACGCCGGCTCCAGCGCGCCCATGCCAACGGCCGATCATCCGGGCATGCGGAAAGGGATCCAGGCGGCGTTCCTCCTCGGCGTCGTGAGCAGCGGCTGCCTCGAGATGGAGCAGACGGTCACGCTGTCGGCCGACGGCAGTGGCAAACAGGCGGTGAGATTGACGATGTCGGAGGCCGCACTCGCGGAGATCCAGAAGGCGAGCAGTGCCGCCCAGCTCGGTGCAAAGGCCAATCCGACCGCGGTGTTCGACAAGGAGTCCGTCGCCAAGGAGCTGAAGGCGGCTGGCCTCGAACTGGCGCGCCACACGACGACGCGGGAAGGCGGTCGCAGAACGGTCGACATGGAGGCGACGTTCGCCGACTTTGCCTCGCTTCAGAAGAGCCCCGTGTGCGGGAGCTCTGCCGAATGGGTGCTGGCGCCGGGGCCGCGCGAAGGCACCGCCAAGCTGACCCTCTATCCGCAGGGCATGCGGGCGTGGATCGAGGCCCGCGAGAAGGCGGACGCCATGCGCGGCAAGACGGACCCCATCGCCGAGGACTTCTTCCAGAAGAGGAAGAAGGCGCTCACCGGTCTCGACGTCGTCGTGCGATTCCGGGTCCCCGGCGACGTGCTCGTGTGGACCCGAAACCTCGAGAAGACCGGCGACCGCGAAGTGACCGCGCGCGTCACCGGCGACCAGATCCAGACGCCCGAAGACCTGGTGCGTCGTCTCGCGCCGCGCTTCGAGGTGATCTTCGATGCCAAGGACTGCAAGCTGCCGTTGAACTGACGGCGGCGCTGGCCGGTTCTCGATTCGGAACCGGCGGGAACCTCTTCGCGAACTGCGGCGTTCGGCGGGGGCCCGGCACGCGTGCGGCCTCGCGCGCGGTCGAACCGACGAGGGTTCCCAATGGCTCGCACGCAGTTCGTTCTCGCTCTCTTCCTTCTCGCTCCGCTGTCCGCGCAGGGCCTGCTCGTGGGGCCGCCCACGGACACCCAGCCGCTGTCGCCGCTGCCTCGAGTGGGCGCAGGCGGTGTGTCCATCGTGCGCACCGCAGTTCACGCGGACATCGTCGACGGCGTCGCGACGACCACGATCGACCAGGTGTTCCACAACAGCGGGACACGCGACGCCGAGGGCACGTGGTTCCTGCCGATGCCCGCCGGCGCGGTCGCGGACGGGTTCACGATGACCGTCGGGGGCAAGGAGATCGCGGGGGAGGTGCTCGACGCGAACCGCGCACGCTCGGTCTACGAGGCAATCGTGCGACAACGTCGCGACCCCGGCCTGCTCGAGTACGCCGGCGAAGGCCTGCTGCGCGCGCGCATCTTCCCCATCCCCGCGAACGGCGATGTCGGCGTGACCGTTCGCCTGCGGCAGGTGCTCCAGCCCACGGGCGGCATCTACGAATGGGCGTGGCCGCTGCGCGCCGCGCGCCACGGCGACGCGGTGCCGGGCGTGGTCGGCGTCGACGTGCGCATCAAGTCCACGACCGCGCTCGCGACGATCCTCACGCCGTATGCGAACGCCGAGATCCGCAGGTCGGGCGAGTGCGAAGCGACCGTGACGATGGAGGGACGCGCCGACCTGCTCGACGATCTGCGGGTTCTCTACGGCCTCGCCGAGCAGGAGTTCGGTCTCCACATGCTGCCCTACCGCCGACCGGGCGAACCCGGCTGGTTCACGATGCTCCTGTCGCCGCCGCGCTCGTTGACCGCGGCGAAGCTGCAGCCGCGGTGCGTGCAGTTCGTCGTCGACACGTCGGGGTCGATGGCGGGAGCGAAGATCGAGCAGGCGAAGGCGGCCGTGAAGGCGTTCCTGCGCAGTCTGCGACCCGAGGACGTGTTCCAGGTCGTGACCTTCGCGTCGGCGGTGCAGACGTTCTTCGAGAAGCCGATGCCGGCGACGGCGGCGAACGTCGACGCCGCGTTGCGCAAGGTGGACGCACTCTCGGCGCTCGGTGGGACGAACATCAGCGGCGCGCTGCAGCAGGCGCTCGAAGCGGCTTTGCCGAACGGCGACGACGGGGCGGTGTTCCTGCCGCAGATCGTGTTCGTGACCGACGGGCAACCGACGATGGGAGTCACCGACCCCGGCCAGATCCTCGAGCTCACGAAGCGAGTCGATGCGCGAGCCACTCGCGTCTTTGCGCTCGGCGTCGGTGACGAGATCGACGTGCGCCTGATCGACGACCTCGTGCAGCAGCACCGCGGCACTCGCGACTTCGTGCGCAACCAGGAGAAGATCGAGGCCAAGGTCGACGCGCTGTGCCAGAAGATCTCGCAGCCCGCACTCACCGACGTCGAAGTCCGGTGCGACGGGCTCGACTCATTCGACGTGCACCCGACGAGCACGCGCGACCTGTTCTGCGGCGAGATGATGCAGGTCGTCGGCCGTTACCGCAGTTCGGGACAACAGACGGTGCGCGTCCGCGGGAAGCAGGCCGGCGTCGACCGGGAGTTCGTGTTCGTCGTCGACTTCCCGAGGGCCGCCGAGCAGAACACGTTCGTGCAGACCCTGTGGGCCCGGCAGCACGTCGCCGCCCTGCTGGATGCGATCCGTCGCAGCGGCGCAAAGCCCGAGCTCGTCGACGAGGTGCGCCGTCTCGCGACGCAGTACGGCATCGTCACGCCGTACACCTCCCAGCTGATCGTCGAAGAGAGCGAGCGCCTCGCCGGCGTCCGGGACCGCGGCTTCCCGGGTGGGTCGGGCGCGCCGGCAGCGCCTGCACCGTCGGCCGATCCCGCTCCCGCCAGGGCGGGGGACGGCGGCTCCGCCAAGAACCTCGGTCTTCTGGGGCGGGTTCGCACGGGTGTGGACGCGGTCGAAGAGAGTCTGGCTGCGTCCGCGCAGGACGTGGGCGGAACTTGGGCCAGGGACAGTCTCGGCAAGGATCGCGGGATCGTGCGCCGCGCGGCGGGTCACGTGTTCGTCGTCGTCGGCGATGAGCTCGTCGAGCAGGGACTGCCCGCCGATTGGCAGAAGCAGTGCGTCGAGGTCGAGGCGTTCGGCGAAGGCTACTTCGCGATGCTGAAGGCCAACCCGGCGCTGCGCGAGGTGCTCGCCCTCGGCGAGCGCATCGTGTTCCGTGACGGCGCGCGCATCGTGCGTTGCAAGCCCGCGGTTCCCGCGCCGGTCGTGAAGTGACCGGCGTGCTGCCGCACGCTACCGTCGACGGCCATGCTGCGGCTCGTGCGATGGTTCTTCGCGGTGCTCGGGGGCGTGATCATCGGCGGCGGCCTCGTGCTCCACGGCCAGGTCGCGATGGCGCGCTACATGCGGAACGAGGTCGAACGCACCTTCTTCCTCTGGCGCGCGATCGGCGAGGCGACCTTCGCCTTCCAGGGCGAGGAGACGCGCATGGCGCTCGCCATGGCCGAGGTCCCTGAAAAAGCCCTGAAGGAGTCTGACCGGGCCGGTTGGGTGCTGGTGATCGCCGGCAGCCTGATCGCACTCACCGCACCGTTGCTTCGGCGGGGAGCACCACCGCCGTCCGCGCCGCAGAAGAAGAAGCGCAGCGCGTGACGGAGTCGCGAGCGGTGCTCAGAGTTCCTTGAACGTGCCGCCGTTCTCTCCTGCCATCCTCTTCATCAGATCCGCGGCTGTGATGGTCATGTGAGTCATCGGCGCGAACGTCTGGTTCGGCGGCTGCACCGTGTTGAGGAAGATCGTGTTGATGCGGACGTTCGCGAACTTGTTGCTCTCCTTCACGAGGCGCAGGATCTCGATCGGATCTATGACGTCCCCGACCGACGGTCCGCCGTCCGACAGCACGAACAGTTCGTCGACGTTGCTCTCGTAGCGACTGCCTGCACTGAGCGACTTGATCTTGAGGGATTCTTGGAGGCCGCCCCAGAGGTTCGTGCCACCGCGCGCCTTGAGGCCGTCCACGTGCTTGAGGAAGCGGTCGCGGTTCTTCTCGCTCGCAGCGACCATCTCCTTGCTCCATACCTCCGCCTTCTGGTCCCCGTTGAAGGTCACGAGCGTGAACTGCGCGTTCGGCGCGAGCGCACCCGCTGCTCTCCGCAGCTCCTGCTGCGCGTAGGCGAGTCCCGTGAGTCCGTCCTTCGTCTGATCCTTCTGGCAGCGCCAGTCCATGCTGCCCGACAGGTCGAGCAGGAACACGACGCGCGTGCCCAGGACCGGGATGCCGCAGAAGCTGCTCGCCACGGTCGTCGCCGGGCCGCCCTTCGGTTCGTGCTTCTGCGTGACCTGGATCGAGTCCTTCTCGCGCTCCCAGAGTTCGCGCCACTTGTCCGGCTGGTCGGCCGGGATCACCGCGCCCGTCATGCTGACGAGCAGTTCGTGGATCTGGAACTGCAGCAGGCCCGAGAGCTTGCCGGACTTCACTTCTTCCGGGTGCGCGTGGAAGCGTTCCAGCATTCCGATCAGGGCCGGCACCGTCTCGAGAGAACGGAACGCGTCCAGCAGCCGAACGACCTCCATGTCCGCGCGCCACGTCGTGCGACCGAGTGCCCTGATGCCCGCCATGACCGCGAGCCGGATGCTCTCCGGCAGTTCGGCCGTCTTCGGTGCCGCGGCATCCTTCGGGGCGTCCGCGGCCGGCGCTGCGCCGGTCACGTACTTCGCGAACAGCATTCGCAAGGCGTGCGCCACCTTCATCAGGACCGAATCGGAGGTGTCGCGCTCCAGCGAGTTCACGAGCGCCGTGGCAGCCGCCTCGTCGCCGAGTGCCTCGAGTGCCTCCGCGGCGTGGGCGCGGACCAGCTCGTTCTTGTCCGCGAGCAGGGCCTCGAGTGCGGGCCTGGCGGTGCGGTCGGCGAGCAGACCGATGCACCGCGTGGCAGCAGCCTGAACGGCAACGGCCATGGCCTTCTCGACCTTCACTTCGCCGCGCGCGGCCTTGGCGATCTCGTCCTTCGCCGCGGAGGACGAGAGCTTGAGGATCGCGGCTTCACCGGCGGCCCGCACGGAGCCCGGCGACATGCCGACTTCGTAGGGGCCCGCGTCGAAACCGATCGCGGCGACACCGAGCAGCGCGACCGCCGCCTCGGCGGTGTCGAGTCTCGCCACGGCGTCCAGGATGATCTCGAGGTCCTTTGCCCACGGGATTTCGCCCACTCCGCCCTTCGGCACGAGTCCGAACTTCATCGCGAAGGAGTCCTTCACGATGTTCTGCTTCGACAGGAACTCGATCTTCGTGGTGCGATAGAGCTTCATCCAGCCGTCGAGCGCCTTGAGGGGCTTGTCGTCGGCCACCGGGACCGCAAAGACGGTCGCGACGGTCTGTGGAGCACGGGTCGCAGGATCGGGGCAGCAGAGAACGGCCAGGAGCAGTGGGATCATCGGATTGCGGCGAGAACGTCGCCGATGGATAGCCTGCGGAGCGAGCGCATGCTACCGCCGCGGGCATTTCGGTCGCTCTCGGACCGCTTCCGGGGCCGTGCCCGGGCGATCGACCTACCGCGGCAGGTTGGTCTGGACCTGGATCCGCACGTCCACCGCCCGGCCGGGTCCGTTCCCCCTGCTCTGCAGCGCTCGATTCCACATCTCGCGCGCTTCGACTTCGCTGCGCGGTGCGACCCAGCTCGGGCCACACGTGTCGTCGAGGACGAACGTCGGGCCGCGGCGGAGGAACGTCGGGTCGCGGAGGTCGTCGTCCGAACCGAACACGAAGAACAGCATCCGGAACACCTCCGGCCGCTGTGCATTCAGTTGCACGAGCACGTCGCGCTCGCGCCGTGGGTCGAGTGCCTTCAGCGAGATCGTGCTCGAAACGCGGCCGAGCAGTGCGCTCTGCATCGCCGGGCCGACCACGTCCCTCACGGTCGTCACATCGCGGCGGTGCAGGTTGCTGCGGCCGAGCATCCGCACGGCGAAGCGCAGGTCCGCTTCGACATCGGGCTCGTCGAAGATGAGCTGCTTGCGGTCGCGCAGGTCGAGCAGACACTCGCCGAAGGTCAGGAATTCGTCGGCGTTCGTCAGGGCCTGTTCGACGGCGGTGTCCTTGTTCGTCGTGGCGTCGTCGATGCGACGCATGGCGAGGTGCACCGTCGCGTGGCGACGCTCCATCTGGCGCGCCGCTTCGAGCGCGAACACATCCGTTGTGAGACGCTGGGCGGACGCGAGCAGCGGGTTGTCGTCGAGCCGCGCAACGTCGTCGTTCGTCGACGCGAGTCGCGCGTCGGGCCCGCCGATGACGCGGCTGTTCGCGCCGCTGTCCGGAGCCTGCACGTCCGCAACCGGGCCGTCCGGCCGCGCCGGGGGATTCGTCGGAGTGCGCCACCACGTCGCGCACAGGAGCACGGCAGCTGCCGCCGCGGCGCCGGTGAGCGCGTAGCGCGCCTTCGTCAGCATCGGCACGGGTTCGTGGAACACCGCGTCGGGCGTTCCTTCACCCGAACGGATGCGCTCCCACAACTGGTCGCGGAAGTCTTCGCCGACCTTCTGGTTGGGGAGGACGAGGACGAGGCGCTGGGCCGCTTGCAGTTCGTTCCAGAACGACGTGCACGCTTCGCATGCATCGACGTGCTGCATCACGAGCGCGCGGCGGCCGGACGCCAGGCGTCCGTCGAGGCACAGCGACAACTCGTAGCGGCAGGTGTTGCAGTTCATCGGAGTGGTTCAGACCTTGATCAGGCGGCTCACGAGCGACTTGAAGCGCTGACGCGCGCGGAACAGGCGAGTCGAGACCGTCTTGACGGGGCAACCCATCACGGCCGCCGCGTCTTCGTAACTGAGCCCTTCGACTTCGCAGAGCAGGAAGGCCTCCCGGAACTTCATCGGAAGCTCGCCGATCGCGTGCTCGATCGCGGCGTTCGCTTCGCGCGTTTCCGCGATCTGGTCGGGTTGCACCGCGTCGGCGTCGCCCGGGACGAACGGCTGGTCGTCGTCCTTCTGCAGATCGCGGAACAGGCTGAGCTTGAACTTGCGCCGGCGCAGCTGGTCGAGGCAGAGGTTGCGGGCGACCCGGAACAGCCAGGGCCGGTAGGCTGCGGTCGGCACCTGGTTGAGGTGGCGATAGAGGGCCAGGAAGGCGTCTTGCGCCACGTCTTCTGCTGCGATCGAGTCGCCGAGCAGCCGGGTGGCGTAGGTCTTGAGCCCGTCCGCGTGCTCTGCGAGCGCACGATGGTAGGCGACCATCGTGACGGGGTCGGGTTGGTATTCCTCGGCAGGCTTGGCCATTGCGCGTGGGACGCGGGGAGATGCTAGCTTCGGCGCTCGGCGGGCATCACCGAGAGCACGGAGGGGTCGAAAGACGCCGGGCTTCCGGCGAAACTCCGCCGCTCGAAAGACCGATGGCCGACCTGAGTTCTCCCCTCCCTGTGCAGCGAATCGGCAGTGGCCATGGCATCGGTGCCGCGCACCGCCGGTCTCGATCCGGGATCGCGGCGGCGTTGTTGCTGGCAAGTGCCGCCGGATGCGACGGCGGCCTCGCGTACCGTTCGTATGCCGAGGGCAGCGGCAAGTTTGCGGTCGGCGAGGGGGTCAAGGTGGTTCGGGTCGAACTGGCGAACGGCACGGTGCAGGTCGACCGTTCGGACGGGCCGGAGGTGGTCTGGGCGGGAGGGGTCCGGCGCGGCGCAACGACCGCGGAGGGCCTGGCTCGGCTCGAACAGATCGCGTGGCAGCCGAGTGTGGCCGCCGAGGCACCGGCGACCCTCCTGGTGCGTGGCCCGGCTCCGTTGGAAGCGACGTCCGGCGACGTGCTCGCCCTCGAGATCGGTTTTCGGGTGCCGCCGGCCGTGGAGCTTCAGATCGTCGTCGCGGGGAACGGGCATGTGACCGTCGCGAATCGAGCCGCTCCGACACGGGTCGAGACCGGCCGCGGCGACCTTCGGTTCGAGAACTGCGCGGGAGACCTCGAAGGTCGCACCGGCCGCGGTTACGTCATCGCGTTCGGCCACCGGGGAAGCCTCGACGTCGACACCCGGGCAGGCGACATGCAGGCGTTCGTGGAACAGCCCGGCGCGCTCATCCGGCTGGTGACCGGACAGGGGACCGTGCAGTGCCAGGTGCCGGCCGATGCGAGCCTCGACGTCGACGCGCGCGCTGAGCAGGGGAAGATCGGAAACGGCTTCGGTCTGGAGGTGCAGCGCGTCGGTAGCTACGGAGCGGCGCTCGTCGGAAAGGTCGGTACGGCCCGTACCAAGGTGGTTCTGCGCACCGGATCGGGTCACCTGTCGATCGCGCCGCTGCGTTTGCGTTGAGTCGCGGACAGACCGACGGAAGGAGTCTTGGGACAGGGCGTTACTCGGCGTCGCACGCGGCTTAGCTGCACGCCGGATCGGCGATGCCGGTTGTGTTCGACCTCTTGGAAAATGTCGGACGGAACCTCGCGTCAACGACAGCGTCCCGTAGCAAGCCCGCTAGCCCCCTCACTCCCTGACCCCTCCGCAGTTCCGGCCCCGGACTCCCACGGTCCCCCTCGCTGCGGCGAAGCCTGCTCTAATGACTCTCGGAAAGCGACTCCTCCTGTTCTCGGAACGTGATCCCGCCGCTGCCGCGCTGGCGAAATCGACTGCCGGCTGGGGCTGCATGGTCAGCAACTGCGGTTCCATGGACGAATTCCGCGGGCGCGTCGAAGGCGCCGAGTTCGACATGGTCCTCGTGGAATCGTCCTCGGTGCTGCGCCGCCTCGGCGGCGAAGCGGAGCCGGAGGAGACGCTGAAGCTCACACTCGCGGAGGTCGAGAAGCGCCACATCCAGCGCGTTCTCGCATCGACGGGCGGCAACAAGACGCGCGCGGCGCGCATCCTCGGGATCGACACCAAGACGCTGTACAACAAACTGAAGGCGTACAAGTCGTCCGAGGCGATGGCGCGCAAGCGCATGCAGGGATCGGGCTCGCTCGTCTGAAGCCGTTCTGTCCCGTCCGCGGCGATCTCGACGCGGGATCTCGTGCGGTCGAGCCGCGCCCGTGCCCTTGGCAACGGGGGCGCGTCGCGATCTGACGGGATCTTGCACGCTCGTCGCGCCACACGCCCGCGCGTCTCGGTGCGAGCCGTTCTCGTCGGCACTCGATCTTCTTCCGGCTGCACCGCCGGAAGTGGTTCGGCCGATGCGACGGCGGGCGAGGACCTCGGCCCGCCCGCGCTCGCGGGGCGAGAGCGACTGCCGTCGTTCACTCGCCGCTCATGCAAACCCGGCGGCGGTCGGAGAATGGCTCGCTGCCCGGTTACGGGCGGCAGCGACACACGGAACCCGCGACGGGCCATGATTCGCCGACTTCGATCCTTTGCCTGCAGTGTCCGTCGCGGGTTTCATTTTCTCCGGCGCGGCGCTACCTGCGCCGCAACCCGGGAGGTTGCATGCCGGCGCTGGCGCGCCGACAAGAAGGGGCCGCAGGCCGCCGGTGCTGCCCTGGATCTTGCTTCTGCCTCGAGGTGGCGCGAACTCCGCGCGCCACGCGGAGACGTGCGGCAGTCGTAGATCTACCCACGCGCCTGGAAATCGGCGCGGGCCGATGGTCAGATCCGGTGCTCCATGGGTCTTTCCGATCATCGTGAGGCGCTGAAGGCGGCAGAACTTAGGGTCGAGTCGATCAAGGTGAGTCTTTGACTACCTGCGACGCCACCGCGAGCTCGCGGACATCGAGCACCAGATGACCCAACCCGGGTTCTGGGACCAGCCCGAGCGCGCCCAGACCGTGGTCCAGAAGAAGAAGACCTGCGTGCAGGTCGTCGAGCCGATCGACGGTCTCGCGCGCCTGATCGAGGACGGCAGGGTCATGCTCGAGCTGGGCGAGGAGGACCCCTCGGCGGTCGAGGCCGACCTGGTCGACATCGAGCAGAAGATCGCCGCGAAGCTCGACCAGCTCGAGTTCCAGCTGATGCTCGGCGGCGAACACGATCCGATGAACGCGATCGTGACCCTGCAGTCCGGCGCCGGCGGCGTCGACGCCTCGGACTGGGCCGAGATGCTGCTCCGCATGTACGTGAAGTGGGCGGCGAAGAACGACTACCAGATCGAGGAGACCGACTTCCAGAAGGCCGAGGAGGCCGGCATCAAGAACGCGACGATCGTCGTGAAGGGGCCGTACGCCTACGGTCGGCTCAAGGCCGAGCAGGGTGTGCACCGGCTCGTCCGTATCTCGCCGTTCGACGGCCAGGGGCGCCGCCAGACGTCGTTCGCCTCGGTCGAAGTCGTTCCCGAACTCGACGACGCTGCCGACGTCGAGATCCGCAAGGAAGACCTGAAGGTCGACACGTTCCGTAGCTCGGGTGCCGGCGGTCAGCACGTCAACAAGACGGAGTCCGCGATCCGCATCACGCACATGCCGACGGGCATCGTCGTGTCGTGCCAGGCCGAGCGCAGCCAGCACAAGAACCGCGAGTCGGCGATGCGCACCCTGCGATCGAAGCTCTACCAGCTCGAACTCGCGAAGCGCGAAGCCGAGCTCGCCAAGTTCTACGGCGACCGCGGTTCGATCAGCTGGGGCAACCAGATCCGAAGCTACGTGCTGCAGCCCTACCAGATGTGCAAGGACCTGCGCACCGACGTCGAGACCTCGGACGTGCACGGCGTGCTCGACGGCGCACTCAATCCCTTCATCGAGGGCTACCTGAAGCAGAGGAAGGACAAGAAATGAGACGTGCGCTGCTGTCGGTGACGGACAAACAGGGCATCGCGGCGTTCGCGCGCGGTCTCGCGGACCTCGGGTTCTCCGTCCTGTCCACCGGTGGCACGCGCCGGATCCTCGCCGACGAAGGGATCGAGGCGGTCGAGGTCGCCGACTACACGGGCTTCCCCGAGATGATGGACGGCCGGCTGAAGACGCTGCACCCGAAGGTGCACGGCGGTCTCCTCGCACGCCGCGATCTGCCGGCGCACCAGGGCGCGATGACCGAACACGCGATCGACCCGATCGATGTTCTCTGCGTCAACCTGTACCGGTTTCGCGAAGCCGTCCGGAAGCCCGGCGCCTCGCGCGGCGACATCGTCGAGCAGATCGACATCGGCGGACCCGCGATGATCCGCAGCGCGGCGAAGAACCATCAGAGCGTCGCGGTCGTCGTCGATCCTGCCGACTACGACGCCGTGCTGGCGGCACTGCGAGCGTACGGCGGTCAGCTGCCGCCGGACTTCCTGCGCCGGCTCGCGGCGAAGGCGTTCGCGCACACCGCCGCCTACGACGTCGCGATCTCGCAGTGGTTCGACTGCGAGCGCCGCAGCGCGCCGGGGGAGTCGTTCTTCCCGAGCCGCGCGACGTTCGCCGGCGAGAAGTTGCAGGACCTGCGGTACGGCGAGAACCCGCACCAGAAGGCCGCCTTCTATTCGATCGGCGAACCCTCCCCGAGTCTCGCGAATGCGCGGCAGCTCGGCGGCAAGGAGCTCAGCTACAACAACATCCTCGACGCCGACGCCGCCCTCGCGCTCGCCCTCGAGTTCGACGAAACGTGCTGCGTGCTCGTGAAGCACAACAACCCGTGCGGCACTGCCGTCGCGAAGGCGCTGCCGCGCGCGTTCGAACTCGCCCTGTCCGGGGATCCGGTGTCGGCCTTCGGCGGCATCCTCGCCACGAACCGCACGCTCGACGCCGCGACCGCGGCGGCGATCGTCGCGAGCGGGACGTTCCTCGAAGTCGTCGTCGCCCCGCACGTCGAGCCGGCGGCGCTGACCGAGTTCTCGCGGGCGAAGTGGGGGCCGAACGTGCGCGTGCTGGACCTGGGCGGCATGCCCGATCTCACGTTGCGGCACCGCTTCGTCGCGCGGCCGGTGATCGGCGGATTCCTGCTGCAGACCGCGGACGTGCCGGCCGAGGCGCCGCGCACCGACGTCGCGACGAAGCGCGCGCCGACCGACGCGGAGAAGCGGGCGCTGCTGTTCGCGTGGAAGGTGTGCAAGCACGTGAAGTCGAACGCAATCGTTCTCGCGCGCACGGCCGAGGACGGTGCGCACTTCACCGTCGGCGTCGGCGCCGGTCAGATGAGTCGTGTCGACTCCGCGAAGATCGCGGTCGACAAGGCGGGCGAACGGACGCGCGGCGCCGTCGTCGCGAGCGACGCGTTCTTCCCGTTCCCCGACGGCCTCGAAGTGTGCGCGAAGGCTGGCGCCTCGGCCGTGATCCAGCCCGGTGGAAGCAAGCGCGACGAGGACATCGTCGCTGCGGCCGATCGGCACCAGATGGCGATGGTGATGACCGGCCAGCGCCACTTCCGTCACTGATCGCCATGGATCTCTCGCGTGCGCTGACCGCCGTGCTCCACGGCGCGTCGATGCAGCAGGTCGCGGTCGACGCGCGTGCCGAGCGACTCGCTGCGCTGGGCCTGCGGCCGGACGATGCCGAGCCTGCCGGCGTGCGCGACGCGGTGACGGCGTTCATGCGCTCGCTCGCGCGGCACTTCGGCGATCGGCATGCGGGAGACCCGCGCATCGGTCAGGCGCTGCGCGAATGGGTGCGCCACTGCGACCACTACGAGGCGTGGGACGCGCTCCTGTCCGGCTTCGACGTCGAAGGGCGGCACGGGCTGCTGCGACGCGGGAAGCTGATGTTCCCCGGTCCGCTCACCGCGCACTGGGTGGAGTCGTGACCTCGTCGATCGCCGCGAACCTGCGCGCGACGAACGCGGCGATCGCGAATGCCGCGCAACGTGCCGGCCGCGCTCCTTCCGGCGTGCGCCTGATCGCCGTGAGCAAGACGCATCCGGCGGCCGCCGTGCGCGAAGCCTACTCGGCCGGGCAGCGCGCGTTCGGCGAGAACCGCGTGCAGGAGCTGGCGGCGAAGGCGAGAGAGGTCGCCGACCTCGGCGACCTGCAGTGGCACATGATCGGTTCGCTGCAGACCAACAAGGTGCGCGAGCTGCTCTCCGTGCCCGGTCTCGCGCTGCTGCACAGCCTCGATCGCGTCCGACTCGCGGACGAACTGCAGCGTGAACTGGCGCGGCTCGACCGCCATCTCGAAGTGCTCGTGCAGATCCACGCGACGGACGAGCCGACGAAGCACGGTCTCCTCCCCGAAGAGGCGCCGTCGCTGCTCGCGCACCTGCAGGCTGCGTGCCCGAACGTCGTTCCGGTCGGTTTCATGGCGATGGGGCCGGTGCACGGTGACCCGGCTCCCGTGTTCGCCGCGGTCGCCGCGCTCCAGGGCCGTTGCCAGCGCGATTCCGGGCTGTCGCTGCGCGTCCTGAGCCTCGGCATGTCGGGCGATTTCGCGGCGGCGGTCGCTGCCGGCTCCACGCTGGTGCGCATCGGAACAGCGGTGTTCGGCGAGCGAAGTTGAGCCGCGCCCGGGCGTCGCTACGTTCTTCCCGCCGTGGCCCAAGCCAAGAAACCACTCGTCGCCGTTCCGAAGCCCGGCCCGGGTCAGGTCGCGGAGATCGTCACGCGGTTGTCGGCGGCGGTCCCCGTCCCGAAGTGCGAGCTGGACCACCGCGATCCCTGGACGCTGCTCGTAGCCACGATCCTCAGTGCGCAGAGCACGGATCGGACGGTGAACACGGTGACGCCCGTGCTCTTCGGGAAGTGGCCGACGCCGCAGGCGCTCGCCGCGGCGCCGCGCGAAGAAGTGGAAGCGGTCGTGCACCGCACCGGCTTCTTCCGCAACAAGGCGAAGGCGATCCAGGGTGCCAGCCTCGCGATCCACGAACAGTTCGGCGACGTGGTGCCGCGCGAGATGCAGGAGCTGCTGACCCTGCCCGGGGTCGCCAGGAAAACCGCGAACGTCGTGCTCGGCGTCGCCTTCCGTGTCGCGGAAGGGGTTGTCGTCGACACGCACGTGATGCGCACTTCGCAGCGGCTCGGTCTCAGTGCAGCGATGCAGGCTGACAAGGTCGAGCAGGATCTCTGCGGTACGCTGCCGCGCGAGCAGTGGATCGACATGGGCCATCGCCTGCTGCTGCTCGGCCGCTACGTGTGCCTCGCGAAGGGGCCCGAGTGCGAGAACTGTCCGATCAACGAACAGTGTGCGTCGCGCATCGGCCCGCCGCTCGGCACGTGGCAGCAGCGCGCGGAGCACTTCGGCAAGCTCGTCGAGTCGCGCGGGCAGGCTTCGTGAACCCCGTGCCGCCTTCGCGTCGGCATCGGCGCCTGGGCGGGTTGACGTCGCTTCTCGCCCTGGCCGCGTGCTCGACCAACGAGGCGTCGGAGGTTGACGACATCCACGTCGGATTCGGCGGCGGCTCGCTCTTCGCATCCGCTCGAGTCGAGCGCGACCAGGACTTCGTGCCAGATCTGGAGATCGATGCGGACTGGTCCGCAGCCGGCTTCGTCGAAGCGATGATCGACGGTTCGGTCGCCGTGCACCTGCGCGCTGTCGGTGCCCGCACCGAGTCCAGTGTCGTCGGCACGGCGTCGTCCGCGGAGGTGCGGCAGGGCCTGCTCGTCGCGCTCGTCTCGTGGCAGTGGCCCCTGACGGACACGTTTGCACTTCGGCCGTTCGTCGGCGTCGGCATCGGTTACGTGTCGATCGATTTCTCGTCGCCGTTGATCGACGACGACGACGAACTGGCCGGTGGCCCCTGCGCGGGCCTCGAGCTCGAGGTCGCGAGGCACGCGACGCTCGGTGTGATGGGCTGGTCGAGTCTGATCGGGCACCCGGGCGACACCGAAGGCACGCTCGAGAACCTGCTGCTCTACGTCGGCGTCCGCTTCTGACGTCGTTCAGTCCGCCGCGCGGCACGCCGCTGCGAATGCGCCGGCGACTTCGTCCCATGCCGCGAGCGGCGGCCGGGAGCGCATCGAACGCGCCTGCGCGACCGCGGTCGGAGCGGCGAGCACTTCGACGAGCCGGGCGATGAATGCCACGTCGTCGGCGTTCGCCGGCACGAGCCAGCCGTTGCCGCCTTCGCGTACGAACGTCGCGATTTCCCCGGCCGCGAAGCCGAACACCGGCGTGCCGCACGCGGCGGCTTCGGCAGCAGCCATGCCGAACGACTCGCTGCGCGATGCCGACACGAAGAGGTCCGCGGCGTTCAGTTCGTCCGCGACCCTGGCCGGTGCGAGCGCGCCGAGCACGTGCACCGGGACCGGGCCGGCGGCGGCGGCGACGCGCGCGACCTCGTCCGCGTGCGACGTGGTGTCGCCGACCAGCACGAGCTCGCTCGGCACGCCGCGACCGGCGAGAGCGGCGAGTGCGTGCGCGACGAGAATCTGACCCTTGGCCGGACTCACCGTGCCGACGCACACGACGCGCGTCGGGCCCGCTCGCGGCGCGCGGTCGCGGGGCACGAAGCACGCATCGAGCCCCGGCCGCACGATCGTCACGGCGCGGCACTGCGTGCGAACGGCATTCGCGGTGGGCGCCGACGTGACGATGGTCCGCAGCGGAGCTGCGCTCCACGGCGCCGTCTCGGGGACCGTGTGCAGGAGCGCGATCGTTCCCGACGGCAGAGGTCGACGGCTCACCGCCACGAACAGTCCATCGACGACGATCTTCCATCCGCGTGGGTCGCGCCGAGCGTCGGTGACGGCGCGCTCGAGTTCGTCGTCGCCGATCGCCCGCTGCTCGGCTTCCCCGCGCGCGGCGAGGCGCCGGCAGATCTCGTCCTGGTAGCGATATCCGCCGGACACGAACCCCGGCGCGCGCCGCGGCTCGAGCAGCAGGATCACGACACGGGGCCTTCGTAGCTCGCCCAGGCGACGCGGCTCTCTTCGAGCGTCACGCGCAGCATGCCGTGGAACGAGCCCCGCACGCGCGTCGCGACCTGGCCGTGGATCCAGTGCGCGAGGAACTCGGTCGTGGTGTTCGCGCCGGTGAACTGCGGCAGGGAGTCGAGGTTCTGGAAGCGCAGCGGTGCGAGCACCTCGCCGAGCACGCGATGGCAGACGCCGATGTCCATCACGATGCCGTTCGCGTCGACGCGGTCGGCCGCGTACTCCGTGATCACCTCGTAGGTCGCACCGTGCATGCGCTGGGCGGGGCCGAAGACCTCACCGTGCAGGCTGTGGGCGATCATCACGTGGTCGCGCACGGCGACGCGGAACGTTCCTCGGCTCGATTCCATTGGTCAGACGGCGGGGTAGGCGACGACGGGGCAGGGCTCGATCGTCTCGCCGCGATAGACGCGTGAGAAGAGTGCCGGCAGTTTCGCGAACGGGACGGGCGTGTCGTGCAGTGCGTCGAGGTCGTCGTCGCGCAGGAGTTCGAGAACGACGTCGGTGCGCGCGGCGCGGCCCGCTTCACGGTGCAGCGGCGCCACGGCGGCGACCTGCGACGCGACGAGTCGCTTCCTGCGGTGGTGGAACGTGGCGCCGAGGTCGAGCGTGACCGTGTCCTTGCCGTACCACGACAGGTCGACGACCTGCCCTTCGAAGCCGAGCACCTCGATGGCGAGCTGCAGACCGCCCGACGTCGCCGTCGTGTGGAACGCGATGCCGTAGCCGTCGTGCTCGACTTCGTGCGGAGCGAGCGCGCCGCGGATCCACGGCAGGCTCGTTGCGAAGCGGCGGCGCTCCGCATCGGCGTCGACGACGTGAAGGCGCTCGCCGTACGTCTTCGCGAACACGAACGCGATCAGGAGACCGATCGCGCCGGCGCCGACGACGACGGCCCGATCCTCGCGGCGCGGCTCGGCGTCCCAGACGCCGTTCACCGCGGTCTCGAGGTTGGGGAAGAGCGTCGCCCGTGGCGAGGGCACGGAGTCCGGGAGCACGACGACGCGGTTCCTGGCGACGACGGCGCGTTCCTGGTGCGGGTGCATCGTGAACACGCGCCGCCCCGCGAGCGGCCCCGACGCGATGCGTCCGACGAGGCTGTAGCCGTAGCAGACGGGCAGAGCGAACGAGCCGTGCATGCCTGCACACGCCATCTCGGCGGCGCACCTCTCGGGCACGAGTCCGCGTCCGACGAGCCGCTCCGTCCCGATGCTGATTCCCGAGAACTCGCTGATCAGCGTGAGGTCGCCGTCGCCGGGGCGCGGCAACGGCGTCGGGCGCAGTGCGCCGCGGCCGGGAGCCTCGACCCAGTACGCGAGGGCTTCGTCAGCGGCCG
This sequence comes from uncultured candidatus Brocadiaceae bacterium, assembly GCA_964538915.1. GTDB lineage: Bacteria > Planctomycetota > UBA1135 > UBA1135 > UBA2386 > JAEUHQ01. The sequence continues at coordinate 8,397 of CAZIFB010000029.1, read as the reverse complement.
CCATCGGTCGGGTTCACCTTCGCCTTGGGCCGGCACGACAGGAGGACGTGGCCGTCGAGCAGGGCGTGGTCCACCGCGAACGGAACACCGTCGCGCACGTGCGCAACCGGCGGCAGCCGGAAGCTCGGGATGCCCGACCCGAGCACCATCGCGGCGATGTGCACCTGCAGCAGATCGATGGCCCCGGCGAGCAGGAACGACGACAGTGCCCGTGCACCGCCCTCGAGGTACAGGGACTGCACGCCGATGGCGTGCACCGCGGCGAGGACCGCCGCGGGATCGAGCGTCGGTCCGTCGGCGACCACACGAACGACGCGGGCGCCGTTCGGCGTCGCGTCGACCGCGGCGTGGGCGGCGATCACGGCAGTGCCGCCGGGCGGGTCGAACACCTTGAGCGCTCTGCCGGCGCGCAGCACGCGCCCGCTGCCGCTCAGCACGATGCGGTGCGGATCCGCGCCGGGTACGTGGCGAACGGTGAGCCGCGGATCGTCCGTCAGCGCGGTGCCGGCGCCGACGAGAACGCCATCGAGCAAGGCGCGCATCCGGTGCGCGTGCCGGAGGTCCGCCTCGTTGCCGATCCACTGCGACTGCCCGTTCTCGCACGCGATGCGGCCGTCGAGCGTCTGCGTGACGTGTCCGGCCACGAACGTGCGGCCCTCGGCCCGTGCCTTCGCCGCGAGTAGCAGCACCGGCAGGTAGACGCGCGCCATCGCGATCATCGTCGGACAGACGGGGCGTCCGTCGGCGTGCACGAAATCGGGCAGGCCGCTGTCGCGCGGCGAGTAGACGGTCCACGCGCACTCGGCCGGCATGGATCGTGGCCGCACGAGCGAGGCGGGCTGCACGGAGACGGACAGCACCTGGCGCGCGTCGCGGAAATCGGCGTCGCCGGTGGCTTCACACGACCAGTCGCTGCCCCGCTGCGCGAAGACCAGTTCCCTGGCGCCGCCGCGCAGCAATGCGCGCGCCGACAGGAAGGCGGGCCATGAGGTGTCGTCGGCGAGTTCGCAGGCCATGGGTCGACGGTCGTTGCCGCCCACGGAGTCGAGACGTGATCGGGCGGCGCGAGAAGGTAGCGAGAAGCGGGCCGCTCGTCGCGGGGCTCCGGCGCGAGCGCGTGTGCTAGTCTCCTCGTCGATGGTGGTTTCGGTCCTGCAGCTCTGGTTGCGCGTGCAAGCCGTGCTGTGGGGCGCTTGGTGCGTGGTCGCGGCGATCGAGGCCTCGTTCGCGCGGCCGTCGTGGATCGCCCTCGCCATGGGCGCGTCGTACGCGGTTCTCGTCGGAATCCTGAGAGCCGGTCGTCGGGTCGCCGACATCGCGACGATCCTGCGATTCGTGCTGCTGCTCGTGGCCCTCGCTGCAGGACAGGCGGCGCCGGAGCTGCGGTGGTGGGCCGTATTCCTCGTCGCGGTCTGTCTCGACCTCGTCGACGGAGCGCTGGCCCGCCGGTTCGGCGGGTCGGCCGAAGGCGCGATCCTCGACATGGAGTCCGACCAGTTCACCGTACTCGCGCTGTCGATGGTCGTGGTCGCGCAGGGCGGGGCGCCGCACGTGCTCGTGCTGCCCGGCCTCCGCTACGTGTTCGTCCTGGCGATGTGGTGGCTCTCGGTGCCGGCGCACGAACCGAAACCCGTGAACGGCGACAACCGGCGCGGCCGGCGTGTCTGCGCGGCCGTGATGATCGCGCTGCTCGCCGCGACGTGTCCCGGAGTGCCGCCGCTCTTGCGCGACGGCGCGACCCTCGCGGCGAGTGGGCTGCTCGCATGGTCGTTCTCCGGCGACGCCCGCCATCTCGTCGCGCATCGCCGTGGCGCCCGGGTCCGCGCATGAACGCCGTCGATGTCGTCGTCCTCTGCGCCTACGCGTCCCTGGTCGTCGAACTCGTCGTGTTCCCGATCCCGAGCGAGGCGAGCACGTGGCAGATCTTCGCTCCGGGCGATGCTCGTACCGCTCCCGCCGATCGGCTGCAGAGTGCGCGCGAACGGTCGCTGCCGCAGAAGGTGCTGCGCTACTTCCTGCCGACGGGGATCTGCGTCCTGTTGTGGCTCTTGCCGCTCGCCGTCATCGCCTTCCCAGCGGTTGCTGACGCACTCTGGTGCAGGCGCGTCCCGGCGCTGGTCGGGCCGGGCGTCGCGCTGGTCGTGATCGGCCGCGCGATCACGTTCGTATCCGTGCTGCAGCTGCGCGCTCGGAGGCGGGTCGGCGGCGACCCTCGCTGGCTGTTCCGCCACTCCCGCAACCCCGGGCTCGTCGGCATGTTCGTCTGCTACGCCGGCCTCTGCTGCCTGTTCGGCTCGCCGCTCTCGTGGCTCGGTCTCCCGTTCTACGTGGCGAACATGCACGTCCGCGTTCGCATGGAGGAAGCGCACCTCGACGCGCAGTTCGGCGCCTCGTGGCGTTCCTACGTCGCCGCAGTGCCCCGGTACCTCGGTAGGTCGCGGTGGTCTACACTGCCGCGCTCCCATCGCGGCCCTCGGCTGGGCAGCAACCCAGGGCCCTCGCTGTCGCGCGGGCCGAACCCTCGGACCGCGATGGACGATTCTCCTTCGGGCCGCTCAACCCGGCGACCAGCCACGAACCACAAGAGCCAGCACACTGATGCGCCAAGCGATGCTTCGTCGGGTTGGCGGCCCATGGTTGATCGCGTGACGAGCCAGGCGGAGGTCGCGGCGTGGTTCGACGCCACGTACCGCAAGAAGGGGCTTCGCTACCTGCGCCCGCGCCGCGCGTATCCGATCTTCGTGCAGGTGCTCGGCGCGAAGGCGGGGGATCGCCTGCTCGACGTCGCGTGCGGCCCGGGCCTCCTGCTCTGCGCGGCGGTCGAACGCGGCATCGCGGCGAGCGGCGTCGACCTCTCGCACGAAGCGGTGGCTCTCGCCCAGGAACTCGTGCCCGCGGCGTCGGTGCAGCAGGGCAACGCGGAGCGCCTGCCGTTCGCCGACGGCGTGTTCGACCACGTGACGTGCCTCGGGTCGATCGAGCGCTTCCTCGATCGTGAGAAGGCGCTGCGCGAGATGCAGCGAGTCGCCAAGCCGGACGCGCGCTTCTGCTTCCTCGTGCGCAACGCCAGCACGTTCGTCTGGCGCGTCTGGCGAGAAGGGCTCGGGCGCCGCGAGGTGCAGGGCCACCAGGACGCGCTCACGCTCGTGCAGTGGCGCGAGCTGTTCGCCCGCTGCGGCTTCGTCGTCGAACGCGTGCTGCCGGACCAATGGCCGCGCCAGCGCGTCCGCCAACTCCTGCCGTGGTGGCGGCCGAGGCCGGGGCGGCCCGAGCCGATTGCGCGACCACTCGTGCCGCTGCGCTGGTGCAACGAGCTGGTGTTCGTGCTGCGTCGGGCGGTGGCGTCGTGAGCGGTGCTTCGCCCGACTCCGGCCCGATGTACGAGAGCCTCGCCCGCTTCCAGTGGCTGCGCCGCCGCTGGAAGCGTGGGCCCGGCGGCACCGGCCTCGAGATGCGGAAGCGCCTCCTGCCGGCTCCATCGCGCGGCCTCGGGCCTGCGGACGGCGCCGAGGGCCTCGACCGCTGGCTGCACTCGCTGCTCGGCGGCCGCCGCGTGTCGCGTGTGCTCGACATCGGCTGCGGCTTCGGCGCCTCGGCGCAGTGGTGGGCCGTGGCCACGGGCGGCGAAGCGGTCGGCATCACGCCGAGCGCGTTCCAGGTGACGAAGGCCGCTGCCGAGGCGGCGTCGCGCGGACTGGGCGAGCGCGTGCGCTTCGTGCAACAGGACGCTGCCGCGCCGTTGCCGGGGCGCTTCGACGTCGTGCTCGCGATCGAGTCGCTCGGCCACGTGAACGACCTCGGCGCCGTGCTGCGCAACGTGCACGCGGCGCTGCGGCCGGGCGGCGTCTATCTGTGGGTCGAGGACCTTCTCGTGGAGCCGTTGAACGGCGATCCCGACGTCGCCGAACTCGCGGGCCGCTGGTCGTCGCCGCCTCTCCGCGACGTTGCCACGGCGCGCCGCGAACTCGCCGCCGCGGGGCTCGCACCGGTGCGCGAGGTCGACCTCACCGCGCAGGTGCCGTTCGCATCCGTGGCGCCGCCGCCGTCGCGCGCCGCGCGGCTGTCGCGGTGGCGCGCGATTCCCTCCTCTTCACTGCGCCGGATGATCGATGCGTTCCTCGGCGGCCTCGCGTTGGAGCGTCTCTACGCGCGTCGTGTCGCTTGCTACCGTGTCTGGATGAGCGAACGCCCGCCGGAGACCGAGTGAACTTCCTGCGACATCTGGCGCGGCCCGCTGCTCTGCTGCCGGTGCTGGCGGTCGGCGCGTGGACGTCGCTCGCATCCCGCCTGCCCGAGTCGGTCGCGACGCGCAGAGCGCTCGGCGAAGTGACGATGGACTGGCGGTTGCCGGCGTGGAGCACGTTCGCGAACGAGCCGGCGCACCCGGCGCCGCGCCTGATCGAACTGGCGCTGCTCCACCTGCCGTTCTCCGCAGTGCAGTACGTCGCGATCGTGAACGCGCTATTCGCCGCCTGCATCGTGGTCGCGCTGGCGTCGCTCGTGCGGCGTGCGTTCGCGTGCTCGGGCTTCGGCCACTCGATCGCGCTCGGTGTCGCCGGCCTGCTCGTCTGCAGCCCTGCGTTCGGCGCGGACTGGCTCCACGGCGAGCGCGTCGGTGTGTTCCTGCCGCCGCTGCTGCTCCTGCTCGGACTCAACGTGCTGCACGGCGACCGCCCGACCGGGTGGCGTGGCATCGCCGCGCTGCTGCTCGCCGGCCTCGCGCCGTTCTGCCACGGGAACGGGATCTTCGTCTTCGTCGGGCTCCTGCCGTCGCTGGTGGATGCGGCGCGCCGCGCCGGCGGAACGCGCACCGTGGCGTGGGCGACCGCGGCCCTGCTCGTCGGCAACGTCGCCGCGGCGGTGAGCCTGCTTCCGGCGGGCACGATCGCGCTCGACGGCGCGGGTCTGCTGGGCCGCTTGTTCGAATCGCCGCTCGCTGTGCTGCACCGTGTCGCCGTGGCGACGGGAGCGGCGTTCCTCGATCTGCTGCCGGGCACGGAAGTCGACGAAGCACTGCTCGGCACCGCCGCGTGGCTGTCCCCGCTCCTGCTGTGGCGCGCGGGCGATCGCTCCGACGCGGCCCGTCGCGCGGCGGCGCCGTGGTGGGGCTGCCTCTGGTTCGGCCTGCTCGTGCCCGCGTGGCTGCTCGAGCGCCACGGCGTCTGCATCACGAACGCGACGCTGCGCGAACTCGCGTTCGGCACCTTCCTGCTGCCCGTCGGCGTCGCCGGGGTCGCCGCGGCGCGGTTCTCCGGCCAGGTGCTCCCGTTCGCGGCCGGCGCCTTGGCCGTGCTCGCGATCCAGGACTGGCAGCGTGGCATCGAGCATCTTCGCGTGGCGGCCATGCAGGTCAGGTCCGCGGAGGCCGCGGTGACGTGGCCCGACGTGCACCCCGCCGAACGCCCGGTCTCCGTGTTGCCGGTGCCGGCCGCCACATGGGTGGACCTGGAGCAGCGCGGCTGGGTGCCCGCGCAGCGCACCGAACGCGCAGCGCCCGCTTCGCTGCTGACCGCCGAGCCCGCGCCGCGGCTCGGATCGTGCCACGGCGGTGAAACCCGGACGATCCGCGGTGTCGTCCGTTCCTCGCTCTTCGGCGACGCCGTGCAGTGTGTTCTCGTGCTCGCCGTGCGACCTGGGGCGGGACCGGCCGTCGTCGGCCGCACGCAGCCCGACTACGCCGGCCGCGGCCGCGACGTGCCATGGCTCGTCGCCCTCGACGAGCCGCTCGCGGACGGAGCGCGGGTGCGGGCGATCGGGCTCCGACCGAAGGCTGGTGCGGTCGCGCTCGGACCGTGGTTCGTGGTGCGCGGCGGAGCGCTGGTGATCGCGCCGTGAAGCGACTCGCGCCGCTGTTGCTGCTCGTGTTCGCCGTGGCGTTGCTGCACGCCGTCGCCACGGTGCCGTTCCCGCTCCCGGACCGGTGGGCGCCGTTTTCGGCGTCTGCGTCGCTCTTGTCGGCCGACCTGTTCGTGCTCCTCGGCTTCGTGGTGATGGTCGCGAACGCGGGGGCGCCGCGCCGCGCCGCCCATGGCGCCGCGATCGTCCTGATGGTGACGACCCTCTTTCGCGCGGCGAACGGCTACTTCGCCGCGAACTACGACCGCCCGTTCGAGCTCTCCGACACGAAGAACGTGTGGGGGCTGTGGCACTACGTGACGCACGACTGCTCGACGGCCGAAGCCGTCGCCGGTTCGGTGGCGGCGGCGCTCGCGATCCTCGTCGTCTACGTCGCGCTCATGTGGTCGTTCGCGCGCGTGGCCCGCGTCGCGACGTCGCGCGGCGGCATCGCGACGGCCGTTCTGCTCCAGGCCTTCGTCCTCGTCGGGGCCTTCTCCGCGTCCTGGCACCCGTCCAGCCTCGCTGCGCTGGTCGCGGAGATCGTGCGGGCCGCGACGGCCTCCGATGCTCGCTTCCTGGACAGTGTGAAGTTCGGCAAGCAGTGCATCGCCGCCGTTCCGCACGATCTGCGCGGCCTCGGAGGCGCCGATGTCCACGTCGTCTTCGTCGAGTCGTACGGGCGCGTGGCGATCGACCACCCGCAGGTTGCACCGCGGGTGACTGCGCTGTGGAACGATCTGGCGCCGCAGCTCTCGGTCGCGGGATTCGAAGTGCGGACGACCCTGTGTCGCCCGGCGATCCGCGGCGGCGCGTCGTGGCTCGCACACGCCCAGTTCTTCTCCGGCGCGCGCATCGATCACCAGCGCGGGTGGGAACTCCTGCTGCGCAGCGACCTCACGCCGTTGCCGAAGCTCTTCGCGGAAGCCGGCTACCACACCGTCGAGGTGATGCCGGCGATGGATCGCCACTGGCCCGCCGGCCAGGCGTTCTTCGGGTTCGCGGAGTCGCGGACCCAGCTCGAACTGGGCTACACCGGGACGCACTATCACTGGGGGCAGATGCCGGACCAGTTCGCGCTGAACCATCTGCTGCGCTCGGTGGTCGAGCCCGCGACGAAGCCGCTGTTCACGGCCTTCATGTCCGTCACGAGCCACACGCCGTTCCGCCGCGTGCCGCCCTACTTCGCGGACTGGAAGATCGACGACCATTCGTTCGCGGTCCCGCCGCTGCGCGAACACGACGAGGTCCCGTGGAACGGCGTCGGCGAGCCCGAGGTCGTCGTTCCCGCCTACCTCGACACGCTGGAGCACACGCTGCGTTCGGTCACGGGCTTCGTCTGCCGGCTCACGCGGCCGTCGATCGTGATCGTGCTCGGTGACCACCAGCCGCCGTTCGCGAATTCGCTGCACCCGCCGGATCCGTCGTTCGACGTTCCGATGCACGTCTTCACGAACCGGCCCGAACTCGTGACGCCGCTCGCGGGCCTTGGGCTCGCGCGCGGCTTCGCGCCGGCGCCGGGCACCGAAGGCTTCGACACGTCGATCTTCGTGCCCGAGTTCCTGCGCCTCTTCTCGAAGTGACGGGCTACTCGAACCGCGCCTGGCGGGCGAGGCGCTTCTTGATGACGTCGATGCGCTCGAGCTGGCCGCGCGCCGGGAAGCGTTCGTAGAAGCCGTCGCGGCGGAATTCGGAGGCGATCTCGCCGATCGGCTTGCACCGCGACTCGAGCAGCTTCAGCAGGTCGGCGCCCGGTGCGATCGTCGCATCGATCCGCGCAGCGACGTCGCCGCACATGCGCAGCATCGCGCCGATCGTCACGTCGCGCGTGACCATGTGGTTCTTGTTGTCGCCCCACGAACTGCCGAACGCGCTGCGCAGCGCCTTCAGCGTGTCGCGCACGAGGCCGTAGCCGCGGTCCTTGTTCCAGCCGCGCCCGTCCTTGAAGCGGTGCTGCGCGTCCTTGCGCCGGATCAGCCGATAGACCTCGCCGAAGATCTGCGCCTGGTTGATCCACATCTCCTGGTGGCTACGGCCGCCGAGCATGTTGATGTGGTACTGCAGCGGCGAGTCGTCCTCTTCGTAGAGCGAGCGCACGAGCTGCGCCGCGTACTTCTTCTCCGGGTCCGTGCCCCACTCGATGCGTTCGTACAGGTCGATGAGGTGCGAACGGTTGATGCGCGTGTGCGTGCTGTTGATGACGACGAACATCTCCGTCGCGAAGTCGGCGGTCTTGCCGTCGAAGATCACGACCGGCACTTCGACGCGGCGGTCGGCGTCCTTCTCCTGCAGATAGAAATGCAGCCCCGCGAGGCGGTGCTGGCCGTCGATGATGAGGAAGTCGCTGCGCGGCTCGACCAGGTTGCCCGCTCGCTCCATGCCCTTCAGCGGGTGGAACTCGAGCTTCTCCGTGCTGAACAGCAGCACCGCGCCCGGGATGACCGGCTGCCGCGTCTCGTTGCGATAGAAGTCCTTGATCTGCTTGACCTTCCTGCGGTTCAGATCGCGCTGGAACGACTTGCTGTTCTTCTCGATCGCCTGCACGTAGCGCTCGACCTCGTC
>CAZIFB010000028.1:0-63083 GCA_964538915.1 uncultured candidatus Brocadiaceae bacterium | reverse complement strand
CCATGCGGCCGCTCACGCGCTGCTCGAGGTTGATGTACTCCTCGAGCTCCATGTTCGGCCAGAAGTTGGCGAGCTGGATCCTGGCGTTGGGAGAACCAATGCGGTCGATGCGACCGAATCGCTGGATGATGCGGACCGGGTTCCAGTGGATGTCGTAGTTGATGAGCCAGTCGCAGTCCTGCAGGTTCTGGCCCTCGGAGATGCAGTCCGTCGCGATCAAGAGGTCGAGTTCGCCGTCGCCGGCGAGGTCGTCCGGTCGTTCCTTCGCGCGCGGCGCGAACGCCGTGAGGATCGAGGCCAGGTCCTTGCGGAGACCTGGGAGCGTGGACTGGTTTGCACCAGAACCGGTGACCAGTGCGCAGTCGAGGCCGAGACTCCGCTTCGCCCATCCGGCGAGCTCGCCGTACAGGTAGTTGGCGGTGTCGGCGAAGGCCGTGAAGACGATCACCTTGCGGTTGCCCGGGTTGATCGGGTTCTTGACCTTGTGCTCGATCATCTCGCGCAGCGCGTGAAGCTTGGCGTCGCGGGCGGCGGTCACTTGCTGTGCGGCGGCGTGGAGCGTCGCGAGGCGGTTGCGGTCCTCGAGCAAGTCTTGCTTCCAACGGACCAAGTCGACGTCCTTCAGCAACACCTTGACCTTGCGGCCGACGAGGAGGCTCTCGAAAGCGGGGTCGTCGAGGTCGACGTCCTCGATGTCGATCTCCTCGACGTCTTCGCCGCGTGACTCGATGCGAGCGAGAATGGCCTCGACGTCACGAAGCTGTCGACGGACCGTGAGCGCGAAGGACGTGACGGCACTCTCCATGCGCTTGAGCACGTTGACGCGGAGCAGGTGGATCAGGCTCTCTTCGCGGTCGACCTGCCGGAAGAAGCCCTCGCCGCCACGAACCTCGGTGCTGTACTTCTTGTCGTAGGCCTCCTGCTTGTGCGGCAGCACGTAGCGCAGCGGGGCGTACGCGGCGAGGTTGAGGCGACGGATCTCAAGGTTGATGTCGCGGATGGAGCTGAAGGCGCCGGCGCTGTCGACGTCGCGCTTGATGTTGATGGGCTTCAAGCGCTCGGGAAAGCGCCCGGTCTCGCTGGTGCCGTAGTACTTCTCGATGTGGCGGCGGGAACGCGCGATGGTCAGGAGGTCGAGGAGTGTGAAGTAGTCGAAGCCCAGCATCTCGATCAGGCGAGACGGGGATCGTTCCGCCTCGTCTAGGTCGAGCCAGCGGTTGAACTGCTTCTGCGCGAGCCGGGTCGTGCCGTCGATGCTGGTGATGCCGTGCTCGAGGAGGGCTGTGTCGTCGCCCTCGGTCGCGAAGGCGATCTGGTTGCGCAGGTCGGCGAGGCGGTTGTTCACCGGCGTCGCGGAGAGCATCAGGACGCGCGTCTTCACGCCTTCCTTGATGATTCGACGCATCAGGCGGTCGTAGCGGGTCTCGCCACCTTGGCGCGGTGTCCGCTTGTTGCGGAAGTTGTGCGACTCGTCGATGACGACGAGGTCGTAGTTGCCCCAGTTGACGTGCGAGAGGTCGAGGTCGCCGGACAGGCCGGCGTCGCGCGAGAGGTCGGTGTGGTTGAGGACGTCGTAGTTGAAGCGGTCGGCAGCGAGGACGTTGCGGCGGTCGTTGGCCTTGTAGAGGGTCCAGTTGTCGCGCAGTCGCTTGGGGCACAGCACGAGCACACGGTCGTTGCGCAGCTCGTGGTACTTGATGATGGCGAGGGCCTCAAAGGTCTTACCGAGGCCGACGCTGTCGGCGATGATGCAGCCGCCGAAGCGGGCGAGCTTGTCGATGGCGCCGACGACGCCGTCGCGCTGGAACTTGAAGAGCTTCTTCCAGACCACGGTGTTCCGGATGCCCGTGGCAGACTTGACGATGCGGTCCTCGTCCATGTCTTCGCCGCGGCCGGCGAACAGGTGGTGCAGGATCAGGGTGTAGACGGTGAACGGGTCGCGGTGTGCCGCGAGCGACTGCAGTTGCCGGATGAGTTGCTGGCGACCTGCTTGGTCTTGTTGGAGGCCGGTCCACTGGGCATCGAACCAAGCGCACAACAGGCGACTCTCTTCGGGGGTCTCGGAAGCCTGGATGAGGCTGAGGGGGTTGCCGGGGGTGATGCCTAGGCCGTCGGTGCTGAACGAGAAGGAACCGAGAACGACCTGCTCGGGGTCGGCGGTCTGGTTGCGCACGACGATCGCGCCTTGCGGGACTTTGCCCTGGGCTGAGCGCAGGTCGACCTTCTGTTCGATCCAGGCTGAGCAGCGTCTGGCGAGCCAGCGAGTTTGAAGTCGGTTTCGTGCCGCGCGGTCTGCCGGCGAACCGAGAAGAGCCAGGTCCTCACCTGGTGGGGGCAGCACGAGGCGCGCCTTGGCGAGCTGGCCGAGGTCGTCAAGGAGTTCGCCGAAGGCGAAGAGCGAGAAGGTCGGTGTGACGAGGTCGACCTGAGCACCCTTCCTCAGCCAGGGGCGGACGAGGTCGACGACACGTTCGGTGCCGGTGTTGCGCAGAAGCTTCATGGCGTGCCCTTCTCCGTAGCCGACTTGTAGGCGGGACGGCTCAAGCGGACGTTCTTCCCGCGTGCCCTGCGACGGCTGGTGGCGAGGGCTTTGATGATGTCGGTGACGCGCGCTTGGTCGGCCGCGCTCAACTCCGTCAGTTGCTGAAGGACGGCGTCGGCAGCGGGCCCGGCGGCAGTTGGCTTGCGGCTTCGGCCGAGCAGGTAGTCGGCGCTCACGCAGAGGGCATCGGCGAGCAGGCGCAGGTTGTCGACGGATGGAAGACGGCGTCCGGTTTCGAAGTGCGAAACGGCGGAGGGCTGCAGGTCCGCCAGCTTGGCGAGCGCCGACTGGGAGAGTGCGCGGGCCTTGCGAGAAGCTCGAAGGCGGTCGGCGATCGCAATGGTGGAATGAGTCGGCATCCTCTGGGCGAAGGTGCGGCGGCGCCGAGAACCCTAGACGGATACGTAGTGGGGAGCAATACGAACGGCAGGGATGGCGCCCGCGGAGGGCGGGATGCTGCGGAAAGGCGAGCTGCAACGAGGCGAAGAACCGGATCAAGAACCTGGGAGGGACGAAGACGCCTAGGTGGCGTCTTCGTCGGCGTGGTTGGCGAGGTCGATGGCTGCCTGGTCGCGATGGGCGAGCACGAAGTCCGCAGCTCGCTGCGCGAAGGAGGACGCCCGGAACAGTGCTCGCTTGTCACCCTTGAAGGCGGCGAGCCAGTTCGCCAGGTACTCCGGATGCCGAAGTTCCCCGAGGACACCGAGAGCCGCACACAAGTAGGCGGACCCGAGTTCCGCGACGAGCTCCTCGGCGGCATAGCCGAGGGTGCCAAATCGGTGGCGCACGTCGCGGTCGAGGCGCGTGCTGTGTCCGGTCCAGTGGGTGAGCTCGTGCAGCATCGTGCCCCAATACGCTTCTTCGGTGACGAAGGCGGCGAGGTGGGGCATCTGGATGCGGTCCGTCGTGGGGGAGTAGAAGGCCAGGTCGCCGCCGTGATGAACGGACGCGGTGGTCCGTTCGAGCAGGCGCTGGAGTTCGAGGTAGCGCGTCTCGGTCGGCACGGTCGGCGGCGCCGGCAGTGCGGGGATTCCTTCGCACTGGGAGGCGTTGAAGACCGGGTACGCACGAAGCATCGGTATCGTCTTCTCGGAGCGGACTCCGGTGGTCGGGTCCTCTTCGTGGAGCTTGAGGTCGCGCCAGAAGGCCACAAGCGTGGCTTTCTCTCCCTTCTTCACTCGCGCCCCGAGCAGGCTCGCCTGTCGGAACGTGAACCATCGCGGGTCGTCGCAGCTCATGTTCGCTGCGCTCATCGCGAGCACCCAGACGTTGACCCCCCGGTAGGGTCTCTTGGTGTAGCCGTTGTGGGGGAGGCCCCCTGCATCGCCGAGGATGCGCCACGGGCGTACCCAGGGCGCGACACCTCGTTCGAGTTCGGCCACGACGCGGTCGGTGACCTGTTGGTAGAGATCGACTCTCGCCATCGCACACTTCTCCATGTGAAAGAACTGCCGTGTGAAAACTGGCCCCGTTGCCAGCTCGTGCGATGGCGCCCATGCGCGAAGGCGCAGGGCTCCATGGAGGGTTATGGGCAGGAGTCGTCCGCGTGTTGCAATGCTGCCGGCGCCGTTCGCGGGCGAAGTGGAAGGGCGGGACGCGGGCGATGGGGCTCGGGCAGCGCGACTCCTACGGGAGATCGCGCATGCCGGCGCTCATCGCGAAGAACCTTCGTCCCGGTCCGACCACCAACGCGTCGAGGACGGCGATGCCGAGGACTTCGCCGGCTTGGCGGAGTCGCGCGGCCAGTTCGTGGTCCTCGATGGATGGCGTGACGTCGCCGGACGGATGGTTGTGTCCGATGATCACGGCCGTCGCGTTCGCCAGGATCGCGGCCTTGAACACTTCCCGCGGGTGGGCCAGCGTGCTCGTCGTCGTTCCGATGGAGACGACATGCGCGTGGGTGACCTTGTGCTTGGCATCGAGGCACAGGGCGACGAAGTGCTCGCGGTCAGCGCGACCGACGAGGCGCTGCAGCAGGTTGGCCGCCTCGTCCGGAGAGTTGGCGACGTAGCTGCAGCGTGGCTCGCGCACCGACAGCTTCGTCGAGACGAGCCGGATGCGGGGCGAGTCGAACGGGGATGGGGGATGCGACACGGGGCTCCTTGCGTTGGACATGGGTGGAGCCGGTCGCTGCTGTGCAGCGCCCGAGTCCACCCAGGCCGCGCGTGGAGGAACCAAGCGCGCGTCCTCGCCCTTCCGGTAGGGTTATGGTCGGCAAGAGGGAAAGTGTGCCCTGTGGCCAAGGAGGCGGGGCAGTTCCGAGGCTCGCCGTACCGACGGCGAGATCGCCGGCGGCCGCGTCACGCGCACGGCTGGTAACGACGCACGCTGTCCAGTAGTCCGCCTGCGGCAAGGAACTGACTGCTTTCGATGCACGCGGGGTTGCGACGGACGCGAAGGCGCCGAGCTTCTCCGGTTGCTCCGTCGAACACGACCTGCGAGTTCGCAGCGCGCAAGCCAGTGGCCCAGGCTTGAAGCTCGAGAAGCGCAAGCGACGCGGCTACTCCGTTTAGGCTCATGACCGAAGGCGCCCCGTTCTGCGACGCCGTCGATGTAGCCAGCGCGCTCGTCTGCTTCCTGGCAGGCTCGTGGACGCAGCTCCTTCGCGGCCTCACGGACGTCGATAGCTTGGGCGCAGGTGAGGCACCCAGTCCAGGGCATAAGGAGGTGTAGACCAAGGCTCGGTCTGCATGCATTCGTCATTCTCCCGACTTCCCCCTTGACCTTGTAGGAGGCTACAAGGTGTATCGTGCCCAACGAATGAACCGCGAAACGGACACTCTCACGCGAGGCCAGCTGGCAAAGCGGTGCGATGTCAACTTCGAGACCATTCGGTACTACGAGCAGCAGGGGCTCATTCCCGCGCCGTTACGAGCCGCCTCGAACTACCGCCTCTACGGCGAAGCGACCGTTCGGTGCATCGGCTTCATCAAGCGCGCCCAGAAACTGGGCTTCACGCTCAACGAGGTCAGGGAACTGCTCTCGCTGCGTGCCCGGCCCGGCGCGCGGTGCACCGATGTCCTGAAGCGGGCCGAGGTCAAGGTCCAGAACATCGACGAGAAGATCCAGACGCTGATGGCCATGCGGCGTGCGCTGGCGAAGCTGATGTCCGAGTGCGCGCGGCACGGGGGAGTTTCGGAGTGTCCGATCCTCGACGCCCTGGAGGACGACGCGGGTTGGCCATTGCTCCGGCCGGCGCGGCGGGCCTCGCCGCGAAGCAAGCGTGCCTGAGAGGAGTCGAACCGATGGACAAAATGAACCAGGTTCCGAGCGAGTGCTGCAAGGCTGGAGTGAAGGCAGACGCAACGGCCTCCGTCGCATGTCCGGCCTGCGGCACGAAAGGCAAGGACGTCAAGCCGATCACGATCGAGTCCCTCGTGGTCGAGCAGGCGCGGCTCCGGGTTGGCCGCTCGGACGGCTTTCGTTTCTGCGCCGAGCCATCCTGCGAGGTGGCCTACTACCACGCAGACTCGGGCGCGCTGATCGCGAGGGAGGAGGTGCGTGTGCGCATCGGTCAGAAGGTGATGGAGTCGCCGCGGCCGATCTGCTACTGCTTCGAACACACGATCGAGGAGATCGACGCCGAGGTCCTCGCGACCGGCAGGTCGACGGTGGCGGAAGACATCACCGCGAAGTGCCGGCAGGGGCTCGACCGCTGCGAGGAGAGCAACCCGCAAGGGTCCTGCTGCCTCGGCAACGTGCGCCGAGCAGAGAAGCAGGCGCCCGCCGGAACCGCCCCTGCCGCGACGCCAAAGACCACTGGTGAGGGCGAAGACTCTTTCACCGTGCCCAGGGCCAAGACGACTGGCCTCTCGTGCCGGACCGGTCTCCTGGCCACGACCGGGGCCGTCGTCTCGGCGATCCTCTCGTCGGCGTGCTGCTGGCTGCCGCTCCTCCTGGTCGCGTTCGGGGCTTCGGCCGCGGGCGTCGCCGGGTTCTTCGAGGCGTATCGCCCCTACCTGCTCGGCGCGACGGGTCTGCTCCTCGCGAGCGGCTTCTACGTAGTCTACTTCCGCATGGAGAAGTGCAGGCCGGGCGAGGCATGCGCGGTGCCCAACCCGCGGCTTCAGCGCGTCAACAAGATCATGCTCTGGACCGCGACGGCCGTCGTCGTTGCGTTTGCTCTGTTCCCGAACTACGTCGGTCACTTCCTCGGCAGCAGCAACCAGCAGGCGTTGTCCGCCGAGATGGTCTCGGGGGAGAGCCGCGTGTTCCGGATCGACGGGATGACCTGCGAGGCGAGCGCGGTGACGCTCCGCGAGCACATGGGCCGAGTGCCCGGTGTCGTTCGGGTCGAGGTCTCGTTCGAGACGAAAACCGCGCGCGTCTTCTTCGCTGCCGAGCAGACGTCGTCCGAGGCCGCATTGCTCGCGGCGATCCACGAGGCCGGCTACTCCGGCGCGCCGATAGCCAGCGCCCGCTCGGTTCGCATCGCCGTGAGCGGCATGACTTGCGCCGGCTGCGCCAGCGCTCTGCAGGTGCGGCTCTGGGGTCTCGCTGGCGTCGAGGCGGCACAGGTTGACTACGAGTCGGCCCGCGCCACGGTCACGATCACCTCCGCGGCGTCGCTCGACGCCGTCCTGCAAGCCATCACGGAGCAAGGCTTCGCAGGGAAGGTCGAGCAACCGAAACAGAAGCAGTAGAGGGGCACACCATGAGGAACCGAGTTCAGCGACGAAACCCGATCCCGGCAGTCTTGCTGGTCCTGGCGATGGCGGCGTGCGGCGTCAGTTCGTCGGACGCCGTACCGGCCAACGACAAGTTACCGACAGGCGCTTCGACCTCGACCACGCCGCGATCGACGGCAGCGCGGGAGAACGCGAACCCAGCGCGGACCGTCATCCTGCACGTCACCGGCATGATGAAGAGCAGGAGCGGCGCAACTTGAATGACTTGACCCGATGGGGTCAAGGCAGCCCTGGATGGGCTGCAAGGCGTGACGAGGGTCGAGATGGACCTGGAGCGGGACCTGTTCACCGTCGCCGCCGCAAAGGACCGGCCGACCGAAGGCGACTTGCTCGCGGCGGTCGAGGGGGCCGGATTCAGGGCGACGGTCAAGCAGCCGGGCGAGCACGTCGCGCCAGCGAGCCAAGCGGCGCAGGCACGAGCGATGCCGGCGCTCGTCCAGGAGGCGCTCGACCAAGCAGGCCGCGAGGGGAAGCTCGTGCTTATCGACTTCTTCGCGGACTGGTGTAGCCCTTGCAAGCGCATGCTGAACGAGACCTTTCAGGGTCAGGAGGTCGTCTCGGAGCTTCAACACTTCGTCTTTCTCAAGGTCGACACAGACGCGCACCCCGAGGTCTCAAGGCACTTCGGCGTCGCCGGGATTCCCGACGTTCGCATCCTTCGGGCCGATGGGACCGCGATTGCGCGGTTCCTCGGGTTCAAGGAGGCGAGCGAGGTCCTGAAAGCACTGCGCGCCGCGCGGAGCGCTGGCGAGAGCGGTCGGTGACCGACGGGCGCCGCACGGATTCCCACCAGGGCGGATGCAGCAATGCAATTCGGTTCCAGAATCGCCAAGTACCCGGTAGTTCTGCATAACCATTCATGTAAAACTGGACGATTCTCAGGTGTCGTTTGCTGAGGCGAGGAAACCTGCCATGATAGTAGTTCATCCCCTGGTTCTTGGCGCGCTGCTCCTGCTCAACGCGAGCGCTTCTGCGCAAGCGCCGACACCGAAGGTCTCGCAGGACGGTCGGCCCATCGTGGTCGCATCCCTCGGCGTCGTGACCAGGCCAGCCACGGCGGCGGAAGCGAAGGAGCAGGGCCTCAAGGCCGACAAGTGCGTGCGCGGACAAGTGGTCACCGAGGTGGCGAAAGAAGGCAGCGCGGTCGCAGCCGGGATCGAGCCTGGTGACGTTCTGATCCAGCTCGGCAAGGTCGATCTCTTCAGTGGCGATGACCTCGCGGACTTTCTGCGGGTAAGCCGGCCTGGGCAGAAGGTCGAAGCGCTCCTACGTCGTGCCAAGAGCGCGAAGGAAGAGACTCTCACCATCACGCTCGGGTCAGTCGCGATCGAAGCGCCGAAGGAGCCAGCGCTCGCGTGGCAGTTCGCGAGCCTGGCACAGCTCGATGAAGCGCTTGCGAAGGCCAAGCAGGAGAACCGACTCGTTCTCGTCGGCCTCTCGGGCGCAGAGACTTGATGAGCGAGCACGCGATTCGAGAGCCGTGAGCTCTCGGCCATCGTGAACGACAAGCGAGTCGTCGAGGCGGCGAAGGACGCCGTGCGCGTGATTGTGCGACGACCTCATGCCTACAAGTTCAGGGAGCAGCATGAGGAAGCCCCCATCCCGGGGCTCGTGATTCTGGGAACCGACGGCAAGTGCGTCGGTGGCGTCAAGCTGCCCTCGAAGGAAGCTGTTGAGAAGGTCGTCGTGCTTTTACGGAAATGACTCCTGCTGGGCTTCGTGATCCGGCGCAAGGATCGCGACGGACGACAGCTTTGACGATGCGCGGTGACGAGGACGGCGATGCCGAGGACTTCGCCGGCTTGGCGGAGTCGCGCGGTCAGTTCGTGGTCCTCGGGGGACGGCGTGACGTCGCCAGACGGATGGTTGCCCTCGGTGCCGATGATCACGGCCGTCGCGTTCGCCAGAATCGCGGCCTTGAACACTTCCCGCGGGTGGGCCAGCGTACTCGTCGTCGTTCCGATGGAGACGACATGCGCGTGGGTGACCTTGTGCTTGGCATCGAGGCACAGGGCGACGAAGTGCTCGCGGTCAGCGCGACCGACGAGGCGCTGCAGCAGGTTGGCCGCCTCGTCCGGAGAGTTGGCGACGTAGCTGCAGCGTGGCTCGCGCACCGACAGCTTCGTCGAGACGAGCCGGATGCGGGGCGAGTCGAACGGGGATGGGGGATGCGACACGGGGCTCCTTGCGTTGGACATGGGTGGAGCCGGTAGCTGGCGTGCAGCGCCCGAGTCCACCCAGGCCGCGCTTGGAGGAACCAAGCCAGAACCAAGCCTGCGTCCTCACCCTTCCGGCATGGTTATGGTCTGCAATGGGCCCCGTGTGCCCTGTGCTCACTTGGGGTGGCTCCGAGGAGTCGCCGCACGAAGAGAAGAGCTTGCCGGCGACGCGGCGGGTCTACAGCGGCACCTCGTGGCTGGCGCTCTTCCGCGTGTCGTGGCCGAGCTTGATGTAGGTCTGCGTGACTCGGATGTCGCGGTGGCCGAGGAGGTCCTGGATCTTCTTGATGCCGACTCCAGCCTCGTCGAGCAGCGTTGCCGTCGTGGCGCGAAGCGAGTGGGGGGTGTAGCGACAGCGCTTCGTGCCGTCCGCCTCCTCGACCATCGCACCTGGCACCCGCTCGAGGTAGTCCATGAGGATCCGGTACAGCGAGACCTGGGCGATGGGGCGTTCGGAGAGCTTGTCTGACCGTGCCGATGCTCTTGCACGGAACAGCGGTCCCCCGGTGATTTCCGCGGTTCGTAGGTAGTCGCGGATGGCTTCGGCGGCGATGAAGTTGATGCCGATCGCACGCTTGGACTTCCCACGCCCTTTCTCCTCGATGAGCAACTTCGGGTCGTCTGCGTCGTCGACGAAGTCGGCGACGGTGAGCCGACACGCCGTGCCGATGCGGATGCCCGTGTAGAGGAACACCTTCAGGATGGCCCGGTCACGTGCTTCGAAGACGTCGCCGCCGGCCGGCAGCGCCATGAGTTTTCGCGCCTTCGAGAGGCCGAGGGGCAAGGTCGGGTCGACCGGGTCAGGACTCTCGCGGCCGATGAACTGCGCGTGCGCAGGGTTGGGCACCTGGATGGGGAGCTTCAGCTCCGTGGCGGCCGTCTCCCGCAGGAACCGGTAGAAGCCGGAGAGTGCCGAGAGGCGCGCGTTCAGAGTCGCACCTGCCTTGCTCTCGGTCTGCATCTCGTCGCGCCAGGCGCGGACATCGGAGACCGAGGCCTGCAGGAGCCGCCACGAGTCGTCCGGTGGCGAATCGGCTTCCAGAGAGCCGTCTTCGGTGAACGTGGGCCACGAGATGCCCAGGAACTCGATAAACGACAGCACCGAGCGTCGGTAGGTCCGCTGCGTGTTCGCGTTCGAGGAACGCTTGAGCCACGCCTCGAACATCACGGCGACGCTCCGGTAGAAGCTGCCGACCTGCGCCGCGACTTCGGGGGTAGTACGTCCGAGGAGTACGGGCGGCAAGGAACCGTCCGGACCCAAGGCGACCTCGTTCGGGCCGTCGGGTGACGGCAAACTCGGGTCGCGGGTGGCGTCAGGCGAGCGATTCATGGGCAGCAACTGAGCCTCCTGGAGAGGCGCCGAGGGGCCCGGCCGATGCGAGTCCCCCACCTCTACGGCTGGCGGTTTAGAGGATGATAACCCATTTTATCGTTCTTGTAAAGCCAGGTGGGGGAGCGGAAGTGGTGTCCTTCAGGAGACTTGCCGAGTGGCACAAGTTGACACATTGCGCCACACTGTGCGATACTGCCCCCATGGCTCGAACTCAAGACCAGGACCCAGGGCGTGCGACGATGAACGTCTCGCTTACTCCGGAGCTTGCCCGGTTCGTCGACGGCCAGGTCCAAGGTGGCCTCTACAGCACGGCGAGCGAAGTCGTTCGCGAAGGCCTCCGCATTCTCGCGGAACGCGAAAAGCTCCGCGAGCTGCGCCGGGAGGAGCTCCGCAAGAAAGTGCAGGCGGGTCTCGATGAACTCGACCGCGGTGAAGGCCTCGACGGCGACGCCGTGTTCGAGGAAATCGAGCGCGACCTGGACGAGATCGAGAAGCGTCAGGGCAAGACGTGACGCGCTACCTTCTGGCGCCGCTTGCCAAGCGGGACCTTCAGGAGATCAGGGACTACATCGCGAAGGACAGCACCACGGCCGCCCGTCGCGTCGTGCGTGAGCTGCGCGCTGCGATGGAGAGCCTGGTCGAGATGCCTGGCAAGGGTCACCTGCGAGAAGACCTTGGCGATGACCTCCGGGCCTGGGTGGTCTACTCGTACCTGATGATCTACCGCCCTGGGACGCGGCCGCTGCAGGTTGTGCGCGTCGTCAGCGGCTACCGCGACGTGCCGAAGCTGTTCGAATAGTAGCTCGGCAGACAAACAAGCGCGTGGCCTTGGGCCACGAGCTGCATCAAGTCGCGCCATCGGGGGCGAGCGCCTAACGACGCCATCCGAGAGTCTCGTGCGAGCGTTGTTCGCGTCCTGCACGGTGCCCAGGACTTCGCGGAGGTGTTCGAAGGCTTGGACGGCTGACAGATCAGAGTGGTCGCGGCCACACCTGCGTGGCGACGCCAAGCAGGTGACGTCCGCGTTCCAGGATGGCCGATTCAGACCAGTCGGCATGGGTCTGAAACCAGGTGTTGAGTCGGAGCTCGCTTTGCTGAGCAATCTCCGGTCGCTTCCGGTCGTACGGTCCGTTGCGCACAGCGCTGTTGAGCTCTCGCGTGAGCAGGGTGAGGTTGCCGAACGTGTGAAGAAGCCGCTCTCGGCGCCAACGCGGGTCTCCCCCATCCTGCGGCGCTGTGGGTTTGTCCGTTGGCAGCGGCCAGTGGGATGCCCAGTCCTGTGGCATCACGTGTTCGACCGTCAGGGCAGGCAGAGCCAGCCCCTCCTGCTTGCTGGTTCGCTGGTGCTGCTCGAGTGCCTCCAGCACCATGGCAGTGCGTTCCCAACCCAGCTCCTCGTAGACCGGCACCTCCATCCAGGCACGTTCGAGCGTTCGGTCATCGGGCCAAGCACTGTCGCCGGTCGCAGCAGAAAGGTAAGAACGCACCACGGCGCGGGTGAGGCCGGCGGGGCCGCGAACGTGTGCGAGCAGTGCGATGAAGAACCTGTTGTAGTTCTTCGTTGTGGCGCCGGTGATCATCCTCCGCACTAGGTAGGACGCGATGTCGGTCAGGATGCCGTTGAGCTCGGACGCCGGTAGGCGCTCCTGTGGCTGCGTGAGCAGGAATAGGGTCAGCGGATAGACGGTGCTCGTGTCCAACACCCTGAGTCGACGGGCGAACGTCGACTCGGCCGTATTGCCGCAAGGCGAGAAGAGGCTGGCGAAGACGTCGCTGTGGCGCCGCAGCTCACGAAGCTCATCCTCGACATCGCGGTCGCCGTTAGGTCCTTCGGCCCACCACTCCCGGAACTCCTTGTAGAGGTGCCCGATGGCGACTTCACGGCTTCGCGTGAGCTGCAGGTAGTGGAAGAGGAACAAGTCCAGGCGAGGCCTTCGGAGGCGACCTTGTCGTTCCTCCCGCTTCCAGAATCGCTTCTCGGTTGTGCTGTCGTCCTCGGCAGCGCGCTCGTCGTAGTCGCGCCAGTGGGCCTCGTAGATCGCGACGACGTCCTTGCTTTGCCGTGCAGCGCGCAGGAACAAGAAGTTGCGGATCAAGTCGGACGGCAGAAGAGGTTCGCCACGGGCATTCAGGGTCTCGAAGATGACCTGGGGATCATCGTCGTCGTCCAGGTCGATGTGCACGAGCTGGATGTGGCGTCGAATGGCCTCGAACAGGGCGTCCGCGCGCTCTGGCGAGAACTGGGGCGTGCCTCCATCGCCGGCTACAGCGCAGAACTCGGTGATCGCTTCGTGGAAGCACAAGTAGGCCTCCACCAGCGGTGGCCTGGGATCCGGCTTGCGCTGCCATTTGCGGCGCACGAGCGGGAACTGGGTTGCGAGTGCCTCAGCAGACCGTGCGGACATCACGGCGCTGAACGTCGGCCGGTCCGCGTTCGTCGGCCAGACCTTGTGCCGCTCTTCCTGGTTCGCCATCACCCCGGCGTTCTGCGTGAGGCGCTCAAGCGTGTCGTGCAGGGGCGTGTCCTTGTCGGCCACGAAGTCGCGGAAGGCAGCGAGGAGCACCTGTAGGGTCGTGAGCCGCTGCTGGCCGTCGATCACTTCCCGCTTGTCGATCTCGCGGCCGTAGGTGCGGACCTGGCTCGTGACGATGGCGCCAAGAAAGTGAGGCGGGATCGGCCGTCGGTCGCCCGTCCTCTTCTGCTCGAGAACGGCGATGGCGCGGTCGGCGATGTCATCCCACAAGGGCTCCCACTGCTTCTCGCGACTCCAGACGTAGGGCCGCTGGAACAGCGGTACTACGTGCAGTCGCTGGTGGTCGAAGAGTTCCGAAAGTGTCTTCTTGTGCGGTTGCACGCGAGGTTCAGGGGTTGCAGGGGACGATGCCGAAGCGGACGCCGTGCTTGGTGATGGCGACCAAGGGCAACTGCAGCTCGCCGGCGGCCGACGTCGATGCCGGCAACCAGTCGAGGGTGGCGGGTGCATTCGCACGAAGGATGTGAAGCACGAAGTCCCGAGGGGCAACTCCCAGGAACCCGCGACCTTGGAAGTTCTGGCCAGTGGCCTGCTCAAGAGCTGCACGCATGGCCGTGGCCTCGGATGCATCGGCCTCGAGGATGAGGCCCACGACCTGCAGCATGGGGTTTGTCTGGAGGAGTTCGCACGCATCGGCCGCGAGGGCCTGACGGTGCTCTTCGAGAAGTTCGTAGGAGCGCTGCTGCTCGCCGAAGTTCTTGAAAGGGTCCTGTTCCATGGTGCAGCTACAGCACCTGCGCGATCACCTGTGCGATCTTCTCGAGCGTCGCCCGTAGCCGAAGGCGTTCTTGTTCGCTCCGCTGAACGACCGCAACGATCTGGTTGAGGACTTGTGGTGTCCACGAACCGGCGGCGAGCTGACGGCGTTGCGTCGCCGGCTTCCCCATGTGCGACTTGACGTTGTAGACGAGGCCGACGGTGCAGCCGACCTGGCGCGCGATGTCGCCGGCGGGCAGGCCCTTGGCGAGAAACTGCCGGACCTTCGCGGACTTGGAGTCGGGTTGGCTTGGCATCTGCGAAACGCCTGGGACGGAGAGGAAAGTGCCGGGGGGAGCTTCGGGAAAAGGGGAAGAAGGAGAGTCAAGCTTTCACGTCCGTGCGGACAACCCCGGCGTGGAGTGCGGTTGGCGGCGAAGACGACCAGATCGGCACCTTTCTTCGTCGCCAGAATGCTGGCGCCATCTGATCCCCTGGCGTGGGTAGCGTCAACTGCAAGACGTCACCGGATCCTCGGGGTCACTTGAACAGACTGAGGAGTTCGTCCTGCAGTTTCCCTGCGGGGACGGACACGTAGATGGCGGCTGCCATGTCGTGGCCGCGGCGCTTGGCGATCGTGCAGAGTGCTGCGAGCAGCCATGCCGGCCGCCGTTGCAGCTGCTTGAGCAGCGAGATGAAGTCCGACCCGGATGAGATTTGCGCGTCCCACAGCTCTGCTTCGTATGCGAACAGATCCAAGCGGTAGTCCCACCAGCGGTAGCCGTCCCCCTTCTTGCCGCGCATCTCCTTGTCCAGGGCGCGCAGCCACTCGGTGTACGGATGGGGCAGCACTTCGCAGAAGTCTGCGACGAACGCGCGACCAGGGTTTGCTTCGCGGTAGTTGACAACGACCTTTCGGAAATCTCTCGGGTAGTTGGCAGGTGTATTCGCCGGTTGGGCGTCGGCGCCCGCCAGGAGCACGACCAACTTCTCACAGGTCGCTGCGACCTTCTGTTCCTCGGCGGTGATGCGGCTCCTGATCTCGGGATTTTCGGGCTCGTTCGCGAGCTGCTGCTTCAACGTTGCCAGAGCCTGGGCCGATGTTCGAAGTGCCGTGTAGGTTCTGAAGTCGGCAGCGACAGGTCCGTCGGTTGGCGCGTCGTCGCGGCCGCCACCAGTCGTCGCGGCTGCTCCTTGCGGCAGAGGCGGAAGGACTTGCCCAGGACGCGTGGCGCTGCCGGACGGGATGCGCTGCCCGGTGGACTCGGTCAGGTTTCGCGCATGGGTCGGCGGTGCGAAGTAGAGGCTGAGGTGGTTCATCAGCTTTGCGTCCTGTCCGTGCCATGACTCGTACTGTTGCCCAATGGTTGCAACGACACGTTCGTTCCACTGCTCCGTGGTCCGGACAGCTGATGGGATTGCTGAAGGCGATGTGTCGTGGGGCTCGCGGTCCGTGGGTTCGAACACGTAGTGCCGCCATGTAACGACCTGCGCGAACTCCTCGTGAAGAGCGCGGGTCTTAGGGGCCTCTTTCGGCCACTTGGCGGGGTCAAGCCGGCGGTCGCTGCCGGCGTACCACGTCTCATCCGTGGCCCAGCGGTACCAGAAGTCGAAGTCCTTCGCCGCCTGGAACAGTTCCTTGCAGATGGGCCAGGTGAACTTCGTGCTGCTCCACCCCTGGAGTGGGCCCGCCGGCGCTGACGGGATCCACCAATCCAGCCATGCCAAGTCCTGCTCGAAGACGCTGGTGCGCTCCTTCATGGCGTAGCGGTGGCGGTCGTTCATGCCGATCTCGCGTGCCAACTCCTCGTGCCAGACGACCAGAGACGCCAGCTTGCGCTCCTGGAAGGAGGCGACGGCCTTCTCGCGGCTATGCACCGCTCCGTCGATGCCTTCGACCACGCGCAGGTCGCCGGCCATGGTGCTCTCCATCGTTCGGGCCCAGTCGGCGAGAGGCGTTAGTTCCTTGTTGAGTTCGATGGTCAGGGATTCGAGTTCGCCCCGCTTGGTCTTGTCCATCCGCACGCGTTCTGCCATGTCGCGCCAGTCGGCCTCGATCTCGTCGTACTTCTTGCGCTTCTCGACGAGAGCCCGTGCCTTTTCGAAGTGCGCCCGGAAGTCCACCAGGTCGTTGCGTCTACGGATCTCCAGCCACTGCGCGCGGAGGGGTTCGGGGTTCCACAGAACGCGCGAGAGGGTCTCGAGCTGCGCCGCCGGTAGCTTCGGACCTGGGATCTGCAGCTTCGCGATGGCACCTGCGTCTACAGGGCTGCGCAGTGGGTCGTAGCCGTCGGCATCGTCTGGTGCTGCGAGGATCCAGGGGTTCTGGATGAAGAACTCGTCTGCACGGGGCTGGACGTTGCGGAGCGCGGTCACGTAGTCCGCGTAGCCCTTCTCGAGCTGGACGATCTTCCGCGGCAGCGCGTCGATGGTCTGCGCGGTCAACCGTGCGCTGGCCACGAGGCTGGCGGCGGCGTCTTGGGATGGTTGTTGCTGGGGCAGCACCGCGGTGCCACACAGGAGCACGAAGGAGAGCATGGGACCTCGCGACGAACTGTTCCGCAGCTCGAAGAGGTGCTCGGCGACGTCTTCGGCGAAGCGGAGGGCTACGACGCGCGACGATACCAAGTCCCGCGCTCGAACCGGAACGTCAGCTCTTCGCCCTTGGCCGTTCGGACTGTGAGTGGCTTCCCAGCACCGGCCTCCTTCTCAACCGCGATGCCGTTGAAGTTCGTGTTCCGGAGCTCGGAGTCTTGGCCGAAGCGCATCATGCCACCGATCCGAAAGGTGCCGTCCTGGTTCAAGACCAAGCCACCAAGGTCGAGGCTTGGTCCGATGCTCTGCCATGCTCCAGCGCCAGGACTCGCTGTAGGCGTGTCGGGGACCTTGTCGAGCGCGCGGGGTTGAGGGCGGCTCGGAGCAACAGCAGGAGGAGTGCTCGAAGGCTCAGGCATGGTGCGAAGACTGGAGCTGGTGCTCGCTGGAGCCGAGTCGTCCCTCTTCCTGGGCAGCTTCAGGCGTTCGTAGTCCGCGTCGGTCCACGGCACGCGGGCTTGGTCGGTTGCGGGTCGGGGCGCGAAGCCTGGATCCTTCGTCTTGGTTCCTCGATTGGCATCAATGAAGGGCGGGAGGATCCGACAGCGCCAAGCGCCTACGGCTGGTGTTCCGTAGACGCCGGTGAGCCCGTTCTGCTTGGTGGTCGGCGGAAACAGGCGGAACTCCTGGGGAGTGATGGCTAGGCGCTTGTCGAGAGTGAAGTTCTCGGAGCTCGAAGTCCCATGCTCTGGGTGGTAGCTCTGGCCGGTCGAAGTCCTGATGTACTCGTATTCGCCGAAGTACTTGGATGCCCATTCTTGCGTGTTGGGGTTGCTCAGGCGAAGCACGGCCATGTTGGCGCAGAGCCCGACGATTTCGTCGGCACCCCGCGGCCCGTAGACGTCGCGGAACCCCTCGAGGTCCTGAAACCCGAGCACTACATGGGCGCTCTTCGTGCGCCCATTCGTGACCAGTCCTCGGAGACCATCGAGCTTGCCTGCTTCCCGCGCTTCATCGAAGAAGATCCAAGTTTCGTCAGGTGGGTACTCCTCAGGCCGACTGAGAATCCTCTCGCTGGCGAACTTGAAGAGGACTCGGTTCATGGCGTCCAAGACCGTGCGATGACTTTCGTCGCACCCCAGCAAGATCACTCCGGTCCCATGGAACCATGCGTCGATCGAGATGCTGGACTCGGCCCTCGCCCACAGTCTTGCGACGATCTCGTAGTTCGCGATCTTCGTCCGAATCGTCGAGAAGATGTTCCCGCCGGTGGACTCGACCTTCCGAAGGTGCTGGTCGATGCGATCCCTGCCGTCCGCCGTGAGTGACAGTACGGCCTCCAGGCGGTCCTGACGGCTCATTGCCTCCATCACGTCGTTCAGGGTCCAGTTGCCTGGTGCGACCTCCTGGAAGACGGTCATGACAGCCGTGAGGAGGTCGCGCGCCGCGTCACTGAAGTACGGCTGGGTCTCCTTCTCGTTGGGCGGGATTAGGATGGTGGCCATCTCCTTGGCAGCCGCAGGCGTGGTGACGTCTGCGGCGATATCCCAAGCCGTGCTGCGCTGGTCGAATGGCTGCATCACCATGATGCGGTCACGCGGGATGCCCATTCCCAGGAGGACCGGCAACATCTCGCGCTTGGGGTCGTAGACGATGGATCGGTGGCGAAGCCCGTAGCGAGGATGCGGTAGCACCGAGTTCATCAGCATCTCGAGGGTGAGGGTCTTGCCACTGCCGGACTCCCCGATCACGGCATAGTGCTGCGCCAGCATGTCCGCTGGGATCTGCAATCCACCCCAGATGTAGGTCTCCTTTGGCGGGCCGGACTTGGGGTTCTGCGTTACCGCACGTTGCACTTCGCCTACCGACCGCAGGGTAGATCCGCGCACGATGTTCGTTCCAGCGACGGCAGGTCGGGACCATCCGACCAAGTCGCGGACCACGTTCAGCAAGAACAAGGTGAGGAAGAAGGCCGCACCAAGCACGACGGGGCTCAGTTCGAACGCCGAGAGCTGGCCACTGTCGTCGATGCGAAACCCGAGTGGGGTGCCGAAGGCAACGCCATGCATTACCGCGAACGCGACGACGAGCGCGAAGCCGTGGCTGGCGATCTCGCGAATGGCGCCGCGAAGGAACGGCCCGACACCGGTGAATCCGTGTTCCCCGAACCACCGTTGCGTGCGGTGCTGGATGGTGAGGACCAAGATGACCCCGAGTATCCCCAGAGCCAGCAGGTACGGCGTGCTGGCCTCGCCTTGGTCCCAGCGTTCGACGCGTTCGTAGTCGATGTCGAAGCCAACTTGCCGTAGCCAGTAGTTGAGCTTGTACGCGTTGTCGAACAGGAGGAACGCCAAGCCGGCGAGTGGTGCAACGACGACCGCGGTGTAGAGCCAAGACGCGAGTGTGAGAGCGTGGTACATGGATCTCAACGTTCGTGGAGGTGCTGCGTCTCGTGGGAGAACGGCCGCTGGATGTGGTCGTGAGCCAAGTCCTTTTGCCGGGGCCGCGACATCGCGCGCGCCAGCTCGACGAGGTCTTCACCGGCTGTGCCCTCGTCGACGAACAACCGGGTCTCTTCGCGGGCACGCGACATCTGGACGTAGGCCTGTTCGCGGTCCTGCATGTCGCCGCCGGCGAGCACGAACGCACGCTCGACGGTCATCCCCTGGGCCTTGTGCGTGGTGAGGGCGTAGCCCAACTCGAAGTCGCCGTAGTCCCTCGTGGTGAAGGTCACGCGAAGCGGCTTCGAGGTCTCGAGGTGCTCTCGGTCGAGCCGCACAGTGAGCTCTGCCTTCCATGGCACCAGCGGGGATCGGATCTTCTCGATGGTCCCGAGGTCTCCGTTGAAGACGCCAAGACTGCGGTCGTTCTGCGTGAAGACGATCCTGTCGCCTTCTTGGTACTGGTCCCCACGGTGCGAATAGCCACCACGAGCCTTCAGCTCCCCGAGCTTTCTGCGCGCAGCCTGGGCAGCGCGGTTGAGTTTGCGCACCTCGTCGTTGGTTGATCCAAGGATGACCGAATCGGGCAGGTGCTGCGTCCGGCGTGTGGCCCACTCGCTGACCAACCGGCGCACCGCTGCATCTCGGTCCTTCTCGATGTGGAGGCGCTCCGCAAGGGCGTATTGCGTCAGACCACCGCGTGCATCGCCATCGGCGAACTGGCGAACCGCGTCGCGCATCCATTCTTCGTACTGGCGCTCGATGACGGTGAGTCGCGCCGCTCCAAGTCGCTGAGTCAATGCCCGGAACGGGCCACCAGCCTCGATGGGTTGGAGCTGGCGGTCGTCGCCAACCAGCACAACCTTGGCGCCTCGACGCTCGAGAAGGTCGATGAGCTTCTGCAGCATCCGGGTCCCGACCATGCCGGCTTCGTCGACCACGAGGATCGTGCGGTCATCGATGGGGAGCTTGGTGATGCGGGATGTCGGCTTCTTCACGGCCGCCCGTGCCACCTGCTTGGCGTGGTGGACGAGGTCCGAAGCGAGAGAGCGTCCGAGGAGAAACAGTAGGCTCGCAATCGTCCGACTCTTGATGCCGGCCCCCTTTTCGAGCTCTCGCGCGGCCTTGGCGGCAAGAGCAGCGCCGACAACCTTGTAGCCGGCCCCCTCCCAGACCTCACGCGCGGCACGAAGCATGAACGTCTTCCCGGTCCCTGCCATCCCGATGACGCACTGGAGGGACCCAGGGTCGGTGGTGATTCGCGCAAGTGCTGCTCGCTGGTCGTCGCGAATGGTCGGGTACCGCCGCACGACTTCAGAGAGGACACGTTCCGAGACCCGATGTGCCTCCGAGCCGCGGGATCGGTCGACAGCGTCGAACAAGAGCTGCTCCGCGTCGAGCATCTCCTTCGTGGTGTAGCGGAAGTAGCCGCCCTCCTCGTCCAGCCGCACAAGGTCTGGCGAGTGAGTGAGCCGAGAACGGACCTCTCCAAGAAGGGTGTCGGTGGAGATCCCGGTCGCCTGCAGAGACTCCGCGAGCGCTCGGACTAGGTCTCGCTCGCAGAACGTGCTATCGCTTGCCAGGGTGCGCTTCACCGCAGCATCGGCGGTCCGGCCGACGAGGCGCAGGTCTCCCTTCAGATCGCGCTCGATCCCGGTGCGCCCGAGAGTGGCCAGCACCTGCTCTTGGCTGAAGCCCAGCTCCTCCCCCACCTTCCTCCAGTGTGCGAGCAAGTCGCTCCGCGCCACGTGCTGCTTCTTGCCCCTGGTCGACAACGCGAGAATCTCCTTCGCGCGGGCACTCGAGAATCCGCCCTCGGAGAAAGCCTTCTCGATCTCCGCTCGACGGGTTGAGAAGGCCTCGAGGAGGGCGTTGGGTACACCCACCACTTCAAACCATCGCTCCTTGGGCGCGAGGGTGAGGCCGAGCGTCGCCTGCAGCTGGTGGGCGAGCTCCGTGCGATAAAGGGCACCCGCCGCCATCTTGTGCTGGTAGAGGTCGCGACTCCGAAGAGTCCCGAACGTCCGGTCGGGCCGGCCGGCGACGTTGAGCACCAGGGCGTGCGTGTGCAGTTGCGGGTCCTGGGCGCGGCTGGTGCCATGCTCGAAGGTGGCCACGACCAGGCCGGCGCGGTCGAGGTCCTGCCCGCCCTTGCCGCGCCGGCTGAAGGCGGCTGCCTGCTCGAGGTAGGCCAGCGCCTTCTGGACCGCGGCGAAGTGCGCCCGCTCGATGACCCGTCGTTCAGGCGCGCCGATCTGACTCCACAGGACGGAGACACTCTTGGGTGCTGAGAAGGTCAGGTCCCAGCCAGGTTGCCGGGTCCGGTCCGGTGTCCGCTGTTGCTGGACCAGGGGACGAGAGCCGTCCGGGGCGAACCCGAGGAAGAGGTTCCGAAGTGCCGTCTTGGTCACGTCGCCGACGAGGCCAAGCGCCTCAGCACCGCGACCCAGCCACCAGCCGACCGGCTCGCCGCCGTTGACGTAGTAGTCCTCCGCAGCGAGCGACAGGTAGTAGTTCTCCTGACCACCGGCCATCGCTGCGACGCTGAGCATGGGGAGCCTACCTCCGGAGGTTGTTGGTGACCCAGTCGCGAACCTGATCCGCGCTGACGTCCTTGCCGACGTTCAGCAGGATCATCTCCAACGAGGTGGCAACGTCCGAGCGGAGGCGGTCAAGCTGCTCACGAACACCATGCACCTCCTCAAGGACGCGGAGGCGATCTTCGTCTTGAAGAACGGCGGTCACCAGCTCTCGTGCCTTCTCGCCGACGCTGACTCCTTCTGCTTCCGCGAGTGCCGCCAGCCGATCCAAGAGTGCTCCCGACAGGCGGAAGCTCAGCGACTTCGAGGTGCGAGCGGATGGTCGTGGCACGGGAAAAGCCGTCTACAACGGAAGTGGTGGACTATGCACACGATGGGCCGATGCAGCAGCCCCACCGTCTACATGATCGTAGACGCTCCAGCAGGCGCACTGCCATGAAGTTGCGACGGTTCACCCTAGTTCCTGTGTGCATCCGTAGGTGCATCGGGTGTGCTCCGTCGCCGGTCGGTTCCATGAGGGTTGCAGGGGGGCAGGAGTCATTTCGCTTCCTGGTGGTGAAGGCAGCGCCGACCCGCAGAAGGTCGAGGGGTGGTGACTCCGAAGGCGCGAAGAAGGTGGCGAGTTCGTCGCCGGCACATGCACCGAGCAAGGGCGGAAGCGCTCGACATCCGCCGCCGCCAGGACGGACCGGTCGGCCACAACGGCGTGTGCCCGGAGACAGAAAAGAGGGGGCGCTCGGCGCCCCCAGGGATGAGGTCTACTGCCTCTGCGTTCGGATGAACGAGTGAGCTTCCTCGATGGCCTTGGTCAGGCCGGGCAGGTCCTCCTCGCGGAACGATGAGGTTCGCTTCCAGGCATCGCCGGCTCGGTAGGACCGGCTCAGGCTGACGGTGAACATCGCACCGCGCTTCGTCTCGTTCAGCCAGATGCTGACGCTGAGGCCTCCGGAGCGGATCATCCGCAGCGGGCTTCGGCTCTTGGTTTGTGGTGCCTCGCTTGGCGCTTCGGGGGCGACGAGTGCAGCTTGGGTTTCTGGTGTTGTGCTCATGGTTTTTTTCCTTCTGTTGTGCCCTGACCTTGCCGGGAAACTCTTTCCCGGAGGCGAAGGGCGTTCTTTCACTGCGTCTGAAGAACGCCCTTCGCCTCCGGGGAAGAGACTGCGTCGCCCGCGCCGGGAGCCGCGGAGGAGCGGTCGCACGGCGAGTGCCGGCCAGAGGCTGGCAAGAGACGTGCAGCGCCGACGGGCAACCCAAGCGGGAAGCGACGGTGTCGCGGCATGGTCTTGCTCAGCAAGAAGGAGGACCCGGAGACCAACACCGAAACCAAGCCAGGCTCGAGCTACCGGGCGACAGCGCGGTCCACATGCCCAAGCCAAGTGCCCAACGCGGTCGTCAACCGGAGACTGGGAACATGAGCGGCTGGATGAAGTGCGGGGCGCGGTTGCCTCACCGTAGCCGCCGGCAGGTCGAACCGAGCCGGACTGCCAAGCCAACCGCCATCGAGTCCGAGTAGGACGCGCCCGGGCTGCCGGAGCCAGAGGGAAGCACTCCCTGCCGAACCAAGGCAGGGCCCATCCCTGGGGGCGCCGAGCGCCCCCGACTTCATTCGGTCGGAGGGCTCACTTTCGAAGAGCGGGGAGATGCCCCGTCAGTACTCGTCAGGAAGAAGGACCGTCGTGGCCGACCGGTCCGCTTCGGTGATGACCCAGAACTTGGTTCCATCGGTGGCGGAGTAGACCGACAGAAGCCGGAACCCCTCCAGCAGCGAGAGGTCATTCTCCCGCCAGTCCACCTCCTGGCATTCCCCCCAGTCCCCCATCGCATGTCGGCTCAGAGCCGTCCGGATGGCCTCCGCGGGCACCAGAGCCAGTACGCCGGGCGTGGCCACAACCACACCCAGCGGAATCGTCTTCATCTTGGTTCCTGCGTTCATGCTGCACCTCCTTCTGCTGGCTTCACCAGGCGCAGGGCCGGAGCCGGTTGGTGCTGGCCAAGAAGCAGGCTTTCAACGAGGCCGTTCGAGGCAGCCGTCACCTCGAACAGGTCCAGCACCTCCGAAGCCGTGGAGAGCGAGAAGCGCATGGGCTCATGGCCAGGCGGCGGCCCGTCGCGGTAGGTCAAGTCGATGATGACGCGGTACCGGCGCCTCCCTTCTGCATCGTCTTCAAAGCGGACATCCGCAACGAACCATCCGAGCGTGGCGGAGAAGCCGCGGGTGTTCTGTTCCTTTCGTGTTTCCATGTCCACCCCCATCACTTCTTGAACACGATGCAGTACTCGTGCTTGATGGGGACGTCTTCCATCGCGGAGTACGTTCGGCGGTCGGAAGCGCAGTTGTGCTGGGCCTTGATGATGACCGACCGCAACGTGCCGAGCTGTCCCTCGAGGTTCAGGACATCGCGGATGAGTGGGTAGTAGCGTCCCTGCCTTCGGACATCGCCGACTAGAACGGCAAGCCGTCCGTCCGGCGCCAGTGCGTCGAAGCAGTGCTGCAGACAGCTTCGGAGGCTGCTTGCGAAGAGCTCGTAGGTCGGGGCTGCGCTCAGGTCGTTCGGCTGGTCGGAGTAGCGGATGGCGTTCCAGTAGGGCGGGTGAATCCACACGAAGTCGAACTGTCGCGGAAGGTGCGTCGTGGTGAGGTCGAAGCCCTCGTGCAGGTCGCTTCCCCAGTAGTCGATGCCTGCTTCGTGCCGTGCGTTGAGTCCGGCGACGACGTCCCTGGTCGTTCCTGACCCCACCATCGGGTCGGCGACACGGTGAGGTCGATACCGCCTGAGCAGGTTGAGGAAGAGGGTCCCGTCGCAGTTCCCTCGGAACTGCCAGTTTCCCCAGAGGGCGCATCGCTTCGGGTAGGACACGAGCGACGTCATGCCGGCGTCGCCCTCGTAGAGCTCTTCCCCGGGTGCTGTTGGTGGTGGTGTTGCTGTTTGCATGTTGTCTCCTTGTTTTGGAGCCCCACCACTTCGGAGAAGCACTTCCCCGGCGGGCGGGCTCGGTTCTTTCACCCCTCCTGGAAGAACCGAGCCCGCCCGTTGGGGAAGGCAAAGGAGAGAGGCGCGTTGGCTGGAGAGCACGGAGCGTCCGCAGGAGACGTGACGGCCGAGGCGCCGAAGGCGGCATCGCGCGCAGCGCGACCTCGGCTGGCGCGGCTCCTGCAGCGGAGTGCGCGGAAGCCAACGCGGCTCTCTCCCACTGCTCGCGCTTCGAGCGCGAGACCGCTCTCCTCAACACTGGATTGGCTTGCGACGGCGTGCCGTTCGTCTGCTTCAGTCCCCTCCGCTTAGCTGACCGCTCAGTTCGGCCAGCGCAGGTCTGCCGGAAGCTCAGGGCGCGCGTCGCGATGCCAGCCCGTCGCCAGCAACACCCAGTTGCCGTGCTCGTCCTTCGTCAGCTTGCCGACCACGGTGACCGCATCGAGCAGACGCAGATCACCGAGCGAACCTGCAAGGGGCTTGCCCTTCGCGTCTCGAACCTCGACCAGCAAGCTGTTCGCGGTGCGCGTATCGACGCTCTCGCAGCAGTAGTCCCACGGCGTCTTGCAGCCGTCCTCCTTGTTCTTCTCGCCGCAGTAGGGCAGCGACGTGTCCATCAACGTGAACACGGCAAACCCCGGGACGACGTTGGCGATGCGGCCCGTCACCGTGCAGGAGTCGGCCGCACCCGCCTTCCTCGCGTCCTGCACGGAGACCGCACCGGCAGGCTTTGCCGCGAGCGCGAGCTTCGCGAGTTCGGGAGCGGCGGTGGCCGGGGGGGGAGACTTCGGCACATCACCGCCTCCACCACAACCCGCCGCAACGGCGAACGACAGGCAGACCAGGGCGAACGAGAGTTTCACGAGCGACCTCCAATGGCTTCGACAAGGGGGATTCGAACAGCACGCACGGCAGGCACGATGCCTCCGAGCAGACCTGATGCAAGGGCCGCCAGCAACCCGACGAGGCGGCTCGGAAGGTCCGGATCCAGGCGCAAAGCACCCATCGGGTAGCGCAGCGAGACGTCCCCGACGACCAGCGCGAGCAGGATGCCGACCGCCCCGCCTGCGAACGCCACGAACACGCCTTCCAGCACGATCGACACCGCCAGCGATGGCGGCGAATAGCCGATCGAGCGCAGCGTGGCGAGTTCCTTCGTCCGCGCCATGACAGCCGCGAACATCGTGTTCGCGCAAGCGAACGCACCTGCGATCACAGCGAGCACCGCCATCCAGCGAGCGAGTGCCGCGATCGGTTCGAGACTGCTGGCCAGCGTCTGCATGATCTCGGTTTCCGGGATCGCCGCGATCTCCAAGTCGAGGCGACGCCCGGCGAACAGCTTCACATCGGCGAGGTTGGCCTTGTCGGCGAGGCGGAGCACGACGCACGAGACGTCCTCGCGCTTCGTCGCCAGCATGATGTCGGGCAGGCGACCCCACATCTCGGCTTCGTAGACCGTGCCCGGCGCGGCGAACCGGCCGACGATCTTGAACTCGCGCCGCTCCAGCTCGATAGCCTTGCCCACCTGCATCGCCTCGGGAGGAAGCCCCATGCGCGTAGCCGCGAGGCCACCGACCATCAGCTCGAACGGGTCGCGAGGCTCGCGTCCCTCGACGACCGTCACGCGCGAGTGGACCAAGTAGGCGGCCGGCGTCACGCCGCGTAGCAACCCGACCTGCTCGCCGCGCCGCGACGCAATGTGCAGTTCCACGGAGGCCGCGCGCTGTCCGTTCGCCGCCGTGAGCACGCCCGGAACCGAAGCCGCAGCCACTTCGGCGCTGCCGCGTGGCACGACCGAGCGAACGAGGTCCACCTCCGAGGAGACCCCGAGCAGCAGCACCATGTCTTCGCGCGCGCCACCCTTCCCCGCTTCGCTCATGCCTGTTGCGAAAGACTGCATCGCGATCACTAACATCGTGGTCGCGGCGATGCCGCCGATCGTCACGATGCTGCGGGCACGACGGCGCAGGATGTTGCGCAGCACGTAGCCGAGTGGCAGGAGCGTCATTCGTCCTTCACCCCGAGGTAGAGCGGCCGGCGAGCGACCGAGATTGCAGGTGGAAGCGACGCGAGAGTACCGGTCACCAGGGCCGCCAACAGCGAGTGACCGACCGTCGCGAGTCCTGGGCTGAGGTCGATGCCGTAACCCTCGACCCCGAGGGTCACGGGGTGAAACCAAAGGAGCGCCAGGACCACGCCAGTGCCGAGCATGCCACCGACGAGCCCGAGGCCGATGCCTTCGCACGCGATCAGCGCCATGAGTCTCGGCTTCGTCAGGCCGATCGTCTCCAGCACCCCCATCTCCGACGATCGCGCCTGGGCGCTGATGAACACCGTGTTCGCCAGCACCAGTGCCACAACGAGGACCGCGAGGTAGCCGAGCCACCGCGCGAAGTCGACGACCTGGGCGATCTCGGCGATCGCCGCGGCGACGAACGCCTGCATGCTCTTCGTGTCCGTGCGCGACTCGTCGGTGCGGAACTTCGAGTCGATCGCTTGGGCAATCTGCTCCGGATCCGCGCCGTCCTGCACCTTGACCAAGAACTGCGTCGCCGTGCCCAGGCGCTTTCGCGCCAGCCCGAGCAGGTCGAGATGCACGAACGCGAGGTTGGCGACTCCTGCCGTTTCGCTGCGCACGATCCCGGACACCTGCACATCGATCTCGCCGAGGCGCACGCGCTGCCCGACCTGGATGCCACGCCGCGCAGCAAGGCGCTCGCCGACCAAAGCACCGTCCGACTGCGACTTCCAGTCTCCGGCGCTGCCGGCGAGGAACTCCAGACGGTAGAGACTCTCCAAGTCCTTCGACTCGACGCCGTGCAGCGTCACGAGGTCGAGGTTGGAACGGCAGGAGTTGATGAATACCAGGGTCGGCAGCACTGCCGCGACCCCTGGCACGTCCTGGATCGACCGTTCGTAGCGCAACGGCAGTTCGGACGTCAGCGGACAGAAGCGGCTGTCCTGGAACACGACCAAGACGGGCTGGTCGGCGCGTGCCGCCAATTGCTTCACACCGTCGTCGACGGTCCGCACGAATGCGAACAGCGCCATCGCCAACGCCGCACCGAGCAGCGTCAGGATGGACCGCATGCGGGCGCGCAATGCCGTGCGCACCGCGTAGGGCAGGAACGCGAGGAGTTCACGCATGGCTCGCCTCCGTGACGATCTGCCCCTTGTCCAGATGCACGACACGGTCTGCAGCCTGCGCCGCCACGGGGTCGTGCGTGACCATGACGAGCGTCTTGCCGAACTCGTCGACCAAGCGCCGCAGCAGTTCCATCGTCATCTTCGCCGCGTTGCGATCCAGGTTGCCGGTCGGTTCGTCGGCGAACACGACAACCGGGTCGGCGACGATCGCACGGGCGATCGCGACGCGCTGCTGTTGGCCGCCGGAAAGCTGGCGAGGCAGGTGATGGGCTCGGTCCGACAGGCCAACGGCAGCCAGCGCCGTGCTGACCTTCTTCTCGCGTTCGGCTCGCGACAGGCGCAGCAGCAACAGCGGCACTTCGACGTTCTCGAACGCCGTCAACACCGGGATCAGGTTGTACTGCTGGAACACGTAGCCGACCGCTCGGGTTCGCCAGCGCGCAAGCTGGCTCGGGCTCATCGCGGAGACCTCTTCCCCGGCAACTCGAACAACACCCTGCGTCGGGCGGTCGATGCCGGCAAGCATGTGAAGCAACGTCGTCTTGCCGCTGCCGGAGGGTCCCATCAGCACGATGAATTCACCCTTCTCGACGACGAGATCGAGGTTTGCGATCGGCGTCACCTCTTCCGATGTCGAGTGGAAGGTCTTCGTCACGTTCTCGACCTGGATCAAACTCATCGCTGTTCCTCCTGGACTCGCTCGCCGTCGGTGACCGGAACCAGGATCGCGCGCTGTGTCACCGACAGATCGCCCCGCACGACTACACCCGCTCCATCTTCTTGCACCACTTCGACGGCGATGCCGCGGGCCGTGCCTTCGGTCGGGTCGAACACGAAGACGCGACCGTTCTGCACGGCAGCCTTGGGCACCCGAAACGAAGCCTGTGCGCCCACGGCCTCTGCAGTCTCCTCGGCAAGGAACCTCGCTCGGCACAGCGTCTCCGGGCGCAACAAGGCCGGCGGGTCGATGACCTGGACCTTCACCTGCAACGTGTTCTTCAGCAGGTCGGACTCGCGCTGGATTCGCTGCACCTTGCCCTGGACCACTTCGCTGCCCAGCACTTCGCTGCGCAACTCCACGCGCTGCCCTTCCCGGATGGCTCCGACGGAGCCGAGCGGAACGTCGATGCGCGCGCGCAGCTTCTGCGGGTCGTAGAGGCTCAGGATCGGCTCGTCTTCCGGCCCGACAACCGCACCCGGCATCGCGGTAACCTTCATGACGACTCCCGTGGCCGGAGATCGCACCGTCAGCCACTCGACCTCGCGTAACGCGATCTGCAGCTCCGCGCGCGCGATGTCGCGCTGGGCGCGGGCGCGTTCGGCCTCCGCCTTGGCGATCGCGAGCGCACCGACGAGGTCGACCGGGTTGCCCACAACCTCCTTGGCGACGTCCAGCGCCTGCCGCGCCGCCGCCAGTTCCTGCTCGGCCAGCGCCGCTTCTCTGGCCGCTGCCGTGGTGTTGGCCGCAGCGGCTTCGGCCGCGGCCTCGGCACGCTGGCGAGCGACCGCGTAGGAGCCGCCGGCTCCTTCCAACTGGCGCTGGGCGTCCCGTGCTGCCAAAGCACTTCGCTCTTCCGCAGCCGTTCGCTCGTGCATGCCCTTCGCAGC
Organism: uncultured candidatus Brocadiaceae bacterium; assembly: GCA_964538915.1. Taxonomy (GTDB): domain Bacteria; phylum Planctomycetota; class UBA1135; order UBA1135; family UBA2386; genus JAEUHQ01. The sequence goes on along the minus strand of CAZIFB010000028.1, from coordinate 33,828 downwards.
CGCCAACCGCGCTTCCTTGGCGGCCACACTGGCATCTGCATCGGCCAACGCAGTGCGGATCTGCGCGCGCTGCGCGAACTGCGCCTCGGCCAGACGCAGGCGCTCCTCGGCCACGACCACCTCGCGCTCGCGCTCGGCGCGAGTGACCTCGGCTCGCTCACGCTGCGCCTGCAGCGCAGCACTTGCGAGCGTCGCCAGCACCGTCACGCCTTCCTGGACCGCGGCTCCCTCCAGCAGCGGAATCTGTTCGACGCGGCCTGCGACCAAGGGACGGACCAGGATCGGGAACGGATCGGGCTCGACCCAACCCGCGGCCTCCGCCATCGCCACGGTAGAAGGCCCAGTCGACCCAGCGGCCTCGATCTGGGCCGTCGGCACGATCCTCGTCGGCCGCAGCAACGGCCAGACAAACGTAGCCGCGACGGCCAGCACCAACCCGATCGCAAGCAGAGCCAGCAAGCGCGGGCCAAGCGGCCGTTTCGGGATCGCTGGTGGCTGCTCCGCCATGCGCAGTGCAGACAAGTCCATCGAACTCATCGGTGGGCCTCCGCAGCCGGCCAACCGGCAGCAACTGCCGAGCGAACTCTCGCCCGGGCCGAGGCAATCGCGGCCTCTCGCGCTTCCATTGCGTCACGAACGGCCATAGGGGCTTTCTCCGAAACTCGTTCAAAGGCGTCGACCTCGACCTGGAGCGCCGCGGTCGCTGCAGCGAAGGCTCGTGCAGAAGCCCGCGCGCTGACGCTCGCGGCCTGTTCGCGAACTACCGCTGCTTCGTACTGGGAAACCGTCGACGCGGCTTCGTTGGCAGCGAATGCCAGCGCATCGCTCAGACGACTGCGAGCCGCGTTGCGGCGCTCGCGCGCGGCCTCGGCGGGGCCGGCCGCGCCGATAGGCAGCCGGAGCACCGCCATCGGATCGATCGCGCCGCCACGCAGCGGCACGTCAGGCCCGATCATCAGCGACGGGTACTGCTCGGCGACTGCCTTGCGAAACTCAGCGTCGGCGGTCCGGTAGCGAGCGAGCGCAAGGGTCAGGTCAGGCCGGCGGAGCAGGGCTTCTTCGTCAGCCGGAGGCACTTGCGGCCAGTCGGCGGGAGGAAGCACCAAGTCCAGTTCCGAAGCGGGCGACAGACCGAGCATTTGTCGAAGTTCCGCGATCTGAGTCGCCTTCTCCGCGTCGATTGCGTGGCGTTCGGCTGTAGCAGCCGCGGCAGCACCACGCACCTGATCGATCGCCACGGGCGAGGCAAGGCCGGCGGTTGCAAACGCCTCGCTGTCCACCGCCACGAGCGGCACAGGTTGCAATCCATCGAGCGCGCGGTGGTGCGCGAAGACATCGGCGATAGCAGCCATGATGCGCCAGCGCGTCTGCGCAAGCGCGGCGGCGGCCTCGGTGGCGCGCGACTCGGCGAGCAACGAACTCGCACCGCGTTGCGTCAGGCCGAGGAGCGCAAGGGGGTCGATCATCAACGCGAGGCTCTCCTGCTGCAGTTGGCCCTGCAGCTCCGTAGGCATGACGTCCAACCCGGCGGCCCGGCATTCGGCTTCGCGCGCCTTGATCTCGCCGTTGTGTGCCATGGCAAGGGCAACGGCTTGGTCGAACGTCAACGCGCCGACATGCCGCGGCAGAGCGGCGGCGGACTTCTGCAGGGTGACGTCTTCGGCTTCGTAGGCCACGCAGCCAGCCAGTGAAGTGGTGGTGACCGCGAACACACCCACCGCGAAGCGACGCATCATCGCGTTCTTCATGTCATGGCTCCCAGAGTTGCGTGCACACCATCCGACCTGACCGTGCGCAGGAGGCGTAGGCTGTTTGCAACCACCACCAGACTCGCTCCCATGTCCGCCACCACGGCAGCCCACAGCGTGGCATGCCCGACGAGAGCCAGAGCGAAGAAGGCGAACTTGGTCGTGAGCGCCACCGCGATGTTCTGACGCAGGATCTGTCTCGCTGCGCGGCTGATCCGGAGGAAGACCGGCAGGCCACGCAGGTCGTCGGCCATCAGCGCGACTCCCGCGGTCTCCAAGGCGGTATCCGATCCGGCAGCGCCCATCGCGAAGCTGACGTCAGCACGCGCCAATGCAGGCGCATCGTTGATGCCATCCCCGACCATGCCGACCGAGCCATGCGTGGCTTTCAGAGCGGCCACAGCCTGCAGCTTGTCGTCAGGCAACAACTCACCCCGCGCGTCGTCGATTCCGACCTGGAGGGCCACCGCGGTCGTTGTGCGCTGGTTGTCGCCACTCAGGACGACCGGATGGATGCCCATGCCTTTCAGCGAGGCAACCGCCGCTGGACTCGTCTCCCGCACGCGGTCCGCGACCGCGAAGATCGCCAACACCGAGTCCCGCGACATCAGCACGAGGCAGGTCTTGCCCTGCTGTTCGAGCGCCTGAAGCTGTTGCTCGATCGTCGGGGAACACACGCCGGTGGACTCCACGAGACGATGGTTGCCGACCAGATACTCGACGCCACCCACGACGCCGGTGACACCACGACCCGTCAACGCGGTGAACCCGGCTACCTGCTGCAGTTCGTCCTTGCAGGCAGACACGAGAGCCCTGGCGACGGGATGCTCCGACGACGCCTCGATGCTCGCTGCAAGCCGCAGCACTTCACCAGGGTCTCGGCCATTCTGCGGAAGCACGTCCGTGAGGGACGGCGTGCCCGCGGTCAGCGTTCCCGTCTTGTCGAGTGCGATGCACGCGAGCTTCGCCCCGCGTTCCAGATACACGCCACCCTTGACGACGATCCCCGCGCGAGCGGCGGCAGTGAGGCCGCTCGCGATCGCCACCGGCGTTGAGACGACCAGCGCGCAGGGACATGCGATCACCAGCAGGACAAGGGCGCGGTAGAGCCACGGCTCGAAAGGCTGTCCAAACGCGAGCCAGGGCAACAGTGCTATGAGGGTCGCGATCACGACCACGACGGGCGTGTAGATGCGGGCGAACGAGTCGATAAACCGCTGCACTGGAGCCCGCTGCGCCTGGGCCTCTTGCACGCTGCGAACGATGTGCGCGAGGGTGGTTTGGTCGACACCCCCGGTCGTCCTCACCCGCAAGGCACCCTGCCCGTTCATGGTGCCGGCGAAGACCTTGTCGTTTCGTCGCTTCTCGACGGGCAGGCTCTCACCGGTGATCGCCGCTTGGTTGACCGCTGATTCCCCGTCGACGACCACTCCGTCCAGCGCGAACCGCTCGCCCGGCCGAACCAGCATGGTGGCCCCGGCGGAGACCTCGGCCACCGGCCGCTCGACCCACTGGCCCGAAGAATCCGCAACGGTTGCCGTCCGCGGCGACAGCGTCATCAGGGAGCGGATGGCATTCTGCGCCCGTGAGACCGTGCGTTCCTCGATGCGCTCAGCCACCGCGAACAAGACGACCACCACGGCGGCCTCCGGAAACTCGCCGATCGCGAACGCGCCGACGACGGCGATCGTCATCAAGAACTGGATGTCGAGCCGCAGAGCCAGTAGCGAACGCAGCCCTCCGAGGATCGTCGGGATGCCGCCGAGCAGGATCGCCGCCACGGACAACGCAGCCACAGCGACCGTGCTCTCCGCACCCTGGCCCAGCGCCCAAAGCTCCGCAGACACGGCCAGCACGGCAGCAACTGGCAAGCGCCATCGCTCGCTCCGCGCGCCATGATCGCCAGTCTCGACCCCATCGTGCGCGCACGACGCTCCAGCGGGGCAAGCACGCGGCCGAAGGTCGTCGGGGTGGTCCATGGCGGAGATCGCAGGCACGCTTGTGGTCGTCGTCGGGTGTGCTACACTAGCACACATGCGCATTCGCGCAACTATTGATCGGATTCCCTCGGCGTTCGCATGAGCAAGACTTCTTCATCTGAGCAGGCGTCGGCAACTTTCCGCGCTCTCTCCGACCCGACTCGCGTCCGCATGCTCCGGCTGCTCGCCAGCAACGACACCGAGCTGTGCGTCTGCGAGTTCGTCGACGCTCTGCAAGAGCGCCAATACAACGTGTCGCGGCAACTGAAGGTGCTCGGGTCGGCTGGCTTGGTCCAAGGGAGGAAAGACGGCCGTTGGGTCTACTACAGCCTGTGCCCCGCGGTGGCTGCTCACGAGAAGCACCTGCGCCGGTTGCTCGCGGCGCTAGAAGTCGACGACACCCTGGCGCAAGACCAGAAGCGGTTCGAGCGCCGCATGAAGCTGCGAACTGACGGGCAGTGCCGCATCGGCATCCAGACGCCGAGCCTCGCCGAGTGACGGCGAGGCCCGACCGTGGGCCGTCACTTGGCCGCACGGGTGTGCGCCTGGGAACCGTCAGCCTCGCAAGCAGCGCACTCGACGCCCGATGGCGCACACTTCGGGCACCTCAGCATCGCCTTGCCGTCCTGCTCGTAGAGGGTGACCTCGACTTTGCAGCAACTGCAGGTGTGAACTCGCGGCAGGCGCGATCCGGACTGGAAGTGCCGACCCGTGCGGGAGACCTTCAGCTCCTGCACCGCGAGATCCCTGCACTCGGCGCACTCGGGAGCGCACCTCGGCGAGGGCGCTCCAGCGCAACCCGCGCAGAGAAGTAGCGACAGGGCCGTCAGGCGAAGCCAAGGAAGGACGTTGTTCACAGGCATCTCCGTTCCAGGCCCGCCTACTTTCGGAACGCGATCGAAGCCTTGGTGGTGCCGGCAGCGCCCTCGACCTCGAACCAGAACTTGCTGCCTTCCGGCAGGGGCTTCGGCACTTCCAGATGACCATGCATGCCGGAGAGCTTGGCCTTCAGGGAGCCGGCCGCCGACTCGACCCCGACCCACGCGCGCACGGTGCCAGGAACGGCCGCACCCTTGGCGAAGGACAGGTCGACACCGACCTCCTTGCCAGCCTCGACCGTGCCCTCCTGCGAGACCTCGACGGCCACGCCACCGAGTTGGATCGAGCCTAGTTTGACCATCGACCCGTGACCGCCCGCGTGGTCATCGGCGTGGTCATCGGTGTGGTCATCGGTGTGGCCGGCCTCCTTCCCGTGGCCGTCGCCGGGCGAGTGGACGTGGGCCTCCTTGCCACAGGCGGCGAAGAGGAACGAGGCAACGAGAACGGGGATCAACTTCGTCTTCATGACAACTCCAAGGCATCAGGCGTTTGGCCCTTCGGGCCGACTGGGTGGTTCCTGAACATCAGGTAGAACCCGGCCGGCACGACGAGCAGGTTGAGGAAGGTCGAGGACAAGAGGCCGCCGAGCACGACGACCGACAGTGGCGCGAGGATCTCGCTGCCGGGCTCGCCAGCAGCCATCACGATCGGCAACAGGCCAAGTGCTGCCGTCAGCGCCGTCATCAGGATCGGCACGAGTCGTTCCATCGAACCTCGCAGGATGGCCTCCTCCAGCGGGACGCCTTCGTGCATCAGATCGAAGTAGTGCCGCACGAGCAGGATGCCGTTGCGCACGGCGATGCCGAACAGCGTGATGAAGCCGACCATGCTGGCGATCGAGATCACGGGAGCGACGTAGCGACCGCTGCCGAGGCCGAACAGTGCGAGCGTGTTGCCCCAGAGGCTGGGCGACTCGGTGAGGTAGATCGCAGCGATGCCCCCGATCAGCGACAGCGGCAGGTTGACCATCACCAGCACCGCCGCCCGCATCGAGCCAAGCGCCGCGTTGACCAAGAGAAGCATCACGACGATGACGAACGCCCCCATCACGAAGATCGTCTGGCTCGCGGACTGTTGCGCTTCGAACTGACCGCCCAGAGCAAGCGTGCAGCCTGCCTTGGTGACGATCGGTTCGACCCGCTTCTTCACCTCTTCGACGAGCTGGCCCAGGTTGTAACCCTCGGCGACGTTGCAGGAGATCACGGCCTTGCGCTTGCCGTTCTCGCGCGCGATCAGGTTGGAGGTGCGTTCGCGCCCCATGTCGGCCACATCCCTCAGCCGCACCGTGGCTCCGCCGACGCCACGCAACACCAGCTTGCTCACGTCGTCGACTCGCTCGCGTTCGTCGGGATGCAGCCGCACCGTGATCGCGTAGCGTCGGATGCCCTCGTTGACCTCCGCTACGGTCTCGCCTTGGAGGGCATCTTGGACTTGCTCCGCAGCAGCGGCGGGACTCAGGCCCGCAGCCGCGAGGTCGCGGGGTCGGTAGCGCACCGGCAGCGACGTAATCATCACTTCGCGGTTCGCAGCGACGTCGCGCGTCCCTGGTAGCGACTTGAGTTCGCCCTCGATCTGCTTGGCGAGAGTTCGCAACAAGCTCAGGTCATCGCCTTGCACGACGATCGCGATCGCGGCCGGCGTGCCGGAGAGAACGTGCGAGAGCCTGTGCTCGATGGGCTGGCCGATGCTGGTCGTGATGCCGGGCACACCTTCCAAGACGCCGTCGATGGAGCGCCGAACGTCGTGCTTGCTAAACCCGGAGGCGATGGTGACCTCGATCTCCGAACTGCTGACTGGCTCAGCGTGCTCGTCCCGCTCGGCACGCCCCGTCCGGCGCACGACCGAACGCACTCCGGGCAGCTTGCCGAGCTGCGCCTCGACGCCGATTGCCAGCCGGTTGCTCTCCTCCAGCGACGTGCCGGGGGGAGCCATCAGGAACACGGTGAACGTGCCCTCGTTGAACTCGGGCAAGAAGCTCGTGCCGTAGGTCTTGCCTAGGGCGAGGCTCGCGACGGTGGCGAGTGCCGAGACCGCGAGCAAAGTGCGGCCGCGGCGCATCACCCACTGCAACGAAGGCTCGTAGCGCCGCTTCAACCACCGGACGAGGAATCCCTCGCCGTGCGCCTTCGAGCCGACCTTTGCCAGTACCAGCCGACAAAGTGCCGGCGTCACGGTCAGCGCGACGATCAACGACGCGAACGTCGACACGATGTAGGCGATGCCAAGTGGCCGGAAGAAGCGCCCTTCGATGCCCTGCAAGAAGAGCAGGGGCACGAACACCATGCAGATGATGACCGTCGCGAAGACGACCGAGCTGCGGATCTCGTTGCTCGCATCCCAGATGACCCGGAGCACCGGCTTGCGCTCCGCCTCCAATCGCGCCGCATTCTCGTGCAGCCGGCGGAAGACGTTCTCGACGTCGATGATCGCATCGTCGACCAGTTCGCCGATCGCCACCGCGAGGCCGCCGAGCGTCATGACGTTGATCGAGAGTCCCAACGCCCAGAGCACGAGGAAGGCAACCGCCAAGCTGAGCGGTAGAGCCGTCAGCGTGATGAGCGTCGTGCGAACGTCGAGCAAGAACAGGATCAGGATGATGACGACGAAGATCGCCGCGTCGCGCAACACCGCGATCAGATTGTGGACCGACAGCGTGATGAAGTCCGACTGGCGCATGACGTGGCGGTTCAGGACGACGCCAGGAGGCATCGCCTGCTCGACTTGGTCGAGCTTCTTGTCGATGGCGTCGGTCAGGTTGAGCGTGTTCGTGCCGGGCGACTTCTGCACCGACAGAACAACCGCAGCCTTCCCGCCTTCCGTGGCCGTGCCGCGCTTGGGAGTTGCCCCGCGCACGACTTCGGCGACCTGCCCGATCGTGACCGGGTGCCCATCCTTGTAGCGCACGATGGTGCCGGCGATGTCCGCCTCCGACCGGACGCGCCCAGTCTGGCGCACCGGCAGTTCGAGCCCGTCGACGTTCGGCAGGTAGCCGGCTCCTGCCGTGCTGTGCGCGGTCCGAGCAGCCTCGACGACCTCTTGCATGGTCAGGTCGTAGAGCTGGAGCTGATCCTGTCGGACGTTGATCTGATACTCGGGCAAGTCACCGCCGATGGCGACGACCTGGGCCACGCCCGGAACCGAGAGCAGTTGGTTGCGCAGCTCGAACTCGGCGTACGCGCGAACCGTCATCGGCGACTGGCTGCCGTCCGGCGAAGACAGCGACAGCAACATGATCTCGCCGGTGATCGAGGTAATCGGCGTGATCTCAGCATGCGCATTCGGCGGCAGGTTGGCGCGTGCAGCGTTGAGCTTCTCAGCGACCAGGGTGCGGGCGCGGTAGATGTCCTCGCCCCACTCGAACTCGACCCACACCAACGACAGTCCGATGGCACTCGCGCTCCGCACGCGACGAATACCCGGCAAGCCGTTGACCGAACTCTCGATCGGGAACGTGATGTTCTGCTCGACCTCGTCGGCGGCAAAGCCTGCGGCCTCGGTGAGCACCACGACCGTCGGCGCGTTCAGCTCGGGGAAAACGTCCACCGGCATGCGCGGCACTTGGTAGCCCGCGAAGGCCAACAGCCCGACGGCCATCAGCAGCACGATCCACGGCTGCTGCAACGAGAAGGCGATGAGCTTGCGGAACATGTTACTTGTGCTCACCCGCGTGGAAGGTCCCGTCGGAGTGGAAGTGGCCGCCCTTCGCGGCAGATCCCGAACTCGCCAGCATCAACTCGTAGGCACCGGCGAGGACGACCTCGTCGCCGTCGCGCAGGCCGCTCTTCACCTCGACCCAGCGACCGTCATCGAGGCCGAGATCCGCCTCCAAGCGGATGACCTTGTCCGGGTCGGCAGGATCGCGGCGGAACAGCACCCGTTCGAGGCCATCCTGCAGCGTGGCGGCGAGTGGGATCGCCAGCACAGGCTCCGCGGTGCCGGCCGTCTCGATCTCCAGGAATCCGGCGACGCCGGGGCGCGCCCACGCCGGCACGGCGGTCGGTTCGAGGAACAGGTCGAGGGTTCGCTGGGACGGGTCCGCGTCGGAACCGAGCAGCAGGGCTCCGGGAACACGTTCCTCCGCGGCACTGGTGCTGAGTGCCGGCACCGCTTGCGCCGACAAACCACTGCGAAGCTGCGGTAGGTCACTCTGCAGGCCGCGCGCCCGGAACCGAACCTGACCGAGATCGCTGACCGTGACGACCAATTGTCCAGCTTCCAGCCAAGAGCCCGAAGCGACCTGCAACTGGTCGACGACTCCGCCCGCACTCGCGCGAACCTCGATCGCCGAAAGCACCCGCCAGTACGGCAATTTGCTGGTAGCACCCGGGGCATCGCCGAGCAATTGCTCGACCGTCGTACCGGTCACAGCCGCGGCCGCTTCGAGCGCCAACCGGAACCTGTCTCGACCGGCGATGAGCTGTGCCTGGACTTCGGCCAGCGTGGCATCGGTCGTAGCACCTTTCTCGCGGGCCTCGGCAAGGTCGGCGCGCACCTGGGCGAGCTGCGCACGCGCCTCGGACAGCTCGCGCGCCTGTCCGCCAACGCTGGACTGAGTCTCTTCGACGTTCTTCTGTCGTGTTTCGAGAACCGCCACGGCTTCGCGCAGGCTCTGCTCGTGTTCGCGGTGCGCAGCAACCAGTGGCTGCATCGCCGCCAGTCGCGCCTCTTCGATGCGGATCTGCGTCGCGATCTCGCCGATTTCGCGTTGCGCCTGCCGCCAGTCGGGGGAGTCGACGCGGTAGATGGCATCGCCCGCCTGAACTGCCTGGAGGGGCTTCACCAAGAGCGTGACGCGCCCCTGCACCGGCGTGCGCAGTTCGTGGCGCGCGGTCATCAGCAGCTCGAAGTGACCGGAGAACCTCAGCGTCTGCGCCACCCGGCGACGCTCGACCTTCACGAAGTCGATGCCGAGATTCCTGCGAACGGTCTCGGGCACTGCGATCCTGTTCGTCGGAGCAGGTGCCTCGTCATGTGTTGGCTGGGGCTCCTGCTTCTTGGAGCAGGCCGTCGCGAGCAGGGAGACGACAAGAACGAAACGAAGATGTGCAGCCATGGGTCATTCCTCCTTCGCGGGGGCCGCAAGCGACGGCCAGAAGAGCGAGTTCAGTTCGACCGTGGCTTCAGCCTCGGTCACGGCGGACGAGACCGTGGCGAGTTGCGCTTCGTAAGCGCGCGTCACGGCATCCAGGATCAAGAGGGTGTCGAGCTGACCGAGTTCAGCGAGGCGCTTCGCATCCGCGACTTGGCGCTCGGTGAGTGGCAGCAACTCGGCATCGAGGATGCGTCGTTGTTCGACCGCTACACGGCGCTTCGTGTCTGCCTGCGCAAGGGCGTGCGTAGCGGCTTCGAGCCGCTCCTTCAGTCGCTCAGCGGCGGCGCTCCTCGCGGCTCGCTTCTCGGCGATCTCCTGCGCGTTGGCGTTCCACAGGGGGATCGGCAGCGAGAAGCCGAAGGTCGGGCGCGGTTGCGCATCTTCCTCCTGCCATCCGGGCTGAATCCACAGCTCCGGCCACTGCTTGCGGATGGCGAGTTGCAACCCGCGTTCGGCAACATCGTGCTCGCGCTTCGCCAACTCGACGAGCGGGCTCTGGTTGAGTTTCGCAGCCTGTTCCGGCGCGGACACGCGCTCGGTAGTGGACAGGTTGGGTAGGACGCGCAGTTCCATCCCAGGAGGCATCCCGAGCAGCTCGCGTAGACGCAGCTCTGCACTCTGCGCTTCCCCGCGCGCAACGACGAGGTCGGCTTGGTGGCGGACTCTCGCCAGCGTGAACGCACGCGCTTCGAGCTGATTCAGGGCCTGAGTAGCGGCCAGCCTTGACGCGATCTGTTCGAGGTCCGTGAGCCGCTGCACCAACGCCGTGAGCAGATCGACGCGCAGTCGTGCGGCGGAGAGCTTCACCCACGCGACATCCAGGTTGTTCAGCACGTCGGCTTCGGACCGGCGCGCGTCGATCAGTGCCTGCGCATGCTGCGATTCGGCGAGAGCCTTCTCCAAGCCAGGGCGGCCCGTGATCGGCAGCGTTTGCCCGACATAGGCTCCAGCGAACCAGTTGTGCTGCCAGACGTTCTCCAACACGTAGAAGAACGAGCCGCTGAGCTGCGGGTCTTCCCACAAGCCGGCGAGTTCCGCTGTCGCCTGCGCTACTGCCGCCTGTGCTCGGACGACCTTCAGCGACGGGTTGAAGAGCAGGGCGACGTAGCGCGCTTCTTCTAGGGACAGCCCATCCGCGACGTCGAAGCCGTGGATGGCGGGGTCGTGCTGACGGAGCGTTTCGGCGAACGCTCGCACCAGCGTGGCGTCGGGAATGCGTTCGGCGAACAGCCGAGCATGGGCTTGGAGGTCGACAGGAGCGGGGGTGTAGGTCTGGCAGCCTGCCGCGACGAAGGCGGACAAAGCCGCCCAACGGATCGGGTGCATGAGAGTCGACGAACGTGACGTTGGCGCGCGAACGGGACGCCGCGTCACTCGCACAACGCGGCACAGCGAGGCCAAGAGGCCCCGAATCCCGAGCCACAGGGCTCAGGCGGCGCGCGTCGACTCAGATCAGCAGGAGGGTCGTAGCCAGCAGTTCGGTGCGCTGGTCCGTTCTCGGCGGACCAGTGGCAGGCGGCAACACCGTCGCGGGCTGCGCACTCGGCGCGTATGCGGGCCACGAATCGATGACGGCAACCACGGGGGCGTCGTGGAACTCGAACGTGATGCGCTCCGGGAGAGGCCCCTCGTCGATCGCGAACGCGATATCGGTGCAGCCGCAGCGACCGGGCTCAACCGAGTCACCCTCGCCACAGTCGCCGCCGTCGTCGCCGCCGTGATCGTGCTCAGTGCAGCCGCTGAGAACCTCGTGGTGATCCTCGCAGCAGGATCCCGAGGCATGCACGAACTCGATGCTGCCTTGGCAGTGCGGCCCCGTGCAGACCACGAGGAAGCGCGGAAGGCCCAGGCAGAGCATGAGCAGGACCGCCCAGATCGAGATCTGGCGGACCTGACGCGACACCTGAATTCCTCGACGAGAGACCACGCGGTAGCTGGAATCGAGCAGCGACGCCGCTCAGCTTGAGTTCGGGGGCAACATACGTTGGCCTCCACCGGAACTCCACGTTCTAGGTAGCAGTCGGCCAATCGCTCGTTGAGCGTCCCGGAGAGCGCCACGGACAACTGGCGAGGAGCAGCCGTGCTGTCTCGGTCCCTACAACCCCCTCCTACTCCTCCTCTCCACTCCCCTTTCGGGAGGCAAGAACGCTCGAGGTCATCGCCGCGCAGCGGAGGTCCCCCCACGGATCGTGGGGGACCGAAGCGAGCGGCAACCGTTCGAACTGGGAGGGGCAGGCCGCCGAGAGCGAGGGCAGCGCGGACCGCGTGACGGCCGATTGCTCCGAGGAAGTGCTCATGATGCGTTGTGCAGGCCGGCGCGCGGTTCGCGCCCGAGCCGGCGGCCGGTCGCGTGCCCCAGATCGTTCCGTGGCCGCGGGGGAAAGGCGGGAGTCCGTGCCAGGCAAAACCTGAGGCTCAACCGCGGGACTCTGGTCAGACGACCGAATCCCAGAGACGCTGAAGTCGAACGCACAAGCCGCTGCGCGGGTCGAGCATCGGGAACGGCGCGTGGCCACCTTCGGTGTCGCGCTCCAATGCGTCCACGATCGACCAGGCGTCCGCCTCGGTGAGATCGTTGTCGCCTGCCTCTAGCGCTCGGATGGCGTCGGACCAGCAGTAGCGGTCCCCGACGAAGGCGATGGTTCGCACGTCGTCTTCGTCGAGCCACAGGTGGTAGCCGCTCATGCGCGTTCTCCCGGCGCTGTCATCTTCCAGGCAGATGGGCGGAAACCACCTCGTCGCAGCCACTCGTCGAGAGCGAGGATCGTCTCGGCGAGTTCCGTCGCGAGCGTGAGCAACCGATCCCACTCGAGCTGCTCGGGGTCGCCCTGAACCACACGGTTCGCCAGTTCGGTCAGCCGCCTCAGTGCGCGATCAGGGTCCATCAGCATCCTCCTCGGGCTCGCGCAGGACGAAGCCCACCTTGGTGAGCTCCTGAGCAATGGCCTGCAGCGTGTCGGCACTCCAAGTCTTTCCATCCATGAGGCGATGGATGGAGTGCAGTGCATCTGTCGTCGCCGCCATGCGGTAGCCGTCGTACGGCACCTCGTTGCGGCGCACCTGTTCCCCCAGCGGGTTCAGATACTCGGCGGCTCGGACCTCGACGAGCGCATAGCGCTTTTCGAGGACGGTCGGGCCTACTTGGATTTCGCGGTTGAAGCGAACGCCGAACGCCTTGAGAACCAGGCGTGCGCGAGCACGTCCGCGTGTCGAGAACACCAAGCTGTCCCAAGCTGCCTGCTTGCCGGAGTGTGGCCCTTCGGCGACGACCAGTCGGAGACTCCATCGTTCGTCGCCAGCTGTCGTAGTTCCGACGCGGACTTCGGCGACCTGGCAAAGGTAGGTCCCAGGAGGCACGGAGCCGACGGACTGTGCGTCTGGTCCAAGCGCCTCCCGCCAGAGAATCGGGAGAGCACCGCCAGCTCGAAGAGCGGCATCCAGCTCCAGCAGGTGTTCGGCGAGTTCCCATGACGACTCGACGAAAGCGTCGACATCGAGCGAATCTGTCTCCGCGTCGAGTACGACGCGGGCAAGCTCGCACGAACGGTGCAGGGTCTTATCGGGGTCCATCATGGCGCCTCCTTCCGGACGAGCACGTTGGTCGCACAGTTCGGGCACCAACCCTTGTCGCTGTCCTTCTCAGGTGATGCTTCGATGTCCAGGTCCCAGAGGTCGCGGTTGTCCATGTCGTTGGCGAGCACCCACACCGGAAACGACAGCTGCACTTCCGGTGAGCTGCACCGCGGGCAGCGGTAGGGCGTTGGGTTGCATACGGCCGTCGGCCCGGAGCGAGTGGCTTCCAGGATCGTCTGCACCTGCTCGGCGACGAACCGGCATCGTTCGGCCAATGCACGCGCGCCGCTTCGGAGCGGTCCGCGTTCTTCCTCTTCGATGCGCCCGGTGCTGCAGAGCAGTTCGATCCAGCGGTCCCCTTCAGGGTTGACCGTCAAGATGCCGGGCTGTTGCGCGATGTTGATGAATAGCCTGGTTGCGAGTTGCACGGCGTTCGCGTCGCTCGTTTGACGGTTGCGCGACGCGCTCTCCGCCTCGTGGTTGCGTTCCATTCGTTGCCTCCTTGTTGAGTTGGGGGCGCTCCGCCGCGGTGGCGGCAGACCAAACCCAACTCGACCCAGAGGCACAGACCCCGACGCACTCGGGTGCGCGCGCTGCGTTGCCGCGACGCGCAAGAACCTTCATGGCACGGACTACCCACGTGATGCTGCGAGCGCAGCGAGTTGAAGGAACGAAGTTGGCCAGTTCCCGGGGGTGCTCTGCAGCAGAACACTTGGAACGTCGAACGGGAACCCTGCGCAAGCAGGGTTACCAGACCTCAGTCAGGGGACGTGGCTTTCCGCCAAGCCTCCCTGAGCGCTTCTGCCATGACGAGGAGGTCTCCTGCGCCAAGGCTCTGCGTCTCCTTCCATTCACCGTCGTCGGTCTTGTAGATCCGCACGGGGACGAAGTTCAGCATGGTGCCGTTCTTGGTCTCGTTGGACCAGACCACCACCTTGCAGGCACCGAAGCGGATCTCGTCCACTGGACGCGGCTTCGCTGCCTCTGCGGTTGCACGGCTTTCGCCGGCGTTGTTGTTCTTGTAACCCATGAGTCACCTCTCTTCTGGTTGTTGACCAAAGCTGAGGAGTCCCACAGGAACTAGCCATCGAGGGTTATGGCGCGGAGGCCACGCTCCGTCTCCTTGGCGGATGCCTCAAGAACTGGCGGCGTGGCTGCCTCCTGATAACTGGTCAGAATGGCACAGGATTCTCGCCGTCCTCGTGCGGCCTGCCCTGGTTGGAGGCGCTGTTCGCGGACCATGCATCTTCGGCCTTCTTGAGGCGCCGGTAGATCATGAAGTGGAAGTTCCCAGCGAGGTCGTCGCAGTTCGAGTGGCGGCTGGCTTCGTAGAGTTCGTCCACCGTGGAGCTGCGGACCGCAAGCGCTTCGGCCACGGCGATGACGGGCTGCAGGTCGGCTTCGCATCGTTTCTCGTGTTGCTCCCACCACGCCTTGGCAACCGCGGACGTTGCGGTCCACTCGAGACGCAAGAGCTTGATGCTCTCCAGGGCGGATCGCTTGCTCTGCGTGGGACCCTTGCTTGCATCCGTGGCAGTTCTGCGGGACGACGCGGCGAACCGCTCCAAAGAGATCGGGGCAGTCATCGCCTCCTCGCGCATCGCTTCGAGGAACGGGTCGGCTGCGCGGTAGCCAGCATACGAGTAGCTGGGACGCCGGCGTCCGCGCGCGGCAGCCTCGGTGATCAGCACGCGACGCACCGCCCTGGTCGACTGGACGATGTGCCACTCGATGGGACGCAGGATTTCGGCCATGACCCGATCCAAGCCTCGTGCGCCGGTCCGGTGGGCCAAGGCGCGCTCTGCGATCGCACGCATGGCCGGCGGCGAGATGTCGAGTCGCACCCCGTGCACTTGAAAGAAGTCCCGCGCCCTGGCGAGCGCGGATCCGTGGACCGCGGTGAGGTCTTGCAGGTCGTCGACCGTGAACGGCTCGAGTGTCGCCAGCGCCGAGAACCGGCCCACCAGCTCGGGGATGAAGCCGAACTCCTCGAGGTCCTGCGTCTCCACCATGGTAAGCGAGTGGTCGGCTTCGGTCGTTCGAGGAGCACCGAAGCCGAGGGCGTGGCGTCCGGCGATGCGCCTCCGGACGATGTCGTCGAGACCCACGAAAGTGCCAGCCGCGATGAACAGCATGCCGCTTGTGTTGACTCGCGTCGGCTGTTCACGAGGTGTGACGTTCACCTCGATGCCGGTGAGGAGCGGCAGCAGCGCGTTCTGAACCCCCTCACCGGAGATGTCGCGCCCCCCGCCGATGGTCCGGCGCAACTTGTCGATCTCGTCGATGAAGACGATGCCACGCTCGGCTCGTGCAGTCGATCCGCCGGCTGCGAGTAGGAGGTTGCGGACCATCGCCTCCACCGGTTCCCCCACGTAGCCGGTCTCGACCAGGCTGGTGGCAGAAGCGAAGGCGACTGGGATGCCGAGGCAGGACGCCGCTTCGCGGACCAGTAGCGTTTTGCCGGTGCCCGTAGGTCCGATCAGCAAGAGATGCTGCCGCCCGAACGCGGGCGCTTGTGCCGCTGAGGCATTGGCGGCGATCCCGAGGAAGTGCTTGTAGATGGCCAACGACACCGCGCGCTTGGCGTTGGCTTGCCCGAAGACGACCGTGTCCAAGTGCTGCACGAGCTCGTGTGGCGTCGCCAGGCGTTGGAGGCTTGGAGCTACCACGAGTGCACCCCCATTCGCTGAATGTGCGCCGCAGCCTGCAGGATGTCCTCCGCGATGCTGTCCCTGTGCGCCTGTGTGCCGACGCGGCTCGGAAGGGTCGTGAAGTTGTAGCCAACAGCCCCGTCTTCGAAGTCCCGGAACGCTTGCGATCGCGGCATGCGGTAGAAGTCGAGAGGAATGCCGTGTGAGGCCAAGCCTCGGGCCAGCGCAGTCCCAGGCAGGACCGTCATGATGTTCGGGTAGAAGCCGGCGACAGGCACCTCGGCCGCGAGGATGCGATCGGCCATCTCCACGGTGGCGGCGATCGTGGCTTGGGTCTCGAGCAGCTCGCCGCTGCTGCCCAGGGCCCCGAACATCAAGGACACGCCGACCTGCACTCCGCAGTCTCGGGCCCACGCAAGGCGATCAAGCGCGAGGTTCTCGGTCAGGTTGTGCTTGCCAACGGCGGCCAAGATCGCGGAATCCGCCGCCTCCACTCCGGTGTAGATGTAGTTGCACCCGTTGCTGGCGAGCTTCCGCAGGAACGCCCTGGTGAGCGTCGGCAAGTAGACCTGGCATCCCCACGGTCGGTCGAGTTCGCGGAGCATCGGCAGCAGCCGTTGTTCCACGGTGGCTCCTGCCGGCAGGATGCTGTCCTGGAGGTAGATGGCGGCGTTCGGACGCATTGCGGCAAGCTCGTGGACCCAGGCGAACTCGCTGTGCATAAGGAACGCGTCGCGGTTCGGTTCGGCACAGAACGCGCAGCGGCCGTAAGGGCAACCTCGGGTGACCATGATGGGCAGTGTTTCGCGGTCCTGGAACACCGAGAACGACACGCGCTTGGTGGTCCAGACCGGTGGCGCCAGGTCGCTGGGCGAGAGCCGGGGGAGATTCAGGGTGATGGAGCCGCACGCTGGACCAGACACGATGACCCGCCCACCTCGGAGTGGTTGACGCGGCAGGTCGACGGCAAGCGTCGTGACGAAGTCGCGCGACGTTTCGTCGCGCATCAAGTACGCGTGGAGGACGAAGTCGAGGACTTGCTCGGCGTCGCCGGCAATCGACAAGTCGATGCCCGGCAGCCGCTCCGCAGTCTTGAGTTCGCAGTCGTCCTCGTGCGGCCCGCCGACAACGATGAGCAGTTCATCGCCACGAAGCGAACGGGCAAGATCGATCGCACGCGCGAGTTCGTCGCCCGCCGCAGTCGAACTAGAGATGCAGAGGACCCGCAGATTCGGCGAGGTGAGGGCGTGCGCCAGAGTGCTGCGGTAGGCGTCGTCCGCTGTGCCCGGGTCGAGGATGCCAAGTTGGCCAAGCGCCCCGGAAGCGAGGAGCCGGTGCGCTAACGGTGCGATGGCGTGGAGCAGACTGCTGGGCATGCCGTTGAACTTCAGCTTGCCGGGGTAGGGAGCGTGCAGAAGGAGCACCGACGTTGCGGTGGATGGGTCCGGAATGATGGGGATGGGCATGGCTAGAGTAGTGAGTTCTAGATACTCATAGTCGACATGACCTAGCCTGTGGATCCCCTCCCGCCCGTTACTCATCGTCGGTAGACTCATGGTCGACAAGGCCGTGAGCTTGGAAGGCATGGTCTCCGAGAAGTCTGCCCCATTTCGCAAGGCGTTCGGTGCTGCCGTACGGCAGTTCCGCGAGCGGTGCGGGCTCAGCCAAGAGAAGTTCGCCTTCGAGAGCGGGCTCGACCGCACGTACATCAGCGGGGTGGAGTGCGGGGTGCGGAATCCCACGATCGAGGTGGTGCAGCGTCTTGCGCAGGCGCTGGGCACGACACCCAGCAAGCTGATGGCGGCCGCCGAAAAGCTCGACGCCAAGAAGTAGCGCATGCGTCCGCGGTCACGCGGCATCGCCAAGCAACCTCTTCGACTCCGCAAGCAGCAAAGCGAGCTCACCCACTTCGCGGAGCGGGTACCCAGCCCCCCATGCGTCCTCGTGCATGCGGAGGAACGCCGCGGCCACGGCAGGGTCATCGACGACGAGCAGGTGCCGCAGGACCATGTGGTCTGCGTAGGGGCGGTTGTCAGTAGGGCTCCAGCCAGGCACCGAAAGGACGACCTTGCGTTCGTCGATGACCGCGAAGCTGAAGGGCAGCATGGATCGTTGTGCAGGGATGACGAGGCGCTGCTGCAGGTTGGCGTGGTTGCCGAACTCGGCGATCCACAGGAAGCCTGCGGGCGACGCTTCAGGTCGTAGGAAGATCGTGCGTCGCACCTGCACGCCGGCGTCGAGCAGACGCCGGTAGAGCTGCAGCAGCTCTGGGCCTGGCGGGTCGTCATCAAGGTGCATCAGAAACAGAGAGCGGCGTGCTCCTTGGAAATGGCGCACGTAGCCGGCACCGGCCAGCCCCCCACCGGGAAGCAGCGTCAGGCAGCGGTTCGCGCGGCCAGCGTGGACGAGTAGTCCGGCAAGGTAGGCAGCCGCGGCGTAGAGAAGGGAGCCACCGGCCAGCAGTGCTGCCGGCAGACCAACGAACGCGAGAGTCGTGGCGGCGAAGCCGTAGAGGCCAAGCACTACCTGCAGCTCTTCCGAACTGAACGGGAACCACGATCTCACGCGCCGCGCGTCTTCCATCACCATCACCTCGGTGGGTGTTATGGCGGCGGCGCGAGTCGGCGTGCTGTTGGCTCGTCAGGCCGTTGCCGGCGTCTCGAGACTCTTCAACTTCCACCCCTTCATGCGGCCCAGGTTTTCGACGATGGAGGCGCTCTCGAGGCCTCGAAGCACCGTGGTCAGGGTCTCGTTGCGGACCTGCAGGGCCTTTCGGATCGAAACCTGTGAGACGGGCTCGCTCGACCTGCGAAGTAGATGGATGACGCGGTCGCGGAGCGACGTCGCGGAAGCAGCCATCGGTGTCGGCACCCTGGGGCCATCATCATCCTCGCTCGCCGGCGCGAGGTCCGAGAGGTCGAACGTCGTGGCTCCCCCTGGCTTGGAGAGGATGCGGAACGTCAACGGCTCGGGCGACGGCGCCGAGCGATGCTCGAGCGCCAAGACCAGGCTCCCGTCCTCCTGGCGTTGCAGCGTGGCACCATGGTCGTAGGCGGCATGGATGTCGCCGGACCCGCGCATGGCCTGGCCTGGCTGAGCAGTGCTCGAGCGGTTCTTCGCGACGTGGTGCGTGAGCAGGATGGCGAGCTGGAACCGACGTTGCAGAGCACGCAGGTAGCGGAAGAGCTCAGCCACGTGGCCGACGTAGCTCTCGGCACCGGCATGTAGGCGGACCAGCGGATCGAGGACGAGGAACTTCGGTCGCAGGTGCTCGAGCAGTTCCTCGAGCTGTTCACGGTGCGCGGCGTCATCGAGTCTCAGCGCATCAGCGGTGATGACGTGGATGGGAAGGCCTTCGAAGGCGACACGTTGTCCAAGGCAGATCGACTCGATGCGCTCCCGGATGGCGCGCGGGTCGTCTTCGGCGGGAAAGAGCAGCACCGGTCCGGGCGACGAAACGTGGAACCGCCCGAGTGCCGGGGTACCGGAGGCCACCGCCACGGCGAGCGCCAAGGCCACCCAGGTCTTGCCGGCCTTGGGAGTGGACGCGAGCACGGTGATGCTGGCCGCGGCGAGGAAGCCATCGACGAGCCACCTCTCCCCCGCCGGCAGGCGGGCGATGTCGGTGATGGTCGCGAACGGCAGGCGCGGCCGGGCGGCCGGTGCCGGGCTGAGGTTGGGCGTGCGGTGGTCTTCCGTCATCATCAGGTGTGCCGACCGGCTGTTCCCGAACATGTTCCGCTCCCGCCACCTCGCCCGGAAGGAACAACTCGGGAACATGCCGCAGCACCTTGGTGTGCCGGGACACCGGGACTCAGCGGCGACCGTCCTCGGCCTCGTCGACGTGGGCCTGACGGTAGAAGTCGAGGGCCTCCTGCGGGTGGTGCTCGATGAAGTGACGGCCGACGGCGCGCAAGAACGCCTTCTTGAGGTCGGCGATGAACGCCCGAGCGGTTGGACTCCCCCACTGCCCACGGCGATTCACGTGCGTGAAGTCCTGGTGATGCCTCGACTCATCCGCGAGCTGGATGATGGCACGAGCGAACTCCGACGCCGTCACGTCCTTTTGCGGAGTCTTCTCCTGCAGGTCGGAGACGATGCGGTCGATCATCCGCGAGGTTTCGGCATCGATGCTGAGCTCACGCCGCTCGGCGCGCCGCTGCGCCGGAGGCGGTGCCCGTCGAGGTGACTCGAGTCGTGGGCGCGGACGCTCGAGCTCTGGTGGCAGTTCGCGTCGGTCTGGCCGCTCCACGGCTGCCACTGCTTCCTCGAGACGGTCCGCCCGCGGTGGCGCCGGAAGTGGCTGCGCCGTACGCGGCTCCACCTTGGGTTTCGCCGGTTGCGTCGGGGCGACGGCAGGCGATGGGACTGGGGCAGTAGGACGAAAGGCCCGATCCAGGTAGTCGGGCACGTGTGCCGGCTGGCCGAAGGCCCCTTCGTCGACCTCGAGTTGGAACTCGCTCTGCAGGCCTGGCTTCTTAGCCATTGCTCACCTCCCCCACCGTCTCGACCGCACCCTGTTCCTGGTTGGTTGCCGCGGGCACTCGGACCGGCTCAGGGGCCGCGGTCTCGAGTTTCAGGGCCTTGGTGACTCGAGCGAGCACCTCGGCGGTGAACTCTTCGAACTGGTTGGCGGTCTGGTGGCCCGGTGCGTGCTCGAAGATCGTCTTTTTCTCGAAGGTCGCCTCGCCGTGCTTCACGCTGCGATGGATCGCCGTCTCGAAGAAGTGCTCCTTGAACTTGCCGCGCAAAGTCTCGCGGATCTGCTTGTGCAGAGTGGTCGCCGCTTCGTAGCTGCCGAGGACGAGTCCGAGGAGCTGCAGCGCGGGGTTCACGCGCGCCCGGATCTTCTTGACCGTCTGCGTGAGCCTGGTCACACCGTCAGTGTCGTAGCGTGAAGCGAACACCGGGATGAGGTACCAGTCGGCCGCGAGTAGGGCGGTGGTGAGTTCGAATCCGAGTCGGGGCGGCGTATCGATCAGGATGAAGTCGCGCTTGTCGGTGAGCGTTGCCAGCGACTTGCGGAGCCGCATCCGCGACTCGTTCCGCACGTCGTCCTCTTCAAGCGGCGACAACCCCTCCTCGACCGAACGGCTCTTGAGCTTCGCTTCGAGGCTCGCCTCCGCCTGGTCCAAGGACCGATGGCCGGGGATCAGAGTCAGGTTGCCGGCGAATCGCTCGCCGAAGTCGACTTCGATGGCGGACGCCGGCGCGCTCTTGACGTAGGCATCAAGAATCGTCGGACGCCCGTGGGAGTGGAGCTCCTCCGGGTCGATGCCGAAGCTGGTTGTGCTGTTGCACTGGGGGTCGAGATCGACGAGGCAAACCTGGTAACCGGCCTTCGCGAGGCCAGCCGCTAGGTTCACCGCCGTGGTGGACTTGCCGCAACCACCCTTCTGGTTGGCAAGAACGATGGTCTGTGCGGACGGTAGCCGCATGGTGTAGCCCTCCCTTGAAAGAGAACGAAAAGTAACCGCGCCTGAGACCGGTATACCGGGACACCGGCAACCGAGGCAAGAGGGAATCGCCCGACCCGCCGGTGTGCCGGCATGCCGGCCCAACCCCGACCTCGCTGTGCCGGGACACCGGCACTCCGCCGGCCTCGGCGACACGCTGCATGCCGGTATACCGGCATGCTTCATGAGCCACGATCTCAGCGCTACCGGCACACCGGGATGCCGGAGGATCGACTTGAGGACGCCGACACGGACGTCGGACCGCTCGTGCATGAGTGGCGGACCTACCGGCCGGGACGGGCATCCGGAAGGCGGGCCCCTCCTGAGGTCGGCAGATGCCAAGATCGCGGCTTGGCGGGGCCACCACGGCCCTACAATCGACGTCCAGTGAGGCGACGGCGAGATTTTACAATCCGCGGAAGGCCGTTTTGTGTGCCGGCATACCGGATTACCCAGGATCCGGCATACCGGCATACCGACTCCCAACCAACGCCGGCAGCGGAACCGGTATACCGGCTAACTGTTATACCGGCATACCGGCATCAAATGGCGAACCGCGCCGACCGGTGGGACCCGTTCCTCTCAGGAGAATCCGCCATTGCCGGGACACCGGCACCCGGTATGCCGGTGTCCCGGACCTCCGGCACGCCGGCATACCGTGACACTCAGGTCCACGACAAGTTGCTGCGCCAACCGGTATGCCGGCATACAGGCCATCGGCTCTACCGGTGTGCCGGCATACCGGTATTTCGTGGCGCCGTTTTGGTCTTGCGGGCGCATCGCGACAGTGGTTGAAGATCATCTCAGTCTGTGCATCCGAGGCATCCTCGGTGCGCGGTTTGTGCTGAGTGGCTTCAGGAGGTCAGACCTGGGCTGCCGGCGGGTGGTTTAGAAACTCGGAGGGCTCGAACAGAGCAGCGATACGACCCCAGAAACGCAAAGACCCAACCTTGCCGGGCTGGGTCTTGCAGGCGGCAACATGTGAATGCTGGCCACCGGACTAACGTTCCCCTGAAGGTAGCTTCCTTCGGGCCTCCGGTCAAGCATCCGCGTGTCGTCGCCCAGGGATAGTCTTGCCTGATGTCGGCGAGCCCTCCGGCTTGAGCTGGAGGGAACATGCCTCAGATTGCGCCGGTCAATGGCCGGAAGGTGTTGCCAGGTGGCTTCGTGCTGCCGGCTGTGTGGCAGCTCGTCGCTGCTTGGTGGTGTTACCGCAGCGGGGCGATGCCCCTTCGCGCGCTGCGCACGTGGTTCGCCCTGTGGGAGGTCGCAGCGCGTCGCAGCCACATGGCGGAAGGACGTCGGCCGCGCTTCCGACTCGAGGAGCTGCAGAAGCTGGTCGGCGGTGTGGGAGGGCGACACCTTCGAAGCGACCTACGGAAGCTGCGGCGCCTGCATCTGGTCTCCTTCGAGTCGGGTCGCATTTGCTTCCCGACCTCGCCCGAGCAACTCGCTGTCGAAGACTTGGCGCCCTTCTGGAGCGTGCTCGAAGCAGTCGCGAATCACGCGCGTCGCGTCCCGCTACCACGACGGGTGCTCCGCTACCTGGCTGGCTGTTCCAAGCGTGTGCTGCTGGCCACGGTGCTCGGGGAGGCCATGCGCCTGCTCTACTTCAAGAGCGGGGAGGTGCTGTCCCGGGGCCGGTGCAAGGCTTCCTGGGTCGGCGAGGTGTTCTCGGTCGACCTCCGAGGGGTCAAGCGTGCACGCCAACACCTGCTCGACATCGGGCTACTTGTTCCGGTGGGGGAGGGGAGTTCCCGGGAACGAGTCTTCGAACGGAAGTGGGGGAAGGTGTGTGTCTGGAATCTGGACTGGAACGAGGGCACCGAGTTGCCACCCGTGTCGGCCGATTCGACAACCGAGTTGCCACCCGTTGAATCAGACAACAACCCTCCTTCGGAGATCCAGAACAACCAGAACCCCGCCCTTTGCGGGCCGGCTTCTGGTTCTTTCAAGAAGGCGGATCCGATCCCGGAGCCGAGCATCCGCGACATCCGCGAGGAGGACCTGTCCGAGGACCATCGTTCCTTCGATCTCTACCGTGACGCCATCGGCCGTGAGCTCGTCGACGACAGCGAAGCAGGCCGACTGCGGTTCTTCGGGTTGCTCGAACATGCCAGGCGCTACGGCACTCGCAACCGCCCGGGCTTGTTCCGTTCGTTGCTCGAGCATCAACGCTGGCACTTCATCACGCAGGACGATGAGGACCTGGCACGGCGGCGGCTCGTCCAGGCGATCGCCCCGCGAGCACCGCGGCGCGAAGCGCAACGACCGGCCCGCGCACCACTGAGCGATGATGCGAAGTTCGTGCGGCTCCTGCAGCTCGACCTTCGGCGCTGTGGCTTCCACGGCGATCCGTTCGGCGAATTGCAGCGGCGCCGACCGGAGTGGACGCATGCCCGTTGGCAGGCGGCGGTTGCCGAGCTGCATGGGGGAGTGCCGATCGTTCGCGAGCCGCAGTCCGTGTCGAGCCTTCTCGAGAGTCTTCTGCAAGGGGCCCGGAATGGGGTCTGACTTCTTCAACAACCTCGCCTGGTTAGAACGCTGTTTTACAAGTGGGCGCGAAGTGTGCTATCACCGCAGTGCAGGCGTAGAGCCTGTGGTCGCCAGACCTGGAAACACGGCCTGGCGTTGCCTCGAAGTGGCGCAGCACTACCTGGCAAACCCGATTCGCTATCGGGCTAAGGGGGCAGAGTTCACCGCTGCCATGGTGCTGGCTCGTAGCGCTGGATGCACGGAGACGTGCTCGTCCAGTGCGAGGGAGGCTTGAGCGACTAACACGTCCATTCGTGTTCTTGGACAAGGAGGCATTCGCGCTCTCGGGTCGGTTCCGGTGGGCACGTTGCCCTCCCCCGAGTTCTTGGACGTCAATCCGCTCATTCTATCCCATGACGTTCCGCAGGCGGTGGCGGGACGACCGAGACAGACCGTGCGGTGCAACTCCGCGCGGCCGTGAAGAGCAAAGTCGGTGAAGTAGAGACGACACTCGATCGCCGTGTGCCCTGCTCGAGGCTGAGCCTCTGGCATGCAATGTTCGTCCGTCGTGATGAACGTGAACTGCGCACATGGGGATGACGAGTGCTCTGCTGAATCCACCCGTGGGGTTCGATCCAGTGTGGCCGCAAGGCAGCACCGGTTCGTTCAACGCGAGCCAGCGTGGGGAGCATGGCTTCGGTGACGAAGACCATCCGGGACCAGCATCCCGGCGACCAGTGGCAAGTCCGCTGGCGGTGAAAAGTTCAACCACGAAAGGCCCGCAAGGGCTTGCTGGTGAGAGACAAGGGAGACGGTGCCGAACCGTGAACGCACCCATCCGGTCAGTAAGGCAGAGCTTCTGCATTCTGCTGCCTGAAAGCCCGCAGGCTTCGGCCTCGGGGTGAGTGTTGCAGGCCGGGAGGCCACGCAACACGGATGCGTGCCGCGAGGTGAAACCTCGCTAGCGACGTGACCCATGTCTCGATGCACTTCACTAATCGGGGAAGAACTCGCGCTTCCGGAGTGGTTCTCCGGTGCCTGGTACGTGAAGCCAGGTGCTTCAAGCGCGCGAGTTCGGGAGCGGGCTGCAAGCAGGAAGTCGGACGGGAGTCCGAGCGGTGGCGCGGTCGAAGGATTGCGATGGAGTGTTCGTGCTCTCCATCCTGGCAAGGCAGTCAGGACCCGTGTTCGCGCTCATCGGTAGCGCCGATGGGTGTCAACGACGACGAAAGCAGCGACGAGCAGATAGTCACTCGAGGTGACGGTTACTGGGAAGCACGGCTGTGGCTGAAGGGGGTGTTCATGCGCGGGAGCGCGTGCCCCTTTCGGCGACAGAATGGCGACGGACGCTTGGGGTTTATCCAGCGGCCGTCGCGAGAGGTTCTGCGCAACATGTATGGATTGGTGCACCCGGTGGGCGCGCGATCAGGAATGTGGGGCGCAGGGGTTTTCGAAGGGAGGTGATGAAGAGGTTGTGCGATGGCTGCGAGGCAGAAGGCTTTGCGGCTTGGAGCGTGCCCGAACAAGAACGCTCCGCACTTTGTCCCCTCGTGCGTGAGGGGAGAAACAACGAACGGAGGAATGATGGTGTATCGGTGTGAGGCGGCCAGCGCTGCCGGTTTCGTGCAGCAGCTTGCCTGCAGCTACTTGTCCAACGGCTACCACTACTACGTGGTCGGGGAGATCCCCGAACGCAAGGACCCGCGTGCTGTGGATGCGGCGATGCTCGAGCGCTACGGGCCCGAGCTGTCGCGCTTCCAACGAGCACGCCGAAAGCGAGCCGGCCACGCGAATGTGCAGTACCTGAGGTTCCGGCGCTTCTTCGTGCTGCTGGCTACTGGACCCCGTGGTGCGCATCCGTTCTACGACGAACACAGTCCCGCCCAGGTCCGGCACATCCGGGAACAACCGATCACGTTCAGCGGCTACTCGATCGGCTACCACCGCGGTGTCGACCGCAAGTGGCACGTGTCGGTGCGCATTCACCCCGACCGCTACCGCACGCTTCGGGCGTTCCTGCTCGAACAAGCTGTACGTCGCTCCGAGGGCGAGCTTGCGTTGGCCTTCGCGAAGCTGCCCTTCGAGCCCTACGCCCCGGTCCGCAGGCAGTTCCTCGCCATGCTCCGGGCGGTGAACGAGGTGCGCTCTAGAGTTGGCCTGGAACGGCTGGACGTTGCCGTTCTGCGGCTGCGGCGGCGAATCGTGCGCCCGTTCGAGGAAGAGGGGCCAGGAGTCACACCAGAGAGGAGGGAAGATGGAACAACGAAGCGAACAAGGGGAACGCCGAGTGCGCTACTTCGCGAGGAATGGCGGGCGGCTGCTGACGGACGGGGAGTTCCGCTTCTACCAAGCTCTGCGTGAAGCGGTCGGCGAGGACTTCTCCGTGCTCATGAAGGTGCGGGTGGGGGATGTCGTCACCTGCTCGGAGGAAGAGTGGGCAACGGGACTGGGGGAGCGGCTGGCCAAGATGCACGTGGACTTCGTGCTGGTGCGGCCTCGATCGGGGCTGGTCGTTGCAGGGGTGGAACTCGATGATCGCAGCCATCGGCTGCTTGCCCGCCGGCGCCGCGACCGGTTCCTAAACGAAGTTTTCCGGTCGGCCTGGCTTCCCCTGCTCCGGTTCCGAGCCGTGCAGCGGTACGACGTGGCCAGGATTCGCTGGGTCATCCGGCGAGCGGATTGGAAAGGAGGCGTTCCCGGGACCGCGAACGCGGACGGCGCCGACGATGGCGATGTGCCTGCGAGTTCCGCATACTCCGTCGAGCATCACGTCGAGGAGAAGCATGGCCACGTTCTTGGATACCACCGGAGGCTCTTACCATCTCGAACAGATCATCAAGGGGGCAACGGAGCGCCTGGTGATCATCAGCCCCTACCTGCGCACGAACGAACGCATCCGTGAGTTCCTCGATGATCGGGAGCGCCTGAAGATCGACATCCGAGTCGTGTACGGGAAGACCGACCTGGCGCCAGACGAGATGGGTTGGCTACGGAGCAAGCCGGGCATTCGGACGAGCTTCTGCAAGAACCTGCACGCGAAGTGCTACGTGAACGAGAAGGCTGCCCTCATCACGTCGATGAACCTCTACGAGTTCTCACAGGCCAACAACAACGAGATGGGGATCCTCGTGGAGCGGGACAAGGAACCTGACCTCTACGGGGCGATTTGGACCGAGGTGCAGCGTCTGATTCGCATCAGCGAGGAGATTCGAGTGTCGGTGGAACGCGTGCCGGCGGAGGAAGCGGCTCCCGAGGGCAAGCGCGATCGTGGCGAGAAGGCGGCGCCTCGTTCGGATGGCAAGGAGGCCACGGGGTTTTGCATCGGCTGCAAGAAGCCGCTCCCGCTCGATCCGACTCACCCGTACTGCAAGGAGTGCTACGCGAGCTGGAAGGTCAAGCGGGACGAGAAGCAGGAGGAGAAGCACTGCCACATCTGTGGCATCGCCAACAAGTCGAGCCTGAGCCGGCCTGCCTGCTACGACTGCTACCGAAAGCACAAGGGCAAGCTGACGTTCGCCGGCGAGTGAGCCGTCGTGGTCATGGCTTGCTGCAGGAGTTCAGAACGTCATCGACGGTGCGGGCTACGACATACCTGGCCGGAGCCTCGCGGACGTGGAGGGCTCCGAAGTGCACCTTCCCGCATTCGATCTTGAGGCGCTCCTGGTCGCGGAGGCCTTCGAGGAACAGCTCGCTCTTGGTCTCGACGACGAAGTAGAGGCGCTCGCCTTCTTCGGTGTCGATGAGGATGGCCCAGTCCGGGTTGTAGCTGCCGAGCGGCGTTGGAACGTGAAACCACCCTGGCAGCTTCGCGTACACCTTGATCGCCGAGTTCTTCTCGAGCTGGTCGGCGAACGCTGCCTCGGTGCCGAGGTCGTAGACGACGTGCTCGTAGACCGACTTCCTGGTGTCGAGCAGCATGTTCTTCAGGTAGCCGGTCAGCTCTTCCTTCTCGAACAGCTCCTGCGCGTAGTAGTGCTCGTCGCCGAGTCGCTGGTACTTGATGCCGTCGACGAGGGCCTTGCGCTTGCACTGGTTGATCGCGTGGCCAACGAGTTCGATGAACTGCTGTGGGTTGCGCTGGAAGTCGTCAAGGCGCCCGCTCTCGGTGAGGATGCGAGCGATGCTGCGGCGGGTGAGCTGCGTGCGATCCTGAAGCTCGGTGAGGACGTCGGGCAACTCGATGTCGGTCTCCTCGAGAGTGACCGTCTGGGCGCCTTCGCGCTCGGAGGCCTCGACGCCGGCCTTGCCGATCGCGATGTCGGCCTTCCGCCACTGGAGCCTGGTCTTCGGAATGGGGGGGGCGTCCTGGACGGCGCGGATGCAGCTCGCGAGGAGCTTCTCGTTGTCGAAGTGCACGCGGTAGGTGGTCTTGTGCTTGATGCGGTCCCAGAGGGCCTTGAACTCGGGGCTGTGGAGGACCGCTTGGCGCGGACGGACCGGGCGGCGCTCGTCCGCGTTCTTGATCTCGAGCCGGCCCGCCAGCTTGCGCAGCACGTCGGTGATCTGGCCGAGCTGGGCCACGAACTGGTCTGGCACAGTGAGTTTGCCATCCTTGATGGCGGTGCGCAGGGAGTCCTGTACGCGGCCCTTCGCGTCGATGTGGCCTTGGGCCTTCAGGTGGTTCCAGAGCGTCTTGGAGTTCTCGAGTCCGAGTGGTTGGGCGTTGCCGTCCTTGTCGCGGACCGAGATGCCGGCGAACTGGTGTTCCTCGACGATGCCGAACCGTATGCCCGTGTCCTCTTCGATCTCCTTCTGCAGGTTCTCGGCGAACTGCTCGTAGTTCTCGGTCGCGATCACGGTGAGCGTGTTGACCTCGAAGCCACGCAGGCGCTCTCCCTGCTGGTTGACGCAGAGGCGAAGGCCGCGGCCGATGGTCTGCCGGCGTTCGCGCTCGGTCTGGATGTCGCGCAGGGCGCAAATCTGGAAGACGTTCGGGTTGTCCCAGCCTTCTCGTAGCGCTGAGTGGGAGAAGATGAACTTGAGCGGGCTCTCGAAGCTCAGCAGCTTCTCCTTCTCCTTCATGATCAGGTTGTAGGCCCGCTCGGCGTTGTCGCGACTCGACTGGTTGCTCTCGTTGGTGTCGGTCCAACCACCCTTCTTGTCGATCGAGAAGTAGCCGTCATGCACTTCCTCCGCGGCGCGGGTGAGATCAACCTCGCGGAACAGAGTCTGGTAGTCGGGGAGGCGGGCCGCCCGTCGGTACTCTTCTTCGAAGATCGTCGCGTAGATGCCCCTCACCGGCTTGCCGTCAGCGTCGTAGCTGCGGTAGCGGCCGACGGCATCGATGAAGAACAGAGAGAGAACCTTGATGCCTAGCGGTCGCAGCCGCTTCTCCTTGTCGAGGTGCTCCTTGATGGTGCGGCGGATCATCTGGCGTTGGATAGCCAGAGGGTCGACCGCGCCCCAGGATTCCCCGAGCTTGAGGAACGCCTCGCCGCCGGGCACGCGAAGTTCGAGGAACTCACTGCCTCTCTTGGTCTGGATCTCGCCGATGCGGCAGTCGCGGTAGACCGGCCGCTTGGTGGTCTGCTCGAGGTCGTCGCCGTCCTGGACGGGGATCTCCCTGCGTTGCACGCCGGTTGCGGTCTCGACGTCGATCTCGATCTTCGCGCTGATGGCTCCGCGCTTGTTGGCAACTGAGACCAGGCGGACGTACGGCTTGTTGTGCGCGTCTTCGATGGTTGCCGAGGCAACCTCGATCTGCTTGACGAGCTTGCGTTCGTAGGCGTCGACGGCATCGAGCCGGAAAACCATGTGGTGCTTGTCGACGTGCGTCGCCGAGTAGCGCAGCGTGCAGAGGGGGTTCATCGCCCCGAGTGCTTGCTTGCCGCGACCTTCGAGGCCACCGTCCACGCTCTGGGGCTCGTCGACGATGACGATGGGGCGGGTCGCCTTGATCAGGTCGATGGGCTTCGCATCCTGGATCTTCTCGTTCTCCTTGTAGAGGTTGTTGACGTCCTTCTTGTTGATGGCACCAACTGTGACCACCATCACCTGGATGTGCGGGCTTGTGGCGAAGTTGCGGACCTGGCCGAGCTTCGAGGAGTCGTAGAGGAAGTAGTTGTTGTCCTTGGTGAAGGGGATGCCGGCGTAGAGGCTGCGGAAGTGGTCCTCCGTGATCTGCAGGGTCTTGTAGACGCCTTCCTTGATCGCGACGGATGGCACAACGATCACGAACTTGGTGAAGCCGAAGCGCTTGTTCAGCTCGAAGATCGTGCGCAGGTACACGTACGTCTTGCCGGTTCCCGTCTCCATCTCGACAGTGAAGTCGCCAGATGCCAGGGACGCGGACTGCTTGAGGCCTTGGTGGAGCTGGCCGTCGTTCAGGTTCTTCAGGATCTCGTCGTCAAGCAGAGTCAGCCGGTTGCCGATGCCCAGGTCGGTCTCCATGGTGGGGAGGTAGGCGCCGCCAGCGGTGCTCTTCGTGACCGTGAACTCGGTCTTGCAGACCTCCTGCCCACGGAAGAGGCTGCAGACCGCTGCGACAGCCTGGAGCTGGTAGTCAAGGTCGGGCTCGAAGTGGAGCTTCATCGAGTTGCCTACAGGCTGCGGACGTTGGTGAGTCCGTGTTGCTGCAAGATCGCGACGAGGTTGCTCTTGGCCACATCGTCGACGAAGGCGCTGTCGCGGAAAACGAGTGTCGTCTCGGTGGCGGGGGTAAGTTCGCGGTGCCACCCTGCCAGGCCAATGGCTAGTGACTCGACGGCGTCACGCGATAGGTTCGTGTCGAGGCACACCATGACAGTGCCGGCACCGACTGCGTGGACTTCCTTCGCGGCTATGATTCGGGTCTCGACTGGCACGCAGAGGTCAAGGCCGAGTTTGAGAAGGAGCTCGATGAGAATGTCGGATGCGCTGCGATCGGGCACAATGTGCTCGACAGCAGAGAAAAGCGTGGCGGTAAGTCGCTCTGGATCGGGGTCCCATGGGCGAATGTTTGAGGTGGCGAGGCGGAACACGCGGAAGCCGATGTCGCCAGCGAAGAGCGGATACTGATCCTTGGTCAATCGGCCGGCACGGCGCACGCGCTCCTTGGTCAGCTCTGCGAGGTTCAGTGGGCGTTGGAGCTTGGCACAGAACTCAGCAGCTGTTTTCTGCTCGCGATTGTTGACGTCGAGTGGCTCAGGGAGTTGCACGAGGATGAACCGCCGCTTGCCACCGTCCTCAGCGTTCTGGGCGATAACGGCGTGACCAGTGGTTCCAGAACCAGCGAAGAAGTCTAGAACGAGGTCATCAGGCCCCGTCGTGAGCTGCAGAATCTGGCGAAGCAGGGCAATGGGTTTGGGAGTATCGAAGACCTTGACGTCATCGAAGAGTGCTTTCACCTCTGCCGTCGCAGTTCGAGTGCTCCCAACATCCTCAGCGAACCACATGGTCTCAGGTGGCTTGCCGGAACTCTCGTCGGCGAAAATGCGGTAGTAGGGAGTCCAGCGTCCGTCCTGCTGGGTCCATTCGATGCGCCCGAGCTCCTGAGCGAGCTTGCGACGACTCCAGCGCCAAGCCCCATCGCCTCCTCCCTCCAGTTTGGGATAGACAGAGGAGCCATCGGGAGCCGTGATCGCGTAGTAAAGGTTGGGGCGTGCAGCTCGCGTCTCGCCCTGACCGCCCATCGCCCGCAGAGGCTTCAGGTAGTAGCGACGACCAGAAGCGTCGGTTTTATTGAAGTGCTGCGGGACGGCGTCGCCCTCGTAGGGCGTGCGGATTACTGAGAAGAACTCGGCGCTCTTCGCAAAGCAGAGAAGGTAGTCGTGCTTGGTGGAGAAGTAGTCAGCATCCATCCGAGGGCTGTCGGCTCGCTCCCAGACGATGCAAGCCAGGAAGTTCTCCGGGCCGAACACTTCGGAGCAAAGCAGGCGCAGGTGGTCAACTTCGTGGTCGTCGATGCTGATGAATATGACGCCGTTCTCGCGCAGGAGATTGCGGGCCAGGCGCAAGCGCGGCAGCATCATATTGAGCCAATGAGTATGGAATCGGCCAGACGCCTCGGTGTTGCTGGAGTTCTTGACACCCGCAGCCGTGACTTGCCCAGTAAGTGCCAGGTAGTGACGCAGCGGATCCTGGAAGGTGTCGGGGTAAACGAAGTCGTGGCCCGTATTGTAGGGAGGGTCTATGTAGATGAGCTTGACTTGGCCTGCGTAGCTCTTCTGCAGTAGCTTCAGAACCTCGAGATTGTCACCTTCAACAATGAGGTTCTTGGTACTGGCCCAGTCGACGCTCTCCTCAAGGCAAGGACGAAGCGTGCCAGAAGTGGGCGTGAGAGCGAGTTGCCGAGCGGAGCGCTTGCCGTGCCACGAAAGACCGAATGTCTCTGCGACTTGGTTGGTCGAGACACCGAGTAGTTGGCATAAGGCATGGACGTCAAGCTGACCGTCGGCGAAGACCTCGGGGAACAGTTCGCGCACGCGGCCTAGGTTCTCCGTTACCAGGTCGGCGGAGCGGGTCTCTGGGTCGTTGGGCTTGATCTGCTTCATGATGTTCAGAGCCGAGTTCGTGCGGCCGCCAAGGCGTCGAGCAGCCGACGGAGTTCGAGGTTGAGCTGGACCTGGCGGGGGACCTGCTTCTCCCGGGACGCGGCGGATCGAAGGGTAGCGATCGCCACTTCGAGACGGGAGCACTCTTCGAGAGCCGCCGCACGGGCGGCGGCGTGGGTCGGCGACTCCGCCGGCGTGAACGCCCCGGTGCACTGTGCGGCATGGAGCGCAAGGAGCATGTCGATCCAGGCTTGGTAAAGCGCGTGGAGGGAGGTGCGCGGCTGGTGCGCTAACGGCAGAGCACGAAGGCAGTCCTCGATGGCGTCTGTGGTGGGCGAGAACGGCGCGTCGATGACCTTCCCATCGAGAACGACAGCGTCCGCCTTGCCCTCGGAGCGCCGCTTGTGGGCGAGGCTGACGGAGAGTTCGGGACCCTGTTCGAGGATGAGGAAGACCGGGTAGGGGATCGCGCGATGGACGAGCTCGCCGAGGCGGGAGCGCTTGGCGTCACCGCGCAGCAGGAGTGTCAGAACGGCCACCTCGGCGTAGTCGCGAGTGGCGTCGTTGAAGGCGGGGATGCCGACGGTCGTCGGCTTCAGCGCTGCGACCCAGCGAAGCTCTTCGATGTTGTCTTGGATCTGGCGCTTGTCGCTGGGCGTTGGCGCGCCGTTCTCGGCCAGCATCGTCTTTGGGATGCGGAGATCGACACGAGCGTTGGCCGGCAGGCCGAGGGCATCGACCACATCCGATGCCCTCACGCAGCATCTCCCGGGAGGACGACCAGGAAGGCCACCACCTCGAAGTCGTTGCTGCCGGCGAACTCACCCTGCAGGGCGTGCGTGCCGCCGGGAGTGAAGAGGCTGGCGACAGCGCGCTCCTCGTTCTTGCCGACGAGGGAGGCAACCGCCGAGGCGAGGTGGCGTTGGGCCGATCGCATGTCCTCACCGTGGCGAGTCTGCTCGTCGAAGACTGCGCACGCCGCGGCGTCCGGCAGGTCTCGTCCGATGCTGAGGCGCTTCAAGCGGTCGAGGGTCTGCTTGGCCTGGGTGTAGGGAAGCAGCACCGAGCCGTCGTCGCCGACGTGCACCAGGTAGTGCGGCGCGAGTGGGTAACCCTGGTCGAGCACGCGCTTGCCGGTTCCTTCGGCGCGCAAGCAGAAGATGATGCCGGGAGGAACGTCGGCTTCGGCGGCCGTGGTTACGGCGCACGAACCGAGCGGCAGCGATTCGAGGAGGCCGGGGTGCGCCTTCAGGTGCTGCGCCAGGTCGATGCGGAAGTCGGTCAGCGTCAGGTCCGCGATGGAAACGCCTGTCGACAGGTCCTCGAGGTCGATGACCGCGTCCTGGAGCTTGAGAAGCTGCTTGCGCCGGTACTCGAGGTCGTTCATCTGGTTCCCCGAGTCTTGCTCGATGAGGTTCTCCTCACCGGTCGCCGAGATGTCGAGGAGCACCATGCGGCCGCTCACGCGCTGCTCGAGGTTGATGTACTCCTCGAGCTCCATGTT
>CAZIFB010000027.1:0-63981 GCA_964538915.1 uncultured candidatus Brocadiaceae bacterium | reverse complement strand
CCATGCACCGCTTCTACGTACGCGGTGCCGACAGTGGCTGGTCGGAGTCGACGTTCTTCAACGGGCTGTTAGGCGCAGCGCGTGGGGGACGAGCCCCAGTCCCAGAGTCGGAATGCGACAGCCGGATACCAAAGGCAATGTGCCGTCGGCCCTTCGTGGAGACTCGCGCGAGAGGGCTGGGCACGTCCGGCAATCGCCCCGCGGGCGCGTACCGCGCGGCAAGGCCATGGCGAGGCTACGAACCACGCCGTGGCCGCTTGGCCGTTGGTTGCGACCGGTCAGTTCTCATCGCGCCGGGCGACGGTCGGGCTCACCAGCGATCGCGGCCACCACCGCCACCACCGCCACCTCGGCCGCCGTAGCCACCACCGTCCCCGCCGCGGCCGCCCCCGCCGCCACGGGGCTTGCGATCCTCTGCTTCATTGACGCGTAGTTCGCGGTTGTCGAGCATCGCGCCGTTCATCGCTTTGATCGCGTTCTGCGCATCGTTGTCGGAGGCCATGTCGACGAACGCGAAGCCGCGCGAGCGCCCGGTGTCACGGTCCAGCATGATGGACACGCTGGTGACCTTGCGGCCATCCTGCGCGAATGCGTCCTGCAGGGTGTGGTCGGTAGTGTTGAAGGAGAGATTGCCAACGTAGAGACGAGTACCCATGCGTTCACCAAGGGGGCCGGAGTCGCCGATCGACGTGCGAGGCGCCAGGCCGGGGGCCTGACCGGGCATCGGCGGTTGCGACCGTCCAGTCGAGAACCAACCGAAAGAGAGTCCCTGCGCGATGACTGAGAAGCGCAGGGACCTCGGGGCGAGAAGAGCCCCGATTGGCACGAGCGACGTTCATGCGCAATGCAGGACCGGAGTTCGCAGCGAGAGACTACCGTAGGCCGTGCCCAACGCAACTCTCCAGTCGCCGCCGATTTCCTCAACGTCCACCGTCTGCCTCGTTCCCACCCAGCCGCCTTCTGCAGCATCGCGAGCGCACGGATCGCCGCACGCAGCCGCTCCGCCTCGGCGCCGCTCTGCTGCCGCAGGCGGGCGACCACCTGCTGGATCATCGCTGCGGGGTCGGAGACGACCTGGGCGCGTTCACGCCGTGGCTGTCGCGGCGGCGGCGTCGGCGAAAGGCGAGGCGGGTGGAGTGAGGTCTCTGCCTGCGCTCGGGGCGTGCGGCGTGCGCCGCGAACGGGTAGTGGGCTCATCCGGTTGGGCAGTTCGTTGCCGAAGTGGTGATGCTGCGCAGGGAAGTAGCACAGGCCCCAAGGACTCCGTCGGATGCAAGCGGGCCGTCGCCCGCGGTAACCTGAACGGGCGCGATGCGCTCCCAGTGCCATCGGCGTTTCCGGCCGGAGCCGGAGCTGTCCGGCCCTCGGATCGACCCGGACTGCAACGTTGCCGTGGGGATCCGGCTTGCATCACGGTTGTGCCCCATGTTCCTGGCCGTGAAGTCACCCAGGTGGGGCGTCTGCCATTCCATTCCCGCCCGGTCTCGCCCATGACGATCCGCTCCCTCTCGCCAGTCGCCGCGATCCTGTTCGCCTGTGCCGCACCGCTGACCGCGCAATGGGCATCGACTCCGCGCGACCCGATCGAGTCCGTCCGCAAGGGCGCCAACCTGATCACCCACAAGAACAGCAACGGTATCCAGGCCTTCGCGGCGTTGACGCAACAGTGGACCACGGTTTCGCCCTCGGGTTCGACGCTGCTCGGCAATGGCGACTCGTACGTGCTGACGCGCGAGAGTCCTTCCTCGCTCCGCGCCTGGAGCGCGCGTACCAACACCTCCGCGGTCCTGGGGGTCGGGCCGTCGATCGCGATCCTGCACGGATTCGGCGAGGTCGTGTTGATCACGGATCAGTCGGTCGTTCCGTTCGTGCTGCACGCCTACAGCGCGAT
The DNA here is from genome assembly GCA_964538915.1 of uncultured candidatus Brocadiaceae bacterium. GTDB lineage: Bacteria > Planctomycetota > UBA1135 > UBA1135 > UBA2386 > JAEUHQ01. The sequence goes on along the minus strand of CAZIFB010000027.1, from coordinate 62,090 downwards.
GACGAACACGTGGACGAGCAAGGTTCTCGGTCCGAACGTCGTCATCACGAGCGCCGGGCGCTTCGCGATTGGCGCGTTGGAAGGCAACCTCTACCACGCGTTCTCGGCCTACAGCGCCCAATGGTCGACGCTGGCCGTCGGCGCGCCGGGGGGCAACCCCGTGGCGAACGGCGATCTCGTCACCGCGAACCTGTTCGCCGGTGGGGCCGGCGTGCGCCGCATCGCCGCCTACAGCGCCGTCCGCGGCCAGTGGCAGCTGTCGCCGCTCTACTCGGCGACGATCGGCGCGAACTCCGCGACGACGAATCACCTGGCGCTGATGCGCGCCGAGTTGCCCAACCCGACGCAATACTCCTACGCCGGCTTCAGCGCGGCGGCCGGGACGTGGACCACGTCGCCACTCGTGCACAGCACGGCGTCGACGGTGAGCACCACGGTCTTCCAGAACGTCGGCATGGTCACGGACACCGACCCGAACGCGCGCTGCGAAGTGTTCCGCGCCGGCGACGGAACGTGGCTCACGATGACCGGTGCCAACCTCGGCAACACGACGGTGCACGAGGACTTCGCCACCATCAGCGACTCGCTCACGCAGACGCTGTACGCCACGAGTGCACTGACCGGCGGCGGGTGGGCGACCCTGACGGGCGGCTATTCCTGCAACCCCTCACTCGGCGACCACGTCGGCCTCTGCACCGCGACGGGCCCGGTTCGCTACCGGGCCTACTCGGCGGCGACCAACTCCTTCAGCAGCAGTACGCTCTCCTCACCGCCGCTGAACGCCGTCACCGGCCAGGGCAGCGCGGTGCTAGGCGTCGTCGGCACCGGGCCCTACACGGCGGCGGCCTTCAGCCCGCTGTCGGGTGACTGGGTGCCGGGGCCCATGATCAGCGGCAGCGACACCTACCAGGCGTTCACGAACGGCTCGCTGTTCGTGACGTGGAACAACTTCACTCCCAACGGGTACCTGCTGCACGTGTTCGATCTGCACCGCAGCGCTTGGAACGCGCCGTTCCAGCTGCCGCCGAATTACACGTTCGCGGTCGGTGCCAACCACGTGCTGGCCTGGCCGAGCAGCGGCAGCGGCACGATCTACGGCTACAGCGTGCAGCGCGGCGACTGGCGCACGCTGACGTCGGCGGGCACGCTGATCAGCGATGGCGGTGTCGCCGCCGAGTTCAGCAACGTGGTGTCGTTTGCCGACTCGAACGGCCTGTTGTGGGCGTTCAGCACAATGGATCGCCTGCAGGCGACCGCGCAATGGCCACTGTCGCGTGAGTATGCGAGTGCCGGACCGGGGCCCTTGGGCAGCACGTTGCCGACACTCGCCTTCGCGATGCACGGTGCCCCCGCGAGCGAGCTCGCGTTCGTCTACGCGGCGTTCGCGGTGCTGCCGTCGCCCGTCGCGATCCCGGGCTTCAGCGGTCTGCTCGACATAGATCCGAGCAACGCTTTCCTGCTCTCGAACCTCGGTGTGTTCGATGCCGATGGCGTACTCGAAACGGCTCTTCCCATGTCGATCCCGACTCCGGGTGGTCTCCAGGTGTGGCTGCAGGGTTTGACGTTCGACCTCAACACGGCACAGATCACCTTTGCCGGGCGCGCCGCCGGCACCGCGATGTTCTGAGCGTGCCGGACGGGGCCGGAACCTTGATCGCGTCGAGCGGACAGACCGCTGGCAGAAAGCGATGGGTGAGAGCCAGGCTCGAATCGCGTATCGCCGGCGGCCCGTGCGCCGTAGCTGCGCAGCAGCCAACCGAAGCGTTCGTCGGCTCCCATTTCGCGGCCCGTCGGATGCGCCGCCTGCTTCCCGAGGCGCGGCTTGTCGTCAACCAGGGCGTGCCGGATCGTGTGCGGCGCCTGCTCGGCCGCGTGGCAGGCCAGCGTGTAGCGTCAGCGCCAGGAGACATGCAGCCATGGTTGGTCATTCACGACGGATCGTTGCCCAAGTGGCCGGGCTGGCAGTCGGCGCATCGCTGTGCAGCGCCCAAGAACTCGGTCCCGGCCTCCACGGCAACCTCGTGTTCGGTGACCAGGCGGCGGGGGCAAACAAGGCGCGCGTGCTGCTCTGGCGCGTGTTGTTCGAGGACCAGTCATTCTTGATCCGCGATGTGGCGGCGGCTTCGGACGGCGGGTTCCGTTTCGATGTCCCGCAGATCCCGGCGGATCGATGGGGGCGTGAGGCTCTCGTCCTGGTCGCGCTGTCCGGCAACGAGTTCGTTGCCGCCGCCAGGTTGCGTGGCCCCGAGGAAGTCCGGGAAGGAATCGTGCTACAGATGCATCCGCAAGCGACCATTCGTGGAGTTGTGCGCGACAACCGTGGCGCTCCGATCGAGAACGCGCAGGTGTCAGTCGAGAGGATCGGGTCTGTGTCCACCGGGCAAGTGTTTCCGCATTGGCAGGCACGAACGAACACTGAGGGGCGCTTCGAGATCCGGGCAGTCCCCGTCGGGTTGCTCTGCCGCATCGGAGCGGAACACCCGGACTACGTTTGGACGTGTCACGACGGTGCCCCCGGAAGGGAGGACGTCGTGCTCCTGCCCGAGCGGGGCGGCAAGATCGCTGGTCGCGTCTTTCTGCCGGATGGCCGACCAGCGGTACGTGTGCGCGTCGCTTGCCGGGCCACGAACGACCGTGGGTCAGGGGAAACCAGGACCGACGCAAACGGCTGCTACACTCTCGATTCGCTTCCCCGCAGTTCCTACTTCGTGTGGGCAACGACGGGCGACCTCACGTCGGTGGCGATCCAGACTGGTGGCGTGCTGGCCGGTGACGTGAGACAAGCACAGCCGCTGACCTTGACTTCTGGTGTGCTGGCCCGTGGAAGGCTCGTCGACTCGCGCACAGGGGCGCGTGTCGCCAGTCGCTATGGTTCCCTCGGCATCTGGGGCCCCGGGCGCCCGGGCGTCCTCATGCCGGGTGTTGGTGTACTGTTTGGACAGCAAGTCGTGCTCGAACTCGATGGCTCGTTCACGGTTCGTCTCCCCGCGGGCCGTAGCGTCCTCGCGGTCTCCATGGCGCACCTGACGGATTGGACTCTGCAGAAAGACGTGACCATCGACGTAGAAGCCGGTCGCGACGTGGCGTTCGATGTGCCCGTCGTCCCGAAGCAGCCGCCAGACCCTCTCGGCGCCGAGGTCGAGTCCACGAACAACTGATCGACGGGAGCACTTGCCCGTGCTCGTGCTATCCGGAAATGGCGCCGACCGAGTCTCGGTGCAAACGGGCCGTTGCGAGGCTGACCGTGACCGAATCGACTTCAGTTCGGACTCGGTGGGTCGCGAGAAGGTCCGGAGAGGTCGTCGAAGATCTCTCGCAGCGTGTCCGCGATCTCGGCGAACCACTCGGGTTCGCCCTCGTCCTGATCCAGGGCGAACTTCGCCACCGTGGCGTCCCAGTTGGCTTCGTGGAGCGCCAGCCCTGAGAGGATCCGGTCCATCGACTGGCCGTTCGGGAGGGCCACGTCACAATCCTTGGTAAGTCGTTCGGCCAGCATGGCGACGAAGGCGCGAACACAACGAATGAGGGACCGGCGATCGGTCGGGAATGGGTGGTGCATGGCTCGCCGCGTTCCTTCCAGCGCGGAGCGTTTCCCGGGGCGCCGTCTTGACGATCGCAGTGCTTCGAAGGTTCCGTTGGAGGGAGACGGACTTCGACCTCTGCAGGACGACCGCGTCGCCGGTCCTGCGACCGGTTGCCCGCGCTGGGCAGGAGCCACGTTGCGGACCTCGGGGCGAGCGACAGTCACGGACGACGCTCACATGCTCGTTTCTCGCTTGTCGAACAAGGCGTTCAGTTCTGCGAACGACGCTGCGCCCGACAGGAGTTCGAACCTACCGGTGTCGGCAATGCTTCGCGCTGCGCGCATGAACGCCGCCCACGCGACGCGGGCGAGCGCCGAGCCAACGGATACTCGTCGGACGCCGAGATCGGCGAGGCGCTCGACCGTGAGGTCGCGGATCTCTGTCGACATGAGTACGTTGACCGGCTTCGGGGCGACGGCACGAACGATCTCGTGAATCGACGCCGCATCGCGGACGCCTGGCGCGAAGAGGCAGTCGGCGCCCGCATCGGCGAAAGCAACGAGCCGATCGAGCACGGTATGAAGCGGGTCCGGGTGACCGACGAGGAATGCTTCGCAGCGTGCCGTCAGGACGGTGCAAGTGCCGGAGCCGCGGATGGCCGCGCACGCGGCGCGAATCCTCTCGACGGCGAGGGCTCGGTCGTACAGGGGGCGCATTGCGTTACCCGTCGCATCCTCGACCGACAGCCCTGCGGCACCTGTGGCAACACACCGCACGACGTTGCTTGCGAGCTCGTCCGGCGTATCGGCGTAGCCCGCCTGGAAATCGGCGTTCACGGGCAGCGTCGTAGCGGCCACGACTTCCCGGATGTGGGCGAGCATGTCGTCGCGTGGCAGCTGCGTCTACCGCGTCCGGGAGTCCGCGTGCGAACGCCATCCCGGCGGACGTGGTCGCGACAGCGCGGAACCCGAGATGCTGGAGAAACCGTGCGGAGCCCACGTCCCAGGGGTTCGGCATCACGAAACAACCGGAGGTGTGCAGCGCCCGGAAAACGGCGGAGGTCGAGGCCTCGGTCGGCGTCATTCCGTCAGTGTATGTGGCCGGCAGAAAATGCGCGGCGCCGTGGGGACCGTCCAGTTCGCCGCAGGTCCACTGCACGCGCTCCCGCGCAGTGTGTAGCTGCGACTCTCGCCTTCGGTCGTCTCCACGGGGAGCGGGCGGCGAGTCCTGTTGGGTCGGGGATCGTGGCGGCCGTGCGAAGGCGTTCCTTGGCATTCTCTCGGCAGGTCGCCACCATGCTGGGCATGGCGAAGTCCTCCTGCCCGTTGTCGCTCGCACAGTTCCTGTCCAAAGCCGAGCCGCTGAAGGTTGGCATCAACGGGCAGGAGATGTTGGCGGAGGTGAAGGCGTTCTCGACGGGCTCGTTCGGCTGGTACTTGAATGGCAAGACCACGATCATGGTCGACGGCAAGGCCGTGTCGGTGCAGATCGGCATGAACCTCACGATCGTGGGCAGCAAAGAAGCGGCGCGCGAGTGATGTCGACGCGTCGGCTCTGCGACCGGTACGGAAGCACCGACCGGATGCTCGAGCGCGACGCGGCGGAATGGCCGTGAAGGTCCACGCGGTCGAGGGCCGCCCGGGCGGGAAGGATCGGCCTCGGACCTGGAGCGTCTCGTGTAGTCTCGGTGCATGACCAAAGTCACCGTGAACAACAACGGGCCGCTTCGACTCGAAGGGACGTTCTCGATCGCAGACGCAACCGGGAAGGAGTTCGGCCTCGCTGGCCGCACCGTGATCTCGCTGTGCCGCTGCGGTCACTCGGCCAACAAGCCGTTCTGCGATGGGCAGCATGCGCGCGCGGGGTGGCAATCGGTTTGCGAGGCTCGCGAACTGCCGCCGCCGAAGCCGAAGGCCTGAGCTGCGGATCCCTCGGTGGGGCCGCGCGGCGTTGGCCGGGCGGTCGATCCGTTCGTCGACCGCCTTGTTCTCGGTCGAAGCGCGCCGCCTGCTACGACGGCCCCGTTGTGTCCGGGGAACTCGAGCCGTCGTTGGCGGCCTCTTGGGAAGGTGCGGGAAGCCGCGTTGGAGCAGCGCGCGCTCGATCCGTTAGCGCGTTCCCGGTGGGGCCGGACGAATTGGCGAGGCCTGGTCGTGTTGTCGCGGATGGCAATGTCCTGCGTCTCAGGCCGTCACGCGTCGTGAGTGGCGGGCCTGGAGAGCAGCGACACCCGCGGTGCCGAGATAGCGGCGTTGGAGTTGTTCCGGGGCGGCGAGCAGGTCCACGACCACCAAGGCGTCGATCGTGTGGAACTCCGGGTCGACGTTGATGCCGAGGAGGCGGGCTCCGAGCCGGAGATACTGCTCCATCAGCACCGGCACGCCGGATCGTCCGACCTCCAGTTCGCGCACCATCGCAGAGACATCGTGCAGGTCGGCGATCTGCTGCGGCACCCAGGCGGGGCGGGGCTCGTGCGGCGCGCGCCAGGGGCTGCGGGAACGGACGAAGGGTGCGAGGTCGGTCGCGAGGCAGTGGGTCTGCAGGTGATCGACCATGAGGCGCACGGACGTCGGCTGGTGATCCGCACTGATGCTCACCGTTCCGAACAGGTAGCGGTACGCCGGTCGCGCGGCGACGAACGCGCCGATGCCTCGCCACAGCAAGAGGAGCGGCGCATAGGCACGCTGGTAGGCGGGCTGGACGAACGAGCGGCCGAGTTCGAGCGCAGGCGACAGGCGTTCCCAGAACCGCGCGTCGTACTCGTAGAAGGCGTTCGTGTAGAGCGAGGCTGCGCCACCGCGATCGAGCAACTGGTCGGTCGCGCCGAGCCGATAGGCCCCGACGACCTCGTGCGCCTTCGGATCCCACACGAACAGGTGCAGGTAGGTCGCATCGAATGCGTCGAGGTCGCGAGCCGACCCGGAACCTTCGCCGACTGCGCGGAACGTGATCTCGCGAAGGCGTCCGATCTCGAGCAGCGTGCCGGGAATCGACGCCGCCGGCGCGCAGAACACCTGCATGCCGTTGCTCTCGAGCAGGAGCATGCTCTTCGGCAGCGACGCGATCTCCTCGGACAGCGCCTCCGCGGAGCCCCGAGCCGCGATGGGCACGAGGCCCGTCTTCGCCTTCATCGTCGATGCACGTTCGCCGACGCGACGGCCGAGGATCTCCGTGCGAAGCTGCGGGTAGGAGCAGCGGGATCGATCGTCCGTGCCGAAGCGGGCAAGCGTCGCCGGCGGAACGGGATGGCCGATGCGGAGTGCCACACGGCCTCCGCGCTGTGCCAGCAACGCTCGCGGGAGCAGCGCCGTGCGGAGGTGCCGGTGCACCGCGCCGGCGAGGTGGAACCAGCGGGGATTGCGGGCGCTGACGTGGACCGGGACGACGGTCGTATTTGCATGGCGCTGCAGCGCGCCGAACGATGCTTGCCACGGGGACTCGCTCGTGCCACGACGACCGGCTCGACGCCGCGCGACTTCGCCGGACGGGAACACCAGCAGAGCGCCGCCCGAATCGAGATGGCGCAAGGCGCTGCGCACCGCGCCCAGGTTGCGCGGGCTGTAGACGTCGACGGGCAGAACCAGGCCGCGCAGGGCCGGAACCCGCGCCAGGAGTCGGTTGGCGAGCACCTTCACGTCGGTCCGTCGCCGCAGCAGGTGGGCGAGCAGCAGGATGCCTTCCATCGCGCCGGTGGGGTGTTCGGCGGCCACGATCACTGCACCATCGGTGGGGATCCGCTCGAGATCGGCGGGCGGCATGTCCGTTTCGATCGCCAGCCAGCGCTCCAGCGCTTGCGACCATGCAGCGGGATCCGATGCGAGGTCGCCGAGCGAGTTCGCGATCCGCTCGTGGTCGCGCCGCAGCCTCGCGATTCCAGACACACGCTCGCACAGCCACACGAGCGGCGTCCGAAGGGTCCTGCCGGCGGCGAAGGCGAACGACGTCTGACGATCGTCCATGAAAAGACGATCGACGCCGGCGATGAATCGCCGGCCAACGCCAGGTCAATCCGCGCGAGTTGGGGATCGCGCAGCCGTCACTCGAGGCACGCGCGACCCGGTGCGCCACGTTCGGGACTGCGCGGCGGCGCGACGGCGAGCAGCATGCGCACGGTGTCCGTGATCTCCTGAACGAGATCGTCCTCGCTGTCGTGGCTGCCGAGCGCGGCGAGAGTCGCGTCGGCTTCCAGACCGTGACTCTGCAGCCCGGCCACGATCGCATCGAGGTGCAGGCCCCCGAGCGTGCCGTCCTGCGTGCAGAAGAGCGGGCCCTCGGTCGCGACGAGTCGTTCGTACAGGAGCCCGACCAGCGCCCGAACGGCGAGCAACAGGCTGCGCCGGTCCACCGCGAACGGTGGTCGTGGCGACGGAGAAACCGACTTCATCATGGGTGCTCGAGGTTCACGCCGATCGAGCCACCCGACTTCCACGACGCGGAGTCGTGTCGGCGGGGGCTACCGGTCGCCGAGGGAGGCTCGATCTGCGTCGCCACGATCTGAGCCGGAAGGCGTGAGGGCGCACGCAAGGCCGCGAGAAGAGTCCCGCGCGCGCCATCCTTCACGAAGAGACTACGTCTGCGCGCGCTCGGGGTCAGCGGATCACACCGCCGGAGACCGGGCCGACCTGGAACGTTGCGCCGTCCCACAGGAGCGAGTGAAGGAAGAACTGGAGGCCGTAGAGCGACGGGTCCAGCGGGAAGGTCTGCCAGCTGTAGGTGCCGGAGCCGGGCCAGGTGGCGCTGACGCCGGTGAAACCGATGTCGAAGACCACGGCCGTCGCCGGATCGAAGTGGATCGGCTGCGCCGCGAAGGGAACCACGGTCGCGGGGGTTCGCTCGAGTGACAACACGGTCCCCGCAAGACTGTTCTCGGGTCCCGTTATCGAGCCGGCGAACCCCACGCCCACCGTGGGGCGAGTCGGGGCCGAGCCTCCGACGAGCATCACCTGCTGGCTCGGGCCGGACACCGCGGGACCCTGTCCCGACATGGGCGGGTTCCAGGAGATGACGCCGGTCGAACCGGTGATGGTCGAACGCGCGTACTGCACGGGGTTCGTGGTGCTGTTCACGATGCCCGCGCCCGCCATGGACCACGCCGTTCCGCACGTGACGGTACTGTCGACGACCCTGAGGTGGGCGGTGCCCGAAAGGCGAATGCCCGGCGTGCCGGTCGGGTTGGACGAACTGCCCGGCGAGCCCAGCACGCTGCACGAGAACAACGTGATGTCGCCACCGCCCGCGACGATGCCCGACGCCGGTCCGGCGCCCCACAAGACGCTGTAGCCGGTGAACTGGCAGTTGGTGGCGGCGACGCGTCCGGCGGCGACCGAGAGGCAATCCCACGGGCTCGAGAACTGGCAACGATCGAACTGCACGTCGGCGTTGCCATTGCACACGACGGCCGAGCTCTGGTAGTCGGAGTTGTTGAAGAACACGCAGTCGGAGAACACGGCGTTGCCCGAGACGACGACCGTCACGGGCGGCTCGGCGGGCGGGTACGCGGTGTTGGTCCGGTAACTCAGGCCGACGATCGTCGCCTGCTGACCCGCGGGCGGGTTCACGTTGTGCGACCACGGGAGCCCGCCGCCGCCGGGGGGAGTCGTGATGGTCGCGCCGTTGGGAGCGACGATGCGCACGCCGATGGAGAGGTGGAACGGCAGGTACGAACCCGACTCGACCAGGATCAGGTCACCCGGCTGCGCAGCCGACAACGCATCACTGATCTGGGCGTAACCGCCCGGACCGACGTTCAGGGTCGCCTGCGCGGCGAGCCCGAAGGAGAGCTGCGTTGCAACCAGAGCCGGGGTGAGGAGCGGGAGGCGCCAGGGGCGGAGGACCATCGCCGGAGTATGCCATGGAGGAAGCCGGCATGCCGTGAGGTTTCGACCCGGGGACGAGACAGGATCCCGCGGCGACCGGCGCTTCCCTTGAATGCTCCAAGGCAACGAGCCCCGGAACGTGGACGGTCACCGCGGGAGCCGGCAGTACCCACGCGGTCGACCGCACCTTACCGAGAAATCACACTCGTCGGCCGTCGGTGTGGCTCGAGTAGATCGTGATCCGGTTTCCGGACGGGTCGGCGACCACGAAGAAGCGGTGGCCGCTGCGTCGCTCGTGCCGGATGCCCGAGGGCCGCAGACCCGCCGCCGAGGCTCGCCGACGGAACGAAGCGAGGTCGTCGGCCATCAGGTCGAACGGCGCGTCGCGGCCTGCCGCCACGCGGCGCCCTCCCGGGAACAGCAGGAGGTGTGTGCCGCCCCGGAGTTCGAGGATCGCGAGGTGCGGTGCGCACCAGACCGGGCGCAGGCCGAGCCGTTCGTAGAATGCCAATGCTGCTTCCGGGTCGGGTACGCGCAACACGACGTGGCCCACGGCGACCGGTGGCCGGGACTCTCGGCGAGGACGCGGAACGCGGCGCGCAGGCTTCGGCATCTCCGCATTCTGGCGGCCGCGCGGCGCGCGAACGAGGGGCGGACGCGGGATGCACTCCTTCTCCCCCCGTTTCCGAAGGTTCACCCCGAGTGGCAAGCGGCGACCACTCAGACGCGATATCCCCCGCGCCGCGTTTCCTGATTCAGAAATCTTCTGCGTCCGGTCCGACCCGGCGAACGATGGCCGGCGAGCGCCGGGTTGCCTACAACGCGCTCATGCACACGGTCGCCCGCACCGCCCTCGGCCTTCCCGCGACGTTCGTTCGTTGGAGCTGATCGGGTGGCCGGGCCAAAGCGTCGTGGACCACCGCCTCTACCGCCGCCGATCGCGGCCATCGTGATCGACGGATCCAACGTCATCGCGAGCAGCAAGGCGAGGCCGATCGAACGTCTCGACGTCGTGGTCGCCTGGTTCCACGCCTGGCGCGAGGATCTGCCGATCCAGGTGTTCGTCGACTACACGACGGCGCGGCGATGCCGTCCGGACGCGCAGGCCGTGCTCCGCGCGCGATGCGAGGACGTGACCCCGGGGCGGGCGCGCTACGCGGTCGTTCCGCCGGAAGAGATGGCCGACGAAGTCGTGCTGCGCCATGCGCGTGCGCACGCGGCGCTCGTGGTCTCGAACGATCGTTACTTCGATCACGACGAGCTGCGCAAGAACGTGATCACCGTCCAGTTCACGCTCGCCGACCTCGATCTCGCGGTCTACGAGGAAGCGACGTGGTTCCGCTCGCCCGGCACCGCGCAGCGTGTCCCGATGGAGGTGCTGCGAGAGCGGCGTGTCCCGGGGTGAAGGGAGCGGGTCGCGGCGTCGTGAAGCGGACGACGGGCATTGCGTTCCGGCTCGTCGTCGCGGTCGTCTTCGCCCAGGTTCCGTACCGGGGGGCGGCGAAGCCCGCCGTCTTCACGCGCCGCGGTCGCGTGCGCATCTCCGCGAACAGGACCCCGCCCGGGCACCGGCGCGGCGTGGCGTGGCGTGGCGTGGCGTTCTCGCAGCCCTCGCGCTCCGGGCGGGGCGGTGAGGATGAGGTCCCGGGCGGAATCGAACCGCCGTAGACGGATTTGCAATCCGTTGCCTAACCACTTGGCTACGGGACCGGAAGGCGGGCACGGTAGCGAACCCCTTCGGTGGTTCAAGGGCGACGGTCGGCCGCCGCGAGAACGTGCGGCATTCTCCCTGCATCGACGTATGCTCCGCCGTCCCCGGTGCCGCGTTCGCGCGCCGTCACTCCCGTGAAGACCAAGAAGAACATCCACTTCGAGTTCGACCAGGAGCTCGTGCGCGAGCCCCTCCTGTACAAGATCAACCGGTCGTTCGACGTCGTGGTGAACATCCGCGGCGCGTCGGTCACCGACCAGGGCGGGTTCATCGCGCTGGAACTCGAAGGTGAGCAGGCCGAGGTCGAACGCGTGATGCAGTACCTGCGCAGCCAGGGCGTGAAGCTCGGCGAAGGCCTCGGGAGCAGCGAGCGATGAACGTCGGTTGCCGGCGCGTGCTCGCGGCGGCGTCGACCCTGTTCCTCGCCGCGTTCGTCGCCGCACCGGTCGTCCCGAACGACCTCGTCGCGGTCGGCATGCGTGGTGCAGTCGTCACTGCCGAACCGCATGCGACCCGCGTCGGGATCGAGGTCCTGCAGAAGGGCGGCAACGCCGTCGATGCCGCGGTCGCCGTGGCGCTCGCGCTCGCCGTGACGCATCCGCAGGCCGGGAACCTCGGCGGCGGCGGGTTCTTCCTCTTGCGAATGGCCGACGGCCGCACAACGGCGATCGACTTCCGGGAACGCGCGCCGAGATCCGCCACCGAGTCGATGTACCTGAAGGCCGACGGCTCGGTCGACACCGACAAGGTGCAGTTCGGTGCCACGGCGGCGGGCGTGCCCGGCAGCCCTGCGGGTCTGCTGTTCGCGTTGCAGAAGTACGGCACGTGGAACCTCTCTGCCTGTGCCGCGCCGGCGATCCGGCTCGCCAAGGAAGGCATCGCCGTCGACTCGTTCCTCGCCGAAGACCTCGCGGAGAACGCGGCGGCGCTCGGTCGCTTCCCGTCGACGCGAAAGATCTTCTTCCACGGGGATGCGCCGCTGCGGCTGGGCGAACAGCTCGTGCAGCGCGATCTCGCAGCGACGCTCGAGCGCTTCGCGAAGCACGGCCTCGACGGTTTCTACGCGGGCGTCACGGCCGAGCGCATCATCGCGCAGATGCAAGCCGGCGGGGGCTTCGTCACTGCGGGCGATCTCGCGGCGTACGCTCCGCGCGAACGGGAGCCGCTGCGCGCCGCGTACCACGGTCACGAGATCCTGGGCATGCCGCCGCCTTCGTCCGGGGGCGTCGCGCTGCTCGAGATGCTGAACCTGCTCGAGCCGTACGACCTCGCGGCGATCGGCTTCGGCGGCAGCGAGTACGTGCACCTGCTGACGGAGGTGATGCGCCGCGCGTACGCGGACCGTTCGCGCTGGCTCGGCGATCCCGACCACGTCGCGGTTCCGGTCGAAGGACTCGTCGGGAAGGAGTACGCGAACAAGCTGCGCGCGAGCATCGACCGCACGAAGAAGAGCGAAGTGGCGCCCGGTGCGCCGCCCGGTGCGAAGGAGAGCGACGACACGACGCACTTCTCGATCGTCGACGCGGCGGGCAACGCGGTGTCCTGCACCACGACGATCAACTCGACCTTCGGTTCGATGTGCGTGGTGGAGGGGGCCGGCTTCCTCCTCAACAACGAGATGGACGACTTCTCGGCGAAGCCCGGCGTGCCGAACCAGTTCGGCCTGGTCGGCGGCAGGGCCAACGCGATCGCGCCCGGCAAGCGGATGCTCTCGTCGATGACGCCCACGATCGTCCTGAAGGACGACCGGCTGCGTTTCGTGCTCGGGGCGCCCGGCGGCGGGCGCATCATCACCGCCGTGCTGCAGGTGCTGCTGAACACCGTCGACCACGGCATGGGCCTCGAGCAGGCCGTACGGGCGCCGCGCATCCATCACCAGTGGCTGCCGGACGAGATCCTGTGGGAGCCGCTGTCGCTGTCGCCTGACGTGCGCGCCGCGCTGGAGAAGAAGGGGCACACGTTCGCGAAGTCGCCGCGTCACGTCGCGCGGGTGTTCGCGATCGAGGTGCTGGCGGATGGCTCTCGTCTCGGCGTCGCCGACCACCGCAGCGGCGGCGCCGCTGCCGCCTTCTAGCGGCCACGAACCCCGGACTCGGCCCGCACGGCGGGTGGCCTCGAGCAAACGAGGCGTTGCATCGAGTCCCGCCGCGCCGTCTCCTTCGAGTTCCCGCGTCCCATGCACCCGATCCGCATCGCGCCGTCCCTGCTCGCCGCCGACTTCACGACCCTGGCCGACGAGGTCCGCTCCGTCGAAGCTGCCGGCGCCGACTGGCTGCACCTCGACGTGATGGATGGCCACTTCGTACCGAATCTCACGTTCGGGCCGTTCATCACCGCGGCGATCGACAAGTGCTCGACGAAGCCGCTGGACGTGCACCTCATGATCACCGATCCGTGGAAGTACGCGGATTCGTTCCTCGACGCGGGTGCGGACTGGCTCACGTTCCACATCGAGGTCGCCGACCGCGGTGACGTCGGTGCGTTGCTCGACCACATCCGGCAGCGGGGCCGCAAGGCCGGGCTCTCCGTACAGCCGGACACTCCCGTCGCTCGTCTCGCGCCCTATCTCGACAAGCTCGACCTCGTGCTCGTGATGAGCGTGTTCGCCGGTTTCGGCGGCCAGAAGTTCATGTCCGACGTGTTGCCGAAAGTGCAGGAGCTGCGGCGCATGGGCTTCCGGGGCGAGGTCTCGATGGACGGTGGCATCGGCCCGGCGACGATCGCCACGAGTGCCGCTGCGGGTACCAACGTCTTCGTCGCCGGCACTGCGGTGTTCGGGGCGCCCGATCGCGCGCAGCGCATCGCGGAACTGCGCCGCCTCGCGGCGGCGGCGGTGGTGGTCTGACGCCGCGCTGGCCGCGGCACCCCGGCAGGGCTATCGTCCCCCTGGCTTCCCTTCCCGACACCACGACAAGAACAGGATCGAACACATGGCTTGGACCCGCTTCGGCAAGAAGAAGGACATGCCCGGGGGGCTGTGGATCAAGTGCGAGTCGTGCGGCGCGATGCTCTTCCGCAAGGAGTTCGAGCAGAAGCACCGGGTCTGCGGGACCTGTGGCTACCACTTCACGCTGCCCGCGCGCGACCGCATCGCCCTGACCGTCGATCCCGGCTCCTTCGAGGAGATGTGGAAGGACCTGACGGCGCGCGACGTGCTCGAGTTCAACGACCGGGTGCCGTACGCCGAGAAGCTCGTGTCGACGAAGGCGAAGACAGGCGAGTCGGACGCGATGGTCACCGGCACAGCTCAGGTGAAGGGCATCCCGTGCGCTCTCGGCGTGATGAACTTCCAGTTCCTCGGCGGCTCGATGGGCATGGTCGTTGGTGAGAAGATCGCGCTGTTGTGCGAGATGGCGACCGAACGAAAGCTGCCGGTCGTACTGTTCGCGTGTTCCGGTGGCGCACGCATGCACGAAGGCGCGGTGTCGCTGATGCAGATGGCCAAGACCTGCGGCGCGCTGCAGCGCCTGCACCAGGCCGGTGTCGCATCGATCTCCGTGATGACGCATCCGACGACCGGCGGCGTCACGGCGTCGTTCGCGTCGGTCTGCGACCTCCTGATCGCCGAGCCGGGGGCCCTGATCGGGTTCGCCGGGCCCCGTGTGATCGCGACGACGATCAAGAAGGAGCTGCCGAAGGGCTTCCAGCGATCGGAGTTCCTGCTCGAGAAGGGCCAGATCGACCGCATCGTCGCCCGTTCGGCGATGCGCGACGAACTTGCGCGCCTGCTGGCGTACGCCACCGGTCGCGACGCGGTCGCGGCGTTCAAGCCGGTGCCGGCCGCGGCGGAACTCGAGCCGGTCGCGGTGCCTGCCGCCGAACCAGCCGCCGAGAAGCCGCGCAAGAAGGCGAAGGCCCGCAAGGCCGAAGAAGCCTGAGAGCCCGCCGTCGCCGATGCCGCCAAGGAAGCCGCTCCGTCCCGTCCCGCGCGGCACCGCCGCCGGGTTCTTCCGCGGCCGCTACAAGGAGTCGCCGGAGGACTTCGTGGTCGAAGAACTGCCCGCGTACGAACCCGAGGGGCGGGGCGACCATGTTTGGATGTGGGTCGAGAAGCGCGGGCTGTCGACGCTCGACCTGCTGAACGAACTCGCGCGGCGTCTCGATCGTGACGAACGCTCGTTCGGCGTGGCGGGTCTGAAGGACGCGCAGGCGGTGAGTCGGCAGTGGGTGAGTCTCGAACACGTGGACGAGCGTCGTTGCGCCGAGCTGCGCGGCGATCGTTTCGCCGTGATGCGCACCTCGCGCCACGGCAACAAGATCCGCATGGGTCACCTGCGAGGCAACCGCTTCCTCGTCGTCCTGCGCGGGACGAAGCCGGAAGACGTGGATGTCGCGGCACGTGCACTCGCCGAGATCGCGCGTGCGGGTGTGCCGAACTACTTCGGCGAGCAGCGATTCGGCAAGCGCGGCGCCAACCTGCAGAAGGGCCTCGACGTGCTGCGCGGCAACGCGCGGGCCTACGCCGCTCGTATGCCCAGGCGCGTGTTCGGCCTCGTGATCTCGGCGGTGCAGAGCGAGGTGTTCAACCGCGTCGTCGCGGCGCGCGTTCGTTCGCTCGATCGTCTGCAGGACGGCGACCTCGCGTTCCTGCACCGCAGCGGAGCCGTCTTCCCGGTCGTCGATGCTGCGAAGGAGCAGGCGCGCGCGGATGCGTTCGAGATCTCGCCGTCGGGCCCAATGCCGGGCCCCGAGATGGTGCAGCCGACCGGCGAACCGCTCGCGAGCGAGCAGCGCGCGCTCGCCGAGCTCGAGCTGCCCGAGTCCGCGTTCGCGGGTCTGCCGTTCCGGCTGGCGCGTGGCGAACGGCGGCCGCTCCGCATCCCGGTGGCGGACGTGACGGCGGGAGCAGCCGAAGGCGGCGGCGTGCGTGTGTCGTTCGTCCTGCCGCGAGGTGCCTACGCGACCGCGGTGCTGCGAGAACTGCTCGACGACACGATCTGGTTCGCCGATGCCGCGCCGCATCGGTCGACGAGCTGACGGACTAGTGCGCCGCCGGGGTGCCGGCGACCGGGTTGCCGCGCGGGTCCGCAGCGTCCGTCTTGGCGCTGGACGGCGAGGTGCGCTGGGGGCGGCGTACGACCGGGAGTTCGTCGCCGGCCAGCGAGCCGTCCTTGTCGCGGTCGAGCAGCTTGAACAGCGCATCGGCCCAGCGAGCCAGGCACGGATCGATGCGGCGCAGCGTCGCGGCGAGTTCGGCGGGGTCGATCCTGCCGTTCCGGTCTGCGTCGTTGTCGTGCCACGGCGACAGCAGCGCGCCACCGGTCTTCGGCGCGGTGGTCGTCGCTTCGGGAACACGGCCGCGGAGGAGCTCGAAGATGGGCGCGAGTTCGGCTGCGTCGACCTTGCCGGACTGGTCCGCGTCGAGCGTGCGCAGCTGGCTGGCGATCGCCGGCGGCAGGTTCGTGCGGACGACCATCCTTTCGAGTTCGGTCGGGTCCAGAGCACCGTCGCCGTTCTGGTCGTGCTGCTTGAGGAACTTCTGCAGGCCGGTGTCGGGCCGCGCTTCGCGTTGTTCCGGCGCCTGCTCGACGCCTTGGCGGCACGGGCGGACATGGAAGGTGTTGCCCGCCTGGACGACGTTCCAGAAGTGCTGGTCGAACTCCGGCCACGAGACGAAGCCGTCACGATTCGTGTCGAGCCGGGCGAACGACTCGCTGTTCTTCGGGTCGTCCAGGGCATCGAGAGCCTCCGACGCTTCGAAGATGTCGAGCCGGTCGTCGGCGTCCGCGTCACAGCCTGCGAACAGGTCTCGGCTCACTGCTTCGGACCACGTTCGTGCGGACAGCCGCGGCAGCTGCGCCCGGCCGGTGGCAGGCTCCTGCGCGAGCAGGGCCCCGGCACCGAGGGCGAGGATCGTGAGGGCGAAGCGGGAGGACATTCCGGTGTCTGCCGCGTCCTTTCGGCCCGAGGCGGGCACGACTATAGCGATGCGGGCAGGTGGCGGGTGATGCGGGCAGTTTTTGCGCCTCGGTCCTTGTTGTCGACCCTCTCGCGCGCTTGCATTCGCGGCGCAGACAGCCCCTTTCGAATCCGACCGAACCTCAACGGTCGCCTCGCCCCCGCTCATCGGGCCGCGGTGATCGTCGATCCCATCGAGGACTCCAGAGTGAACGCTCGCCAAGCTCTCCTTTCCCTCTCCGCGCTGCTCGCGCTCCCGTTGGCCTCGTGCGGCACGCTGAACCGCGCCGGCAAGGACGTGTTCCTCGGCGTCGGCACTCCCGTGCTGATGATCTACGGCGGCGCGACCGACGGCTACGCCAGCGCGAAGAGCGTGCGCACCGGCATGGACGGCGGCTCCGCCGTCGAAGTCCTCGCCTTCCCGTTCACGTTCGGCTACCACGCGATCGAGCACGGCCTCTACGGCATCCTGCACATCGTCGACCTGCCGTTCTGCGTGCTCTACGGCGCCGCCGAGCTGCACCCCTACGGTCCCGAGATCAAGCCGCTCGACTTCTACGACGGCACCTGGTTCGACACCTGGGCCGCGAAGGGCAGCAAGAAGGGCACCGACGCCGAAAGCGGCGAGATGATGGACAAGCGCTGAGCCGCTGAGGTGTCCGGCCGCGCAGCCGGTCCAGCCGCGCTGCGCCCCGCCTTGCGCCCGTGTCTCGCTCGCAGCGTCTCGCTCTCAGCGGCGCGTATCCGCGCCGCGCGTCGTCGCGTCGAGCAGTCGCTCCGCGAAGTAGGGTAGCCGCGTGAGCAACGCGACTCCCGTCGCTGCGTCGGTCGCCGCGTTCTTCTCCAACCAGTCCTTCAGTTCGCGCAACGCCGACTGCTGCTGGTTGCCGAGCTCCGGTTCGGCCAGCCATCCGTCGAGATTCGTGCGTACCCGGGCGAGCGTGGCTTCGGCGCTGCCGGTGACGGTCGGCGGGTGCCAGTCCGCGAAGTAGAGGGTGCGAAGCGCGATGGCCTGCGCGGGGCGACCCTCGAGTTCTGCTCGGAGGATGTCCGCAGCGTAGAGGCGCTCGGTGAAGCGGCGCACGTCCGTCGCTCGAGAACGGTTCGCCAGCGTTTGCAGGAACTGGCGCATCCGGTCGCGCTGGCTCGGCCCGATCTGCCCCATCAACCACTCTTCGGCTGCCGGTACCGCGGTGCGCAGGGGAGCGGCCTTGGCGGCGTCCGAGCCGAGGGTCTGCACGCCCTCGTTGGCGGCGCGGCGAGCGCGTTCCAGGAGTGCCGTCACCTGGGGTGGGGACTCCGGCCGCTGCAGCACGCTCCGGAGAGGCAGAGGCGCGTCCTGCGCGTGCGGGACCACGACCTCGCTCGGAAGCAGGCTGCGCAACTCCGCGAGGCGAGCGGCCGCGACCCAGCGCTCCAGGTTGTTCGGGTCGGCGGCGATCTTCGTGTAGTCCGCGGCGGCAGCGGCCACGTCGAGGTCCATCACCTCGCGCAGCCACGCGCGGTGCAGCGTCGGTGCGTGACCGGGCGGGGTCGTGGGCTGCGGTTCCTGGGGGGCGTCGATCACGAGATGGATCGTCGCCACCAGGGTCGCCAGTGCGCACGGGATCACGGTTCCTCCTTCAGCAACTGCGACTCGAAGCGGTAGCCGAGGCCGTGGACCGTCACGACGTGAACGGGCTTCTCGACGTCGCGCTCGACCTTCTTCCGAAGGCGCGCGATGTGGTTGTCGACCGTGCGGGTCGTCGGCAGGTGCACGTAGCCCCACACGCGCCGCAACAGGTCCTGGCGGCTCACGACTTCGCCCCGGTGTTCGACCAGCATGCGCAGGATGTCGGCTTCGTAGCGGGACAACTGCGTCTCGACGCCGTCGCGCAGGATCGAGAACCGCCGCCAGTCGACGACCAGGTCGGGGAAGTGCATCACGCCGCCGACTCCGGTCTTGTCGCCGACGCCGGCCTTCGCGCCGACCTGGGTACGGCGGAGAACTGCGCGGATGCGGGCCGTGAGCTCGCTCAGGCCGAACGGTTTGGTCAGGTAGTCGTCGGCGCCGAGTTCGAGGCCCTGGACCTTGTCGCGGTCCTGGCCCTTCGCCGAGATGATGATGATCGGTGTCTCGTGCCCGCCTTCGCGCAGCTGCCGCAGCACTTCGAGTCCCGGCACGTGCGGCAGTCCCAGGTCGAGCAGGATCAGCGACGCGCTGCCGTCCTTCGCCTTGCGCAGGCCGTCGCGCCCGTCAGCTGCCGCTTCGACCTTGTAGCCCTCGAGTTCGAGGTTGTGCTGGAGGCCGGCGCGCAGGTCCGGCTCGTCCTCGATCACGAGGATCACCGTGTCGGTCAGGTTGCTCATGGTCAGTCGGTCTCGTGCGTTCGGGCAGGGCTCGTCGGGTGATTGCGTTCGTTGTCGGCAGGCTGACGCGCCCGCGGCAGGATCAGGCGGAACACGCTGCCGGATCCCTCGCGTTCGAGGGCCTGGATCTCGCCACCGTGCGCGCGTGCAAAATGTCGCACGAGGCTGAGGCCGATGCCGGCGCCGCGCACTTCGCCGGCGTTCGATGCGCGGTAGAAGCCTTCGAAGATCCGGCTGCGTTCCTGAGCGGGGATGCCGCGACCGCGGTCTCGGACCTCGACGACTGCGAGATCCCCGTCCGTCGTCAGTTCGAGTTCGATCTCGTGGTCCTGGTCCGGGCCGTACTTCGCGGCGTTCTCGAGCAGATTGATGATCGCGCTCTCGAACGCGTGCACGTCGCAGCGCACGCGGACTCCGCGCGGCAGCGTCTCGACCAGGATGGCACCCCGAGCCTCCAGGTGCGGCGTGTACGCGTCGCACACCGTGCGCAGTACTTCGCCGAGGTCGACGACCTGCGCTTCGTAGTGGATCGTCCCGGCCTGCTGGCGCGAGAAGTCGAGGATGCGCTGGATCAGGACGGTCAGGCGTTCCGACTCCCGCACGATGATTCCGCCGAAGTGCGCCGTTTGCGTGCTGTCGCGCGCGCGACCCATGCCGAGCGTCTCGCCGTACATCCGGATCAGGGCGAGAGGCGTCTTCAGTTCGTGCGACACGCGGGAGACGAGGTCGACCTTCAGCTCGGCCAGTTCGGCCTCGCGGGCGACCGAGCGCCAGAGCCACAAGGCCCCGCCGAACGCCGTCGCGAAGAGCACGAACATCAGCAGGGTCCGGTTGCGGGCGGCGGCGTTCGTATCGGCGATCAGGCGCTGTGCGTTCGCGGGGAACGCGCGCAGCAGGAGGCCATGGCGCTCCACGTGCGGGGGGACGAACGTCGTGGGAACCGTCGTGGGCGGCGGCACCATGGGGGCGTCGTCGGGCGCGTCGATCGCGAGCACGAACGTGGCGCCGTCGCGCCGCAGGGTCGCGAGGGCCGGCGCGAGCATGCGCTCGAGGTTGACGTGCACACCGACGCGGTTGCAGCGGAACTTCGCCTGCTCCTCCGCCGACGCCTGGCGGATGCACAGGATCGTCGTCTGCCCGGCGATGGTCGACACGATGCGTGCCTCGTCGTCGGTCTCCTGTTCCGCTTCGGTTGCGGTCGTCTGGCGCAGCCGGCGAAGGCGTAGACCGAACTTCAGGACCAGGTCGTAGGCGCTGGCGAACGTGCGGGTCTGTTCGCGTTGACGTTCTTCGACCAGCAGCGAGTCGGCTTCGCTGCGGGTCGCGCCGTCGGCGGCGATGCCGGCGGACAGCCGGGAGCAGATCGCCTCGAGCAAGCCGTCCGCGAGTGCGTCGCGCCGGCCTTCGGCGATCGTCCGCAAGAGTCGAAGGCGATCCGCATCGGTGCCCATCTCCGCGAGTGCTGCCTCCGACAGGACGGCGATCGCGGCGCCCCCCTGGTCGATGCGACCGACGCGGTTCGCGCTGCTCGCGTAGCGGCTGCAGCGCTCGAACTCTGCGCGGGCATGGTCCGTTTCGCCCATCGCGCGGTGCACGGTGCCGAGCCGGAACCGCGCCTGCATCTCGGCGAGTTCCAGCTCGGTGCGCCGACCGCGCCCGGGCTGCGTCGCCGCGCCGATCTGCGCGATGAGCTGCTGCAGCAGCGCCCTGGCGGCCGCCCTGTCGTCGCGTACGAGGAGCAGGTCGACCGACTGCATCGCGGCGGTGATCGCGTTGTCGCCGCTGCGGGAGCCGAAGTCCTTCGAGAACGGCAGGTCGAGCCCGGCGGGGGGCAGGTCCGGCCACACCAGTCCCAGCTGCGCGTCGAGCAGGAGCACGTCGAGCACGTTCGCGAAGCGCTCGGTGCCGCGCATCGCGAGGACGGTGCGCACGGGACCGTTCGCTTCCAGCAGCCGCCGTGATTCCTCGAGCACAGGCGGCAGTTGTTGTTCGAACTGCTGATCGATCACCTGCGCGGCGCTCTGGAGGAACTGCCGTGCCTCTCGTTCGAGGGCAGCCTCCGCTTCGGCGCCGCTGCGCTGCAACTCGCTGTGACCGAGGAACGCCAGCACGGCGAGCGGGCCGAAGAACGTCGCGAGCGCGAAGAGCTGGCGACGGCGGAAGCGCGAAGGTCTCGAAGGCATCGGCGCGGGCGACGGGGAGGGGCAGCGTATCGAGAGCCGCGTCGTGCAGGTAGGTCGCCGCGTCGCCCCGATCGCATCGGTTCGAGCGGGTCGCCAACCGCGGTGAGGTGGTATCCTCCCGCACCCTGCCGAGCGTCACCGGCCGAAGCACGATGGCACTACCGTCCCGTACGTCCTGGAGAGGCTTCCTGAAGCTGAGCCTCGTCTCCGTTCCCGTGAAGGCCTTCACCGCGAACGAGACGAGTGGTGAGGTGCACCTGAACCAGTTGCACAAGGACTGCAACAGCCGCATCAAGTACCAGAAGGTGTGCCCCGAGCACGGCGAAGTCGCGAGCGACGCGATCGTCAGCGGCTTCGAACACAAGAAGGGCCATTACGTGGTCGTCGACCCCGACGAGGTCGACAAGCTGCGGACCAAGTCCGATCGCGCGGTCAGCATCGACGGATTCATCGCGAACGACGCGATCGATCCGATGTACTTCGCCGGGAAGGCTCACTACCTCCTGCCCGACGGGGTCGCCGGTGAGCGGCCGTACGCGCTCCTCCGGCAGGGGATGGTGAAGAACGGCGTCTGCGCGATCGCCCAGGTCGTGATGTCGGGTCGCGAGCAGCTGGTCCTGTTGCGGCCGCACGGCTCGCTGCTCGTGATGACGGGCCTGCACTACCCGCAGCGGGTGCGCAAGGGCGCCGAGTTCGAGTCCGACGTACCGGCAGTCACGTTCAAGCCGGAGGAGGAGGCGCTGACGAACACGCTGATCGCCGCGTCGCGATTGGCGCAGTTCGACCTCGGCTCCTACAGCGACCAGTACGTCACGAAGCTGAAGAAGCTGATCGACATGAAGGTCGCCGGCCAGGAAGTGGTCCAGGTCAAGGACCACGAGGAGCCGAAGATCCTGAACCTGATGGACGCGCTGAAGAAGAGCGTCGCCGAGGCCCAGGCGCGCGCGGCGGGTGTGCCGCTGCCCGATGCGGGCGAGGACGCTGCAGCCACGACGAAGAAGCTGGCCCCGAGCGCCGGCAAGAAGAAGGGGCCGCGGAAGGTCGAGGGAGAGTAGGTGACGACGGGGCCCCGCCTCCCGAATCACATCGAGCCGATGCTCGCACGCATCGGCGAGCCGTTCGACGCGGACGACCACGTCTTCGAGGTGAAGTGGGACGGCGTTCGCGCCGTGTCCTACGTCGAGAGCGACGGACTGCGGGTGCACGGGCGGAAGCGACGCGATCTCGCGTCGCGTTACCCCGAGCTCGACGTGCTGCGGCGTCTCGCGCCGGGCACCGTGCTCGACGGAGAACTCGTCGTGCTCGGTGCAGACGGTCGTCCCGACTTCCCGGCGGTCCTTCGTCGTGAGAACTCGTCGTCCCGCGACGGTGAGCCGGTGACGTACGTCGTCTTCGACGTCCTGTATCGGGCGTTCGAGCCTGTCCTGCGGCGACCTCTCGCCGAGCGCCGCAAGATCCTCGCCGGGTTGTTCGCCGAGAACCCGCTGCCGCGCGTCGTGGTCTCCGAGGGTGTCGTCGGGCGTGGTCGCGACCTGTTCGCCGCTGCGTCGGCGCAGGGTCTCGAGGGCATCGTCGGCAAGCGTCTGGACGCGCCGTACCGGCCCGGCGAGCGCACCGGGGCGTGGGTGAAGATGAAGCCGGTGCGAGCCGTGCACTGCGTGATCCTCGGCTTCGAACCCGACGGTCCCGACGACTTCAAATCGCTGATCGTGGCGTCCGACTTCGACGGCCGATTGCAGTGTGTCGGTCGTGTGGGGTCCGGACTCGACCAGGCGACGAAGGTCCGGCTGCGCGGCGAACTCTTCGCGCGGCGTTCTCCGCGGCCGCTCGTCGAAACGGATCTCGAGGGCGCCTGGGTCGCGCCGGGACTCTTCTGCCGCGTGAGCTACCTCGAACGTACGGCGAACGGCTCGCTGCGGGCGCCGGTCTTCCTCGGCATGGTCGACGGAGACGGCACGTGAGACCGTCGTCGATCGAACCCGAGTCGCCCGAGCGGCGCTTCTCTCCCGCCGAGATCGCCGAGATGTGTGGGTTGCCGGTGGCCGTCGTGCGGCGCTGGATCGAGCACGGTCTGCTGGTGCCGCGTCGTGGCAGCGTCGAGGAGTTCTCGTTCCGAGCCCTCGGCGTTGCTCGCGCTCTCGCGGATCTGTGGCGCGCCGGGTGGACCGCGCCGCGCATCTTCCGAGCCTGGCAACTCGCTCGCTCTGTCGTTGCGGATGCCGATGCCGCGCTGGCGGGGCTGGTCGCCAGCATCGGTCAGAAGCGCGTCACCGTGCGAACTCCCGATGGCCGCCTCGTCGAGCCCGGCGGGCAGTTGCTGTTCGACTTCGGCGAAGTGGCGCGGCGGGCCCAGACGTTGCCGAACCTGCGTTCGCCCGACGACTGGTTCCAGATCGGGGTCGATGCGGAAGCGGCGGGGCGACTCGAGGATGCCGTGCGCGCCTACGAACGTGCGATCGGCAGCGGCAACGCGGAGGCGCACTTCAACCTCGGCAACTGCCACTACGCGCTCCGTCGGCGTCCGGAGGCCGCGGCCCAGTTCCTCGCCGCGACCGCCATGCAGCCGGGCTACGCGGAAGCATGGAACAACCTCGGGATCGTGCGTGGCGAACTCGGCGATCGCGACGGATCGATCGAGGCCCTGCGCGCTGCGCTCGCTCTCGTACCGCACTACGCGGACGCGCACTACAACCTCGCCGAGGCGCTGGCGGTGATCGGCGACGTCGACGGCGCGAGACGCCATTGGCGCGCGTACCTCTCGTTCGATCCGAACAGCCGCTGGGCCGATCGGGTGCGCCGCCGCCTGCAGATGCCCCCGCTCGATCGCAACTGACTTGGGCCGCCGGGGCGGCGGGCAGCTCGGCACGTCGGGTTCGTCAACGGCCGCGCAGCACGTCCTCGAGCGCTTCGATCGCCTGCATGAGGTCTTGGCGATCCTCGAGTGCCGCGCGGAACAAGTCGCCGCGTTCGCCGATGCGGGCGGGCATGCTGCGGATCGTGAACAGCTGCGGCGAAAGGTCGTCGCGTTCGAGTTCGTCCCAGGCGAGCGGCGCCGAAACCGATGCTCCGCGGATCGGGCGCACCGAGTACGGCGGCACGATCGTCTGGCTGCGTCGATTCTGCAGGAAGTCGAGGTAGACCTTGCCGTCGCGGCGGTCGGGCAGCCGTTCGACCGTCGCGATGTCGGGCAGTTCACGCACGAGAATGCGCGCGACGGCCTCACAGAACATGCGCGAGTGGTCGTACGAGTAGCCGGGCCGCAGCGGCACGAACACGTGCATTCCGAACTTGCCCGACGTCTTCAGCAGCGGACGCAGTCCGATGCCGCGCAGGAGGCGGCCCGCCGCGCGCGCGATGCGCACGACGTCGGCGAACGGCGCCTGCTTCGGATCGAGATCGAGCACCGCCCAGTCCGGGGATTCGGGGGTCGCGACGCGCGACAGCCATGGATGCAGATCGATGCTGCCGAGATTCACGACGTGCAGCAGCGCGTCGAGGTCGTCGATCACATGGTGGGGGACGACTCCGTCGTCGCTCGGCACCGGTGCGGTGCGCAGCCACTCCGGTGTGCCCTCCTTCGCTTCGCGCTGGTAGAACGATTTGCCGTCGATGCCGTCGGGGAACCGGTTCAGGTGGACCGGCCGGTCGCGGAGATGAGGCACGAGCACGTCGGCCACCGACCGGTAGTACGCGAGCAGGTCGCCTTTCGTGTAGCCCTCCGCGGGCCAGTACACCTTGCCCAGGTTCGTCGGCTTCGTGCGCAGCGCTGCGCGAGGCGCCGGTGGTGCGGTGCCGGAGCCGCCCTCCGTCGCGGCCGTCGGCTCGACCGCGATCCGTCGCCAGTCCGCGTGAGGGCCTTCGTGGTAGAGGCTCGCACCGCGCTTCCCGATGGCCGCGGGCAGCCCGGCGCTCGCGATCGCGTGCAGGAGTGCCTGGCCGCTGCCGGTCACGTGGTCGACGTACGAGACGCCGGGCAGATCGGCGATCAGCGTGCGCAGCGCGGCCTTGCGATCGAACAGGGCCAGCGGGCGGAGGTCGAACTCCTCCCAGTGCAGCAGGTCGAACGCGTAGTACGTGATGCCTGCGCCGTCGCCGGCGAGGGCCGAGCGCAGTGCGCCCCGGTCGGGGCGACCCTTCGAGTCGAGCGCCACGAGCACGCCATCGAGCATCGCGCGGGAGCATCGCAGCTCGACCAACGCTTCGCGGACGGCGCGAGGAATCGCATCGATGCCGTGGATCGTGGTCGAGGAGCCGTCCTTCGTGGCGAAGCAGCGGAGTCCGTCGAACTCCATCTCGAACACCCACGCGGGGTCGTCGAATCCGCCGACTTCCGAATCCCAGTGCATCGCTCTGGCCGCGATCGACATCGGCGCCCGCGGTGCGGCACCGATGTCGATGCCGAGCGCGCTGTCGCGCGACGAGCCTGCGTAGAGATCGCGCGACTTGAAGAGGAGCCAGCTGTTCTTGCTCTGCTGGGTTCGCACCAGGTGCCACTCGCCGCGGAGTCGACGACCTGCGAGCTGGACCTTGATCTCGCCGCGCGCGAGCGCTTCGTCCCACGACCGCACCTTAACCAGCTCGTACGTGCCGCGATCCCAGATCGCCATCGTGCCCGCGCCGTACTGGCCGCGCGGAATGCGACCGCTGAAGTGTTCGTACTCGAGTGGATGGTCCTCGGTGCGTACGGCGAGACGCTTCTCGCCAGGGTCGTACGAGAAGCCGCGCGGTACGGCCCACGAACAGAGCACACCGCCGTGCTCGAGCCGAAGGTCGTAGTGCAGGTTGCGGGCTTCGTGTCGGTGCACGACGAATGTGGCGTCGTCGCGCGCGATCGGTGCTGCCGGCTCGGGTTCGGGAGTGACGCGGAAGTCGCGCTTCTTGCGGTACTCGTCGAGCGGGTCGCTCATGGGCGCCGCGATGGTAGGAGCGGCGGCAACGGTTGCCGACCGCGGGCCGCGATCTTCGCCGGACGAGCAAGGTCGCGTGCGCTAGTGCACGCCGAGCGCAAGCGCACCGAGGCGACGGTTGCGCGGGTCAGCCGTCGCAAAACTTTCTGCAACAACATCTTGCGATGAATCCGACTGCGGTTCGGGGCGCCGGCGTGCCCGCCGGGATGGGGGTGATTGCCCGGCTGTCTTCGAGGTACCGCCTTTGCTTTGCACGGTGCAGTCTCCGGCGATGCAACCGGGGAGCGTGCCCGAACTCGTCGCTTGCGTGGAACCTCAAGCGAAGTAAGGTGCTACGGCTCCCCCTCTCGGTTGGATCGTCCGGAGTTGACCAAGCCACTGCGCCACCACGCGGTGGGATCGCATCCCATGAAAGCCAATCCTCATCAGCCGCCGAACCCTCGCCCTCTCGGTTCGGCCCTCTTCGCGCCCGTGCTCGTTGCCATGGGCTCCTTCGTCGTCGCTGGGTGCGCCGGAGGCGTGAAGGGTGATCCGGACAATCGCGGTGACTTCAAGGTCACTTCCATCAGCACCGGTTCGGGCAGTGTGTATCCCTACCGGATCCGGACCACGGACCAGTTCGGCAACCCGACCTCGACCGTCGTCAACATCGAGAGCGAGGCGATCCTGAAGGCGCACGTGAGCGGCACGAACGGCGTGTTGCCGGTGGCGACGCTGCCGACGACCGCGGTCCTGCCCGACGGCAACCCCGGCAATCACTTCCTGCACTTCACGTTCTCGCACAAGCTCGACGTCGATTCGATCCTGAGCGATCTGCTCGCGGACCAGACGAACTCGGGTCTCACCGGAGCTCTGACGGTCCTCGCCTACGACCCTGCGACCGAAACGACGTCGCCCGTGCTCGGCCGTGGCTTCGTGAACGGCTTCACCTACTACAACGTGGGTGGCGTGCTGCAGAAGGTGAAGGCCGTCGAGGCGAACGGCAGCGGCGTCGCGATCCTCGACCCGCGTGCCGCGGGCTTCCCCAGCTACCCGGGTGCCGCGGACCTCGTCAGCACCAAGTCGTTCGTGTTCATCGCGGACTCGAACAACAACCTGACCGACAACGAGCTGTTCAACCAGACTCTCGCCGGCGACCGCCTGATCCGCATCTCGGTGACGAACGCGGTGCGAGACTCCGAGAACGACATCCTCGAGCAGGAGATCGCGACGGCGACGACGGTCGGCACGGACACGAACCCGCCGCAGGTGCTCGGGTTCCTGAGCTCGCCGCGCATCACGCCAGGCAACAACGACTCGGGCATCGACCCGACGACGACCATCCTGGTCCAGTTCAACAAGCCGGTGCAGCCTGGTCAGGTCGGTGCGTTCTTCGATCCGCAGCTGTTCACGCCGCCGAACGGTGGCGTCTCGCTGTCGGTGACGTCGGCCGCGCAGACCTTCCCGGTCATCTACTTCGCCGACCCGATCAGCTACGGCGACCTGATGAACTACACCATCAGGCCTGCCTACAACCTGCCGGGCAGCCAGGCGCCGAACTTCACGACGGTGGACGTGGCGGTGCAGGCGACGACGATCAACAGCCT
Organism: uncultured candidatus Brocadiaceae bacterium; assembly: GCA_964538915.1. Taxonomy (GTDB): domain Bacteria; phylum Planctomycetota; class UBA1135; order UBA1135; family UBA2386; genus JAEUHQ01. The sequence goes on along the minus strand of CAZIFB010000027.1, from coordinate 34,116 downwards.
GTCCGGCTCGCTGATCGGTCAGGCCGTGACGACGCGGTTCACGACTGGCACTGGGCCGGGCATCGTGAACGCGCCGGTTGCACCCGAGGCGATCTACGTCGGCATGGGTGGCGCGGAGCCGGGTGTGCAGGTGATCGACCTGAACGGCTTCGGTCAGGGCACCGGTGACAACAGCAACCCGTTCGGCGCCGGCGGCGGTGCGCGCACGACGCGCTTCCCGCTGAACCCGAACATCGGGAAGACCGGTACCGTGCCGTCTCTCGCTCCCGGAACGACCAACCTCGATGCCGGCGGTGCCGGTGCGCTGACGTTCACCCGCGACACCAACCTCAACACGCGGTTGCTCCGGGACCCGATCGTCGGTGACGTCACCGACATCCACATCGGGGCGCCGCTCGACCTCGTGTTCAACGACGAGAACATCAACCCGAACACGACGAGCGCCAACCAGATCAACCAGCTGCTGAACGCCGGCATGCCTGGCAACACGATCACGCAGCCGCCGGTGCCGAATCCGCCGCGGCTCGTGTTCCCGCCGCCGAACCCGAACCGCGCGATCTTCGGCGAGGAGCCGACGACGAAGTCCTCGACGGGTCCTGTCGGCTCGCTCGTCACGGGTGGTCCGCCCGTCGGCTGCATCGCCGCCGGTCTGAACTTCCTCACCACGGGCAATCCGTTCTCGACGGTCTCCGGCGCGCTCGGCGTCTACGGGACGCAGTTCATGAACGTGTTCGTCGGTCCGCAGCCGCCCCCGGGCTCGCCGCCGCCGCCGACCCCGTACTGCCCGTTCACCTCGCGCCAGCAGATCGGCCACTTCCTGTATGTGCTCGATCGTGAGAACCGGCAGGTGTTGGTCGTCAACAGCAACCGCTTCACGGTGCTCGACACGATCCAGCTCTCCGACCCGGTCAGCATGGCGATTGCTCCCAACATGACCCACCTCGCGGTGACCAACTTCGCGAGCGGTTCGGTCAGCTTCATCGACATCAACCCGAACAGCTCGCAGTTCCACCAGATCGTGCACGAGACGCGGCTCGATTCGCGTCCGACGGCGATCGCGTGGCAGCCGGACGGCGAGGACATCCTCGCGGTGTCGCCGCTGGCGAACGCGGTGTCGATCATCACGGCGTCCGACTTCACGGTCCGCCGCGTCCTCGGCGGCTTCCTGAACGAGCCGGTCGACATCGTGGCGAGCGAGCGCTACCTCAACACGGGCAACCAGTCGGGCGTCTACTTCGCCTACATCCTCAACGCGAACGGAACGGTCGCGATCTACGAGTCGGGGCCCGACGGCGTCAACGGCTTCGGGTTCAACGACCTGATCGGAACCGTGACGAACGTCTCGTTCCCGCGCGCCAAGGCGATGTCGTACGACATGCTCGCCGGCTTCGGCGGCGTGCTCATCGGGCACGTCGACGATACCGGGCTCGGGATGGTGTCGCGCGTCAGCTTGACCACGACGCCCCTCGGCCTGCTGCCGATCCAGCAGATCTCGGGTGGCTTCTTCCTGCCTCCGACCTACCGCCAGAAGGAATGGACCGTCGTGCAGAAGTACGGCGGGGTCACGCCCGGCGAGCCGCCGCGCGATCCGCTCACCGGCAACTCGGTCATCGATCTGTGCACCGATGATCTCGTCAACTTGGGTGGTCTGCGCGGGCAGGGTGGCCCCTACGCGCAGAACTACGCCGCGACGCCCTTCATCCACTCGGGCAAGTACACGGTCCGTCTGGGTGGAGCCAAGGCGGCGGCTCCGCGGCTGCTCTTCGTCGCGTTGTCCGACACCGGCCACGTCGACGTCTTCCAGCTCGCGGACGGCGTTCGCGTCGCGACGCTCACGGTGCCGGGTGTCCGTGTCGTGTCGAACTACTGGCGCCAGTAGTCTCGACCATCGCTGCGGTGCGCCCGAGGTCGGCGCCCGCGGCCTTTGCAGGACCCTTGCGGGCCGCTTCTGCGGCCCGCGGTCGTTTCCGGAACGATGGGCCTGCCGATTGAGCTTGCCGGCCCGTGCCTCCAGAATCCGGGAGATGCCGGACGGCACGACGATTCAGCGGATGTTTGCCGAAGTGGCGCCCGGCTACGACCGCGCCAATCGAGCGCTGTCCCTCGGCATCGACGTCTGGTGGCGGCGGTGCGCTGTGCGAACGGTCGGCATTCGGCCGGGGGAGCGTGGCCTCGATGTCTGCTCCGGGACCGGGGACCTCGCGTTCGCTTTGCAGCGCGCTGGCGCCGACGTGGTGGGAGCGGACTTCTGCGCCCCGATGCTCGCTTGCGCGGCGACCAAAGGGCGCAGCGGCGCGGATCGGGCTGCGCCGGCGTTTCTCTGTGCCGACGCCCTGGCGCTGCCGTTCGCAGACGCCGCCTTCGACTTCGCGACGGTCGCGTTCGGAATCCGGAACGTCAGCGACCCCGTCGCCGCGCTCCGCGAGATGTCGCGTGTGGTGCGTCCTGGCGGGCGCGTCGTCGTGCTCGAGTTCACGAAGCCGCGTGTGCCTCTGCTCGGCCCTGCGTACCACTTCTACTTCCGCCGCGTGTTGCCGCGGCTCGGAGCCTGGATCAGCGGAGCGAAGAACGGCGCGTACCACTACCTGCACGAATCGGTGATGGCGTTCCCGGAGCGCGCCGCGTTCGTCGACGTGATGCGCGCGGCCGGCCTCTCGTCTCCCCGCTACCGTCTGCTGACCGGCGGCATCGCCGCGCTCTACCGTGGCGAAGTCGACGCGTCCTGACGACGCGCCCGGCGCGGCGCCCGCCCCCGGTGGCTACTTCGCCTGGTCGTCCGACCCTGCGGTCGCCCTGATCGCTGTGCTGCCGCTCTGGATCGCGTACGAAGTCCTCCGTCTCGTCCTCACGCCGAACGAGCGGAACGGTGCCGAGTTGCTGTTGCTCCGAGAGATGAACCGGATCGGCGGCCACGGTCTCGTGGTGCTTCGCGCAGCGCTGGCGGTCCTGACCGCTTTCGCGGCGCGTTCGTTGTTCCGCCGCCAGGTGCCGTGGTTGCGCGTGGCTGCGGTGCTGATCTTGGAGGGCTCCGTGTACGGCGTCATGTTGGGGCCGATCGCGTCGGCCATGACCTCGTCGGCTGCGCGTCTCCTCAGCACGACACCGGCGGCGACCGAACTCACCGCGAACCTCGTCGGCTCGATGGGTGCCGGCATCTTCGAAGAGCTGGTGTTCCGTCTGGGGCTGATGTCGGCGCTGGTCTGGGTGGCGCTGCAGGCCGTGCGCGCCTGGTCGCTGCCACAGTGGGTCGCGGGCGTCTTCGCGGTGATCGTCAGTGCTCTGGTGTTTTCGTGGTTCCATCACCTGTGTGGTGAACCGTTCGAGCAGACCCGCTTCCTGTTCCGCACGATGGCTGGCCTCCTGCTCGGCGGGCTCATGTGGGCGCGCGGCTTCGGCATCTGCGTCTACGCGCACACCGTCTACAACGTCTACTTCTACGTGGCCGAGCCATGACTGCCGTGTCCCGTGAAAACGTGCGTCGCTTCGCCGTCTGCTACTCAGGTGGCAGCGGGATCGCGTACGGGATCCGGCTCGTGGAGGTCCTTCTCGACGCCGGGCACGAAGTACACCTCTGCGCGACGGGGGCGGGTGTCCGGGTGCTCGTGCACGAGGCCGGGAAGGCCGTCGATCCCGAGCGGCCCGACCTCGCGGCGTTGTTCGAGCCGCGACTGCGAGCCCGCCTCCGTGTGCACGCGCTGGAAGCCGTGGAGGCGACGCCCGCATCGGGCAGCGCTGGCATCGAGGCGGTGATCGTGGTGCCGTGCAGCATGGGCACTCTCGCGCGGATCGCCCACGGCTTCTCGTCGAATCTCGTCGAACGCGCGGCGGACGTCGCCCTGAAGGAAGGCCGCACTCTGGTCGTCGTGCCGCGAGAGACGCCGCTCTCCGCGCTGCACTTGAAGAACATGCTCGTGCTCGCGCGGCTCGGTGCCGTCGTCCTGCCGGCCATGCCCGGCTTCTATCACCGGCCGGCGACGGTCGAGGATCTCGTCGACTTCGTCGTCGGCAAGATCCTCGATCGGATCCGCGTCGAGCATCCGATCGTGCGGCGATGGGGAGCGCCGCCTCCGGCGACGTCGCCGTGGGTCGAGGGCGAGGAATGACGTCGGGCGGGGGCTGGATCGGACGGGCGCGGACGTTCGCGTCGCTGGTCAAGCTGTCGCATTCCGTCTTCGCACTGCCCTTCGCGTTGCTGTCACTGCTCGTCGCGACCGACGGGCGCCCGTCGCTGCGATTGCTGCTGCTGGTCGTTCTCGCCGTGGTCGCGGCTCGAACCGCGGCGATGGCGTACAACCGCCTCGTCGATCGCGACGTCGATGCCGTGAATCCGCGGACGGCGGGTCGCGAGATCCCGCGCGGCGTCGTCTCGCCGGGGCAGGCGCGCTGGCTCGTCGTCGGCTCGGGCGCCGTGTTCCTCGCTGCATGCGCGGCGATCGCGCCGGTGTGCCTGTGGCTCGGCATTCCCACACTTGCCTGGCTGCTCGCCTACAGCCACGTGAAGCGCCACTCCGCGGCCTGTCATCTCTGGCTCGGTATCGCGCTAGGGCTGTCGCCGGTGGCGGCGTGGGTCGCAGCGGACGGTGGGTTCGGACCGCGCGTCTTCGTGGCGCTGGTGCTCGGCTCCGCGGTCGCGGCGTGGGTCGCCGGCTTCGACGTGCTCTACGCCTGCCAGGACGAGGGTTTCGATCGAGCGGCAGGACTGCACTCGATCCCGGCCTGGCTCGGCGCGAAGGGCGCGCTGTGGTGCAGTCGTTCGCTGCACGCGGTGGCCGCGATCGGCTTCGCGGCATTCGGCTGGCTGGCTCCGCTCGGCCCTGCGTTCCTTGCCGGCACCGTTCTCGCCGCGGGACTGCTCGTGTGGCAGCACCGCCTCGTCCGGCACGACGACCTCTCGCGCATCGGCGTGGCCTTCTTCACCGCCAACGGCATGATCTCGCTCGCCCTCTTCGCCGCGGGCTGTTTCGACGTCTACCTGCTGCCCCGCATCCGCTGATGGCCGTTCCGCACCCCGAGACCGAGTTCGCCCGCTTGCAGAAGGCGCTCGGTAAGGGGCTGCCGCCCGTGCTGCTCGTCACGGGAGCGAGCGACCATTTCCGTGCGCGGGCGATGGACGCCGTACTCGCGGCGGTCCCGAAGGATGCCGAGTTGCGGATCGTCGACGCGGTGGACGTCCGTGCCGGAGGCGAGGCGCCGGCCGAGGCTTCGGATGGTGACGACGATGACGACGACGCCGGGGCGGACGGCGCCGACGCACCCGCCGAACTGCTGGAACTCCGCGGTGGCGGTCTGTTCGCCCGGCGCTCCTACTTGTGCGTGCGTCGCGGTGCGAACTGGTGGAAGCGCCACGCGTCGTCGCTCGCCGCGCAGGCGCCGAACATCGCCAAGGGTTGCGGCCTCGTGCTCGAAGCAGCGAAGCTCGACCGCCGCCGCCGCGCCGTCGCCGAGTTCGCGAAGGCACTCGTCGAGCAGGGCGCGGTGTTCGAGTTCCGCGACTTGTGGGACATGCCGTACGACCGGTCACAGGGTCCCTTCGAAGGGGAGCTGTGTCGCTGGGTCGTGACGAACGCCGCGAAAGTTGGTGTGCCCCTGCAGCCCGAAGCCGCATGGCTCGTGGTCGTGCAGGTGGGCAAGTCGCTGCCGGAACTGCTCGCCGAGCTGCAGCGGCTGCGCGATCGGATCCCGGCCGATCGTCGCACCAAGCCGCTCGGGCCGAACGATCTGCGCGGCCAGCTGACGTGCAGTTTCGAATCGACGCCCTTCGAGTTCGCGTCTGCGGTGCTGGGCGGGGATCGCCGCGCTGCGGAGCGATCGGCACACGCGATGTTCGATCGCGGTGTACGCGGTCGCGACGGACGGCCGACGGACCCGGGTGGTGTGCTGCCGTTCACGACGAGCTGGATGTACCAGTCTCTGGCGAACCTCTACGAGGCGCGGCTGCTGCTCGATTCCGGCGTCGCTGCGCGAGACATCCCGGGGCGAGTGGGGGTGCGACAGTACCCGGAGCAGTTCCTGGCGAACCTCCAGCGCAACGACGTGCGGCGGATCCAGCACGGGCTGCTCGCCCTGCACCATTGCCAGCGACAGAGCCGTGCGTCGGGTGAGGAGCCTCTCCTGTTGCTCGAACGCTTTCTCGCGATGTGGTTCGACGTCGCACCCATCCCCCCGGTCGAGGAGGTCGACGCATGATCCGCAGGCTGCCGACGAACGTGATCAACCAGATCGCCGCGGGTGAGGTCGTCGAACGGCCTGCCTCCGTGGTGAAGGAGCTGCTCGAGAACTCGCTCGATGCGGGGGCGGCGCGCGTGCGCGTCGAAGTGCAGGGCGGCGGCGCCGATCTCGTGTGCATCGTCGACGACGGTGAAGGGTTCCTGCCGGAGGACCTGCCGTTGGCGTTCGCGAGCCATGCGACGAGCAAGCTCGCATCCGTAGAGGATCTCGACCACATCGGCAGTCTCGGATTTCGCGGTGAGGCCCTCGCGTCGATAGGCGCAGTTTCGCGTGCGCTCATCAAGAGCCGCCGCCACGGCGCGCGCGAAGGGTGGGAACTCCACTGCGACGGCGGCGCGGAGTCGGCGCCGCAGCCCTGTGGTTGCCCCGAGGGAACGCGGATCGAAGTACGCGAGCTGTTCTTCAACGTCCCCGCGCGACGGCGCTTCCTCAAGTCGCCCGGCGCGGAGCGGGCCCGCATCGAAGAGCTGGTCGCTCACTTGTCTCTGGCCCGACTCGACGTCGACTTCACGTTCGTCGCGGACGGCAAGGAGCACTTGCGCTTGCCGGCTGGCGAGTCGCTCGCGGCCAGGTTCCGGCGCTGCTTCGGGCAGGGACTCGGGCGTGGACTGATCGAGGTGTCGCGGACGTTCCCCGGGCTCGTCGTCGAAGGTGTGATCGCCGAGCCGGATCTCGCCAGACGCGACGGCAAGCTCGAGCTGATGTACGTGAACGGGCGGCTCGCGCGGGAATCGGCCGTGCTGCACGCGACGCGGCAGGCATACCGCGAGTACCTGATGGGCGGCCGGTTTCCCGTCTACGCGCTGCAGCTGACGATGCCGCCCGACCAGGTCGACGCGAACGTGCATCCGCGCAAGGCGGAGGTTCGCCTGGTGGAGTCGCGGCGAGTCGCCGGTTGTGTGCACGAAGCGGTGCGCGCTGCGCTGTCCGGCCGTGCCGCGGTCGCGGGAAGCGACGGAGGCGTCGTGCTCGATCCGGCAATGCCGCGTGCCCGCTCGGGGTTCCCCGAGCTGCCGAGGAGCCTCTTCGAGGTCGACCCGTTGCCGCGTCCGTCGATGCCTCGGGTGACCGCGTCCAGCGTGCGCGAGGCGTCCGTTCCGGCCGTGCCCGTCGCGGCTCGCGGATCCACGCAGTCGGCACAGGTGCCGAACCCGTTCCGTCGTGTTTCGGGCCGGTTCCTCCAGGTGCTCGACCTCTACCTCGTGCTCGAAGGGCCCGACGGTCTGCTCGTCGTGGACCAGCACGCCTTGCACGAACGCGTCGTCTACGAGCAGTTGCGCGCGCAGCATCGCGATCGTGCGGTGCGGAGCCAGCGATTGCTCACGCCGGTCGTCGTCGAGGTGACGCCGGTCGAGCACGCGTTCGTCGAGTCGGTGCAAGGGGAACTCGCCGCGGAGGGATTCGTCGTCGAGCCGTTCGGACCGGCGACCGTTGCAGTCCAGGCAGTGCCCGCGGTGCTCACCAGAGTCGACTGTGTGCGCCTGTTGCGCGATCTGCTCGCTGCCGAAACGTCCGGCGATGCGCGTGGGGCGCTGCGGGAACAGATCGCGGAGAGGTTCCACTCGATGGCCTGTCGCTCGGCGGTGATGAGCGGCGACCGACTCGCTGACGAGGAAGTGCGCGCACTGCTGCTGGCCGCGGCTTCGCTGGAACACCCGCACAACTGCCCGCACGGGCGGCCGACGGTCTTGTCGTTCGGCGCTGCGGAGCTCGAGCGCTACTTCCGGCGTCGCTGCTGACGGCGATCAGGTCTTCGGGCGATCGAAGTCCTCGGCCCGCAACTCGGGACGCAGCGACAACGAGGTGAAGACGACTCGGGACTGCAGGCGTAGGCGACCCTCCTGCGTGCGAAACAGGTGCTCCAGCTTGCGCGGTACGAGGAGGTCGTCTTGTTCGTGCAGGTCGAGCAGCAAGACACGTTCGGCGCGCGTCTCTTCGGGTTCTTCCCCCACGAGCGGCGCGGCCTCGGCCGCGACGAGGCGCCCATCCTGGTTGCCGACCCATACGCGGAGACGCACCGGCGCGTCGTCGCCGTTCTGCCGAAGCAGCGGGAACGCAGGCAGTCGTCCTTCCGCGCGGCGGCATGCGACCTTGGTGTCACGATCGATCGCGAGAATCTCGTCGACGACCGGTGCCGGCTTCTGGAGGGAACGCAGGACGGCGCCCGGATCGAGGAAGCGCAGGAGCTGGCGCGCGAGGTTCGTGTGTTTCTGGCAGGCCTCGAGGTCACGTCCGAACTCGGCGCCTCGGAGGTCCTTGGCTTCCCCCTGGACGAGTTGCCACGGCCCGCTGCGGTCGCGGCCTCGGACGATGGGCGAGCCGGCCTCGAGCACTTCGTAGCGGATGAGGGTCTGCTCCCGGTCGCGATCGGGGCGGCGCCACTGGAGCAGGCGCACCGCGAGGTCGACCTGGCCGCTCTCCTTCGCTTCGGTGTCGAGCGCGTGCATCTCCAGGTTCGCCCGCAACGCGGTGATCGGTGCCACGGCGCCTTTCGGGTGATGCGCGGCGTCGACGCGGCCCGCGAGTTCGGTCAGGTCGCCGGGGGTCCCGGCCGGGTCCTGTGGAGGCAGCGCGGCGATGGCGAAGGTCAGGAGGCTCGTGAGCATCGTGCCGGAGTGTAGCGGTTCGGTACGGTGTGGCATCGACCCCATCTCAAGGCGCTGCGGGGTCGCGACCGATGCAACTCCGCATGTTGCGACTCGTCGTACTGCTTCTTGGTCTGTTGGTGCTGGGGCCGCTCCGCGCCCAGGACCGCCAGGCGAAGGTCACGACGAACACGGGTAACGTCGTGGTGGGGAAGGTGGTCGCCATGGACCTGGACGGCCTGCAGATCCAGGTCGGCGAGCAACTGGTGACGATCGCGGCGGCGGACATTCGCACGTGCCAGTTCGACGACTCGTCACCGCGGTCGTCGGTGGAGCAGTCGCCTCGGCCCGATGCGGCACCGACTGTGGCGCCGGCTCCCGCACCGAGTGCGGCACCGGGTGGCGCACCCCCCGCGGCGGCGGGCGAGGCGGCTCGGCCCATGCGGGTCCGCCTTCCTCTTCCGGATGCAGAGGTCGAAGGGCAGGATCAGTCCTCGAAGGCCCTTCCGACGCGCCAATCGCGCCTCCGAGCCCGCATCGCCGTCATCGACGAAGCCTATCCTTGGCTGGTGCCTACCGAGCCGATGCAATGGCTGAGTGTCGCGCTGTTGTTGTTCGCGTGCGTGTCCCTCGTCGTGCACCTGTCGGTGTCCGTGGTCGGGGCCGAGAACAATGCCGCTGGTCGCTCGATGGCGATGGCCGTGTGGTACATCGTCACGGCGTTCCTGCAGGTGGCCTTGGTGCCGTCGATCCAGCTCGCGACGTTCGTGATGCTGATCCTCAACCCGGCCCTCGCGCTCTTCTGGATGCGCAATCTGTTCGCCATGACTCGAGGGGGCGCGTTGGTCGCATTCGCGGTCCAGCTCGGCTTCCTCCTGCTCGGTTACGGCGTGCTCGAGATGGTGACCAGCTTGCTCGGCTCGATCGGCGTCGGCCACAGCTAGTGCCATGAACCGATCGAGTTCAGGGGAGAAACCCCGATCCGAGGCCTGGTCGCCTCTCTCTCGCGCACCTCATCCCTGAAGTGCGTCGGCCTCGGATCGGTGCTCGCGGAGGATCAAGATGCGTGCCGCGCGGCGCGCTGGGTCGAGGTCGTTCGTCGGCGGGCTTGCACGCACGGTTGGTAGCGGCCGCGTAACGACAGGACACGATCGGCGCATTGACGGAGGGTGCTGCGGCTCCTACGAACGGCGCCCATGTCCGCCCCGCTCGTCCGTGAAGTCGCTGCCGCCTCGTTCCAGAAGGATGTCGTCGAGAGTTCGATGACCACGCCCGTTCTCCTCGACTTCTGGGCGGAGTGGTGTGGTCCGTGCAAGACGTTGGGACCGGTTCTCGAGAAGCTGGCTGCCGAATACAAGGGAGGCTTCGTCCTGGGGAAGGTCGACACCGAGCGCGAGCAGGACCTCGCGTACGCGTTCGGAGTGCAGGGCATTCCGTTCTGTGTGTTGGTCGACGGTGGGCGTCCGGTCGATGCGTTTCAGGGTGCGCTGCCGGAGGCGGAGGTGCGGCGGTTCTTGCAGCGCAACGGGATCGAGCCGTTGGTGATTCCAGAAGAGGCGCCGCCGGCGAAGGCAGTCGATCCCGCGTCACCTGGCGCGCGCCTAGAGCGGGCAAAGGCGGGCGTCGCCGCATTCGATGTAGCGCGAGTGAAGGCGGAGATCGCAGGGTTCCCCGAGGAGGCACCCGAGTTCGACGTGGTTCAGCGGATCACCAGCGGCCTCGAGTGGCTGGAAGCAAAGTTGGATCCGAAGGGCGCACTAGCCGAATCGGCGTTGTGCTCGGCCCGGGACTCGTTCCGCGCGGGGGACGTGGTTCGTGCGATGGACCGGATCCTCGAATCGGTGGCTGCCGACAAGGGGTTTCGTGGCGGCATGGCCCGGAAGGCGATGCTGCTCTGCTTCGTGATGGTGGGCGAAGGCGAGGAGGTCCTCGACGACTACCGCCGGCGCCTGGCGACGCTGCTGTACTGACGACCGGGCGAACGAACCAGTGTGCCGCAGGGCGCCGGAGTTCGTGGATCTGCTGCCGCAGCCCTCGGCGAAAGGCTGCGCGCCATGCACGAGCGCGGCCAGGAGAATCAGTGCGTCGGCACCAGTTCGGGGCGCTCAGCGCCCTTGCGGATGGCGACGTGCATGCGCACGAGCTCGGCGAGGGACGCCGCTTCCGTCTTGCGCATCACGTTGGCGCGGTGCACCTCGATCGTCTTGGGGCTCAGGTCGAGCCGTGCGGCGACCTCCTTGTTGGCGCATCCCTGTACGATCAGGTCCATGACCTCGGTCTCGCGCGCGGTCAGGCGTCCGAAGTTGCGCTGCAGCCGCGTGAGTTCCTTTTCAGCGCTTCGTTGCGCGATGTCGCAGTCGATGGCGCGCCGGATGGCGGCGAGCATCGTTTCGAGGTCGAACGGCTTCTCCACGAAGTCGAGGCTGCCGAGTTTCAGTGCCACCACCGCCTGCGACACACACGCGAGACCGCTCATGAAGACCACCGGAAGGGGGTCGTGGCGGGCGGCCATCTCCTTCAGGACGTCGATGCCGGTCGAGTCGCCGAGCATGAGGTCGAGCACGAGGCAGCCAGGGCGATCTTCGGGCTCCACCCGATCGAGGAACGACCGCGCTGTGTTGTAGCTGCGGACTTCGAAGCCGCCGACCGGAGCGAGGGACTGGAACAGGGCCTGGATCGAATCCTCGTCGTCGACGACGCGCACGAGCGGGAGGCTGCCCGGTCGTGCTCCACTGTGAGTTGCTTCGGTGGCCATGTGACTTCTCCGCTGTCATGTCGAGTCGCGCGACAGCCCCGATGCCATCGACCAGATCGCGCCTCGACTTGAGGGTGGGGCCGAAGCCGGTTCGGGCCAGGACTTTGTGCCCGTCGACATCGTGATCGACGTAGCATCGAACGGATGCGTTCTTGCTCGATGATCTTCGTGCTTGCCGCGATCGCCGCGGCCGGTGTCGGTCAGGCTCCACCGTCTCCCCGAGAGCCCGCTGACGACGCGGCTCTCGAAGCGAAGATCGTTGCCGCTTCCACGGCGTTGAGGGCCGGAGGGGAGCTGGTCTCGCTGGCGAAGGTCCTCGGGGAGAAGCCGACCGCAGCCCCGTCGATCGCTCACACTCCGGAGCGGGCCACTGCGTCGAGCCCGCCGGATCTGTACGACGCGATCGTGTCGAGTGTGCGTGTCGTAGGTCTCTTCTACCTGTGCGTCGAATGCGACGACTGGCACTTTTCCGGTTCGAGCGGCTTCTGCGTCGCGAAGGACGGCGTCGTCGCGACGTGTCGTCACGTGCTCGAATCCGACGAGACGATGCGCGAGGCGTTCCTCGTCGTCGCTGATCTCCAGGGACACGTTTGGCCGGTGCAGCGGGTCCTGACGATCGATCGAGCGTCCGACGTCTGCTTGCTCCAGACCACGGAGAAAGGCGGAGTGCCACTGCCGCTGCGAACGAACGTCCGGACCGGAGAACGGGTCTACTGCCTGTCGAACCCGGACCATCACTTCGGCTTCTTCAGCGAGGGCATGGTCGCTCGCTGGTACCGCGCCCGCGAATCCGAGACCCAGGTGGATGGTGCCCTGTTGCCGGTGGTGTCGTGGCTGCACGTCACCTGTGCATTCGGTGCCGGGAGCAGCGGAGCCCCGATCGTGGACGCCTGCGGCAACGTCGTTGGCATCGCCCAGTCGACCACCGCCATCGTCAACGACGGGGAGGACGGCGGCGAGGAGACCCCGCTGGTGCTTCGGACCGCCGCTCCGGCTGCGGCCCTGGCCGCCTTGATGCGGAGTGCCGCGACGGCGGGCGAAGCTCGCTGATTCGCGGCTACGTGCCTTCGGCGCTGGTCAGGTCGCGCATCCATCCGTATCGTCTTGCCCCCTTCCCGTGGCGCTTCCTCACGTAGCGATCGTCGGTCGACCCAACGTCGGCAAGTCGAGTCTCCTGAACCGGCTCGTCGGTCGCCGGGTTTCCATCGTCGAACCGACCGCCGGGGTGACTCGTGACCGGGTCGCGGTGCCAGTGCGGCATCGAGAGCGGACGTTCGAACTGGTCGACACCGGCGGTCTCGGGCTCGTCGACGAAGCGTTGCTCAAGGACCACGTCGAGGCGCAGATCGGCTTCGCCCTGGCGAGTGCCGACGTCGTGTTGTTCGTGGTCGACGGCAGGGAGGGGCGTGTTCCGGGAGACGACATGGTCGCGCGACGTTTGCGCACGCTCGACAAGAAGGTCCTGTTGGTCGTCAACAAGATCGAGGCCTTCCAGGACGAGGTCGCGGTTTCGACGTGGCACCAGCTCGGTTTCGGCGACGCGCTGCCCGTGAGTGCGAAGGAAGGCTGGGGGGCGAGCGGGCTCCTGGACCGCATCGTGGACGAGTTGCCGCCGAAGGTTGGCGACGAGGACGCGGCCGAAGGCGACGTGCTCCGTTTCGCGGTCGTGGGAAAGCGCAACTCCGGCAAGTCGACGCTGATCAACCTCCTGGCCGGCGAAGAGAGGGTGATCGTTTCGGAGCTCCCTGGCACGACTCGCGACGCCATCGACGTGGTGTTCGACTTCGATGGCCGCAAGTTGATGGCGATCGACACTGCGGGCGTGCGCAAGAAGAAGAGCCTGGAGCACGCCATCGAACTCTTCGCGCACAACCGCAGCAACGACAGCATCCGTCGCTCACACGTCTGTGTGCACATGTTCGACGTGCGGGAGCAGATCAGCCAGGTCGACAAGGCCCTCGCGGCGTACTGCGTGGAGCAACACAAGCCGGTGCTTCTCGTCGGCAACAAGATCGACCTCGCGCCCGAGCTCGATCTCGAGAAGTGGGATGCCTACATCCGCCAGCAATTGCCCGGGCTCGATCACGCGCCGGTTGCGTTCATGTCGGCCCGCGAGGGCACGAATGTGCGCGAGACGCTCGAGGTCTTGTTCGACCTTCGAGAGCAGACTCGGGTGTCGATGCCGACGCCGAAGTTGAACGCCGTGCTGCAGGAGGCGCGCGATCGCCTCATGCCCTCGAGCGGCGGGCACTTCCCCAAGATGTTCTACGGGACGCAGATCGGCACGGAGCCCCTCTCCGTGATGATCTTCGTCAACGAACCGCGCCTCTTCCGCGGGCAGTACGAGCGCTACCTCACGCACCGGTTGCGCGAGGCGTTCGCCTGCCCCGAGGTGCCGATCCGCATCGTGTTCCGCAAGCGCGAGAAGGTCGTGCTCGGCGATCGCGATTGAAACGCGGCTCGCGGATCACAAGGCGGCGGTCGCGAGGGTCGCCGCCCTCAGTCCGAGCACAGGGCCGAACTTGAACGAGTGCCCGCTGCAGGCCGTGAGCTGCACGATGCGCGGGGAGCGCGCGGATCTCGCGACGCGGAAACCATGGTCGGGAGTCATCGAGTAGAGGCAGCGCTCGGTCGCGCGAAGGCCGCGAACGGGGACTGCGAAGCGCTCGCGTGCGAGGTCGAGCAGGGCGAGCTCGTCGATCGCTGGCGCCTGGCCGTCCGGATCCGTACCGGCGCCGATCGTGACGTGTCGAGCCGCCTTCGTTCCTGCACCGGCATGGTCCGGCAAGCCGTAGACGAAATCGTTCGCGCGTCCGATCCGGGCCCAGACCGGGAATGCGCCGGCGCGAGTGAGGGCCGCCGGCGCGTCGAGATCGAAGTAGCCGACTTCCTGGCGGAGCGCGGTGGTGGCGGGCATCGACGGGTCCAGGCGATGCGACCACGCGCCGGCGCCGACCACGACGCTCCTGGCTGCGACGACACCCGATGGCGTTTCGATACGCACCGAGTCGCCGTCCGCGAACAGGTCCCGCGCCGGTGTGTGCCACCAGAACTCCGTTCCGCGCGCGAGAAGCCAGGCGCGCAGGTGTTCCATCGTCTTCCCGGCCAGGATCACTGCGGCGGTGTGGTCCAGCAATGCAGCGTCCCGATCGTCGATGCGGAGCAGGGGGAAGCGGCGACGCGCTTCTGCCGGCGTGATCTGCTCCACAGCGGCTCCCGTCTGGAGCGTCGCCCGCAGGTAGTCACCGAACGGCCCGGCGGGCGGGCCGAAGAACAGTCCAGGTGTATGGGATCGCAGTGCAGTGCCGAGTTCGCGTTCGAGGACCGGCCACGCGTCCTGGTGAGCTTCGGTCGCGAGACGCACGAACTCGGCTTCGTGGTAGGAGGACCGTGTGATTCGTGTGGCCCCGTGGGAGCCGCCGAGAGAGTGGCCGGGGCCGTGCCGATCGAGGATGACGACGCGCTTGCCCTGGTGGGTCAGCCAGAAGGCGGCGCACAGACCGTGGATTCCCGCGCCGACGACGGCGCAGTCGATTCCGGTCACCGGGTGCGTGCACCGCTCGTCGGCTTGTCGCCGCCTGCGGGCGGAGCGGGTTCGATCGGGGTCCCGGGCTCTTCCGGTTCGTCGAGTTCGCCGGTCATCTCCGGGGATGCCTTCTGCTCGTCGAGCCAGGCCTTGAACTCGGTCTCGAGAGCTGCCAGGTCGATGCCTTTGAACGCGCGTTGCGTCACCGCTTCGGTGTTCGTGTCGTCACGCACGAGTCGCAGGTAGGTAGGCACGACCTTCGAGTACTTGCCGTTCGCGCCGTGGAGCAGGAATTGGCACAGCGCCCAGCCTTGCGCGTAGCAGATGCTCGGGTTGCTGTAGTAGGCGGCCTGATCCATGCGCAGGAACTTCTCGAGCGGCTCCATCGCGCTCTGCCGCTTGGCCTCCTGGAGGATCGTCAGACGACCGTCGAAGATGTTGCCGAGCGCTACCTGTGCCTTCTTCGCGGGCTTGTCACGGTCCTTCGGGGCGGCGGTGTAGAAGTAGTCACCCATGCCCTCGTTGATCCACGAAGGCAGGGACACCTGCGAGCCGACGTACCAGTGGAAGTACTGGTGCCACCCCTCGTGGGCGGCGCAGCCGAGCAGGTCCATCTTCCACGCGTCGGACATGTTCTTCATCCGGCGCTGGATGCGTTCGAGGGGGGTCTCCTTGCGACCGGTCACCGGGCCATCGGTCTTGACGTCGTCCATCCACTTGCCGGTGTCGTAGCAGACCATCTCGCGGTCGCTGGAGCTGTAGTACGCCGCCGCACCAGCGGGCGCGCCGTACGCCTGGTAGCCGTCCTCGTCCTTGAAGAGCTTGATGGTCTGCGCCTTCGCGCCGCCCTTCTCGGGGGGAAACAGGCGGCGGTACACCGCATTCATGATCTCCATGTGGTCGCCGAGGCGCTTCGCCTTCTCGATCCCGGCTTCACATTGCACGTGGTAGTTCTTGGTGTTGTGGACCACCCAGCCTTGGGGGACCTTGCCTGCGGTCTGCCAGGGGCCGGGTCGAATCGGTCCACCGTTGCGCTGCGCGACGATCGATGCGGACAGAACCAGACTACAGAGTCCGGCGAGCAGGTGATGTGGGGGGATCATTCGGGGCCTCTCCTCGGGTTCTTGGCAGATGATGGCGACCAACGTCGAGTTGCGCAATCCGCCGCGCCAACGAGACGAAGCGATTGGGGTTCCGAAACGAGACTCGAGAGCGCGCGGCCGATGTCGCCTCTCGAAGGCGCATTCTGTCGCCGGGATCGGCAGAAGCGCGCCGGAGCCGGGGCCGAAGGGATGCTATAATCCCGCGCCCTCCGCAGGGTCTCGCCTCGCCGCCCATGAAGGTCACGCTGCTCCACCCGCCGGTCTACATCAACAAGCACGGGCTGACCGCCTTGATGCCCGCGCTGCCCCTCGGACTCGCCTACATCGCGGCGGTGCTGCGAGACGACAAGCACGAGATCACGCTCGTCGATGCGCTCGGCCTGGCGCCCGAGCAGATGACACCGGATGGCGACATCTTCCGGCTGGGTCTCACTCCCGAGGAGATCATCGCGCGCATCCCGCGCGACACCCAGGCGATCGGCATCACCAGCATGTGGACCTACAGCTGGCCGATCGTCCGCGAGTTGATCCGGAAGACCAAGGCGGCATTCCCGAACGTCCCGATCATCTGCGGTGGCGAACACTTCACCGCGGTGACGGACCTGTCGATGGAACAGGCGCCGATCGACTTCATCGTCCTGGGTGAGGGCGAAGAGACCGCCATCGCGCTCTTCCGCGCGCTGGAGCTGAAGCTCGACCACACGGTGATTCCGGGCATCGCCTTCCGTACCCCGGAAGGGCAGGTCCAGAAGAACCCCCGCCGCGATCGCATCAAGAACATCGACGAACTCCCGTGGCCGGCGTGGGAGTACTTCGACATCGAGGCCTACTCGAGCAATCGTCTCGTGACGGGCATCTACCTCGGCAAGACCGTGCCGATCCTCGCGACGCGCGGATGCCCGTACCAGTGCACGTACTGCAGTTCGCCGAACATGTGGACGACGCGGTGGTACGCACGATCGCCGAAGGAAGTCGTCGACGAGATCGAGACCTACACGAAGCGGTACGGTGCCGCCAACTTCCCCTTCCAGGACCTGACCGCGATCCTGAAGCGCGACTGGGTGATCGAGTTCTGCAGGGAGATCGAGGGCAGGAAGCTCGACATCTCGTGGCAGATGCCGACCGGAACCCGCTGCGACATCATCGACGAGGAAGTCGCCGAGCACCTGGTCCGCAGTGGCTGCAAGCACCTGAACTTCGCACCGGAGTCCGGCAGCGAGCGCACGCGCAAGCACATGAAGAAGATGCTGACGGACGAGAAGCTCTTCCGCGCGGTGCATGCGTCGGTGAAGGCGGGCCTCAACGTCGGCTGCTTCTTCGTGCTGGCCTATCCGACGGACGAGAAGGAGGACATGCAGGCGACCGTGCGCCTCGCTGCGAAGCTGGGTCGGGCCGGGTGCGTCGACGTGTCCGCGGGGTTCTTCTTTCCGCTGCCGAGCACCGAGATCACACGCGAACTGCAGAAGCAGGGGAAGTGCCAGTACACCGACGCCTTCCTGAAGCTGCCGATCTACGTCCACAACAAGTTCCTCACCGAGGACCGGCGCTTCTGTGAGCCGTTCACGGCGAAGCAGCTCACGATGTGGAAGTACCGCGTGGTTCTCGCCTTCTACCTCAACAGCTTCCTCTTCCGCCCAACCCGCTTTTTCAAGATGATCTGGAACTTCGTGCGGGGCAAGGAAACGACGAAGCTCGAGTCGTTCCTTCAGCTCACGCGCCGCAAGTTCCGCCTCAGGAAGCGCGCCGCGAAGCCGGCTGCGGTATCGCCCACGGCACATTCGGCGCCGGTCACCGGCGCGCCCGTCGGCAAAGCCTGAGCGAGGAGGGTCAGGCCACCGTAGGGGTGTCGAGCAGGCGTTGGACTTCTTCGAGCTGGTCCGCTGCGACAGCTCCGGCGGTCAGATTGCGGTTGGCCCAAGCGAACGCGGCTCGCCCCGCTTTCGCAGCGGCTTCCGGGGAGCGCAGCAACCTCAGCGCGGCGTCGGCGAGTGCGCGTGGTCCCTCCGCGACCGTGCGCGCCGGAGGTTCGGCGTCGCAGCCTCGGGCGCCGAGTGCGTTCGTCACGACCGGCAGGCCGTGAGCCAGCGCAGCCAACGCTTTCATCCGGAAACCACTGCCGGACAGCAGAGGAGCGAGCACGAGTCGAACCTCGCCGAACAGGTGGCGCAGATCGGGCACGAAGCCGAGCAGTTTCACGCCCGCTGCATCCCCGAGCTGGCGCACCTTCTCTTGGTTGGGTCCGGCAAGCCAGAGCTCCGTCGACGGGTCGTCGGCTCGTAGCAACGGAAGTACGTCCCGGACGAGCATCGCTGCGGCCTCCGGGTTCGGGCGGTGGCTGTAGTCGCCGAGGAACAAGGCGCGCCGAGGCGCGCGACCCGGTTCGACCGGTGCTGCGGGAACGGCGAAGGTCGGTCGCCTCACGTGCACGGGTCGCTCGAGCAAGTCCGACAGTTCGCGCGCGTCTTCGGTCGTCACCGTTTGGATGGCCGAGGCCAGTGGATAGAAGCGTCGCACGTACCGTCGCCAGAGGGCCGCGTCTCGGCGGTCTCCCCACGAGCCGAGTCCCGTCGTCGTGTTGGCAGGACAGCCCCCTTCGTGGTCCGTGAGAATCGTGGGGACGGTGGCCAGGTAGGGCAGGTACTGCGCCATCTGCGCGAGTTCGACGAGAGCAACGTGCGGCCGGAACTCGCGGAGTGCCCGAGCGAGCAGCGCGGGCATGGCGGGCTGCCAGTGCTTCGCGGCTACCAGGGGCAGCTTGCGCCACCGCCAGAGCATGCGAGCGCGGTGGGGAAGGCCGGAGACACCAGAAGCGCGTCGTGGGAGGGGGAGCGCCCCGTGCCAGGACCACTCTTGGTCGGGTCGGTCTGGCAATGCGGAGTCGTGGGAGAGCGCCACCAGGCCGACTTCGGCGTGGTGTCTCAGGGCCTGCGCCAGCGTCGCCAGGTAGATTCCGCCGCCGTGCCCTGCGCACAGGCTGGGAACGAACGGCGCCAGCAGGAGGATTCTCAGGGAGCCTGGCACCGTAGCAGTATGTTTCCCAAGGGGTTGTGTTGTCCAGCCGGAGGTCGATGGGCACTGCGTTCCGCGGACTCGTTTGTGGGCGGGGCCAGTAGCGTGATTGGAACCTCGTTGCCATAATGCGGCCCCGATGGACCCGCATCCGCCATTGCTGGATGCCGGCACTGCGTAAAGCACATCCCGATGTCATGAACGATACCCTGAAGGCCATCGTCCACGTGCTCGAGACCGGGAAGCCGGAGCTCCAAGTCGCGGCGGCACAGATTCTTGGCGAACTTCGCGCGAAGGAAGCACCCGTCGTGCGAGCGCTCGGACAGGCGCTTCGTCGTTCGCCGGTCCTGGGCCGCTTTTGTATCGACGCATTGGCCAAGATCGGTTCGCCAGAGGCCGTGGAAGTCGTGGCCAGCACGATGTCGGACAATGAACTGCTTGCGGACCATGCGGCCCATCTGCTGGCCGAAACGGGATCCGGCGCCCACGCGATTCTGGCCAGCTCGTACGCACAGGCCTTGGGGGACCAACGCGTTCGTATCCTCGGCGTCCTGGCGCGCTCCCTCTCGAAGGAAGCGGTGGGAGTGTTCGTCCACGCGTTGCTCACCCCGGAGACCACCGAGGTGGCCGGCCGGCTGCTGCTCGGCGCGGCGGACCAGTTCCAGCCCGCGTTGCTGAAGACGCTGCGCGACGGCCTGGCGCCGCATCTGGAGGGGGCGCTGCCCGAGGCTTGTCTCGTGCAGGTGGTCGCGGTGCTGGCGCGGATCGACGGCGCCGGCGCCCGTACCCTGCTGGTCGGTTTCACGGAGCCTGGAACCCCCGCGGCGGTCCGTTCCGCCGCGTTCCGCGCGATGCGCGGCGCGAAGCTGACCGCAGCGCAAGTTCGATCCATGCTGGACCTCCTCGAAGACCCAGCCGAGAAGGGGGTTCACGACGCGGTGCGAGAAGTGCTAGGGCAGCTCCCCGAGGTTCCGGAAGGGCTGCTGCCGGTGCTGAAGCGATTCCTCGTCGCGCGCCAGCCGGAACAGCGGCTCTTCGCCTTGCGCATGCTGCGTAGCGCCGGTGGCGGGGACATGGCGAAGGTGGCGATGAAGTTCTTCGTCCACGAGGACTCGCGCTTCCGCGAGGCCGCGGCCGATGCACTCGCGCACAACCGCCAGGCGATCGAGCCGCTCGTGCGCTTCGTGCAGACGTCCCGCGACCCCGATTTCGCCGAAGCGGCTGCAGCGGTGCTGGTTCGTCTCGGCGCCGACATGCAGCCGAAGGCGGTGCGCGCGCTTGCCGAGAAGGCGATCCAGATCCTGCGCACGAACGTGCGCGCCGGTGACCTACTGCTCGGAGTCGCGCTGTCCGTCGGCGGGGCGAAGATCGTCGCGCCGATGGTCGAGCGGGCGGTTCGTCTTCGCAAGGCGCGGCGCCTCGCCGATGCCTTGCACGTGCTTGCCCGGGTCGCGGCGTTGCCCGACGCAACGGACGAGGTTCGCTACCAGCTGGCCCTGGCCAAGCTGTTGGACGACATGGTTCGCCCCGCTGCGGAGGCCGTGTCGCCGGGCAATCCGACAATGGGCTTCTTCGCCTCGCTCGTGCGGGGCGGCTTCCCCGTCGCGGATCGGTTGCGCAAGGAGCCCTCGCTGACGCCCGATGCCCTACTGCGGGTCGCCACGCATTTCGTCAGTGCGGTCGGTGTCGAACGTCGCTTCGGCACGGAGCTGCTGCAACACATTGCCGGGCGCAACAAGGGGCGCGCTGGCGACGAGGCTCGAGTGGCGCTGCGTGCCGTCGGTGGCTGACGCCGAGGTCGCTGGGCGCCTCTGACCGGTCACTCCATTGCGGCGCTGCCCATGCGAACGCTCGTCTCCGGGGGCAGGGTCGCAAAGCTCGGAGCTCCGGCGCCCACGATCACGACGACCGTGGATCCGAATCCGAACTGGCCGATCTCGTCGCCGGGGACCACGCTGCCCGCTGCCCGCGTGACGATCGTGCCCCCGACGTTGTAGGCGCCCACCATCACGACTACACCCGTGTGCCCGGAGGCCAGCGTGCATCGGAACACGTGGCGGGCGTTGCGCGGGAACAGGTCGCGGATGCACTGAACTGCCGGCGGGTTGACCGGAAACAGCGTCCCGGGCAGAGCGCGTACTTCGTCGATGGATCCCGCGAACGGCGCATGGACACGGTGGTAGTCGCCCGGTGCGAGGTAGATCGTTGCCTGACAGCCGCCCTCGAGGCGCTTCGCGAGGTCGGCGTCGCCGACCAGGTCGGCGACCGAGTATTCGCGCCCTTTCACCTGCGAGATTCGGCCGCCATCGACGGGTCCCGTCGTGACGATTCGACCATCGCACGGCCACAGGAGTCCGGCGTCGGCTCGCGGCCGAGCGTCGTGTCGCAGAGGCCGCCGAAAGAACTGCTGCAGGCTGCGGAACGTGTGCAGGTCTCCGTCGACCTCGTCGAGGTTCGCGCCATACCGGGTGGCGAACCAGCGATAGAGCCTCGGCCGGAACCACTTCGGCAACGGCATCGACACCGCGAGGCCGCAGGCTCGGGACAGCGCCACCTTCGGTAGTGCGGTGAGCAAGAGACGGCGCAGCGCAGTCACGACCCGGGTTCTCGGCGATGGGTCAGCGGCGCGCAAGACTTCCCGCGCGACAATCGGTTGTCCCGACGACGCGATCTGACACAATCCAGCCATGCTTCGAAGTCGCGCCGCCGTCGTGTTGCTCGGAGCCGTGTTTGCGTCCTGCGGCGGCTCGCCGGCGGGATCGGGGACAACGGACGGAGTCCTGGTTCTGGAGGTTGGCGGCTCCCATGGGTCCCTGCGGGCGGCCTTGTTGGCCGCGGGCGTGACTCCTGCGGCGGCCGTCGCCGGCGAGGGCCCTTCCGCTGCCGATGCGGCGGCGCCTGCGACCGGACCGGTGACGCCTCCGCCGCCCGAAGACGCGCCCGCCGCTGATCACGTGGTCGTCGCGCTCGGGCGTGGCGAAACGCTCGCTCAACTCGCCAAGCGCCACCTCGGCAGCGCCGCGCGTTACCGCGAGATCCTCGCGCGCAACGGCTGGACGGAAGCAGAGGCGCGCCGTCTCCCCGAGGGCCAACTGGTCAAGGTCCCCGTCGAACCAACCAGACCGCCGGTGTCGCGATGATCGAGCCCACCGAACTGCCGCCGCTTCAGGTCATCGGTGAGCTGCGCTGTCGCCAGCGGCTCCATCACGATGCGCCGCGGCAGAGCGGCCTCGGGCGCGGGGCGTTCGGCGAGATCCACGTTCGCCAGGGGCTGCAGAAC
The DNA here is from genome assembly GCA_964538915.1 of uncultured candidatus Brocadiaceae bacterium. Lineage (GTDB taxonomy): Bacteria > Planctomycetota > UBA1135 > UBA1135 > UBA2386 > JAEUHQ01. Next base: position 11,630 of record CAZIFB010000027.1, on the reverse strand, counting down.
TGCATGCAGGACCTGGCCGGCTTCAGCCACCTCTGGGTCCTGTTCTGGTGTCACTTGGCCCGTGGTTTCCGACATCAGGTCGTGCCGCCGCGCGATCGCAAGAAGCGAGGCGTCTTCGCGACGCGCGCGCCTCAGCGTCCGAACCCGATTGGTCTGTCGTGCGTGCGACTCGTCCGCATCGACAAGCGCATCCTGCACGTTGCCGATCACGACCTGCTCGACGGCACGCCGGTGCTCGATCTCAAGCCCTACCTCCCGTACTGCGACAGTGTCCCCGACGCATCCATCGGCTACGTGGGCGAACTCCCCGCGTCGGCGGCGGATCATCGCACGTGGTGGGAGCAGAAGGGCGTGCCGCCGCCGCGCGTCTACCGCTCGAGCCGGTTCGGCGGTTCGGTCAACTGCGGTAGTCCGCGTTGATCTGCACGTAGTCCTTCGTGAAGTCGCAGGTCCACACCTCGGCCTGCGCGAAGCCGGCGGCGAGGTCGACACCGAGCACTACTTCCTCTGATTCGACGAGGTGGGCGTGAGCTGCGGGTTCGTTGCCAGGGAGCGGTTGTCCGTCGCGGAAGACGTGGGTGGCCCCGATCCACACGCGCGCTGCATCTGTTCGGAACGAGACCCCGGCCCGGCCGGCCGCAGCGAGGATGCGGCCCCAATTGGGGTCGCGTCCGGCGATCGCCGTCTTCACCAACGGGCTCGTCGCGATCACGCGTCCGACACGTTGCGCTGCATCCTCGTCGGGCGCTCCGTGCACCTGGACTGTGATCAGTCTCGTGGCTCCTTCGCCATCCGCCGCCAGGAAGCGTGCGAGGCGTCGTCCCGTTCTCGTGAGGATGGTCTCGACCGTGCTGGCGTCTGCGGCACCTGCTTCCGACGCCAGCAGGAACAGCGAGTCGTTCGGTGACGTGTCGCCGTCGACGGTCACGCGGTGGAACGAGCGATCGGCGATACGTCGTAGCAGCGAATGACCGGTGTCCCGGGGGTCGACGCGGGCGTCGGTCAGCAGGAACCCGAGCATCGTCGCCATGTCCGGGTGGATCATCCCCGAGCCCTTGGCGAATCCTGTCGTCGCGACACCGGCACCGTTCTCCGCAACCGCCTTCGGCCACGTGTCCGTGGTCATGATGGCCCGGGCGAACGCCATGCCGCCGTCGACCGTCGCCTCCCGCAGCAGGGCGTCGAGGTGCGACACGATCCGTTCCGTGGGAAGCGGTGCACCGATCGGTCCCGTGCTTGCCATCAACACTTGTTCGACCGGGCAACGAAGGCGCGTCGCGAGTTGTCGACAGCACGCGCGCGCGTCCTCGATGCCCTGGACCCCGGTCGCGCAGTTGGCGTTGCGAGCATTGACGAGGATCGCGCGAACATGCCCGTTGCTGCGCAGGAGGTGGTCGCGACAAACCACGATGTGCGCGCCGACCAACTCGTTCTTCGTGAAGATCGCAGTCGCCGAGACCGGTTGATCCGCGAGCAGGATGCCGAGATCGGGTTGGCCCTGTTTCTTCAATCCGCAGTGCAGTCCACCTGCGCGGAACCCGGGCGGCAGGCTCACGCGTTCGGGAACGGGTTCGACGAGAACTGTCATGGTCCTCGACGATAGCGAGTCGGTCTCACGATCTCGCTCGCGACGACCGAGGCCGCGTTGCGGCCGACACCGCCAGCGCGCCGGTCCTCACCGCTCCATTCCGGTCGCACACCGCCCGTGGGCGGTGTGGTTGCGTTCAGAATCGGAAGGGCAGCCGGAGGAAGTGCAGTTCGGGCCGCGGCGAGGCGGGGTTGAGCGAAGTGGGGGAGAACGCCAGGTTGAAGATGACGTCCCACTGCACGTAGCGCGGCAGGCCGTTGGCGGTCACGTACTGCTGGAAGGCAGCGTCCTGCATGAGGCCGTCGACGTCGTGCACGAAGTCCTGCTCGTTGGTCGGGAAGCGGCCGGTCGCGCTCTGCGGATCCTTGTGGAAGGCGAAGCCGATCCGCACGTTGGCGTTCGGGACGACGGGGCCGCTCAAGGGCACGTAGACCGAGCCGAGGCCTTCGGAGCCGTTGGTGAGGATGCGGAAGAACTTCGCGCGGACGCGGAGCTTCTTGGCATCGGCGGGGAAGACGTCGGTGGTGCCGTCGACGAGGACCGAGTTCGCGGTGTGCGAGAGGATGCGGAAGCTCGTGAGCAGGACGTTGCCGCTGTTCAGCAGTTCGGCTTCGTACTGCACGTAGCGGTTGCTCTGGCCGAGCGCCGGACTCGCGAGATTGAAGCGGTAGTTGAAGCCCTCGGTCTGCGAGGTGGTGATCGTGGTGGCGTCGACCACGAGCGGCTGAAGGAACGCGACGCCGGTGGAGCCGACGGGCGTGTAGTCGACGTAGCCCGGGATCGCGGTGTTGTTGTTCAGGCCTTTGAAGGAGAAGATCGGGCCGGTCTCGTTGCCGAGCACGCCGCGGGGAAGTCCGTCTTCTGCGACGAGTGCGCGGCGTTGGCTGCTGCCAGTGTCGATCCACTTCGAGCGCACACGCGACTGCGCGGCGAACGGGACCGGCATCAGGATCGGCGACGGGCGGATGTCGCCTTCGTCCTTGCCGATGTTCGTTGGGACGCCGTTGTCGGCCACGAACGCACCGTTCGCGTCCTGGAAGCCGCGCCACGCGAGGGCCTTGATCTTGTCCAGGTTCTTCAGTGGCAACGTCACACCAGGACGACGGACGATGATGTTGTCGTCGAGGATCGTGTTCGTTTCGTCGTCCGTGCCGTTCGGGCCAGGCGGGACCATCAGCTGCACGATGCCCATTCCACCGAGGCCGCCCAGCGGTTCGCGGTCGTACGTGGTGCCCGGCATCATGTCGGCACCGTCGACCGGATACTTGCCGGTCACGAGCGTGGAGCCGAACTCGCCGGTCGTGCAGACGCCGCCGTCCGCCGAGATGGCGAAGTTGTAGTCACGGTCTGCGTAGTTCCAGCGGTTGACAGCCTGCGATCCGTGCTGGTGGAGGATGATGCGCGTCGCGGACATCAGGATGACCATGCCGCCCGAGCCTGCACCGCCGCCACCGGCTTCGCCGCAAGCGCCGGCCTGTTCGCCGCCGCCGCCGTGCCCACCGTCGGCGATGATCTTGCCCGTCGTGGTGATCTCGATCTCGCCGAGCGCCTTGACGATCAGCACGCCGCCACCAGCGCCGCCGCCGCCACCGCTGTGGTCGTTCGCCGGCGTCGGCGTCGAGCACGCGCCGTTGCTGGGAACGGTGTCGCCGCCGCCGCCACCGCCGCCGCCGCCCATCGGGACGGCGATCTCGCCGGTGATGCGCAGGTTGCGCTGCATGTTGATCGCGCTGCCCCAGAAGTTGTTGTCGAGGCGCGTGTCGACGAACACCGCGGCGCCGGCGTCACCACCTGCCAAGGTCGCGGTGCGAGTGCCGGATTCGCCGCTGCAGCCGGCTCCGCCCTTGCCCGTGACCTGCTGGAACGACGTTCCGCCGGTGCCGAGCGTGCCTCGGTAGCTCGGGTCGCCCTGCGTGGCGAGCGTTCCGCCGCCGCCGCCGGATCCGCCGCCGCTGCCGTTGTAGCTGTCGGGATCGGTGTAGCAGTTGGCGATGCCGCAGCAGATCTTGCCGCCGCCGCCGCCCTTGCCGGGGATCCCGAGCGGTCCTTCCCCGGTTTCGCCGACGAAGTCGCGCGCGGTCGCACTCGGCGTGCCGTCGCCGCCGGATCCGCCGCCGCAGACGCCGACACCGCCGGCCTTCGCGAAGTTCGCGGACTGCAGCGTTTCGACGCGCGAGCCGTTGCCGCCGCGGACGCTGAGCGTGCCGCTCACGCGGAAGTCACCGCTGCACAACCAGACCATGGGCTTGCTGCCCTGGCCGAAGACGGTGACGCCCTGCGGGATGGTGACGTTGCGGAAGTTGAAGATGCCGCCGGACACGGTGAAGGGTTGCCCGGACTTCGGCACGACCTGCGTGAAGTCCGTGTTGAGCACGATCTCGTTCGTGGTCGGCTCGTATTCGCGCGTCGTCGGCAGTCCCTCGAACGCGAAGCCTGCCTTCACGAAACCCTGGCCGATCGTTGCCTGCGACTCCGGGAACACTGCGGAGAAGTCGATCCGCGAGGAGTCGTTGAACTCTTCGACGATGCCGTTGAACTGCTGCTCGTACGACGAGCTGGTCTTGAACTCCCAGAAGACGCGATCGTAGGTCGGGTTCGCGAAGTTGGATTCCCCTGAGATGTCTTCGACGGTGTTCTCGACGATCACTCGCACCGTCGCGTTGTTCGGCAGCACGCCGACGGGGCGCAGCACCACGGTGGCACCGGTCAGGTCGTTGCGCTCCAGCTCGACGTCGGCCGGGATCCACGTGTAGTCGGTGGGATTGCTCGCGACGTCCAGGATCGGGTCCTTGTACTCGAGCCAGATCTGTCCGCGCTGGCTCTCCTGGCGCACCACGGGATCCGTGTCGAGCGCGACGGGAACGTTCGACGAAGACGGGTTCAGCGCCTGATCGAAGTGCAGGCGGACTTCGACCGGAGGAGCACCGAACACATTGAGCGGCACCTGATCGAGCGACGGCGCAGTCGAGATGTCGATGCCTTGGAACGCGGGGCCGCCCGGCTTCGGGTTGCGGTAGAGCTGTGCCGGCGTGCCGCCGTCGACCGTGCTGAACGAGAACGAGTAGCCCGCTGCGAGACCCTTGCCGTTCTTGTCGCGCAACACGGTGCCGTTCTGCGCCTGGCCGTCGACGAGCGACACGAGGTAGGTGCGGCCCGCCTGGATGCCGCCGTTCGTGTAGCTGTTGTTGGTCGCGAAGCGCGGAACGAACTGGAGGCGGCGACCGGTCGAGGTGTCCCCTGCGGCGCGGGACAAGGAGAACGTGCCGTTCACGACTTCCGTCGTCGGGTTGCCGAGCTGGTCGAGCGCCTGGAAGGCGACCGTGGTCAGGTTGGCCGAGTCCAGATTGATCTCGTTGCTGAAGTCGATCGCGATGGGATCGTTCAGGAAGATGCTGCCCCCCGAAGTCGGCACGGTGCGAAGCGCGACGAAGTCGCCGCCGGTCTTGGCCGATCCACTGCTGCCACCGCCACCGCCGGAACAACCGGTCGAGCCGAGGGCAACGAGGCCGAGGGCGACCGTGCCGAACACGCGCGGCGCGGATGCAAGGAACAACGGGGCAACCGGTTCGATTCGCTTCATGACGCTACCCAAGTGGGGAACCTTATCTCGACGGGACGTTTCGGGCGGAGCGTTACCGAGGGCGGTCGCTGCGGGGACCGTGGCAACGGGGGAGACTGCGAACGATGCGCGCAACAGCAGTGTGCGCATCGCATTGGGAGAAGGGACGTGCGGACGATTGTGTGGGTGAAGCCGCGCACGTCAAGGCGCGCTCGCCGCGAGCGTGAGGCGGGGCCGACGCGCGGCGTCGGTCGTCGCCAGACACCCATGCCATGGCTCGGAGCCGCCGGCCGCAGGGCCCGACGTGCCTGATCGCTCGCCCAAGTCCGTAGCGCGCGTCGGGGCGTGCGAATCCGAACGCGCCTGGCTTTGGCGAGATCGTCGTAGGGCGAGGATTTGCAGGCACTTGACGCAAGATGGGACAGTTCGGTGCGGAACGACCGACCCGTCCCGGGCAATATTGGTGCCGCGGGTTTGTGGTGGTGCCACGGCACCGCCAGCGCGCCGGTCCTCACCGCTCCATTCCGGTCGCACACCGCCCGTGGGCGGTGTGGTTGCGTTCAGAATCGGAAGGGCAGCCGGAGGAAGTGCAGTTCGGGCCGCGGCGAGGCGGGGTTGAGCGAAGTGGGGGAGAACGCCAGGTTGAAGATGACGTCCCACTGCACGTAGCGCGGCAGGCCGTTGGCGGTCACGTACTGCTGGAAGGCAGCGTCCTGCATGAGGCCGTCGACGTCGTGCACGAAGTCCTGCTCGTTGGTCGGGAAGCGGCCGGTCGCGCTCTGCGGATCCTTGTGGAAGGCGAAGCCGATCCGCACGTTGGCGTTCGGGACGACGGGGCCGCTCAAGGGCACGTAGACCGAGCCGAGGCCTTCGGAGCCGTTGGTGAGGATGCGGAAGAACTTCGCGCGGACGCGGAGCTTCTTGGCATCGGCGGGGAAGACGTCGGTGGTGCCGTCGACGAGGACCGAGTTCGCGGTGTGCGAGAGGATGCGGAAGCTCGTGAGCAGGACGTTGCCGCTGTTCAGCAGTTCGGCTTCGTACTGCACGTAGCGGTTGCTCTGGCCGAGCGCCGGACTCGCGAGATTGAAGCGGTAGTTGAAGCCCTCGGTCTGCGAGGTGGTGATCGTGGTGGCGTCGACCACGAGCGGCTGAAGGAACGCGACGCCGGTGGAGCCGACGGGCGTGTAGTCGACGTAGCCCGGGATCGCGGTGTTGTTGTTCAGGCCTTTGAAGGAGAAGATCGGGCCGGTCTCGTTGCCGAGCACGCCGCGGGGAAGTCCGTCTTCTGCGACGAGTGCGCGGCGTTGGCTGCTGCCAGTGTCGATCCACTTCGAGCGCACACGCGACTGCGCGGCGAACGGGACCGGCATCAGGATCGGCGACGGGCGGATGTCGCCTTCGTTCTTCCCGATGTTCGTCAGCGCGCCGTGGTCGTCCACGAACGAGCCCGTGGCGTCCGGGAAGCCGCGCCATGCGAGCGCCTTCTGCTTGTCGAGTCCGACGAGTGGGTTCGCCGAGCCCGTTCTCCGCAAGACGATGTTGTCGTCGAGGACCGTGTTCGTCGCGTCGTCGTCCGTACCGTTCGGGCCGGGCGGCACCATCAGCTGCACGATGCCCATTCCGCCGAGCCCGCCAAGCGGTCGCGAGTCGTAGGCCGTGCCCTCGAGCATCGGAGTGCCGCTGGACGGGTACTTGCCGAGGACCTGGAGCGCGCCGAAGTCTCCTGTCGTGGTCAGGCCGCCGTCGGCGGACAGTACGGAGTCGTAGTCGTTCTCCGAGTAGAGCCAACGGTTGGCGGTGGGTACGCCGTGCAGGTGCAGCACGATCCTCTTCGCGGACATCAGAACGACCATGCCGCCGGCGCCGCCGCCGCCGCCGCCGCCCCGGCCGCACGAGCCGGCCTGTTCGCCGCCGCCGCCGTTGCCGCCGTCCGCGACGATGCGCCCGGTCGACGTGACCTCGATCTCGCCGAGTGCCTTGACGATGATCACGCCGCCGCCGCCGCCACCACCGCCGCCGCTGTAGTCGTTGGGCGGGTCCGGTGCTGTGCACGGGGCGTTGCTGGGCACGGCGTCCCCGCCGCCGCCGCCGCCCCCGCCGCCCTTTGGAACGCTGAGTTCGCCGGTGATCCGCAGGTTGCTCCGCAGGTTGATCGCGCTGCCCCAGAAGTCGTTGTCCGCACGCGAGTCCGTGAACACTTTGGGGCCCGCTGCACCGCCCGCGAGCACACGCGACGCGGCGCCCGACTGCCCTGCGCAGCCGTTGCCCCCGATGCCGGAGACCTGCTGGAACGATGTGCCGCCGGTCCCGAGCGCGCCTCGGTAGCTCGGATCGCCCTGCGTCGCGAGTGTGCCGCCGCCGCCGCCCGATCCGCCGCCGGTGTTTCCGGTGAGGCAGCCGGGGAGCTGGCACGCGTTGTTGCCGCCGCCGCCGCCCTGGCCGGGCACCTGGAGCGGTCCGTTGCCCGGGCCTCCGGTCATGTCCCGGGCCGTAGCGCTCGGAGTGCCGTCGCCGCCGCTGCCGCCGCCGCATCCGGCGACGCCGCCGGCTTTGGCGAAGTTCGCGGACTGCAGCGTTTCGACACGGGCGCCGTTGCCGCCGCGCACCGTGAGCGTGCCGTGCACGCGGAAGTCCCCGCTGCACAGCCAGACCATCGGCTTCGACCCGCGGCCGATGATGGTCACTCCCTGCTGGATCGTGACGTTGCGGAAGTTGAAGACGCCGCCGGACACCGAGAGCGGCGGTCCGTTGGTCGGCGTGACCTGCGTGAAGTCGGTGTTCAGCACGACTTCGTTCGTCGTCGGCTCGTAGTCGCGGGTCGTCGGTGATCCTTCGAAGGCAAACCCCGCTCGCACGAATCCGGGGCCGACGATCGCCGGCGACTCCGCGAACACCGCAGTCGTGTCGATGCGGCTCGAGTCGGTGAACGTCTCGACGATCGCGTCGAAGCGCGTGGCGTACGACGCGTCGGTCCGGAACGTCGCGACCACCCGGTCGTACGTCGGGTTCGCGAGGTTGTTCTCGCCGGCGATGTCCTCGAGCGTGTTCTCGACGACGAGCCGCACGGTGGCGTTGTTCGGCAGCACGCCGACCGGTCGCAGCACGATCGTCGCGCCGTCGATGTCGTTCTTCTCGACGACGACGTCGGCCGGGATCCACGTGTAGTCGGTCGGGTCGCTCGCGACGTCCAGAACCGGATCCTTGTATTCGAGCCACACGCGGCCGCGTTGGCTCTCGTCGCGTACGAGCGGATCCGTGTCGAGGGCCACGGGAAGGTTCGTGGATGCCGGGTTCAGCGCCTGGTCGAAGTTCGCGCGGATCTCGACCGGCGGCTGGCCGAACAGATTGAGCGGCACCTGATCGAGGGATGGCGCCGTCGAGATCTCGAGTTGGCGGAACGCGGGGCCGCCGGGTCGCGGGTTGCGATACAGCTGCGCCGGCTGCGTCCCGTCGACGGTCGCGAACCCGAACGAATAGCCGCGTTCGAGCCCGCGGCCGCCGCGGTCCCGGAGCACGGTGCCGGTGCGCGCCTGGCCGTCGACGAGCGACGCGAGGTAGGTCCGGCCCGGCAGGAGGCCGCCGTTCCCGTAGCCGTCGTCGGTCGCGATGCGCGGAACGAAGCGGAGCCGCCGTCCGATCTCCGTGTCGCCGCTCGCGCGCGCAAGGACGAACGTGCCGTTCACGATCTCGCTCGTCGGGTTGCCGATCTGGTCGATCGCCTGGAACGCGAACGTCGAGAGGTTTGCACTCGTGAGATCGACGTCGTGGGAGAAGTCGACGTCGATCGGGTCGTTCAGGAACACCGTGCCGCCCGCGCTCGGCGTGGAGCGGAGCACCAGGAATTCGTTCTTGGACGTGGCAGGTGTCGAACCGGACGAGCCACCTCCGGAGCATGCGGCTGTCACGGCGAGCGTGAGCGCGATCAGCGGAGTCGGGCGGTTCGTCGTGCGAAAGCGAACGCGATTGGTGAGGTCCATGTCGGCCGGAGTGCGAGCGGCCGCGCGGGTTTGCCGGTGGGGGGAGGTCGGATTCCCGGCGGGCTCAGCCGCGTCTCGGCAAGTTCGGTGCCGTGAACTGCGGCGTGCGCTGCGGCAACGGGATCGCTCGCTGAGGCTTGCCGAAGAGACGCGTCGGCGACGCCTTGCTGTCGAGCACGCGCGTCATCGCGATCTCGTCGCACGCGAGGAACTTCGGGCAGTGCGTGCAGTCGTTGAAGACCTTGTGCGGCAGGTCTTCGTGCTGGCAGATGGTGAAGCCCATCTTCGCGAAGAAGCCGGGCACGTACGTGAACGCGAAGAGCCGCGGGATGCCGAGCCGCAGCGCGTCCTGAACGAGGGCGTCGACGATCGTGCGCCCGATGCCGTGCTTCTGCATCGCCGGAGCCACCGCGAGCGAGCGTACTTCGGCGATGTCCGTCCACGTGATCGCGAGCGCACCGCAACCGGCGAACTGCCCTTCCACCTCGGCGACGAAGAAGTCGCGGATGTTCTCGATCACCGATGCCGGCGATCGCGGCAGCATCACCTGCTGGACCGCCAGCTCGTTGACGAGCGTCATGATGGGCTTCACGTCGGCGACGAGTGCCGGGCGTACGCGGACGTCCGCCTTGTCGATCGCGCTCGGGAGAAAGGTGTCGTTCGTCGTCGTCGTCATTCGGTTTGTGCCCAGCTGCGGTGTTCGAGTTCCGTGAGGCGCTGGTGCCATCGCCGGGCTTCGGCGGCCACGAGCGTCGGCGCCGTGCCGCCGGCTGCGCTGCGGCGATCGAGCACCGCCCGTGCCGACAAGGCGTCGCGCAGATCCACGTCGATCTGCGGCAGGAGCCGGCGGCGTTCCTCGGGCGGCAGGTCCTGCAACTCGACGCCCAGCTCGACGGCGCGGTTCACCGCGCGACCCACGATCTCGTGGGCGTCGCGGAACGCGACGCCCGCTTCGACCAGCAGGTCGGCGAGGTCGGTCGCGTTCAGGTAGCCGCGCTCCGCCTCCCGGGCGCAGTGCTCCGTGTCGAACTCGGCGTGCTGCACCGCGAGCGCGGCCACGCGCAGGCACGCCTCGGTCTCCGCGATGGCGGGGATCAGCGTCTCCTTGTCGGTCTGGAGGTCGCGGTTGTAGGCCATCGGCAGTCCCTTCACGGTGCCGAGGAGCGCCAGGAGCGCACCCTGCACCCTTGCGGCCTTGCCGCGCACGAGCTCCATCGCGTCGGGGTTGCGCTTCTGAGGCATCAGGCTCGACCCGGTCGACACCGCGTCGCCGAAGCGCAGGAAGCGCGCTTCCTGGCTGGCGAAGAAGACGTAGTCCTCGGCGAGCCGCGACAGGTGCGTGCACGCCATCGCACAGACGAACGCGATCTCACACAGGTGGTCGCGCGCGGCGGTCGCGTCGAGGCTGTTGCTCGAGGGGCCGCCCGAGAACGCGAGCTGCTGCGCGATCCAGTCGCGGTTCACCTTCACCGCGGTGCCGGCGAGCGCCCCACTGCCGAGCGGGCACACGTCCATCCGGAGCGCGGCCTGCACGAGGCGGTCCCGGTCGCGGAACAGAGCCTCGACGTGAGCCAGTGCGTGGTGGCCGATCGTGATCGGCTGCGCGCGCTGCAGGTGCGTGTAGCCGGGGATCGGATCCGCTGCGTGCGCCAGGGCCTTGTCGGTCAGGGCGCGACAGACCGCCTGGATCGCGTTGCACAGCGGCCGGATGCGCGTCTTCAGCCAGAGCCGCAGGTCGGTCGCGACCTGATCGTTGCGCGACCGCCCCGTGTGGATGCGCTTGCCGAGCTCGCCGCAGCGCGCGACGACTTCCCGTTCGACCAGGCTGTGCACGTCCTCGGCCGGATCGTTCGCGGGTACGCCCGTCGCCCGCCACGTCTTCTCGACGTCGCGCAGCGCGGCGTGGACTCGAGCGAGCTCCTCCTCCGTGAACACGCCCGCCGAGGCGAGTGCCTCGCTCCAGACGATGTTCTGCTCGAGGTCGGCGAAGGCAAGCACGTGGTCGACCGTGAGGCTCTTCTGGAACTCGGCGAAGTACGGATCGAGGCTGCCGGCGAATCTGCCGCCCCACATCGAGCCGGTCTTCGCTGCGTCGTTCGAGGGCACGTGCTCCCGGTCCCGCGTCACGATCCGGCTCCCTGGACCCTCGCCGCGACCGCGCCCGGCAGGCCGTACAGCTTCACGAAGCCCGCACTGTCGGCGTGGTCGTAGCGCGCACTGTGGCCGAACGACGCGAGGTCCTCGGCGAACAGGCTCTCCGCCGACGATGCGCACAGTGCCGTCGCTGTGCCCTTCCACAGTCGCACGCGCACCTCTCCGGTCACGTGCTTCGTCGCCTCGGCGAACATCGCGTCCATCGCGCGACGGGCCGGGTGGAACCATCGCCCGGTGTAGACGAGGTCCGCGTAGTCGGGCATCGCCTTCTCGCACAGCCGCAGTGTGTCGCGCTCCATCGTGAGGGCGCGCAGCGTGCGGGCCGCTTCGAGCACGATGGTCCCGCCCGGCG
>CAZIFB010000026.1:0-64225 GCA_964538915.1 uncultured candidatus Brocadiaceae bacterium | reverse complement strand
CTACTACGAAGTCAACGCGCGCGAGATCTTGCACCACCACGGCTACCTCGGCGACATCCAGCGTTGGTCGACCGAAGGGCTCGAGATGAACAAGGAGATCTACGACGTCGTCGAGTACGTGCTGCTGCGCAGCGGCCGTCTGCTCTTCCAGCCGGCGACGTCGAAGAAGGCCATCGTGCTCGACAACGTCGCGAACGTGAACCGCATCGAGCAGCAGGTGAACGACCTTCTGAGCGTCGTCGCGGTGCGGCTCAACCAGCAGCCCGGCCCCGGCTAGTCCGTCGATGCTCCTGTTCGCGGTCGGCAGCTGCTTCGAAGCGTTCCTGTTCGCGCCGGTGTTCGCGGAGTTGCGCGCGCGCGGCGTGCCGTTCACCGTGGCGCTCGCGATGGGCGAAGCCGAACGGGCGGATGCCGCCGAGTTCCTGCCCGCGTCCTTGACCGGCGCGCTGCAGACATTCGAGCTGCCCGAGAGCGGAGCCACAGGTGCCCTGCAGGGCTTCTGCGACCGCCTGCTCGCCGCCCGTCCGACGACCGTCGGCCTGCTCGCGCCGAGTGCGTTCCCCACGACCCTGAGCAACCTGGCGATGGAACGCGGGATCCCGGTGGTGCACCTGCCCGGAGTCGCCAACGTCGACCTCGTCGCAGCCGCTGCGGCTGCGGCCGAACTCGCGCCAGCGACTGGTGCGGAGTTCGTGTGGCTCGCGATCGAGCATCCCGAAGTGATCGCCCCGCCGGTCCGCGGCCGCATCGCCGCGGAACTGGCGGCGGTCGGACTCCCCGTGTTCACGACGTCGGCAGCGTTCGCCGGTTCCGGCACGGTCGTGAAAGGCCCTCGCGCGCAGCTGGAGCGGGGATTGCGCGGGCGCGTCGTGGTCACCGATTCCGCAGGCCATCGCGAACTGGCGTTCGCGACCGGCACTCCGTGCGTCGTCTTGCCGGGCCTGTTGCCGTCCTCCGGGGCGATCGTCGTGGGCGCGGGGACGTCGACGACGTACCGGAGCGGCGACCTGCGAGCGGCGATCGCCCGTGTGCGGGGCCATCGCGCGCGGCCGGTGCCTCACGAGGGCGCTGCGGCCCGGATCGCGGACCGTTTCCTCGGGTGGCCGGAGCCCGGCGACCACGTGCCGCTGCCGTCCGACGCCGACGCCAGCGGCCGTTCGTTCGGCGACGACGAGATCGCGCTGGTCACCGCCGTCCTTCGCCGCGGCACCCTGAACTCGACGAAGGGCACCTTCGTGAACGCGTTCGAGCGCCGCTTCGCGCAGTGGCTCGGGCGGAAGCACGCGGTCGCGTGCGCGAGCGGCTCGGCGGCCGTGCACTGCGCGATCGCCGCGCTCGGCCTCCGGCCCGGCGACGAAGTGGTCACCACACCCATCACCGACATGGGGGCGATCACGCCGATCCTCTACGAGGGCGGAGTACCGGTGTTCGCGGACGTCGAGCCGACCACGCTCAACGTCACCGCCGCGACGCTTCGTGCGCAGATCACGCCGCGCACGCGGGCGCTGGTCGTCACGCATCTCTTCGGGATGCCGTGCGACATGGCTCCGATCCGGCAGCTCGCGGAGGAACGCGGGCTCGTCCTGATCGAAGACGCCGCGCAGGCGTTCGGTGCGACGCGGGACGGTCGGCGCGTCGGCACGTTCGGCAAGGTCGCGGCGTTCTCGCTGCAGCAGGGCAAGCACATCACGAGCGGTGAAGGCGGCATCGTCGCGACGGACGACGACGACATCGCGCGGAGGGTGTTCCTGTACGTGAACAAGGCGTGGGGCTACGGCGACCCCAAGCCCGACCACTACTTTCCCGCGCTGAACTACCGGCTCACCGAGCTGCAGGGCGCCGTGCTGCTCGCGCAGTTGCCGCGCCTCGACGAGTTCATCGCCAGCCGCCGCGCCGCCGCTACGCGCCTTCGCGACAGGCTCGCGGGCACGCCGGGCCTCACGCTCCCGAGCGATCCTGCGTCCGGCACGCACACGTGGTGGAAGTTCGCGTTCTTCGTCGACGCGGACCTCGTCGAGGGCGGCGCCAGGGCCCTCGGCCAGAAGATGCAAGCCGCGGGTGTCGCGTGCGTGCCCCACTACATCCAGAAGCCCGCGTTCGAATGCGCGCTGTTCCACGACTGGAGTGCGTCGCCGGTCACGGCGATGCCGCTGCAGAACAACCCGCGCAGAGACGGCGCGATGCCGTTGTTCCACCGCCGCGACTACCCCGGCGCGGTGCAGGCGCTCGAGCGTGTCGTCGTGCTGCCGATCAACGAGCGCTACACCGACGTGCACGTCGACCACGTCGCGAGGGTGATCCGCGCCGCGGCGCAGGAACTCGCGCATGCCTGACCCAGCACCGGAGCCTGCGGCCGAGCCGTTGCCCCTGGCGCTCGTCGGCTGCGGCGCGATCGCGTCCGCCTATGTGCAGGCCCTCGCGCGTGTGCCGGCGTTGCGGCTCGCGGCGGTCGTGGACCCGTCGCGCGATGCGCGCGACGCGTTCTCGACGCGCCACTCGGTGCCCGCGTTCGCCGACCTCGTCGAACTCGAGGCCCACGGCCCGGAGATCGGAGCCGCGATCGTCGCGACGCCGCCCGACACGCACGAGGCCCTCTCCTGCGCGCTGCTGGAGTCCGGCGCGCACGTGCTCTGCGAGAAGCCTTTCGCACCCACCGTCGCCGCGGCCGAACGCATGCTCGCGGCGGCCCGCCGCCGCGGCCGCCGGCTCATGCTCGGCAGCAAGTTCCGCTACACGGCGGACGTGACTGCGGCACGTCACCTGCTGGACGACGGGGTGTGTGGCGACGTCGTGCTGTACGAGAACGTCTTCTGTTCGCACGTCGACATGACCATGCGGTGGAATGCGAGGGCCGAGCGGAGCGGCGGCGGCGTGCTGATCGACAACGGCTGCCATTCAGTCGATCTCGCGCGCTACCTCCTCGGGCCGATCGCGCGGGTGCAGGCGCAGTTCGGCCGCCGCGTGCAGGCGATCGACGTCGAGGACACGGCCCGCCTGCTCTTCACGAGCGCTGCGGGCGCGCTCGGTTCGATCGATCTGTCCTGGAGCGTGCACAAGGAGCAGCCGGCCTACGTTCGCATTCACGGTACGAAGGGCACGCTCGAGATCGGGTGGCAGTCGTCGCGCTGGAAGAGCGCGGGCGGCCCATGGACTGCGTTCGGCGGCGGCTACGACAAGATCGGTTCGTTCGCCGCACAGCTCGCCAACTTCGGCGGTTGCATCGCCGGTCGCGAGAAGGCGGTGATCGGGGACGCGGACGCGCTCGCGTCGGTGGTCGTCGTTGACTGCGCCTACCGCGCTGCCGCGGACGAACGCTGGATCGCGGTGCCCGACGACCCGTCGTTGGCCTGACCGCGCGGCTCCGCCATGATGCGTGGATGAACGACCCCGCCGCCGCGGCTGGAGTGCGCATCCATCCGACCGCGATCGTCGAGGACGGCGTCGTCATCGGCGCAGGAACGTCGATCTGGGACGGAGTGCACGTTCGCGCCGGGGCCCGCATCGGCCGCGACTGCATCGTGGGCGAGAAGACCTACGTCGCGTACGACGTGCGGATCGGCGATCTCGTCAAGATCAACGCGTGTGTCTACGTCTGCGCCGGGGTGGAGATCGAGGACGGTGTCATGGTTGCGGCGCACACCGTGTTCACGAACGACCGCTTTCCGCGCTCGACCGATCCCGATCTCCGTGGACTGCTGACCAGCGCACCGACCGACGCGACCCTCACGACGCGGGTGCGCAGGGGAGCCACGATCGGGGCGAACTGCACGATCGGCCCCGGCATCGAACTCGGCGAGTTCTGCATGGTCGGCATGGGGAGCGTGGTCACCACCGACGTGCCGGCGCACGCGCTGGTGCTCGGCAATCCGGCGCGCCTCGCCGGCCTCGTCTGTCGTTGCGGTGAGCCGGTGGCTCGCGCTGTCGCGGGCGCCGTTCCGACCGGCACGCACCCGTGCCGCTGCGGCCGCGCCGTCGAGTGGCGCGGCTCCGCGTGAACTACTGCTGCGCGTAGATCTTCGGCAGGCTGTAGTTCCATTTGCTCCAACGATCGCCCGACTGCATGGTGCCGAGCAGCATGCCGCCGTAGAGCAGGGCGCGCGTGCGCACGGACGTGTTCGAGGTCATGGCGGCCAGATGATGGAGCCCGCCGATCAAGAACGTGTGCGCGCCGCCGAGCGGCGAGTCGCCGAGATGGATGCCGTAGTTGTAGGTGTCCCAGTAGTTGGCAGGGATCGGCGTGCCGTTGTACGTCACCGGCACGTAGTAGCGCAGCCCGTTCGCGACGAGCCCGAAGCCCGCGGTCTGCACGTTCGTCACCCACGCGTACTGCACGGTTTCGACGACGTCCTCGGCGATCGTCAGCAGGATGGGCTCGCCGAACGCGCGGTAGGCGCCGAGATACCCGTAGAGCACCGCGCCGTGCTGCCAGGGCATGAAGAACTCGTGGTCCGTCGGCCAACCCGTGCTCGGATACGTGTACTGGAACGTCATCGCGCGGCTCGGATGGTTCTTCCGCCGCTGCACGTCGACGATCTCGTTCACCCGGCGCATCGCGTAGTCCTTCAGCGTCGAGTCCCGCGTCGCGAGATGGCACTGCGCGAAGCCTTGCATGCACCAGCCTTCGGCGCGCGCGGCCTGGATGTTCGCGGTGTAGTAGGTGCGCAGCCGCATCAGGGCCTTCAGGCTCTGGCCGAGCTGACGCAGTTCTTCCTTCGCCCACGGATCTCCGCTGACCGTGTAGTAGTCGAAGAGAAGGTCGCACGTGAAGTGTTCGTGATCGAACCCTTCCCAGCCGTGGTAGGTCGCCTGGCCAGCGGCCAGCGTGCGGTAGCCGGGATACGGGTCGTTGTCCTGCAGACGGCGGCGACCGAGGGTTTCGCCCTGCACCGCGAGGAACGGCAGGCCGCCCCACAGGATGATGTCCTGTTCGGCGCCGACGGTGAGCTGCCAGAGGTGGTACGGCCGCATCGCCTGCGCCCACGCCATCTGCTCGAGCTTCTCGAGGAGACGCGGGAATCCGCCCTGGATCGCATGTGCGAATTCGGGCGACAGCGGAGCGTTGCGCGGTGTGCCCGTCGTGGCGGTGACGAGCACGTCGCCGCGTGAGCCCCACGTGCCGAACACGTTCGAGGTGCGCCAGCTCTCGTATTCACCGCGAGCGCGCGTCGAGCCGTCGGCCGGTCCGGCGATCGGTCCGCCGAGCAGCCCTCCCGCGGCGGAGTCCTGCCACGTCGCCTGAGTCGCCAGCGGGAACGCAGGATGCTCGAGCATGGCCGTCGCCGTGCCCTGCCAGCGCGCGAGGTCGTTCGGGTCCGCGTTCCCCGGTTCGAACCGCAGGAGGAAGCGGTAGCGGCGCGTCGTGCCGTCGCCCATCCACGTGTCCTGCATCACCGGGAAGGCGCGATAACCCGCGAGAGGTTCTTCGGTGCCGATGCCCTCCGTCGCAGCGCGATAGGGCACGACGGCCGTGGCGCCGGCGCACAGGAAGCGCGCACCCCGGACATCGACCGTGCCCAGAGCCTGCAGGTTCGGGTCCGAGTTGCCGACCGGAGGCGTGTCCGCGCCGAGATAGTCGTTGGACAAGATCCAGTCGACCACGACGAACGGCATGTCGCGGTACTCGGTCGCGTAGAACGTCGAGGCGAGGTAGTCGCGGCCGATTCCAGGCTGGCCGGGCAGCGCCGTGTGGTACACGCGCCACCGCGTCGTCTGCGCCAGTGCAGAAGTCTGCACCACCGTGCCGGCCCCGCTCGCTACGCCGCGGTACGGCACGTTGTTCGTGTCGCGCACTTCGGCGCCGACCTGAAGACCGCCGCCCAACAGGCCGACCCAGGCGTTCCGCACGAACGCCCCGGTGAGTGCCGGTTCGTCGCGCGCCACCCGGTACGTCTTGGTCTCTCCGGCTTCGAGCGTGTCGGTGAACTGCGCCTGGGCGATCTTCAGCGTGTTGTCCGGCCAGTACTGCAGCGGTACCCACGCGGTCTGATGGCCGCTCACGACCATGTTCTGCAGCATGGCCGTCGTGTACCCGCCCTTAGGCATCGGCACCGACGCACAGAACGTCTCCGTCCGCGCAGTCGCATGATCGTTCGCCACTTGGAACTCGAGCACCACGTCGAGCGGATTGCCCGTGCCGCCAGGACCTCCAGGACCGCCACCGGCGCCAGGATCGGCCTCAGTACCGGCTCCGCACGCGGCGAGCGCGCAGGAAAGTGCAGCAGGATGGAACAGGCGGATGCGAACTCGACCGGTGTGCGTCATGGTGCCATCGCGGTGCCCCTACGCACCGCTCCCCAATCGCGGTTCATCGGTTCCGGCGATCCGAGGCTCCACCACCCGATCCCGCGCCGTCTCAATCCGGGCTTGGCCCCGCGGTCGACGGCCGGTAGCGTGCGGCGCCCTCCGCGAGAGTGGCGGAACTGGCAGACGCACGGGTTTTAGGTACCCGCGAGCGAAAGCTCTTCAGGGTTCGAGTCCCTGCTCTCGCACCACCTGCGCGCCGCGCCCGGCGTGCACGAGCGAACGCTGGTGTTGCCCGCGTTCGCCGCTAGTCTCAGTCGCCTTCCAACTTCTCTGCAACCCGCCTCATGACGCACGTCATCGCCCAACCCTGCATCTCCGTGAAGGACAAGGCTTGCGTCGACGTTTGCCCCGTGGACTGCATCCACGGCAAGGACGCCGATCCGCAGCTTTTCATCAACCCCAACGATTGCATCGACTGCACCCTGTGCGTCGACGCATGCCCGGTCAGCGCGATCTTTGCGGAAGAAGACCTGCCGGCCGAGTGGAAGGCCTTCGCGCAGACGAACCGCGCGTACTTCCAGTCCTGAGAGCCCGCCACGCGGGGCGACGCGATGCGCGCGCCCCGCTCGGAACCCGTGGAGACGCGCGCGGAATCCCCCGCCGGTCGGCAAAGGGCCGACTGACCCCGATCGACGAACTGCCATGGAGCGCTACAGCCGGCAGATGCGCGTCACGGGAGTCGGGGCCGAGGGCCAGCGGCGGCTGCTCGGCTCCCGGGTCCTGATCGTCGGCTGCGGCGCACTCGGCACCCACGCCGCCACGGCCCTCTGCCGCGCGGGGGTGGGCGAACTCGAGGTCGTCGACCGCGACATCGTCGAGTGGAGCAACCTGCAGCGGCAGATCCTGTTCACCGAAGCCGACGCTCGCGAAGCGGTCCCGAAGGCGGTTGCCGCCGCCGCACACCTTCGCGCGGCGAACGCGGACTGTCGGGTCACTGCGCACGTCGCGGACTGCAACGTCGAGTTCCTTTCGCATCTGGCCGCGCCGCCCACCGTCGTGCTGGACGGCACCGACAACTTCGCGACGCGCTACGTGCTCAACGACTGGTGTGCGCAGCACAGGATCCCGTGGATCTACGCGGGCGCCGTCGGCACGGAAGGTGCCGCGATGGTGTTGCGTCCCGGCGGACCATGCCTCCGCTGCCTGTGGCCCGAGCCCCCGCGCCAGGCCGACGTCGGCAACTGCGAAACGGCCGGCATCCTCGCTCCCGCGATCGCGGCAGTCGTGGCATTCCAGGTTGCCGAAGCGATGAAGCTGATCCTGGGCGCCGAGACGACGCGCGGGGTGTTCACCTGCGACGTGTGGCGCGGCCAGTACGGCGTGCTGCCCCTGGCGAACGCTCCAGCCGAGGACTGCGTCGTCTGCCGGGGCGGCTCGTTCCCGGCGCTCGTCGGTGAACGCCCGGGGGCGGTCACGCTGTGCGGTCGCGATGCGGTGCAGATCGACGCGCCCCGCGGCACCGCGGTCGATCTCGAGGCAATGGCTTCTCGCCTCGCGGGCATCGCGACGGACGTCGTCCGGACGGCGCATCTGCTCCGGTTCACGGCCGATGGCTGCCGTTTCAGCGTGTTCCCCAACGGTCGCACGCTGGTGTTCGGAGTGAGCGATCCTCTGCGCGCTCGGGCGCTGTTCGATCGATGGGTCGGGGCCGCCTGACGAGAGGCTCCCGTGATCTACCTCGACCACGCCGCAACGAGTTTCCCGAAGCCGCCGCAGGTCCTCGCGGGGGTCCAGCGCTGGTTCAACGACATCGGTGTGAGCGCCGATCGCGGTGACGGCCCGCGTTGTCAGGACGCTCGCGCCGAAGTTGCCGCGGCACGTTCGCTGGTCGCGACCCTCACCGGCACGAAGTCCGACCTCGTGGCCTTCCATTCGGGGGCGACCGAGAGCCTGAACCTGCTCCTGCGCGCCCTGCTGCGCGCCGGCGACGGCGTCGTCGCCACGGCGTTCGAACACAGCTCGGTCGCGCGCCCGCTCGTGACCCTGCAGAGGGAACGCAACCTGCGTCTCCACGTGATCGCGCCCGACGCCGACGGTGCGCTGTCGGTCGATTCGGTCGCTGCCGCGCTGGCGGCACACCGTCCGAACGTGTTCGTGTTCCCCCACGCGAGCAATGTCACCGGTGCATGCTTCGACGCGGCCGCGTTCTGTGACGTGGCCAGGCGCGCCGGCGTCGTCACGGTCCTCGACGCGTGCCAGACGGCGGGTCTGTTCGATCTGCGCGTCGGCGCCGACTTCGTCGTCGCGAGCGGCCACAAGGCCCTGCTCGGTCCGCCCGGCATCGGCTTCCTCGCTTCGCGCGACCGAGAACTGGCGCCGCAGAAGCAGGGCGGCACCGGCAGCAGCGCCGCCCTCGCCGAGCATCCGACGCGGTGGCCCGCCGCGTTCGAGGCGGGCACACCCAACACGCCCGCGATCTTCGGGCTCGCAGCGGCGCTTCGGCACCGCGACGACGCGGTGCGAAGTGCCGCGCTGGCCGCTTCGGTCGCGAACACGGTTGCGCTCGCGGAAGCGCTCACCCGGCTGTCCGGTGTCCGGCTCGTAGCGCCGACCGGGTATGCACGCGCGCCGGTGCTCAGCTTCGTCCATGCGGACCTCGATCCGGCCGAGATCGGCGCGATGCTCGCGTCGGCCGACATCCACGTGCGCACGGGCTTCCACTGCGCGCCCTGGCTGCACCGCCATCTCGGCACCGACCTCGCCGGTACCGTGCGCGTCAGTCCCGGGCCGGATCTCACGGCGGCGGAGATCGCCGCCGTGGTTGCTGTGCTCGCGTGAGAACGGCGCAGCCGGTCGTCACGGAGCGAACGAGACCTTCTCGCGCCGCACGTTGCCGGCTTCGTCGGTGAACACCGCTTCGTATTCGACCGGCCCGTCGATCGCCGGGAGTTCGATCGAGAACGTGCCCTTCGACGACTTCGGGTCGGCTCCCTTCGCCGGCTGACCGTTGATCGTGATGCTGACGACGGCGCAGTTGTCGTTCCAGGTGCCGTAGCAGACGAACGGCTTGCCGGCGCCCACCGCCCCGGCCGGTCCCTTGACCGCGAACGTGGGCGCTTCGTCGTCGATCTCGATACGGAAGACGAAGGCGTCGCGGGAGGCCCCGACATCGTTGCGAGCGCGGAGTTCGATTCGGCCGCCGCGGGCGTCCTTCAGGATGCCCGCACCGGGAGCAAAGAAGCACTCGTCAGCGGAGATCTCGCGTCCGTTGCAGACGACCGCCGACTTCGGATCGGTCGACGCGACGCGGAACCGGACGTTGGAGCGGAGGCGCGTCGTCTGGTTGCGAGCCACGAGACGCTCGCCGGCCTCCTCGAGCACGAAGACCGCTTCGATGTCGGGAGCACGCGTCGTCGGAGGCGCTGTTTCGCCACTTGTTCCGCCGGGCGCTTCACCAGTCCCGCCGCCGTTCCGCGTGAGTGTCGAACGCAGGGTTCGCCGCTGACCGACGACGTTCACCGCTTCGATCTCGAACACGTTCTCCCCCGTGAGCAGCCCTACTTCGAGGCGGGCACTGGTCGACCCGACCGGGACGTCGACCGACTTGACCAGTACGCCGCCGCGCCGCGCCGCGATCATCTCGATCCACGGGTCGATCGAGAGCATGATCGTGTACGTCGACCCGGCGGTGACGTCGCCGTCCTTGCTGGGAGCCGCGAGTGCGACCGACGGCTCTCCCACCAGCACGATCGTGACGTCCTGGGTCAGCACCGGCCGCAGCGCCTTCTGCAGCGACACGTGGAGCACGTTTGCGCCCTTCGCCGGCAGGGCGACCTGGCACTCGAACGCGCCGTTGTCGCTCCACCTGGCCTCGATGGCCGAGCCGTTGATCGTCAGCGACGTGGCACGCTCCGAGGCGCGGCCGACGAGCCGGACCGTGGTCTCCTTCGTCACCAGCTGGTTGCCGATGGCACGCGCGCCCTGCACCTCGATCGGACGGACCATCTGCCAGTTCCGCGAGGCGCGCTGCACGGGAACGGTCTTCGTCGCATCGGCGCAGCCCGCTTGCCGGACCACGATCTCGACGGCGCGCGGCCGATCCTCGCTCGAGCGGACCTGGAACCGGACGGTGCCGTCGTCGCTGACGCGTTGTGCGGCGCCGTCGACGGTGACCGCGGCGCCCTTCGCCACACGGATCGACAACTCGACGGGCTTGTCGTCGTCGAGTGTGACCGATTCGGGGGACACCACGAGGCTCGCGAGCGGCAGCACCGGCGCCGGGCCGGCGTGCGTGATCGCCCATGGTGCGAGAGTGAGCGCGTCGCCGGTGGTCAGCGTGACCTCGACTGGCGCGTTCCCCTTGCCCTGCATGTCGACGGTCACCTGGAACACGCCGTCCTGCAGCGTCGCCGTCACGCCGCCGATCCGCAGCGACGCGACGATCGGGTCGGCGAGCCGGGCGACGAAGCGCACGGCACGCGATTCGTCCGCGGCGATCGGCGCACTGCCGGGCTTCTCACGCACGAACTTCGACTCGAGTGCGGCGCGGATGCGATCGAGCAGCTCCGTGCGCTGCTGGCGGACGCCGGCCGAGTCGTTGTGGGCGCGGCTGCGTTCGAGCTGGACGAGCGCCTCACGCCACTCGCCGCGCATCGCGAGTTCGCGCGCTAGCGAAGAGGTCAGCTTGCCGAGACGCTCCCCCTTGCCGGGCAGGCTCGGATCGTCGGTGTAGATGCGTGTCGTCTCCTCGATCGCTTCTTCGTACCGCCCGGTGGCCTCGAGGCGGTCCACTTCGGCGAACATGCCCGTCCGCCCCCCGCCCTTCAGCGCGAACAGGACCGCGAGCACGACGACCAGGAGCCCGCCCACCGCCGCGAGGAGCGGCTTGCGCGACTTCGGCGACAGTGCCAGGGGCTGCAGGACTTCGGTACCGCTCTTCACCACCATCGTGCCGTCCGGCCCCTTGGTCGCGGCATCGGCGGCGCCGTCCTGGCCCTGCTTGTCGAGCCAGAACTTGATCTTCGCGAGCGTCTTGGCCGGGGGCGGCGACACGAGCGCGTCGACCTTGGAGGTCGGCACCGCTTCCTTGTCCTTCAGACCGGTCCGGCGCGTCGAGAGCCCGTCGATCGCTTCCGCGAGATCCTGCGCGTTTTGGAACCGGTCGACGACCGCGGTCGCGGTGGTCTTGGCGATCAGAGCCGCGACATCGTCGGGCACGTCGGGGCGCACCTTCCGCGGATCGGGGAAGGGCTGCAGCATGATCCGCTGCATGATGCGCGGCAGCGAGTCCTTCTGGATCGCTTCGCCGCCGACGAGCAGATAGTAGAGCGTCGCGCCCAGCGCCCAAACGTCGGCCGCCGACGTCACGTTGGTGGTGTTCTCCCACTGCTCGGGCGGCATGTACTGCGGCGTTCCCATCACCAGGTTCGTGCCGGAGAGCAGCGAAGCGTGGTCGTCGCGGATCGACGGCTTCGCGAGCCCGAGGTCGGCGACCTTCACCTGGCCGCTCGACGAGATCATGATGTTGTCGGGCTTGATGTCGCGGTGGATGAAGCCCTTCCGGTGCGCCTCTGCGAGTCCTTGGGCGGCGCCGTAGACGATCTCGAGCGCCTCGCCGACCCCGAGCCGCTGCTTGCGCACTACGCGTTCGCGCGCGGTCTCGCCCTGCACCAGCTCCATGATGAGGTAGTGCAGTCCCTGGTCCTCCGCGACGTCGTAGACGCGGATCACGTTCTGGTGGTTGATCTGCGCGGCCGAGCGCGCTTCGCGGCGGAAGCGCACCACGAACTGGTCGTCGGTGCCGACGAGCCCGGGCTTCAGGCACTTCACCGCGACGTCGATGTCGAGATTGAGGTGCCGGCCCCGGTAGACCGCCCCCATGCCACCCTGGCCGATCTTGCCGTAGAGCACGCAGGGGGGCAGGACCTTGTAGCCCTCGACTTCTGTCGCTCGATCGAGGTTGCCGTCGTTCTCCGGAATCGCCATGAAGGAATCAGGGTCGTCGCAGCGGGGTGCGCGGTCCCGTCGGGCCGCCATCGGAGGATGGCGTCGCAGCGGGGCCCGGCGCACGGCGGACAACGCGACCTCCCCCGGCACGTTGCAAAGGACCGCCCTTCGGGTCTGAGCAGCCCCACGCACCGGTTCGGCGACGCCGCACCGAAAGGTGGCGCGACATCGTGGCCAGCTGCCGACAGCGGGTCAAGCGCGAGGTCAGCGGAGCCGGTGTTCGGCAGGCACGGGGCCGCGGGGCCGAGCGAGGAAATCGTACGCGGCGACGGCGATCCGGAAGAAGGTCGCGTCCGGTCCGATCCCCGTCGGTCGGTACCGCTGTTCGGTCACGATGTGCGGCACGTACTTGCTGCCTCCGAGGTTGCTCCCCACGAGCAGCAGATCCCGCACGAGCAGCCGTTCCTGCTCGACCACTGCCTGCGCGGGGTGGCTGCCCCAACGCCACAAGGCGTCCTCGAGCGCCGTGCGGAGCGCGTCCCTGCCGATGCGTCCGTTCAGCGCGAGGCCGAGCGCCACCCGGAGCTGAGGGTCTTCGATCTGTCCCGCGGCGTCGATCGACGCTCCGGTCGCCCAACGGACGAATGCCCACTCCGGGGCCGCGGGCACTTGGAGTTCGATCGAACTCGGCGCGGTTTCGCCCAGGAGCCGCCATGCGAGTGCGATCGCGACGTGTTTCGCGATGCGTGTGTCGGCTCCCCATGTGCCGCGCTCCGCCACCACCTGATCGGTGTCACGGGAGAGCACGTACGCCACCGCGAGACGCTGGGGCTCCTCGTCGCGCGGTTGCGCCCCCGCGCCGAGCCAGTCCGCCAGTGCGCGCGCGCCGGCCACATCGATGGCCATCGCCTGAACCATTCGCCAGTCCGGGCGAGGTCCGTCGGCCCGCAGGTCGCGAGCCCGCGCGCGGAACGTTGCCGCCGCCGCGCGGACCGCGGCGAATTGGTCGCCGGGCAAGGCCATCAGGTCACGCGCGCGCGTGAGCAGTACGTCGGACACGGCGCCGTGTTCGGCGATCTGGCGCGCACCACCCAGCATCGCCGCGCGCCAGAACAGTTCCGCGTGCCGTTCCGGTGCCCTCAGGTTCCACAGCCGGTTCTCGATCGAAGCCGGGACGTCGTCCCCTGCGTAGATCGCCGCTGCCGCGATGCCCGGATCGTCGTCGAGGAGGAGCGGCGTCCCCGTGTCCTGGCCGACGAAGCGACCGCAAGCGAGGCGCGCGGCGATCCCCAGAATCTGCTCCGGCGAACGGTTCGGCCCGAGCACGCGACTGCGGAACTCGGTCTTGGCCCGGATTCGCTTGGGACCGAGAGCCAGGAGCATCGAAACGAGCACCCGCTCCTCCAGCATCGGCTTCGGGCGCTCGAGCCAGGCGAAGAGCCGTTCGTCCTCGAGCGGCCCGCCGGCGAAGATCGCGGCCGCCATCACTACGAGTCGGGGGCCCACGTTGGCCGACTCCGCCGCGGTCATCTCCCAGAGAAGTGGTGCCGCCGGGCGTCCGAGATCCGATGCCAACGTCCATCCGGCGGCCAGGTCCTGGGTGGGGACGGCGAGCAGAACCTGACGGAACCGCTCACGGAATCTCTCGTCGCGCGTGCCGATCCAGCCCACGCCACCGGCGGCTCCGTCCTGTGCGATCAGCCCTTGAGCGGCACAGCAGAGAACACCGATACCGACGGCGCAGCGAGCGACCGCGGTCCTCACGTTCTCACGCGGAGAGCAACGTCGTCGGTGCGTCACGTCATCCAACATGGGGAACAAGGGCCAGGTCCTGAACGAAGCGGAAGTCGACTTCCTGCTGGCGGCGTCGGCCGCCACGGAGGAGTCCGCCGCACAGGCCTCGGCGCCGCGCGACGCACAGACGGTGACGATGCGCGGCGATCTCGAGCAGATCAACCTCGCCGACATCTTTCAGACCCTCGCGATGTCGAAGATGGAGGGGTTGCTGCACGTGCGCAACCCGATCGAGGAGCGGCAGGTCTACTGCACGAACGGGACGGTGCGCATCCGCGTGCCGGCGCGCCTGTCCATCCGCCGCCTCGGCCAGCGCCTCGTGCAGGCCGGCCTGCTGGATGGGGAAGCGCTGCGTTCGACCCTCGTCCTGCAGCGGAAGGAGAACCTCCCTCTCGGGGAACTCCTGGTCAAGCAGGGCCTGCTGACGCAGGACCAGATCGACGAAGTCGCGGGTATGCAGGTCGCGGAGGACCTGTTCGCGCTGTTCACGTGGCGACACGGCACGTTCGAGTTCTACAAGGGCGAACTGACCGACCCGGCCGCGCGCGCGCAGTTCGAGAAGTGCCCCGAGTTCGAGGTGAACAGCCTCCTGCTCGAGGTCGCCCGCCGTTCGGACGAGTGGGAAGGAATCCTCGCCACGATCGGCAGCCTCGACGAAGTGCCGAGGCGGACCGCGGACCCGGAGCCGGACGCGGAGTTCGAGCCGGCGGAGCGAGCCATTCTCTTCAGCGCCAACGGCATCGCCACCTACCGCGACCTCGCGGACCAGACGACCTTCCCACTCTTCGAAGCAGCCCGTGCAGCGCGGGCCCTCGTCGCCGCGGAGCGTCTCACGAACGTGGACGACGACGGCATGGTCGCGGCCGCCACCGAGCAGGCGACCTTGGGGCAGGGCAAACGAGCCCTGCTCCTTCTGCAAACCCTCCGCGATCGACCGGGCACGCGCAGCCTCTCCGTCATCGAAGCGATGTCGAAGGCGCTCGAGAAGGCGGGCGAACGGCGGCTCGCCGGGACCTTGCTCCTCGAAGCCGCACAGCAGCATGCCGAGCCCGAACAGGCGCTGGCGTTGGCACGGCGGGCCCGGGACCTCGCTCCGAACGACGCGGGCACGATCAGCTTCCTTCGAACGACGCTGCTGGCCCACTCCGAGCCCGACTCGGCCGAACTCGAGAAGTGCACGCTCGACCTTCTCGATGCATTGATCGACGCCGACCTGACCGCCACCGCGCTCGAGATCGTCGCGGATGCGCGGAACACGGGGACGATGCGGCCCCAGATCCTCCTCCGGGAGGCGAAGGCGCGACAGAAGGCGCGCGACACGCAGGGCGCCGTCGAGGTCCTGATGGAACTCGCCGCTTCCTACGAGGCGCAGAGCGACAAGGAGCGCGCGCTCGAGACGTACGACGCCGTGTTGCGGCTCGACCGTTCGAGGAAGGACGTCCAGAAGATCGTGACGCAGATGCGTCGCACTCGCGCCGGCCGGATCGCCCGGCTGACGACCATGATCGCCGGCGCCGTTCTGCTCGGCGGCATGGGAGTCGTGTTCTGGCAGCAGAGCGCGTTCGAGTCCGCCACCAAGGAGGCCGACACCGCCGTGACGGCGTTCCTGGAGGCCGGTGATCGCTCCGGCGCGCGGCGGTGCTGGGCCGAATGGCGCGAGCGACTCGGCGATTGCGAACCGATCGTGGACCTGCTCAGCCGCATCGACTTCGCCGACGCGGCGCAGAAGACGAAGCTGGAGAAGGCCGCGCGGAAGGAGATCAACGACGCGCTGACCGCGGCGGCAAACCTCCTCGACAGCGGGCAGATCGAGGCGGCACTGAAGGGATACGCGGTGCTGTTGGAGCGGGAGTCCCTCCGCGAAGAGGTCACCAGCGTCGCCGGCCAGCGCCTGGAAGTGCTGCTCGGCCTCCTCGAACAAGCGGCGAAGGCAATGGTCCACGGCATGCCGCCGGAGCCGTCGAGTCTGTTCGATCGCCGGGATCTGGAACAACGATCCGCGGACCTCTCGTCGACTTGCCCGCTGAAGCTGGTCAAGGCATTCCAGGAGCTGCATCGCCTGAACTCGGACAAGGCGCTGCCCGAATTCCTGTCGGACTCGGCGCGAGCACGGATCGACAAACTCGCCTCCGAGAGCATGCCGTTGTTCGCGCGAGCGGCGGAGCTGACCGCCGCATATGCGGAGGCCTTGCAGCGGAACGAACACCAGCGACGTCTCGACCCGCTGTTCAAGGCAGCGGTCGAACGTGAGGCCGCGAACGATTTCCGCGGAGCACTCGACCTCTACCGCACCCTGGAGAACGAGCCCGCGAGCGACGACCAGCTTCGTGCGCACTTCCGCGACCAGGTCGCTCGCTACACGAAGATCTGCCAGATGATCGACGTCGTGGACAACGCGACGCGGGCGGGCGACTTCGCGGAGGCCCAGAAGGGCTACCGCGCTCTGCGGCTGAGCTTCGACAAGGTGCCCTTCGAGCGACTCGTGCGACTGCCCATCCGGATCGAGAGTCGTCCGGCCGGGGGCATCATCTCGTGCAACGGCAAGGAACTCGGCCCGGCGCCGATGACGCTGTCCTACCTGCCCGCGGAAGAGAGCCGCATCCGTGTCAGCCTTGAGGGCTTCCGCGCTGCCGAAGCCGTCGTCACGGGCGACACCCGCGGAACGTGGATCGGTCACCTCGTCGCGGAGCCCGCGCGCTCGTTCGCTTTCGATGCGCGCGTCGAGGTGCCGCCCGCCTTCGACAAGTCCGGGAACCTCGTCTTCGTCGACCGCGCGGGAGTGGTCCGTTCGATCCACGCGACCACCGGCGAGACCCGATGGGTGTTCCGATCCGGCGATCTTTCCGGCCTTCTGGGACGCCCGTTCGTCTGGGAGAACCAAGTGCTCGTCACCTCCCTGGACGGCGAGCTTCGCGCCCTGGACGCGGTGCGCGGGGAGCCGTTGTGGACCAGACCCGATTTCGCGAGCGATGTCGCGCCCGCGATGACCGACAAGTTCCTGCTCGTCGCAACCACCGACCGCGTACTGCACGCTGTCGATCTCGCGGCACGCGCCGAGATCCACGCGCCACTCGACGACGCGCCCCACGACCAGGTGCTGGCGCAGGGGCGCAACGTGATCGTCGGCGGTGCCCGTGGCCTGGTGAGCGCATTCACCCTGCCGGACCTGGCCTCGGCGTGGAAGACCCAGCTGGCCGATGTGGTGCAGCCGAGCCTGGCGATCGGCGACAACGTGGTGGTCGCGATGGACGACGCGGGCCACCTGCGTTGCGTCGACCTCGCGACCGGGTCGGTCCGATGGAGCAAGGATCTCGATGTCGAGACCCTGGGGCGTCCAGCCATCGTTCGTGGCGCGGCGCTCGTGAGCACGCCGGATCGCATCGTTCGCCTGGATCTGGTGACCGGCGCCGAGCGCGGGGCGATCGTCCGCCTCGACGATGCGTGGGCCGGCGGTCCGATCGCGATCGGCGACCGACTCGCGGTGTCGATGGCCAACGGGTCGGTCCAGATTCTCGACGCGGAACGGAGCGAACACCTGTTCCGACTCGATGGCGGCGGTCGTGAAGGCAGCCTGCTGAAGGCTGGCAGCAGCTTGTTCGTCGTGCACGCGGACCGACGCATCGCCATGTTCCCCGCCCTGCGATGAACCGCACGGTGTCGCCTTTCCGACGGCGCGCCGTCTGGAAATCGCCACTGTGCGACGCGAGTGCGCGACGGGCTTGCAGGCGGCATGGCACCGAGGATTGCGGATCACCGCAGAGAAGGATCGACGAACAGACTCGTCGCTGCCGTCTCGCCCCTGCGACGGGCGCGTCGGCGGCGTGTTGCTCGGATCGCGAGGCTCCGCGATCTCGAATCGAGACCCAAGGCCTGCGTGTCGAGCGGCGATTCGGTGCCACGGCGTCGCGGCTCGCGCGTTCTCTCGCCCTTTCTTCATCGTCTGCGCGAGGTAGACTCCTCCGGTCTGCTTCGGCATGACGATTGCACCCTGAGACTTGCCCTCGCGACGTACCGCTTCCGCCGAACCATGCGCTTTCCACCGCTGCTGACGACGCTGACCCTCTGCCTCTTCGCCGCCTGCGCCGACCACAGCGCCTCGGGATCGACGACCGACAACGGCGGCTCCACGCCGACCAACGAGACCGGCACCGGCCAGCCGGACCTGGTGACGCGAACGATCACCGAGCCGAAGTTGCCCGAGCCCCCGCAGGTGACCAATCCCGGTGGCTCGTCGGGCGGCGCCTACGACCCGGGTGATGGCACCGACGGAACTGGCGGAGGCAGCGGGCCCGTCCCCGAGCCGAGCACGCTGCTGCTCGTGGGCACCGGCCTCTTGAGCATCACGCTGCTGCGTCGCCGGCGCCAAGCCGATTCGGAACGTGCCTGACGGGATCGGCGACCATCGCGTCGCCGGGCCGGGATGACGGCGCCGCAACCGGACAACGCGCCTCGCACGAGCACCGTTCGCTCTCGAGTTCCGCGCAGCGCCGCCGGTCGCTCGCTCCTCGACTACGTGTCGGAGCGCTTCCGGTATCTGGATCGCGGCGGCTGGATGCAGCAGATCGCCGCCGGACAGTTGTCGCTGGACGGTCGCATCGGTGACGCAACGACGGTCCTGCGCGCGGGAAGCTGGCTCGCGTGGCGCCGCGATCAGCCGGAGCCGGACGTGGATCGTTCGGTGCGAATCCTGCACGACGATCCGTCTCTGGTCGTCGTCGACAAGCCTGCGCATTTGCCCTCGCACGCGGACGGTCCGTTCGTCGCGAACACCCTGGTGCATGTCGTCCGCACGCTGCTCGCCGCGCCCGCGATGGACCTGGTCCATCGTCTCGACCGCGAGACCAGCGGTGTCTGCGTTCTCGCGCGCGACGCGGCGACTCGGGACGCCCTGCGCCGTCAGTTCGCGGCGAACGGCGTCCGCAAGGAGTACCTTGCACTGGTGCAAGGTGTCGTCGAGAGCGACGTCGACGTGGACCTGCCGATCGGATTCCATGCGACGAGCGCCGTGTCGTTGCGCCGCAGCGCGGCTCCCGACGCGCGCGACGCGAAACCTGCAGTGACGCGAATCGAGGTGCTCGGGCGGGCACCGGATCGCACGCTCGTGCGCTGCCTGCCGCGCACAGGACGCACCCACCAGATCCGAGTGCACCTCGAGGCGCTCGGCGCGCCGGTCCTCGGCGACAAACTCTACGGGCGCCCGGACGGTGACTACCTGGCGTTCGTTGCGCGCGTGAAGGCGGGTGCCAAGGCCATGGACGTCGACACGCGCGAGCCTGCGCGGCATCTACTCCACGCGGCGGCGATCGAGTTCGACCACCCGGCATCCGGTGCCCGGGTGCGATTCACGAGCCCCTTGCCCGACAACTTCCGCGCGTGGCTCGGCGAGATCCCGCCGCCCCGTTGATCCGGACGCTGTCAGCGCCCGTTCAAGGGAACATCTGGGCGACGGTCTGCAGGGCCACGTCGCGAACGGAACCGTTGCGGACGGTGACGCGACCCTTGGCCGGCATTCCGCCCCGCTCGCACTCGACCTGCACTTCGAGCTGTTCGTCGACCCGCGCGCCGCGCAGGTCCGTCAGCACGTCGATGTTCGAATAGCCGAGTTGCAGGAGGCGCGCTTCCACCAGGTTGGCGATCGACACTCCGACGGGAGCGACCGGCGCATCCGACGTCGTGCCGTTCGCACTCGGGGTCACGTGCACGGGCGCGGCGGCCGGGATCTGCACGACCGCCTGGCGCACGTCGGTCGTCGCTTCGCGCAGGTCCTCTAGACCTTCGTGGATGCGATCCAGTCGCGCTTCGATGCGTTCCAGCCCCACCTTCTCGACCGCCGTCACCAGCTGGAGCAGGCGGTCGTCGAGGGAGCGAAGGCGATCGTCCATCGACCGGATCCCCGCGAGCTTCTGCAGGTGTTCCTCGAAGCGGACGAGGCGCAGGTGCAGCAGGAAGTAGCCGACCAGGAGCGCCGTGAAGAAGAGGCTGAACTGCAGAACGGACATCGCCGAGAGACTCTAGCGGCGGCCCCGCGGGGCGACAGCACCCTAGGCGGCAGTTCTCGCCTGTCGCCGCGTCCACCACGCGTAGTACGGGACCCCGGTCGCGAGGATGCCGAGGCCGATCAGCGCGTTCTTCCGTTCGTCAGGGTCCAACAGCAACGCGACGACGAAGCCCACGGAGACCGCGATGAACAGCGCCGGCGTGACCGGGTAGCCGGTGCAGCGGTACGGCCGCGGCAGGTCGGGCCGGCGGGCGCGGAGGCGGTACACACCTCCCACGGTCAGGGCATAGAAGAGGAAGCCGGCAAAGACGACGAAGGCGGTGATGTCCTGGAAGGATTCGAGGACCACCACGAGCACGACGGCCCAGACGGCCTGTGTCCAGATCGACACGGCAGGTGTGCCCCACCGCGGACTCACCTTGTGCAGCGCCGCAGGGACCAACCCGTCGTGCGCCATCGCGTAGAAGGCGCGCGGCGACGAGAGGAAGTTGGGGTTCGCCGCTCCCATCACGGAGATCGCGATCAGCACCGTCAGGTAGTGACTGACCTCGGGCGAGAAGATGCGCGCGATCGCTTCCACGGGAACGCGCTGCTTGTCGTCGGGTGCGAACGTCTGCATCTCACCGAACGGCACGGCATAGAGGTAGATCGCGTTGACCGCAGCGTACACCGCGATCAGCAGCACCATCCCGAGGATCAGTCCGAGGGGCAGGTCGCGCGCCGGACGCTTCAGTTCGGCCGCGTTGAACGGCAGCTGGTACCAGCCTTCGTAGGCCCAGAAGATCGCGATGAATGCCGCGACGAGGCCGTTCATGGAGAGACCGGGAGCGGCCTTCGTCGGCGTGCTCGTCGTCTCGACGCCGGACCCCATGGCGAGCCAGGCACCGCCGACCACCAGCAGCGCCAGCGCGCCGACCTTCGCGAACGTCGCGACGTTCTGCAGGATCGCGCCGAGCAGCACGCCGAAGTGGTTGACGAGCGCGAGCGCCACGATCATCGCGCTCGCCGTGGTCGCCGCCGCGAATTGCGTGCGCTCCACACCGAGCACCGGCAGCAGGGCGTCCGCGAACGCGACGGCCAGCGCCGCGACGGTGCCGCTGTTGATCACCCAGAAGAAGACCCAGCCGTAGAGGAACGCCGTGCCGCGGCCCCAGGCCTCACGCAGGAACGAGTACTGACCGCCCGCCTCCGGGAAGAGCGTGCCGAGTTCGGCATACGCGAACGCACCGAACAAGCAGACGACCCCGAGCCCTATCCACAGCAGATAGAGCCAAGGTTCGCTCGGGACGTTCTGCGCGGCCTTCAGCGGCGTCAGGAAGATGCCCGACCCGATGACCGCGCCGACGGTGATCGAGATCGCCGACGTCAGTCCGAGGCGACGCTGCAGTTGGCCATCGGTCATGCGCGGCGAACCCTACCGCGCGGTGCCGTCAGACCCAACGAGCGAGCAGGCGTTCGTCGCGATCGCGGAAGGCGGAGCAGACGATCAGGATCCAGTCGATCGTCGCCCAGATTCCGGTGATCAGGACACCCACGAGCGTCAACGTCAGCAGGAGCATCACGACCGCGCTTCCGGTTCGACCGACGTAGAAACGATGGGCGCCGAACACGCCGAGGAAGAAGGCGAGCAGGAACGCCGGCAGGATCGCGCGATCCGAGATCGGGGCGGTATCGGCGGGAGGCGAGATCGCTCCCGGCACGTGCCCGACGCGAGTCCACTCCGGCGTGCCCACGATCCAGGCGAGGTCGTTCGCATCCACCGCCCCCTCCGCCAGCATCCTCCGCAGCTCGCCTAGCCGCATCGGGCCCACGTTCGAACCAGCCGCTCGCACCAGGATCTCCGGACCGTCGTACGTCATGTCTGTTCGCCGTCGATACGCGATGTCGGGAGAGTACTCGGAAAGCGCTTCAGCGGAGTGCCTCGGCGAGCCGTTTGGCGCGATCCTCGTCGCGCGCCCCGCGCTGCGTCGCGCAGGACAACCAGAGTCGCGCCAGCAGCGCGTCTCCGGCGTGAAGCGCCGCGAAACCCATTTCCACGGCCTCGGCGGCGGTCGGCTCGACGGGATCGCATCCGACCACCGGCACCGTCGGGAAGGTCACGCCCTGGCCCTCTTCGATTCGCAAGGTGACCTCGTCGGAGCGGCTGTCGGCCACTCGTGCCACGATGTCGACCCCGTTCCATCGAGTCCGCACACGCCGGTCCCGGGCGAGTGGTCGTGCGATAGGAGCGGGCGATGCCTGCGGGTCGGCCGGACGCCCCGGCTCGCCGCCGGCGAGAAGCAGCGCGGTGCTCACCTCCGCCCGAAGGCTGGCGCCGGCTTCCGCCAGCATGGCCGTCAGCGTTCGCCGCGCCTCGAGCACTGCGCCATCCCGCACCAGGAGAACGGTGCGCTCCAGCGACGTGCGGAGGGCGCCGTTCGCCGCGAGCCTCGCTTGCTCCAGTGCCGAACGCTGGTCGCGGTCCAGTGGCAACGCTCGGGCCTGCTCCATGGCGACGAGCGCTTCGCCGAAGCGATCCTCCGAACACCTCACGCGCACGAGCGACAGAAGACTGGCGAACCGATCGGGGTCGATCCCGTCGCCGTCCGCGCGCGGAGCTGTCGCGAGCGGGGTGTTCGGTGCTTCGACGATCGGTGCAGGGGGCGGCGTGTTCGGAGCCGTCGTCGATGCCGGCTCGGTCGGCGGTGTTGTCGCCTGCGCTTCGCTCTGCGCGCTGCTGGTCGGCCCGGACGAAGCCACTTCGGTGCGCTGCGGCTCCGACCCTCGGGTGCCGTCGAGGAAACGCGGTCGTTCCGGTCCTTGCGGCGTTGGCCCGCCCGTGTCCACGGGGTCGTGCCCGAAGAAGCCGAAGCCGCGTCCGATCAACACCAGCACCACGACCGCGATGAAGAGTCCGAACGGCCGCCGAGGGCGGGCGCTCGGCCCCGGTGGGCGTGACGACGGAGAATCGTTGGATCCCTCCATGCGGGGATTGTCGCCGGCGCCCGGCTCGCGACAACACCACGCGGCTCCAGTTTTGCCTCAGGGCTCGCGCCGCACCGAGGCCTTCCGAAGCAGCCGCAGCACGCTCTCCTCGTCGGTCACCTTCGGGACCTCGGCGAGCGGGAACCAGCGCAGGTCGGTTCCCTCGTCGGACAAGACCAGCTCCTGACCTGGCAGTGCACGCAGCAGGAACCTGACGTCCCAATGGTCGTGCTCCGGCTCCGCCCGACGCGCGGGGATCGAATGCACGTCGAGGTCGAGCGGAACGAGCACGTCACCCGCCCACGGTTCGAACTCGAAGAGCGCCATCCCGGATTCCTCACGGGCTTCCCGCAAGGCCGACGCCTCGATCACGGTTTCGCCGTCGACGTGTCCTCCGAGCTGAAGCCAGCGACCGAGCTTCTTGTGGTGCGTCAGCAGTGCGCTCCGGCGGTCGGGCGACAGGATCCACGCCGATGCCGTGATGTGCCCGGGGACACAGCTCCGCAGCAGGCAATCGTCGTGCGCCGCGACGAACGCACGGAACCGGCCCACGATGTCGCTTTCGCGAGGCCACGTCGCCGCGTACCGGTCCAGCAGCGTGCTCAGGTGACGTCGGTGCATGGTCCCAGCATTGCGCGCAATGCGCCTTCGTCGACCTTCCCGTTCTGGTTGTGCGGCATGGAGGCGACGACACGAACAGCCGCGGGCGTCATGTACGAAGGGAGACGGGTTCGACAACGCCGCACGATGCGTTCGCGCAGCGCGGTGTCCCGTTCGTCGCCGGCCACGACGAGCACGATGGCATGCCCCGCAGCGCCGCCGTCCACACCGAACACCGCGACTTCGCCCACTCCCTCGGTTCCCGCAACCGCGGCGGCGACCTCGTCGGGTGACACACGATGGCCGTGCACCTTGAGCAGGCGGTCGGAGCGGCCGACGAACCAGTGCCTCCCGCCGTCGTCGCGCCGCACGATGTCGCCCGAGAACACCACGGTGCCCCCGTTGCCGCGCGGATCCGGCCGGAACCGCCGCGCCGTCTCCTCGGGGCGCCGCCAGTAACCCTGTGCAACAAGGGCTCCGGCGTGCACGAGTTCGCCGGTCGCGGGTCCATCCAGAACCCGGCCGGTCTCCGGCGACACCAGCAGCAGTTCGACGCCGGGAAGGGCGCGCCCGAACGAGTCGGCGAACCGGTCGAACTCCTCGGGCGGAAGGAAGGCGCTGCGGAATGCCTCGGTGAGTCCGTACATCGCGAACACCCGGACCGATGGCCAGTGGCGCCGCAGCACCGCGGAGTCCGCCGTTCGCAACGCACCCCCGCTGTTCGTCACGTAGCGAAGGGACCGGCCATCCTCGGACGTGAGCACCCCCGACTGCAGCCCGGCGGCGACTTCGTGCCACAGCGACGGCACTCCCGCGAGACCGGTAGGCCGAACGCGCCGCAGGAGCGCCGCGAGTTCCCCGGCGCCGAGGTGGTCGGCTGCCGTGATGCGGCAGCCGACGTGCAACGCCGACAGCAACTGGTTCAGGCCGTAGTCGAAGCTGAACGGCAGGAGGCCGAGCACGTGGTCCCCGGCCCCGAGTCCGAGGTAGTCCGCGACGATCGCCGCGCCGAGTGCGAGGTTCTGGTGATCCTGGACGATGCCCTTCTGCAGCCCGGTGCTCCCGCTGGTGTAGAGCAGAGCCGCGGCCGAGTTCGTCGACGGTGGCACGGTCGGCAGTCTCCCGTCCGATGTGGGCAGCGGTTCACTCGCGACGGGAACAGATTCGCCCCCCGAGCGCCACACTCGGCGACCGGCCATCGTCCCTGCGGCGTCGCGGAGGGCGAGGAGTCTCGTCGCGCTCGTCACGACCAGGAAGGGGTCGCAATCCTCCAGCACGTGCCGGATCTGGTCGTCCTTCAGCTTGCCGTGGATCGGCACCGCGATGCCGCCCGCCGCCGCCGCCGCGAGCAACACGACGGCTTCGTCGACCGAACGGTGGAGCAGCACCGCGACGCGATCCCCGGCGCGGAGCCCCGCCGTGCAGAGTGCCGCCCCGAGCGACTCGACGCGGTGCGCGAGCTCCGCGCCGCCGCAGGATTCGTCCCCGACGGACAGGCGCGTCCCCGGCCGCGCGCCGGCGCTTCGCACCAGGGTGAGCAGGTCGGGCGAGGCTTGGGACATCCGGATAGAGAACGGGCTCGCCGCCATCGGCAGCGAGCCCGCAGTTGGTATCCCGGACGGGATTCGAACCCGTGTTACCAGAATGAAAATCTGGGGTCCTGGGCCGGACTAGACGACCGGGACGCGAATCGGGCGGGCAGTGTAGGGACGACGCGGTGCATTGCAAGCGCGCCGCCGACACCGCACCTCGGCGATCAGCCGAGGTTCTTCCACTCCTTCACGCTCGGCAGCTCCTGCAGCGAGCCGAGCCCGAAGCGCTCGAGGAAGTGCTGCGTGGTGCCGTACTGCAGCGGGCGTCCCGGCACGTCGGCGCGGCCCGTCACACGCACGAGCCGGTGCTGCAGCAGCGTCCGCAGCATCGGCCCCGCCTTCACGCCGCGGATCGCCTCGATCTCGCTGCGCATCACCGGCTGACGGTACGCGATCACCGCGAGCGTCTCGAGGGCTGCAGGCGAGAGCTTCTCGAGCTTCTTCACGCCGCGCAGACGCTGCAGATACGGGTGCGCCTCCGGGGTCGACATCCACTTCACGGTGTCGCCGTTCCGCGCGAGTTCGACATGCATGCCGACGCTGCGAAGATCGTCCTGCAGCACGAGAAGCGCCTCTTCGACGAGTTTCTGCGTGGTGTTGCACGCTTGCGCGAGCCGCAGAACCGACAGCCCTTCGCGCGAAGTCAGCATCAGCACGAACACGACCTTCGCGACTGCCGCGGCGTCCTGAAGTTCGGGGACCGCCGGCAGGCCTTCTTCGTCCTCCGCTCCGATCTCCTCCTCCATCTCCACGACCTCGGCCTCTGCCGCCAGGGCCGCCGCGGCTGCGTCGGCGCCGATCTCGTCGGAGGGCTGTGTGTCGTTCGTCGAAA
This sequence comes from uncultured candidatus Brocadiaceae bacterium, assembly GCA_964538915.1. GTDB lineage: Bacteria > Planctomycetota > UBA1135 > UBA1135 > UBA2386 > JAEUHQ01. Next base: position 38,256 of record CAZIFB010000026.1, on the reverse strand, counting down.
CCTCGGGCGAAGCGTCCGACTCGATCGACGGCGGAAGGCGCAGGTTGCGCGGATCGTCGCCGGGCCCGCCAGCGCCCTTCGCGCCCGGATCCTTCACGACGAGATCCCCGTCGGTGATGCCGCGTTCGAACGCGACGAGTTCCGCGGGGCCCTTGCCGCCTTCCCGCGGCGGCGCGACGTCGGTGCTGTCCTGCGGGACTTCGCGAGAGATGTCGTCCATGGTCGCGCATTTGTAGCGGACCGCATCCGCGCTGTCATCGGTGCACCGGCTGCTCGGGCGACGGCGGCGCGTTCGGAACACTGCGCCATCGCAGCGTGTAAGCGTTCGTCTCGATCGGCGAGAGCGGTCGTTCCACCAGGTCCTTGTCGATCTCCTGCCGAACGGCATCGAACGGCAGCTCCCGACCAGGCATCTGTTCGAGGCAGTACACGACGAACCATCGTTCTCCGTCGCCGAACGGTCCGAGGAACGGCGCGGAGACCTCGCCCGGCTTCAGCGTGAACGCCGTGGACACCACCGGATGCTGGAAGCCCCGGCCGAACGCGGGCAGAAGGCCCCCATCGCGTCGCGACGGGTCCTCCGACCAACGCAGCGCGAGGGTCGCGAAATCCGCGCCGGCGCGGACCTTGTCGACCACTTCCTGGGCCACGCGCTGTTCCTTGTGCACGAGAAAGCGCACCTGGACCCGATCCTCCCGCAGCGCGAGGTAGCGGATGACGTAGCCCTGGTAGAGGCGTTGCGCCGTCCGGACCCGCAGCGTCGCCTGCCAGTCCGGAAGGCGCATGCCCATGAGCCGCCACACGTAGGTCTCGAGGTCGACGCCCTGGCCGAGTTCGCTCGCGACCCGCTGCCGCACTTCGCGTTCTTCCGCCGCCGCAACCGCATCGACCCGCGCCGGATCGACACGGATGCCGAGTTCTTGCGCGTGGCGTGCGACCAGGGCGTCGAAGACCACCAGGTCGACGGCGTCGAGCGCCAGCTTCGGATCCGCGGTCTGCAGGCGCCGAAAAGCGTCGCTCATCCGCAGGACCAGCCCGCCCACCCGGGCGACCTCCGCATCGCCGTCGGCAGCGACAGGCAGGAGGATCTCAGGCCCCCACGTGCGCGCGCCGGGGCGCACGGGTTCCTGCGGCGACTGCACGACCGGAGTCGCCGACGCGTCGGCCGCCGTCAGCGGCCGGTCGCCGGCTGCCGGCCGCGCGGAGGGCGCGCCGCCGCACGCGGCGAGTGCGAGGCAAGAGGTTGCCATCGCGGCGACACCGAGCCGTCGCCGGGCTCGGTCGCTCAGTACGCCTTGAACGTACGCAGCCACTTCGTCCCTTGGCACAGGAAGCACTCGGCGCGCACCATCTTGCCGTCGCCAGTGACCTCGGGAGTCGTGCCTTCGCCGAAGCAGGAGACGCAGGGCGACACGTTGGCGAAGCTGATCTTCAACTGGCCGCCGAACTCGGCGTAGTACGCGCGCAGCCAGCCGACCTTCTCTTCGCGCGAGGCCTGCCGCCACCACTCTTCCTCGGTGAGTTTGTGATCGGCGCCCTTGTTGGGTCCTTGCTGCGCCGCGGCTCGCTTCTCCATCTGTTCGCGGAAGATCCGCGCGACCCTCTGGATGTCGCGAGCCGTGTTCTCGTCCACGGGCTCCTTCTTCTCCTTCTCCCCGGCCTTGCCGACGTGTGTGCCCTTGATGATCGCCGGTTCACCGAGGATCCACGAGCCGAGCCCGTAGGCGAAGTGCTCGGATCGTTTGCCGATCGTGAACTTCTCGCGGCCCGCCCACAGCGCCTTCACCTCCGCCGGTTCGATGCGGTACTGCGTCGCCAGACGCGCGACGATGTCGTCCGTCATCTTGCCCTCGGCGTACTCGCGCGCGGACTGCAGGGTCGTCGCGGCGTCGGCCACCTTCTTGTCCGCCACGATGCGAATGGTGCGGCGGAAGTTGTCCGCGACCTGCTCGGTGTAGAAGCGTTCGCGCGCTCCTTCGAACCTCTTCTTCTCCGTCTCGAAGTCGGCGCGGAGCTTGCTCTGCGGGAAGTCCTTCTCGAACTGCGCCATGAGCGTGCGGCCCTTCTCGAAGTCGTTCTGCCGGCCGCGGCTCCTGGCTGCCTGGATCTGGTCGAGCAGTTCGCGCTCCTTCGCGGCTTCCTTGTACCGCTGCAGCCTCTGGATCATGCCGTCCAGGTGCGGTGCGTTGCGCGAGTTGCCGAGGTCCTTCGCGGTCTGCAGGTGCTCCGACGCATGCTCGTAGTCGCGCACCTTGATGAGTTCTTCGGCCAGCAGGATGTGCTTGTCCGCCGAGTCGCCGGGCTGCACTTCGCCCTTGCGCAGCAGGTAGAACGCGTCCTTCGTGTAGATCTGCGTAGCCGGCACGTCGATCGTTCGCCGCCCGCGGAGTTCGGCCTTCGGCACACGGATCGTGTCGGCCTTCGTCTGGACGAGGATCTGGTCACCCGTCTGATCCACCACGCGGCCGATGATCGTCTGGGGCGTGCCGTTGACGAGGAACTCGACCTCGTCGGCGCGCACCATCACTTCGTCGTGCGTGTCTCCCGCCAGGTCGTAGGTTTTCTTCACCGCGAGGGCGCTCGCCGGCGACAGGTGGTCCCAACGGAGGTCGAGTACGCCGCCGTTGTCGAGCCGTTTGACCCGGAGGCCTTCGCCGTCCGGCGTGCCCTCGATCGAACCGAGCAGCAGTTTTCCGTCGGCCAGTTGGAGGAACTGCGCCGTGAGGTCGCGACCACCCACGAGGGCGATCGCGGCGAGAAGGGTCGAACGGAGGATCGGGATCATCGGCTTCACTTCCCTCGGTTGTCGGATTCTTCGCGGAAGCGGCGCACCCGCTGCCCGAGGGGCAGCTGGCGCGGCAGGATCCGCACGTACTCTTGTATCGCTTCTTCGCCCTGCTCGAGCCAACGGATCGAGATGTGGACGAGCCACAGGTCCGGGCGCGAGTCGTCGGTGGTGACCTTGGCCCCCCATGTCATGCCCGGGAAGCTCGGCGCCCGCTGGTCGGCGAGTGGCGCCAGTTCGAGGTCCAGATCGCTCGCCGCGTCGGCGCGCCGGCGAACGGCTTCGTTCTGCACCCGATGCAACGCGTAGTCGCACAGAGCGGCGGAGGCGAGACGTGCGTCGGTCGTGCGACGCTGCGCGACGGCCGAGCCGAGCGAACCGAGCAGTGCGGTGACGCCGAAGAGCAGGATCGCGAGCGCCGCCAGCATCTCTGCCAGCGTGAAGCCGCGCTCGCCGCGGGGACTGGTCGCCGGGTCAGCCATTCCAGTCGTCCTTTGCGTGCGCGACGGGCACGACGAACTCCACGGAGCGCCCGACGTGGACGCGACTGCCCGCGGCGTGCCCGAGCGCCTTCGTGCTCCGCTGCCCGCGGCGCAAGCCGATCAGGGTGTCGCCCTCGCGCTCGTCGTAGTGCATCCACTCGCCGCGTACCTTGATCCAGCCGCCGTCGCGTGCGCCGGGAAAACGTTCCCCTTCGACGAGGCGAAGCGACGTGTCGCTCGACGTGATCTCACCCGCGAGCAATCCCTCGGGCGCGAGTTCAGAAGGCTGTGCCACGACGATGCGCACGAGGATCGCGTGCGGCTGGATGTCGTCGAGCGGGTCGCCGAGGCTGTTCGGCCCGCGATCCAGCGACCACTCTCCGCCCGAGTACGCGTCGATCAGCCACCCGCCGCGCGCGCTGTCCCAGATGCGCTCGGGAGCGCCTTCGCCGGCGGTCGGCACTGCGTCGTTGCCCCACGAGACCGTGCGTTGCGACCAGAACGCGAACTCCACGTGCAGCAGGTCGCGCAGGATCGGGATCGTGTTGCGGAACACGGCGATGCCGGGCAGGTCGGGGCCGCCCGGGACGACGATCGCGAACGGATCCACGATGCGGTTCTCCCCCGCGGCGATCTCCTGTCCCGGGAGGAACCAGGCGGCGCGCAGTTCGAGGAACGCCTCGTCCGCGTTCTCCTGTCGCCACGGCACGAGCAGCAGTTGGCCGATGCCGCGCAGCGGCTCGAGCGGACTCCGCTTCTGGACCTCGAGGTCGACCGCGGCCGGCGTCATGTTCGGGTTCTCGACCGCGATGCGGGTCCGGAGCACCTCCTCGAGCAACGGACGCTCCCGCTCCTCCGGGAGGTGGATCGACGCACGGACGACCTGCACTCGTGTCGCGTCGGGCTCGGGGCGTTCGGGCAGACCGATGGGCAGCCGCTGGACCACGAGACGATCGTCGATCGAGTCGCGGTCGCGCCCCGTCGCACTGCCGCGAAGCTGGCGGAGTTCCTCGGTCACGATGCGCTGCGCGTGGGCCGCGCGATCCGCGAGCTGTTGCCCGACCTCGCCTTCCTGGAAGAGGCGAAGGCCGGAGTCGACCAGCTGCACGAGCATCATCAGGAATCCTGAGAGGATGCCCATCACGACGACCAGTTCCAGCAGCGTGAAGCCGCGCTGCGAACGCAGAACGTGCATTGCGTCCTTCATCGCGCCGTCACCTGTTCGTCGAAGATGCGGGTCTGCCCTTCGTACTCGACACGGACGTCCTTCACGCTGATGGTCGTCTTCCAGCCGTGCTGGGAGAACGCCGCGAGGTCGAGCACGCCGGGTTTGTAGCTGCACGCGAAGCGGACCTCGATCCGCGATCCCGCCGCCGCGATCTTGTGGCCCGTTTCCGGGTCGATCTTGCCGTCGAACCGCCAGAAGCCAGGTGTCGACGCCGGGTCGCTCCACCACGGCGGCTTGCTGTCGGTCCGCACGAAACACACCACGCCGACTCGGGGATCCGTCGTCTCTTCGCGCCAGCGCAGCGTGCGGAAGAACGACGGCGCCTCGGTCGCGGTGAGCTGCGAGTAGGCGAGTTCGGGGTCGTCGCTGCGTTCGACGTGCCGGTCCCAGTAGCGGAACGGGAAGGCGATCAGCGGTTCGCCGGACGCCGCCGAGTACGCGGACGAACCGAAGCGGGCGCGCAGGAGTCCTCGGGCCGCGGGGCTCTTCGCATCCTCGCCGGGCGGGAACCACGTCGGCATCTCGAACGTGACCTTGTCACCGACGATCTTCACCCAGGTGTAGTGGAGCAGCTCGCGACCGAGCAGCGCGGTTCCGTACGTCGTCGGCATCGAACCCACCGCCTGCACGGGGATCACGTTCTCGCGCTCGCCTGCCGCCGACGACAGGATCGCGACGGGTCGGTGGGACAGGAAGCGCGCTCGGGCGCCGCGGTCGTGGTCGCGTGGCTGCGTGTTCAAGAGACCCCTGCCGTTGGTCGCGATCTCGAACGCGCCGTTGGCCTGGCTCTTGTACGCGACGATCTCGCCGTCGATGTCGACGAGCCCGCCCGTCTGCGGCCACTGCGACGCCAGGTCGCCGCCGGGCAGCAGCTTGCCCGCGGAGTTGAACGTCATTTCACGCACGACGACGAACTGCTTGCCGTCGGCGGGCATCACCTCGTCCAGCACGAGGTCGTAGAGCGGCTGTTGCCGCACCTCGACCTCGTCGACGAACCCGGTGATCGGCTGTCCCTTTCCGACCGACGCGCCGAGGGTCGGCGTCGCGCAATACGCCGCCGGCAACTCGCCGCTCGGGAACTTCACGATGCGGTCGAGTCGCCGAGGCTCGAGCGTTTCGCCGCGCGTCGGACCGAGATACGCCCCGGTCACGCCCTTCTTGAACGCGACCAGCTGGAACGGCCACGGCCCCATGAACTCGGCGGGCGTCTGGTTCTGCTGCAGCTTGTCCGCTTCGAAGCGTCGCGCGACCCAGTTCACCGTGTGCCACTCGAGATCGGGGCGCTTCTTGCCGTTTGCGAGCGAGCCCGCGATGATCGCGACGCGGTCGTGTCGTCCGAGTCGCCCGCCGAGGGCGCTGAAGTTGCCCCACTCCATTGCGATGCGCTGGCATTGCATCACCATCGAGTCGGTGTGCGCGTGGGACGATGTCGCCTGCAACGTCTCGCCCGCGAACGCGAAGTCCCACATCGGATCGCCGCGGAAACGCAGCGCGAAGCGCGCGGCGTGGATCTGCGGGAAGTCGGACTCGAGCCGCGGCGTGTAGCCGATGTAGTCCGCCGTTGCCGTCACCTTGGGCCACGGCGGGTTCGCGTCGCCTCCCGGCGTCGCCGACGGACCGAGGGGGCCGACCTGCACGGTGTCGCGGCCGTTCCGGCGCGTCAGTTCGAATCGCAGGGCGTTCCAGGCCGCGCGGTTGGCGCGGCACAGGTAGCGCCGATCGGAGACCGCGTCGTAGCGGACCCACTCGGTGTCGTCGGCGTCGCCCTTCTCCGGGTAGAGCTGCACCCATTCGGTCAGCTTCGTCGCCGCCGGGTCGAACACGAAGTCGGTGCTCTGCACGGTGATGGACACCGGGACCACCCACACGATCAGGGTCGGGATGTCGTCCCACAACGTCTGCGGCGAGTCCCACGGCCAGTCCGAGAAGTTGGTCACGAACCGCTGCGCTTCGCCGGCCTTGTAGTCGTCGTTCGAGATCTGCTTGTCGTCCCCCGGAAGCGATTGCGCGCGTTGCACACCGGTCAGCTTCGTACCCTGCCTCGTCGCGTACCGGATCAACTCGACGCCGCCGACGCGCGAGGACACGGCGAGCTGCCCGGGCACGTTGCTGTCGAACTTGAACGAGCGCTGGATCAGCAGCGCGTAGCCGCCTGTCGGCGAGAACCCGTTCGCGATGGTTTCCTGCGCGGGCGCCGGCGGATAGTCGCGACCGCTCGGCACCGGATCGGCGAGCTCGAGGTCGCCCGTCCAGTTCTCGTCGATGCCCGTGCCGATCGGGATCGTGCCGGACGGCGTCGACAAGTCGATCGGCCGCGGGTTGTTGATCCACCCGCGCGCGATGGCGAAGCCGCCGATTGCCCCGTCGAGGCGCGTGCTGCCGACCATCATCGGCGAGTTCTCGGCGAGCGGCGCGGAGTAGCCGTAGAGCTCGACCTGGGTGCCCGCGGGGTGGGCGGGGAACACGTCGAGGTTCACACCCTGGAACTCTGGTGAGTTGATGTCGATCGTCGGATTGCCGTTCTTGTCGACGGGGATACTCGGCCGTTCCTCGCGGCCGGCGCGGCGTGCGGCGCGGCCGCCGGTCGAGTCCTTCCACTGGCACTGGAACGTCGTCCCGTTCTTGCTCGTGTACTCGAAGATCTCGGTGCCGATCCGGAGCGCGCCGGTGTCCGGGAAGCCCTCCGTGCTCTCCACCGCGATGTCGAGCCAGCGGTCGTTGCCGGGCGTGCCCGGCGCGGTGAGGTTGTTCGCGAGCGTGGGGTCGAACGACTTCAGCGCCGATGTCAGATAGGTCTTGTACTTCGGCTTGCCACGCGTCATGCCGTCGACGGACACCGACAGCTCGTCCGGCTTGCCTCCGTATGCCGACACGTTCACGTGCAGCGGCGTGTTCGCCGGGAGGTTCAGTTCGGTGAGCGGCAGTGTCCACTGCATCGCGGTGCGCTCGATGCCCGCCGGGGAATCGGTCGGCTCGGGATCGAGACCCGCTTCGTCGATCAGTTCGACGACGAGATGGTCGTCGCGGCCGAGGACCGCGAGGCGGTTCCGATCCGCGTCGCCGTCGGAGTGGTCGAACAGCACGGTGCCCGCGATGGCCTGGGCCTCGGTCCAGAACGAGATCGCGAAGCGGTTCATGAACCCGTCGGTCGTCGCGAACGGGAACGAGATACCCCCGTGGCGTCCGGCCGTCGCCGCCGGGGCCCCCGCCGTTCCACCCGCCGGGCCGGTGTTCTGCATCGCGAACGGCCCGTCCTTCTTCACGTCGTGACCGCGCGGATCGATCGATGTCGCGAAGTTCTCGAACTGCAGCAGGTCGTTGAGACCGTTCCATCCGCGCGGCACGACGGTCGCCGGTGCAGGCGTGATCGACGCCAGCGCCGGATCCGTGGAGGCATAGCGCGGCGCGCCGAAGCCGAGGTCCGGGTAGGCGGTCGGCACGAGCTGCGGGTAGTAGCGCAACGCCGGATCGGGGGCGGCATCGCCGCGGGGCAGCGCACCCAGGTTGACCGGGCCCGTCACCCAGAACGGTGAGCGCCGGTCCAGACGGAACGCCTCCTCGAACGCGTCCTGTGTGTTCCAGACGTGCTCGAGCCCGAAGCCCGGCACCGCGGCCGCGAGTCCGGTGCGTTCATGGCGACCGACGACTCCCGGTGCGACGACGCTGCGCGAACGGCTGGCCGCCGCGCGATAGCCGACCCAGGGTCCCGACCGGAAGCAGATCGGTGCGGTGCCCATCTCGAGCACGGCGTCGCGGCCGGTCTGCAGTTCGCGGTAGATCGTGAGCCACAGCTGCTTCGTCGTCGGCGTGCTGGCGGCTTCCACGCGCGGCTTGAACACCCGTTCGACGAGGTCCTGCCACCCGGTGAACGTGCCCGCGCCCGCCTCGCCGGTGGGCACACGACGCGCCACGATCTCGTCGGCGAGGGCGCGTGCCTCGGAACGGCCGAGCGACGGTGGCACCGCGGCGCGGCGCTGGTCGGCGCCGTCGTGGACCCCCAGGTCGCTCGATCGCCGGAGCTCCGCGAAGATCGCGGTCAGGACCTGGGACGACGCGGTGTTCAGGTTCACCGGCGCAGGGATCAGCGCTTCGACGACGGTGTCGATGGCTGGCCAGTCCTGAACGACCTTCATCAGCAGGTCGAGGCGGTAGAGCGGCTGCGCGAAGTCCACGGCGGCTGCTTCCGAACCGCAAGTCATCACGAGCCCGTACTCGATCGTGCCCGTGCGCAGGTTGCGCAGCCGGATGGTGCTACCGGCTCCGATCTGCGCGGGGGCGCGGACCCGCAGCGAGCGCGAACGCTTCTTGACGTCCGGGTCGTCGCCCTCGAGGTCGTTGAAGATCCGCTCCGGCCGCCCCCACGTCGAGGCCGTCGCGGTCATGGTGTCCCCGGAAATCGCGCCGCGCAGCGTGTCGAGTTCCTCCGGCGTGAATCCGCCGACGCCGCCCCGTGCGACCTCGGCGAGTTCGCCGAGTCCGTCGAAGCCGTTCCGAGTCCCCCGCATGGCTCCCCCACGGCCGACGAAGGGCCACGCCGCCGCCATGACGCAGCGGTAGTCGAGTACGAGGCACTGGGCAGCGATCGCGCCCTTGCCGTCGACGAAGCCGTCTTCCTGGAACAGGCCGCGCGTCAGGTCCTGGAGCGTGGTGCCGTTCCGCGCGCCGTAGTGGATCACTTCGTTCGCGACCCAGACGAAACCCGCGGCGGGCAGCCCTTCGCCGCCTTCGAGGACGATCGTCGATGCGTCGGGCGCGAGGTCTTCGCGCAGCCGCGCGGTGGTTCCGAGGAGGTTGGCGAACACGAGCGGCGACGCCGAGTCGAGCGCGAGGTAGCGCTGGAGGTCCCAGACTTCGCCGCCGAGCAGCACACGGCCACCCTCGCGAAGCTCGGAGAACGCGGCGGGCAGCTCGACGTGATCGGGCCACTCGTCGAGGCCGTCGTGCTCCGGCGTCGGATCGAACGTGGGATGCGACAACGCCGCGCTGGCGACGAGCAGGTCCCGCACGCTGGCCGACTCCTGCTCGACCGCCGTGAGGTCGACGTCTCGCGCCGCGGCTTCGGCCCCGGTGCCCATCGACACCGAGAACGGCAGCGCGAGCAACATCAGCAGCAGGAGCGCGAACAGCACGGCGAGCAGGGCGATGCCCGCTTCGTGCGCCGGTCGGATGTTCTGATTCACGGTCCCTCCGCGGCGGCCCAGGTAACGACGGGTTTCTCGGTCGCGTCGCCCCGCGCATCGAACGCGAAGCGGAATGCACGCTCCGGCCGGAGCTCGCTCGGCAGGAACTGCGGGGGCGCGAGGGTGAACACGAAGACCCTCACCTCGTCGATCGTGCCGGGGATCGCGGCTTCGCCCGGCGACACCTCGAGCGAGAGGTCCTTGTCGCTCTGCAATGTGCCCTCGATCTTCGTCCGCGCGATCTCGACCCCGTTCAGCGCGATCCAGGCGGCCTTGCCGTCGCTCGCGATCTCGATCGTGCACCACGACATCACCGGCAGCGCCACCTCCGAACCCATCGTCGCGAGCAGCGTGTCGCCGGAAGCTCCTTGGAGGCGGAAGCGCCCGCGCGGGCGAAGCTCGTCGTCCACCACGAATTCGACGAGCGGCGGGATGCGCAGGATCGTCGCCGTCGTACGCCGCTCGAAACGGGCGTCGAGGCGCACGACGAACCCTTCGCGCAGCGACACCTTCGCCGGCGCCAGCGGCCAGACGAGCAGCGGGCCCCGTTCTCCTTCCCGGTTGCGGCGGCCGGCGCCGAAGCGCCCGTTCGCGACCGGTTCACCGAGCAGGGCCGGGCGCAGACTGTCGTCGAGCACGGTGTCGTTCGGCTCGAAGTGGAAGGACACGACCGGATCGAGCAGCCGCGACTGCACCGTGCCCGGCGTGCCGTCCTGCCCCGGTCGCACCCACACCTCGGTCGGAACGCCTTCGGCGCGCGCCGTCAACTGGGCAGCTCGCGTCTCACCCGCGAGAATCGACGCGGCGACGGCTTCCGGGCTCGTGCGACCGAGGAAGCCCACCGACAGGCCGAGCAGGACGGAAAGAACACCGATCACGACGAGCAGCTCGAGCAGCGTGAAGCCCGGCGCGAAGCCGGAGCCGCGAGGAAAGGCGGTCTGACGGAACATGCGGAGGGGTCTCGGACTGGCGGGCGACAGGCTACTACTTTGCGCGAGCTGCAGGTTGCGGACGCGCAACCGGGTCCCTGCCGCGGCCGGTCCGGGGCACGGTCGGCAAACCCCGGGACCCGGCATCAGGGGCAACGGAAAGCCAGTTGCGTGGGCTTCTTCACGGGCTCTCAGTTCTTCGGCCAGCTGAGGTCGTCCGCAGTCCCGAAGACGCCGTCCTTGCCGGCGCTCAGCAGCTGGAACTTGCCGGCACCGTAGGGCACGCCGTCCTCGCGCTTCTTGGCGCGCGCCATCAGCGGATCGAGTTCGGGCGGCACGACGGTCTGCGGCTTGTCCATGCCGAACTTGCCGAAGTACGCGAGCGGCATGCCCCACGCGTCGGCGATCTCCTTCCGAGCCTTCGTGTGCAGCAGCGGCAGTTCCGCACCGTGCTCGTCGTTGTCGGTGTTGGTCAGGTTCGGGCTGCTGGACAGGTCTTCACCGTCCTCGCGCCCCTGACTGAGGAACGCAACGAGCGACTCGATGCCGGTGTTCTTGTTGTTGTCCGCCTTCCACTTCAGCTTCGCGGCGAGTTCCGCGTCGGGCACCTTGAGGTCGTCTGGCGGGAAGTAGCCGTGCTTGTTGGTGAACGTGCGGCAGCCGGTCTCGAGCTGCATCATCGTCGCTTCGGTGCTGGCGGCGTTCGCACTGTCCTGCGTGGAGAGGATGGACGGCATCAGCACGACGGCCAGGAGCCCGAGGATCGAGATCACGATCAAGAGCTCGATCAGCGTGAACCCGGCAACTTGCGGTCGACTCGTCGTCATTCATTTCTCCTTCCGGCGCTCGAGCCGGTAGTCGTCGAACGTCACGTCGATCTTGCCGCCCTTGCTGCCGCCCGCGAACAGCACGGTCTTCAGCTCGGTCGGTGTCGTCGCGGTCAGGGTCTTCAGGTCCTGCGAGTGGACGAGGAGGCCGTTCCAACGCACCTGCAGGGCGAAGAGGCGCGATTGTGGCGCGTCACCGCGCGGTACCACGCGAAGCTCGAGCTGTTGCGCGGCCACGGGATCGAAGTCCGCGATCTCGAGCGTGCGGCGCACGGCGGTGTCCTCGGCGCCACGACCGTCCTCGACACCGAGGAACGGCTTTCCGTCGCGAACGCCGATCTGGATCCGGCAGTCCGGGGCGCCACCGGTTCGCTGCATCTCGATGCGCAGGCCCGCGAAGCCCTCGCTGCGCGCCTGCTCGGCGCCGAGCTTCATCGACACGGCGACCGCGAGGAAGTTCTTCGCCTTCGGCACCGCGCCGACCCGCTCGATGAGCACCTCGTCGTCACCGCGCCCGAGCTGGCCGCTCAGCCGCAACACCGTACCCGGTGCACTCGCCTGCGCCGATCGGGTCCAGACCGAACCGACCTCCGTGCGCTCGAAGTCGTCCTCGAGCATCTCCTTCTGCGCGTGGTCGTCGATGTCCGTGAGCGTCTGCACGGCCCATGCGCGGAGGGGCGCTTCCTTCGGCAGGTCCTGCACCATCCGCTGGAGGATCGACGCGGCGTCGTCGACGCCGCCGCGGCTGTAGTCCACGACCGCGAGGGCGCCCTTCGCCCAGGCCTTGTCCGTGTCGCTCACGGCGAGATCGCGCGCCGCAGCGAAGGCAGCGGCAGCCGCCCGGACGTCGGCCGCATCGAACGCGTGTTCGCCCTGGATCTCGAGCAGACCGACGTCGGCCGACGGCGCGAGCTGAACTGCACGATCCGCGTACCGGCGCGCAGCGACGGCTGCGGCCGCCGCTTCGGCCCCGCGCGACTCCCTCGCCCGCTCTGCCTGAGCCACTGCCATCTCGGCGATCGCGTGCACGAAGTCGTCCCGCAGTTTCAGCGTCGTGGTGAGCGTCTCCACCGCGGCAGCCGTCTGCCCCTGCATGCGCAGCGTGCGCCCCCGCAGGTACCACGCGTACGAATCCAGCGGGTCCGCCTCGACCGCACGATCGATCCACACCACCGCCGAGTCGTACTGCCCGATGCGGAGGAACAGCAGCGCCAGGCCGCCCGCGGCGCGATGGCGCAGCAGAGGCTCCTGGTCGTAGACCTTCAGCAGGATGTCGTTCGCGTCCTGCAACTGCCCCTCGCGCAGCTGGCACGCGGCCTGGCCGAGCAGCGCCGCACCACCTTCGCCTTCGCCGCTCGCCTGACGGAACTTCGTGAGCGCCTGGCCGACCTGACCCGCGGCGTACGCGACGCAGGCTTCGAGGTACGGTTGCGATCGGTCGCCCGGCAGGAGGGAGAGCGCCGCGCGCGCCGAATCGACGTTGCCGACGGCGAGGTGGCAGCCGACGATCGTTCGCACGGCACGCACCCGATCCGTCGGATCCAGCAGGCTGCCGATCGTCTGTTCGACGCGGCGCGCGACGGACACCGCTTCCCCCGAACGACCGCGCTGCCGCAGGAACTCGGCCAGCGCCTGGTGCGGGCGCGCATCGGACGCGCCGAGCGACACGGCGCGCCTCAGATCGGCCTCCGCGTCCTCGTAGAGTCCGAGCCGCGCCTTGACGAGCCCGAGGCCTTCGTAGCGGAACGAACTCTCGGCGAACGCGGCGTCGACACCGTCGAGCAGGGCGAACTCGGCAGCGATGTCGCCGCGTGCCTGCAGCACGCGCTGCTTCAGGCGCAGGCCGTCGAGATCCCCCTGCGCGATCCTGGCATAGACCTCGGCCGCCTGGAGGGCGTCGTCGTAGACGGCGGCGTCCTGCTTCGACTTCTCGAGCAGCCACTCGACGAGGCCGTGCAGGTCGGCGAGGTGGGGCACGTCCTGCGGAATGCTGCGGATCTTGCGCCGCACTTCGTTGCGGAGTGTACCGGCGAGAACGATCTTCTCGACCTTGCGGTCGTCCTTGCCGTAGACGTCGACCTTCTCGTACTTGCCGGTCGACAGGTTGTACGGCCGGAAGCGGACTTCGACGCCGGTGAAGTCGCGCGTCTCCTCGAGTACGTACAGGTCCTGCCCCGGGGCGAGTTCGATCGTCCCGAAGAACGGCTCGCGCTTTCCGGCCTCGTAGACGCGGTCGTACGTCTTGCTGGCCCGCTCCTGTCTCTGCGCGAGACTCTCCTGCGCTGGCGCCGTGCTGTTGTCCACGACCGCAGCGGGAGCGCTCGGCGCACCCTCGCCGGCCGCCTGCAGCGCCGCGTTCTCCACCTTCGCGCCATCGACCCGAACGGCGAGCGAGTGGCGCGGATCGGGACCCGGGTCGAGCGGCAGGGCCGCGATCGACAGTTCCGGGCGCGGCGGGAACGCGAGCGACCGCGGCGGCAAAGGCCGGGTCTCGCTCGGCTCGGTGAACGTGTCGCGGCGCGCGAACGCCGGCGCCGCGTCGACGACGAGTGCCGCGGGCACGACGGGAGTAGAGGTGTGCTCGAGCTGCTTTGGTCGCCACTGCGCGGGGCGGATCCCCTCCTGCAGCAGCGATCGCGCGACCAGCGCGCCGATCCCGAGCGTCACCAAGAAGAGGACTTGTTCCTTGCGAATGGCCATTGCGTCGACGACTGCGACTACTTGAACGTGATCCCCTGCAGCACACCCTTCACCGAACACGGTTCCCCGATGCGCGCGGGTGCTTGCACCTGGAACGTCTCGAGAACGAGCGTCCGTCCGGGTTGGCGGCAGGACTCGACGAAGCGCATCCACGTCTCCTCGTCGCTCTGGAACTGGAAGGTGACGCGCTCCTGCACGATCAGGTCGCGCAGGTCGACTTCGCCGGGCCGCGTGGTCTTCGTGGTGCGGGCGGACCGCCGCGAGTCCAGCTTGCAGAGCTGGAGCGCCCTGAGCCCGGTCGCCTCGGGACGCGCCGCGCGGACCGCGTCGTGCGCTGCGAAGAGCCGCGCCTTGAACTCGTCGATCAGGTCGAGACCGAACAGCACGCTGCGGATCTCGTCGACGCTCGTCGGCGCGTCCCAACCGACGTCCTTGTCCGCCGCGACGACGTCGCGTTCGTTCGCGCCATCGAAGATCGACTGCTTCAAGGCTCGGCCGACCTGGAAGAGGTACTCGTCGGGCGCACCCTGCGCCGGCAGCGTGTACTTGGGCGACGGGTTGAACACGAGTTCCGACTGGAGCCGCTCGCGTTCCTTGGTGAGTTCGTCCGCTTCCGCCTTCGCGGCGGAGAGAACCGAACTGTCGTAGAGCTGCGCGTCGCCCGCGCTCTTCGTGATCCCGCGCGTCGCGGCCCACGCAGCATCGCCGTCGTAGAGCGAACCCACGATCGCGCTGCCGATCAGCCAGGCGAGGCCGCCACCGGCGGCCCCGAGCAGCCACCGCCGGTTCTCCTGAACGAATGCGCCGACGTCCATCACTTGGCCTCCGCGAAATCGACGGTGATCTGGAACGCTTCCGACTTGTCCGCCTGCGTCCCGAGCGGCTTCAACGGCGCCGTGGCGCCGACCTTGGCGAGATCGGCCTTCACCTTGCCCGCGAACTCGTTGATGACGCGGCCGACCTCGACGCCGTTCAGTTCCTTGCCCGAACCCTCGACGAGAACGGCCGGTCGTTTGCGGATGCCCGATCCCATGCCGCCCGCGGCGAGGATCTCCATCTTGCGAATCCACAGCTGCGGGGGCAGGTTCGCGCCGACGGCGCGTTCGGCGCGCAGCAGCGCGCTGAGCGGCATCGCCTGGCTGGCGAGGTACTCGACGACCGCGCGCTGCACCTTGTTCTCCGCGATCGCCGCAGCCGCATCGGTGTGCACACCGTTGGCGCTGGCGATCGCGCGCCGCGCCCGTTCGCCGGCCATGGTCGCTGCTTCGACTTCTTCGCGTCCTCGCTTCGCCTGGAGTGCCAGCAGCGCGACCACGACGGCCGCGGCGAGGATGTTCCAGATGGTGCGCTGCGCGAAGCGCTGCTTCTTGCGTACCGCTTCGGGCAGGATCTCGAGCGAGTAGAGCGTGTCGTCGGTCCGCCCCACCGCGAGGCCGAGCGCCACGACGGCTTCGTGCCGCATCGCCTGGAGCTGTTCGGCATCCGCGGGAGGCAGCGCCGTGAGGTCGAGGTTCTGGAACGGATCGAAGAGTTCGACCGGGCAGCGCAGGCTCTCCCGCAGCATGCCGCGCAGACCGCGCAACCGCGCACCGCCGCCGGCCAGCAGCACCTTGTCGACGCGCAGGTCGGCCAGCTTCGTCTGCGCCTTGCAGAACGACACCGAACTCTGGATGGCTGCGGTGATCGAGCCCGCGGCACCGCCCGCGGCGATCGTGACCTTCTCGGCCTGTCCGCTCGCGTAACGACCGCGGCTCTGCGGATCGAGGTCGAGCAGGTCCTTCTTCAGTGCCTCGGCCTTCCTGCCGCTCACGTTGAACGCGGCGCCGATCGCGTCGTCGAGAACCTTCGTGCCGCCGCTCAGGTTGCGGGCGAACAGGAGGTCCGTGCCCGTCACGAGCGCCACGTCGATCGTCTCGTGCCCGATGTTCGCGAGGCACACGACCGCGTCCTCCTCGACGGGGCCGCACTTCAGGAACGCGTTGTAGAGCGCGGTGCAGTTGGGCACGAACGCCGCCACGGAACCGCCGGAACCCTTCACTTCGCCCTGCAGCCGGTCGAGCGCTTCGTCCTTCGCCAGGGCGAGCAGGACCGTCTCGACGCCGGACTCCGGATCCTGGGCCGGCAGAAGGTTGAAGTCCGCCGACAGCGCACCGCCGGACTGCTGCGAGATGTCCTGGATCTCGAGATCCATCAGTTTGCGCAGCTGCCAGTCCGGCGTCGGCGGGACCTGGCTGTAGCGAAGGGTCATGTCGCGGCCCGCGAGGCCGCACACGACGCCGGCGAGCGGCACGCCCGCCTGGGCGAGCGGCGTCGCGGACTCACCGCGCGGCAACCCTGCGAAGCGGACGACCTTGATGCCGTGTTTGCCGGTCTGGACCGCGAGGATCTTGACGCTGTGGCTGCCGATGTCGACGGCGGTGGCTTTGTTCGCCATGGAGTGTCCCTGCTACTTCCCGTTGCTGCCGCCGGGCGCGGTTTCCGATCCCTGGAGCCCGGAGCCCAGGTGTCGTTCGGCGTACGCGTTCACGAGTTGCGCCAGCCCCGTCTGCCCGCTGCTCTGGAACGCCTTCGCCAGCAGGTCGAGCCGCTTCTTCTGAGCGTCGACGTTCGCGCTGTCCATCTCGGCCAGCCGCTTCGTCGCCCGTTCGCGGAGCGCGTTGGCGCTGGCCGCATCTTCGAGGTTGTTCTCGCCGTAGAGCGCGATGACGTCCGCGACTCCCTGCGCGACGCGTTCGAACGCGCCCCGCGTGTCGAAGAATGCGGCTTCGTCGAGCGCCTGGTCGAGCTGGCGCAGCCGTTCGCCCTGCGCCGCGAGCACTTCGGCCCGCATCGTCTGGGCCTGGGCGAGGAACTCGGAGTCCATCGGCACCTTGCGCAGCAGGTCGCGCACGAGGTCGAGCGCCTGACCGGGACGGCCTTCCTGCAGACGCATCTTCGCCTGGCGCAGCAGTTCGCTGGCTTCGAGACGCTCGCTGCGGAACCCGAGCACGATCTCCACCCGCGGGCTCTGCACCCGCAGGCGGTAGAGACCGCCGCCGAGCTGGCCCTTGCACGAGACGGGACTCTCGAACTGCAGCATCGCGCGCGTCGCGCGGTCGCCGAGCACGAGGCGCTTCCCGGTGAACTCGGATTCTGCCGGTGCGGAGCCGAACCCGGAGTCGGCGCCTTCGACGAGCAGGCCGCCGGCGCTCTCCGCCGGGAACACGAAGACGAGCGCGTCGACGCCCTTCGTGTCGACGACGAAGCTGCGCTCCGTCGCCGTCACCTCGGGCCGAACGCCGAGGTCCGACAGCACGCCGAGACCGGCGCGGGAGAGGCCAGCCATCGCCGGCGGGACGCTGTCCGTGACGAGGGCGACGAGGGTCGCGGGGTTCTCCGGGTCCGTCGAGCGGATCGTGAGGGCCGAGCCCGTACCGACCAGCGTTTGACTCGACTCGGTCGTCTTCTGCTCGATCGCGGTGCTGGCGCCGGCCTCGAGGATCGCGACATCGTCGACGGCGACCGCGGCGTCCGCGCCGGGCAGCAGGGCCACCACTTCGAACTGCATGCGGTCGCAGCCGGTCGGCACGGAGACGACTGCCTCCACCCGTTCCCACGCCGCCGGCGCTGCGAACGCGGAGCCGGTGCGGTAGCGGAACGGTCCGGCGTCGCCGTTGGGGAAGCAGACGGCGCGCAGCGCGACCTTGGCCTCGCCGCGACAACGCAGGTGCGCGACGAGCGTGAACGTGCGACCCGCGAGGACGGAGACCGGCTCGGTCAGGCGGAGCACCGCGAAGTCCGCGGCCTCGGCGCCTTCGGGGCGCATCGCTTCGAACGCTCCCGTGCCGGAGTTTGCGGACGTCGTCGGCTGGAACGGCGCCCCGGCGGCGCGTGTGTTCCAGCCTTCTTCGGTGTCGCAGTTCGCGATCGTCGCCGCGAGCCGGTTTCCGGGAATGGCGAGCGGTGTCTTCGGTGCGTTGGCACGCCCCGTTTCCCCGCCTTCGCCCGTCGCCCGACCTTGCCACCACAAGTAGCCGCCGACGCCGAGACCGACCACGACGAGTCCGGCGAGGAGAGTCGCCGAACCGCCGCGCCGCTGCAGCCGCGACGCGTCGAGCTTGTGAACGGCGAGGTCGCCCGCGTCCGCCGCCGCCGCCGCACCCTCTTCGCGGAAGCGGACCCGCAGGCGGCCGACCGTCACGACGTCGCCCGGGGTCAGCACGATCTCCGTGACGCGCTTGCCGTCGAGGAAGGTGCCGTTCGTCGAACCCAGGTCGCGCAGCACGTGGCGGTCGCCTTCGAGCACGACTTCCGCGTGCACACCCGACGTCTTCTCGTCGGCGAGCACGAGGTCGTTCCCGGGCTTCCGTCCGATCCGCAACGTGCGGTCGCCAACGGGCAGAGTCTCACCTGCGCGATCCCCGTCGAGGATCTCGAGGACGTAGGTAGCCATTCGGATAGGGAGGGGTCTCGTGCCGGTGCGGGGCAACAGCACACCGGGCACCCGCCATGTCGGAGCGGGAGAGGTCTTGGGAAGCGAGCGCCCCGGCTCGGCGAGGGCGGCCGAGACAACGGGACCCGCAGAAGCTACCTGCGTGCGGAAGAGCCGCAAGGGTTCCGACACAGTTCGGCGAGCGGCGCCGAGGCGCTACAACCGCCCCCCGATGCCCGAGCGCTACTTCGTCGACGAACTGCCCGAAGCGGGAACGGCCGACCTGCGCGGCGACGTCGCCCACCACCTCGGCCGAGTCATGCGCGCGCGGCCCGGCGATGTCGTGCGGCTGGGCGACGGGCGCGGGCGGTCGGCGAACGCCGAGGTCCTCGCGGTCGAACGCGACGTCGTCCGGGCCCGCATCGGCGCCGCGGAGGCCGAACCGGAGCCGGCCCGACGGGTCGCGGTCGCGTTCGCGCCTCCCCGCCTGTCGCGGTCGGAGTGGCTGTTCGAACACGGGACCGAAGTGGGCATCGCCGAGTTCTGGCCGCTCTGGACCGAACGCACCCGGCCGCAGGGGGAACGGCTCGACCGCTGGCGGCGCATCGTCGTCGCCGCGGCCGGGCAGTGCGACCGAGCGTGGCTGCCGGTCGTGCACGCCGCGATGGAGTTCGCGGACTTCGTGAAGATCGGCGTCGCCGGGACGCGCTTCGTCGCGAGTCCGGGCGCCCCGTCCGTGCTCGGCCTGCGTCCCGCCACGGGCGACGTCGTGCTGCTCGTCGGCCCCGAGGGCGGCTTCACTGCCGCCGAGGAACGCGCTGCTCGCGATGCCGGGTTCGTGCCCTGCGGCCTCGGCACTTCGGTGCTGCGGACCGAGACCGCGGCGCTGGTCGGTGCGGCGCTCCTGATGGCGTGACGCTCAGGCGATCGTCCAGGTGGTGATCGGGCCGCCGCCCAGGGCAACAGGCTCCCGCGCCCTGAACTGGAACCCGGCGCCAGCGACGAGGTCGCGCACCGGTCCGCTGACGACGATGGCCGTCGGCTCGGCGCGTTCGAGCAGCGCCTCGGACTCGTCGACGACCGCGCCGGCGACGCCGTGCACGGAGCGCCGGCACTCCCCGGTGTGGACGACGATCGACAACATCGCTCGGAACCGCGCCGCAACCGCGGCCACTTCGCGCGCTGCGCGGATCGCCCGGACGGGGCCGTCGAAGACCGCGAGCAGTTCGTCCTCGGCTGTTGCGAAGGAGAGCGATTGCGCCATGGCCTCGCCCTGCACCACGGCCTGCCGCCAGCCGGCGAGCTCGATCGGGCCGCCTCGACCCTTCGCGCGCACGATCGTCGCTAGCGTGCGGGCCGGCGCGGACGGAGCCGGCGCCCGCGCGAGAAACTGCTCGATCGCGGTGACGATCGCGTCCTGGTCGCCCACGAAAGGCAGGTGGTCGTCGCCGGGCAGTTCGACCAGAACGGCCCCGGGCACGTTCTGCGCGAGGTAGCGGCCCTGCTCGACCGTGAGGCAGCGGTCGCCGCTGCGATGCACGACGAGGGTCGGCACGGAGATCGTCGGCAGCACCGGGCGAACGTCGATCTCCGCGTTCATCCGGGTGAGCGCCACGGCGGCGTTGGGGCTGGCCCCGTGGCGGAGGTACGCGGCCCACCACTCCCGGAACGCAGGCACTCCGACGAGGCTCGGTGCCCGCGCTTCGACGCCGACCGGTCCGCCCCAGGTGCGCTGGATCTCGCCGCAGAACTGTTCGAGCTGCGCCTCGGTGAGCCCCCACGGGTAGTCGTCGGTGCAGAGGCGCCGCGCGTAGCTGCCGATCATGACCAGCGCTTGGGTGCGTTCGGGGTGCGTTGCCGCGAACAGCGCACACATGGGACCGCCTTCCGACACTCCGCACAGCACGGCGCGACGGCTGTCGATCGCGTCGAGCACCGCGCGAACGTCGTCGATCCGCTGTTCGAGCGTCGGCAGGCGATCGGTCGGCACACGGTCCGAAAGCCCGGTGCCTCGTTTGTCGAACAGGATCACGCGGGAGAACCGGCCGAGGCGGCGGAGGAACCGCGCAAAGTGAGGCTCGCGCCAGAACCATTCCAGGTGCGAGATCCATCCCATCACGAACACGAGGTCGATCGGGCCGCTGCCGAAGACCTGGTACGCGATGTCGACGTCGCCGCTCCGCGCGTAGCGGACCGCGGGCACCGGCTCGTTCGCCGACGGCTCGTCGGACGGCGCGCGCAGCGCCTCCAACGCGGCGAGCACTTCGGTGGCGTCTGCGGGTCGTTCCGCCGCGTCCTTCCGCAGGCAGGCTTGCACGAGCGCCGCGAACGCGGCGGGCAGATCGGGCCGCGCCGCGGCGAGCGACGGCACGTCCCGGTCGAGCAGGGCAACGAGGACATCGAGCGGCGAGTCGCCCTGGAACGCCGGCACGCCGGTGGCGAGTTCGTAGAGCAGCGCCCCCAGCGCGAACACGTCGCTGCGCGCATCGACGTCCTGGCCGCGCGCCTGCTCGGGTGACATGTAGCGCATCGTGCCGACCAGCACGCCGACCCCGGTGTTCTGGGCCGGGTCGAACGACAGAGGCGCGGCGGCGGCCTTCGCGAGGCCGAAGTCCAGCACCTTCAGGATGCCGTCGGGCCGCACCATCACGTTCTCCGGCTTCAGGTCGCGATGCACGATGCCGGCCGCATGCGCCGCCGCGACGGCGCCGACGATCTGCGCTCCGAAGTCCAAGAGCTCGTCCGCCGCGAGTCGTCCGCGCTCGACACGATGACGCATCGTCTCGCCGTCGATCAGCTCGGTGACGAGGAAATGCGCGCCTTCGTGCTCCCCGACGTCGTGCACCGTGACGACGTTCGGATGGTTCAGCGAACCGGCAGCGCGCGCTTCCCGACGGAATCGGGGCAGCCAGCGCGCATCCGCCAAGAGCCCGGACGCGAGCACCTTCACCGCGACGTCGCGTTCGAGCAGCGAGTCGCGGGCGCGGAAGACCTCCCCCATCCCGCCCTTGCCGATGGACGCGAGGAGTTCGTATCGCCCGAGCCGGTGCGGCAGCACGAACGACGACGCGGAGGACGCCGGTGCGGCATCCGGCAGCTCGATGGCGCGCCCGGGCACGAGCACCGGCTCGGGTTCGCCGTCGATACGCAGCAGCCGCTGCAGCTTCGCGTGGACGGGAGGCGGCAGGGCGCGTTTCGCCAGCTCTGCCGCCCGCTGCGACGGAGCGATGTCGACCAGAGCGTCGAACGCTTCGCGCACGACCGCCCAGTCGGCGTCCATGGGATCGATGGCCGTCATCGCGAAGGTCCGATGTGGCACGGGACGCGGAGCGGACGCAACGACCGACGAAGAACTGCAGAATCCCGACTCACGCTTCGTCGCCTTCGCCGCCGAGTTCGTTGCGAAGCCACGCGCGGGCAAAACGCCAGCGTCGCTCCACCGTGCGCGAGCTCGTTCCGAGCAGCTCCGCGGCCTCCGCCGCGGTCTTGCCGCAGAAGAACATGAGGTCGACGACGCGGACGAGCTCCGGCTCCGCGGCCTCGAGCCGCTTCATCGCTTCGTCGATCGCCAGCACGTCGGTGGACGACAACCCCTCCGCCATCGCGACCTCCGCGGCATCCGTCTCGTCGCGTTCACCGCCCTGCCGCTTCTGCGCCAAACGCCGCCGCGCGTAGTCGACCACGACCGACCGCATCGCCTTGCCGGCGAGCGCGAAGAACTGGGCGCGATGTTCACTGCGCACGTCCTGCAGGCGTGCGATGCGCAGCCACGCCTCGTGCACGAGAGCCGTCGGCTGCAACGAACGGGCGCGCTGATCGCGCAGCTGGTGCGCCGCGAGTTCGTGCAGGCTCGCGTAGATCGTCGACGACAGCTGCGTCGGATCGGCGAACGGCGAGCGCGGATCAGGGCCGGGGGGCATGGCGCACTGCAGCGTAGCACCGACGTGCTCCTTCGAAGTGACGTCCGCGTGTCGGTCGGCGCGGCCGCTTGCCGTCCGAGCCCCCGTGAGCCGGAGCCGACGCACCGGCACCCGTCCCTTCCGCACTCGCGAGTCCCATGTCATGAACAGAATCGTCGTCTCCTCCATGCTCCCGGTCGTGCTTGCCGCCTGCGGCGGCGGTGGCGGCGGAGCGCCCGTGAAGCCGTTGAACCGCGCCCTGTCGACCAGCGGTTCCGTCCAGCTCTCCGCGAACGGTCAATACGCGTTCGTGCTCAACAAGGTCGCGAGCCCAGGCCTGTCGACGACGGCAGGCTCGGTGACGATCGTCCGGGTCAAGTCCGACGCCGGCAACGACGTCAACACGGTCGTCACCGAGATCGCCGTCGGCACGGACCCGTTCAGCGTCACTGCCACGGCCGACGGCCGGCGGCTCTTCGTCTCGAACGGCCGTGACAACACGGTGTCGGTCGTCGATCTCGGCCCCGTCGGCGACGGGCCCTACACACGCCTCGCCGACGTGCTCGTCGGCAGCGAGCCGCGCGGCACGGCGGAACTCGACGGCAAGGTCTTCGTCGCCAACTTCGGCGACGGCACCCTGTCGTCGATCGACACGACGACGCTGAGCCGCGACAGCACGATCGATCTCGTGAAGGGCGGCACGCGCATCGCGAACCCGTTCGCCGTCGCGGCGCTGCCGGACGGTCGCCTGTGGGTCACCGACTTCTTCGCTCGTGCGATCCCCGGCAAGCCGGTCGACCAGGTAGAGGGCTTCGACGACGGCCGGCAAGCGCGCATCGCGGTGCTGGAGGGCAAGGTCGTCCAGTCCATCGTCACGCTCGCGCCCGTCGCCGACGCCGGTTTCCCCGCCGACCGCAGCAAGTTCTCGACGGCGGGCGGCGCGGTGAACGACACGTTCGCGGCCCCCGCGGGCGTCGATCCGTTGAACGTTCCCCAGGGCGCGTTCTTCAACCAGCTCTTCTCCTTCGCCTTCGACGAGAGCGGCAACCGGCTCTACCTGCCGACCGTCGCGGCCCAGCCCGCGCCGCCGGTGAAGTTCGACGTCAACGTCCAGGCGCTCGTCGGGGTGATCGACGCCCGCGCCGCGGCCGCCGTGCCGTCGTTGTTCCGCAACCTGAACACGCTCGTGAAGGACAACTTCGCGAACGAACCCGCGCCGACGCCGCCGTTCACCAACCCCGTGAACCGCCTGGATCGTGCGTTCTGCGCCGACACGACCTCCGCCGCGATCCGTGCGGGCGTGGGCGTGTTCGTCAGCCGGGCCGGGAGCTTCGTCACGAAGGCGATCGTCGCCGCCGACGGTTCGCTGTCGCTCGCGACGGACGCCCGCGGCGCGATCCTGCGCATCCCGGTGTGCAACGTGCCCGGCGGCGTCGCCATCAGCTCCGACGGCAAGCGCGCCTACGTCGGCTCCGAACTCGTGGGTCGGATGACCGCGATCGACCTCGGCAACGGCACCGTGCTCGCCAACGTCGACACCGCGTCGACCCCGACCGACGCGCAACGGCGCAAGGAATTGCTCGGCCAGCTGGTGTTCTTCACGGGGATGGGCGTGCCGGCGAACGTCGCGGCCAACCTCGATCCGCGCGAAGTCGACACGCACCGCCACCGCAACATGCAGTCGGAGAACAACTGGAGCTCGTGCGCGAGCTGCCATCCGTTCGGGCAGTCCGACACGGTGACCTGGATCTTCGCCACCGGCCCGCGCCAGACGTTGTCGCTCGACGCGTTCTTCGCCAAGGGCAGCACCATCGAGAACGGGGTCGCGACGACCGACCAGAAGATCTCGAACTGGAACGCCGAGCGGAACAGTGTCACCGACTTCAACAACAACAGCCGCGGCGTGCAGGGCGGTCACGGCTTCACGCCGCAGGCCCTCGCCGCCATCGACGCGGGTCTGGCCGCCGCGCAGGTCGCCGACGCCGGCATCGTCTTCAACGGCGGTCCGCGCCTCGGCATCAGCAACGCCCTCGACTTCGAGACCGCGTGGGTCGCGTCGCTGCTCGCTCCGAACCGCACGTCGAACCTCGACACCGCACTGGTCGACCAGGGCCGCACGTTGTTCGGCGCGAGCTGCGCGTCGTGCCACGGCGGAACGAAGTGGTCGCGCAGCAATCGCATCACGAACAGCGCGTTCTGGCCCGACCCGGCGTTCAACGCCGCCGGCACGAAGCTGTCCAACAACCTGCAGGTCCCGGTCGCGACGACGATCGCCGCGTTCGACTCCGACAACAACGGATCGTTCGAGACTCCGGTGATCGACAGCACGGTGCCCAACTTCACGCTCGACCTCACGAACCCGATCGAACTGCGCGGCGCGGGCGGGACGATCGGCAAGGCCTCGGTCGGCCTGAACGGTTCGTTCGCGATCCCTTCGCTGTTCAACGCACGCAACACGGCGCCCTACGGCCACCACGGCCGCGCCGGGACGCTGGCCCAGGTCTTCGAGCCGCGCAGCAACGCCGGGCTCGAGCACCCGACGTTCGGGCTGTCCGCGGGCCAGCTCGCCGCGGTGCTGCAGTTCGTGCTCGCGATCGACGAGGACCAGCCGATCTTCCCGTGAGCTTCCCGGAAACGACGCCGCGGTGACACCCTCACGGGGCGCCACCGCGGCGGACGTGTTCCCGAAGGAAGCGGGTCGGGCTCAGCTGCTGCCGAACAGCAGCTGCACGCCGTTCGTCGTCAGCAGCGAGGCCGGGTTGAATCCCGGGCTGATGGTCAGCGTCTGCACCATCATGGTCTGCCCGTTCAGCGTGTTGTCGAGCGGGATCGTGAACGGCATCGAGTTCGACGAGCCCGTCGGCGTGAAGTTGACCGAGATGTCGGGCAGCGTGTAGGCGAAGCAACCCGGCATGTCGAGCAGCGTCGTGAGGTCGAAGCCCGGGATGAACGACGAGAAGCCGAGCATCTCGAAGCCGGCGATGGTGCTGGCCGGCAGGTTGGACGTGACGAGGTTGATCGTCGTGCCGATGATCGGGCGCGCGGAGACCGCGAGCGCGATGCCGGTCACGTCCGAAGTGCACGTGCTGAAGCCCGTGCCGATCGTCGCCGAGATGTCACGGTTGCCCGGATCGGCCGCGTTGTTGCCGCGCGTCCAGCCGACGAGGTAGGAGTCGGCGTTCAGCGTGAAGGCGTTGTAGAGGAAGTGCACGTCGCCGTTCGAGTAGAACTGCGCCTGCACCGTGCTGCTGCCCGCCGGAGCGGTCCAGTTCGGGACGTTCAGCCATGTGACGCGCACGACGCCCGGCGCGGTGTTCACGTAGACGTTGTTCGCGCCGGCCGGATTGAAGTCGTGCCAGCACGGGGCCCAGCGCGGCACGGCGCTGCCGAGGAACGCGGACGCGCTCGGCTGGTACGAGATGCCGTTGCCGGTCGACACCGAGATGTAGCCGTTGCTGCAGATGCGCAGCGTGTTCGTCGAACCGCCCGGGTAGGGCAGCGAGAACGGCAGCGCGAACGACGCGTCGGTCTCGTCGGTGAGGCCGAGGCTGCCGCCGGACGGCGCCACGTAGGTCGCGGTGCTCGGGCCGACCGAGTAGCCACCGGAGCCGTAGGTCAGCTGGATCTTGGTGTTCGCGAGGTCGAAGCCGCCTTCTTCGTAGAAGGACGAGCGGCAGTTCGCGCAACCGGTGCCGACCACCGAGTACTCCGCGGCGGGCGGACCGGCCGGGACCTTCGTGTTCACGGTGACCGTCAGGCCGCCGGGGCCGACGAAGGCTTCGTCGATCGACGCGTTGCCGAAGCCCGGCTGGTAGTTGGCGTCGAACCCGAAGTTGTAGACCGTGTTCCAGCGGAGCGCGTTGCCGGCCGGCGCGGAGAAGACGACCTCGTTGCCGACGCGGGCGCCGGTCCAGTCGTTCGCGGCGTTCGTGTCGATGTCGCCGAACGTGAAGTTCGACGCGACGGCGGCCGGATCGATCGGGAGGCGGAACGTCGCACCGGCGCGGTTGTTGTCGACGTTGTGGATCGCGTACTCGTAGTGGTACTGGCCACCACCGAGCGCGGTGGTCTTCACTGCGACGAAGAAGCGACCGTCGTCGTTGCCGTTTTGACCGCTGCCGATCGTGGCGCCGGTCCAGCGCTGGAGCACGGTGCCCCACTGCTGCGAGTCGCTGTTGTTCGCGAACGACCAGGTGCTGCCGTTGTAGACGGGATTGCAGCCGCGGTGCGCGAGGTTGTCGCCGCGATTGGCGACGCCTTCGCCTTCGTGCATCAGGTGGATGCCGTAGTAGTACTTGGCGCCCGGCGTGAGCAGGTCCTGCTCGCGCATGACCACGCGGTTCTTCACGTTGTCGAAGCCCGACGTGTTGAGGCTGTAGGCGCCGTTCGCGCTCGCCGGATAGCCGGCCTGGGCCGGGTCACCGATGTCGAAGTAACTGCCCGTCGCGACCCAGGTGCCGAGCCAGGGGTTCAGTTCCGAAGGCGGGCCGAGCGTCGTGCGGTCGTTGTTGTTGCCGACGCCGTAGATGTCGGAGCAGCCGATGCCCATCACCGTGCCGCCGCCGGCCGGCACGCACGAGCCGCAGCTGGACGGCGAGTTCGTGGAGATGAAGGCGTGCTTGCAGAACGACCAGTCGCTGACCTGCTCGATCTTGTCGTTGGCGACGCGGACCATGATGAACCCGAACTTCGGGTGGTTCGTCTGCATCGCGGCGAACCAAGGGATCGTGACGGACCCCGGGTTGCACATCTCGTTCATCATCGACGCCGCGACTTCGCCGTTCGGGTGCGCGGCGCCGCGCCGGCCCTGATAGGTGAACGTGTCGATCTGGGTGAGGCGGCCATCGAGGCCGGGCACCGTGTTGGATTGCGCGGCGAGGCTCCCGGCCACCGCGGCCGTGAGCGTGAGGATGACGAGTTGCTTCATGGTTCTCTGGAGGAGGACAGGGATCGGTCCGAACGGGGGCCGCGGGAGCCTACCGCGGCGGACTGCCTCGACAAGGGTCGATGCGGGCCGGTCCTGACGCCGTCCACCGCAAGCGAGTCTCGCGTGTCTCGTCATGGGACTTGCTCGCTCCGCCGAAGTGCGCAGTCCGTACGTTCGCTTGCACTGGAAGCGGATGCGCCCTTGAGTGCGCGCCCATGCTCGTCCGTTCGACCGCTGCGCTCACCCTCGCTCTCTCGCTCGCTTCCGCGCAATCGCGCCTGCTGCGCTTCCCCGACGTGCACGGCAACCAGGTCGTGTTCACCTACGGCGGCGACCTCTGGCGCGCGCCGATCGACGGCGGGACCGCGGTGCGGCTGACGTCGGCGCGCGGCGTCGAGCTGTTCGCGAAGTTCTCGCCGGACGGGCGCTGGATCGCGTTCACGGGCCAGATCGACGGCGACGAACAGGTCTACGTGGTGCCGAGCGAGGGCGGCGAACCGCGGCAGCTGACCTTCTACCCCTCGCGCGGGCCGCTGCCCGATCGCTGGGGCTACGACAACCAGGTGTACGGCTGGACGCCGGACGGGAGCGCGGTCCTGTTCCGCAGTCTGCAGGAGGCATGGACCTTGACGCTCGGTCGCCTCTACACCGTCGCGATCCCCGCGGTGGCGCGCGAGCGCGGCGCGTTGCCGGTCGCACTGCCGATGCCACAAGCCGGCGCCGGCGAGTTCTCGCCGGACGGACGGCGCATCGTCTACTCGCCGCTGTTCCGCGACTTCCGCACGTGGAAGAGGTACGAGGGCGGCTGGGCGCAGGACCTGTTCGTGTTCGATCCGGACACGGGGCAGGCGCAGAACGTCACCAACCACCCGCGCACCGACCGCGACCCGATGTGGATCGGCGACCGCATCTGGTTCTGCAGCGACCGCAGCGGAACGCTCAACCTGTGGTCTTGCGACCCCACGGCGAAGACGGTGCACCAGGAGACCGACAGCACCACGTGGGACGTGCGCTGGCCGAGCGCCGGCGGACCCGAGGAGCAGCGCATCGTCTACGAGAAGGGCGGCGAACTCTGGTGGTTCGACTGCCGCGCGCGCCAGGAGCACCCGATCCCGATCCGGGTCCCGGACGAAGCGCTCCTCACGCGCCCCGTCACGGTCGACGCGAGCGGCCTCGTCGAAGGCTTCGCGCTCAGTCCCGGCGGCCGGCGCGCGGTCTTCGCCGCGCGCGGCGACCTGCTCACGGTGCCGCGCGAACACGGCGACGTGCGCAACCTGACGCGCACGGCGGGTGCGCACGAGAAGCACCCGGCGTTCTCCCCGGACGGATCGACGCTGGCGTTCGTCAGCGATCGCTCCGGCGAGGAGCAGATCTGGACCGTCGATCACCGAGGCGAGACGACGCCGAAGCAGCTGACGAACGGCCTCACCGCGATGCTGTACGAGCCCGACTGGTCCCCCGACGGCAAGTGGATCGCGTTCGGCGACAAGGACGGCGTGCTGCGCGTCTGCGAAGTCGCGACCGGAGCGCTCACGGTCGTCGCGGACGAACCGCACGGCCAGATCCGCGACCAGCGCTGGTCGCCGTGCAGCGGCTGGCTCGCGTTCTCGATCACGGGCGACAACGACCTCCGCTCGCTCGCGATCTGGGGACTCGCCGACAAGAAGCTGCGCAGGGTGTCCCGGCCCCTGTCGAACGACACGAGTCCCGCGTGGGACCCGCGCGGCGAACGGTTGTTCTTCCTCGGCCTCCGCGGATTCCAGCCCCGCCTCTCGGGTGAGTACGAGTGGGACTTCCAGGTCGACCGCGCATTCGGTGTGTTCGCACTCGCGCTGCGCAAGGACCTTCCCGCGTGGCTGCCGGTCCGCAGCGACGAGGCGGTCGAGGAGGCGAAGCCGGACGACAAGCCCCCGACCTTCGACTCGCCGATCACGATCGACTTCGAAGGCCTCGCGGAACGCGTCGAACCGTTGCCGATCGCGCTCGACAACCTCGACGGGATCGCCGCGACGAACGATGGTCTGCTCTACGTGAAGAGCGGCGGGTCGTACTACGGCCGTGAGCCGGACGCGCCGGCCACGCTGCACGCGTTCTCGCGCAAGGACCGCAAGTCCGAACAGCTCGCGAGCGGCGTCGCGGGCATCGCGCCGTCACCCGATCGTTCGCACGTGCTGATCCGGACGGGCGGCAGCTACTCGATCACCGAAGCGTCGACGAAGGGCAAGGACGGACAGAAGAGTGTCGACCTGCGCGGGCTGCCGGTCGAGAAGGTCGCGGCCGACGAGTTCTGGCAGATCTTCCACGAAGTGTGGCGGCGCTACCGCGACTTCTTCTACGTGGCGAACATGCACGGCCACGACTGGGAGGCGCTGCGAGAGCAGTACGCGCCGCTCGTCGCCCACGTGCGCCACCGCAGCGACCTCAACTACGTGCTCGGCGAGATGATCGCCGAACTCGGCGTCGGCCACGCGTACGTCGCCGGCGGCGACCTCGGCGCGCCGCCGCGGCCGACGCCAGCACTGCTCGGCGTCGTGCTCGCCTTCGACCAGGCGAACGGTCAATACCGCATCCAGCGCGTGCTGCGCGGAGAGAACGACGACGAGGACTACCGTTCCCCTGCCAGTGCGGTCGGAGTCGATCTGCGCAACGGTGAGTACCTGCTCGCGATCGACGGCGAAACGCTCGCCCCCGACGTGAGCCCGTACAAGCTGCTGCGCGGCAAGGCGGGCCGCACGGTGGCCCTGCGCGTCAACGCACGCCCCGGTACCGACGGCGCGCGCACCGTGCTGCTGCAGCCGAGCGCGAGCGAGACGAAACTCTTCTACCTCGAATGGGTCGAAGAGAACCGGCGCCGGACCGCCGAGACGAGCGGCGGCAAGCTCGGCTACGTGCACCTGCCCGACATGGGCGAAGACGGCATCCGCGAGTTCGTGAAGCAGTACTACCCGCAGCGCGACAAGGAGGGCCTCGTGATCGACGACCGCTACAACGGCGGCGGCAACGTGTCGCAGATGGTGCTGAACCGCTTGTCGCGCCAGTTGCTCATGTGCACGTTCGGTCGCACGACCGGCTACCGGCCGTACCCGCAGGCGCTGTTCCACGGCCACCTCGTGTGCCTGCTCAACGAGACGTCCGCGAGCGACGGCGACATCTTCCCCGCGATGTTCCGGCGCGCGGGCCTCGGCAAGCTCGTCGGCAAGCGTTCGTGGGGAGGCATCATCGGGATCACCAACCGCGGCCCCCTGCTCGACGGCGGCACCGTGAACGTTCCCGAGTTCGGCAACACGGAGCCCGGTCCGGCCTGGACGATCGAAGGCCACGGCGTCGACCCGGACGTCGTCGTCGAGAACGACGTGCGATCGACGCTCCAGGGGCGCGACCCGCAGCTCGAGAAGGGCGTCGAGATCCTGCTCGACCAGATTCGCACGAACCCGCGACCGAGGCCCGTGGCGCCGCCGTCGCCCGTGAAGACGGGGCGATGAGCCGCCGCCCCGCGCCCTCGCCGCGCCTGCCGGAGCTGCGGCTCAAGATCCGCGTCAACGGCCGGCATCCCTGGTTCTATCGCAAGATGATCCAGAAGCCGGAGCAGGCGCCGCCGGCGGGTTCGCCGTGCAAGGTGCGCGACCGCGACGGCAGCCTCGTCGGCACCGGCTTCTACAACCCGCGCGCCGAGCTCGCGCTCCGCATGTTCGCGGACGAGGTCGTGGACGACGTTCGCGGCCACTTCGTCGAGGCGCTGCGTGCGGCCGTCGCCCTGCGCGAGGACACGCTGCAGCTCCCGCGGATCACCGACGCGTACCGGATCGTGCACGCCGAGGGCGACGGCTTCCCTGGGCTCGTGCTGGACAAGCTGGGGAGCGCGTTCGTCGCGCAGGTGAGTTCGCTCGGCATGCTGCAACAGCTCGAGCCGCTCGGGGAATGGCTGCTCTCCAAACACCCGCAGAGCCGGCTCGTGCTGCTGCAGGACAAGGATTGGGCGGAGCGCGAGGGCATGGAGAAGCTGCCCCGCCCCGCGGCGGTGGCGACCACCGTGCGCGAGCACGGCCTCGCCTACGCGGTGCAGGCGGGAACCGGCCACAAGACGGGGTTCTTCGCCGACCAGCGCGACAACCGCTGGATCGTGCGGCAGCTCGCGAAGGGGCGTTCGGTGCTCGACCTCTGCTGCAACAGCGGCGGCTTCGCGATGAACGCCGCCGCCGGCGGAGCGGCAAAGGTGCTCGCCATCGACCTCGACGAGGCGATGGTCGAACAGACGGTGCACAACGCGAAGGCCAACAAACTGCCCGTCGTCACCGCCCACGGGGACGCGTTCGACGCGTTGCGTGACGCGCAGCAGGGCGCACACGACCTCGTCGTGCTGGATCCCCCGAAGTGGGTCCACCACCGCGACGAGATCGAGGCCGGCCTGCAGCGCTACGGCGACCTGAACCGCCTCGGCATCGCGAAGGTCGCGCGCGGCGGTCTCGTCGTCACGTGTTCGTGCTCCGGCAGCGTGTCCGAATCCGACTTCGTGCGCATGCTGCGCGACGCGGCGGCCGCTGCGCGCCGCGACGTTCGTGTGCTGATGCTGCGCGGCGCCGGCGCCGACCACCCCGTCGCCCTCGAATGCCCGGAGACGCGTTACCTCAAGGTCGCTGTACTGCAGGTGCGCTGACCGACCGCCGACAGCACGACCCGCGGACCGTCCACCTTGGCCGGATGCACGTCTTCCCCATGCAGTGGACCTGGCGCCTTGCCCTGGCCCTCTTGCCGCTCGGTGGCGCCGTCGTCGCGGTGCTGTGCGGCCTCGAACTCGGGGGGATCGTTCCGCACGGCGCCCTGATCGGTGACGCCGGCGACGGCGAACGCGTGGCGGCGCTCGCGTTCGGTGTGCTGGTGCAGCCGTTCGGAATCTCCGCGCTGCGGCACTCCCGACTCGTGATCGATGCGGACGCCCTGCGCTACCTCGGCTTCGGCTTCGTCTGCCGCCCGCGCTCGATCCCGTTCGCCGACGTGCGACGCTTCGGCCACGCGGTGGTGACGAACCGCGGCCGCCGGGAACGCCACCTCCTGTTCGAACTCCACACCCGCGAACTGCGCACCGTGAAGCTCGCGATGTACCGCGACGGCGCGCGCGCAATCGAGCTGCTGACGGAACGCCTCGGAGCCCCCGCCCCGACCACCGCGACGATCGCCGGGGCGCGATTCGTCGACGGGTGACGCCGCAGCCCCCCACGCCGCTCTCTGCACGGGCCTCGAGCCATGGCAGCGGCTGCGACGACCGGGTAAGCAAGGCGCGGATGTCCGATCCGCTCGACGCCTCGCTGTTGGCGCGCCTGCCTCTGCCGGGGGCGTGGCTCAGCACGCAGCTGCGGCTCGCAGCCGTGGTGTGTCCGATCGTGAAGCACGCCGGTGAGGATCACCTCCTGTTCGTCGCGCGCCCCGACGGCCAGCGACAACACGCCGGCCAGCTCGCCTTTCCGGGCGGCATGCGCCACGGGGACGAGGATCCTGTCGCCTGTGCGCTCCGCGAGTGCCACGAGGAGATCGGTGCCCCGCCGTCCTCGGTCACCGTGCTCGGCATGCTGCCGCCGCGCGAGAGTTCGTCGGGCATCCTCGTGCACTGCCTCGTCGGCCGCCTCGCGCCGCTGCCGCTCGCGCCCGATCCGCGCGAAGTCGTTCGAGTGCTGCGTGTGCCCCTGCGCGAACTCCGCGACGACGGCCGCTGGCACGAACGCACACCGCCGCGGACCGCGACCGGCTACCAGCCGCGCACGAGCCCGCACTTCGAGTTCGCCAGCGAGGCGGGCGCCGAACTCCTGTGGGGACTGACCGCACGCTTCGTGCGCGATCTGGCCGCGCGGCTCGCCTGACTCACGTTCGCGGCGACGGCACCCTTTCGAGGAACGACTCGTAGCCGATCTCCTTGCAGAACGCCGCGAGGTCCGCGGCCGGCCCGCGCCAGCGCAGATCGTCGACCGACTCGGACAACGGCACGTCGGTGCGCAGCGTCGCGAGCTGCTTCCACAACGCCGCTTCGGCGCGGTGTGCGGCCAGGTTCTGTGCGAGCGTGTCGGCACCGCGAACGGCCACTTGCCATTGCGCAGCCGAGAGCGGGATCGCTTCGACGTGCTGGTAGTGCGCGAGCACCGTCGCGGCGCTCTTGTCGCCCCACTTCGGCACGCCGGGAATGCCGTCCTGGTCGTCACCGACGAGGGCGAGCAGGTCGGGGATCGACACCGGGTCGACGCCGAACTTCGCACGCACGCCGCTTTCGTCGACCACGAGCTTCTTCCTGCGGTCGAGCTGCACGATGCGCGTCCCGGCGACCATCTGCGCGAGGTCCTTGTCCGGCGTGCACACGACGACCTGCTCGACGCGCGCGTCCGCCGATGCACGCGCCGCCATTGTCGCGAGCGCGTCGTCGGCCTCGAACTCCACCATCGACCACGTGACGAGGCCGAGCGCGCGAGCCGCCTGCTCCGCGAGGGGGAACTGCGCCCACAGCACCGGATCGATGCCGTCGCCGGTCTTGTAGCCCGCGTAGAGTTCGTTGCGGAACGACTCGATCACTGTGTCGAACGCGATCGCCACGTGCGTCGTGCCGGGCTCCCGCAGCAGCGACGCGAGGCTGGCGAGCAGACCGCATACCCCGCCGACCTCACGTCCGTCGGGCGCAGTGGCGGGCGGAGCCCCGTAGAAGCTGCGGTAGAGCTCGTACGTCCCGTCGATCAGGTGGACCTTCGGCACCGCGCTCATCGCGTCTACCCGCGCAGTTCGCCGCCGATCGACGCAGCCTGTTCGCGGACCTTGCCGAGGAACTTGCTCTCGTCCTCGTCGGTCAGCGTGCGGTCGTCGGCGCCCAGGGTGACCGTGAAGTTCAGGCTCTTCTTGCCGGCCGCCAGCCGTTCGCCGCGGTAGGCCTCGAAGAGCTTCACGTCGCGGACCAGCTTCCGGCCGACGCCGCGCAGGAACTCGTCGACCTTCGCGACGGTCGTCGCCTCGTCGACCAGCAGCGCAACGTCGACGGGCAGCACCGGGAACGTCGGTACCGCCTGGTACTTCGCGATCCGGCGGCCGTTGGCGAGCAGCGCACGCACGTCGAGGCACGCGATCGCCGTCGTCGCCGGCAGATCCATCGCCCGTGCGACGCCGGGATGCAGATGCGCGATGTAGCCGCACGGCGATCCGTCGCGGTCGATCGCCACGGCGCGCGACGGGTGGACCCACGGCTGGTCCTTGCCGTGCCAGACCCGCTGCATCACCGCGGGGTAGCCGAGGCGCAGCAGCAGCGACGCGATGGCCTCGCGCAGCTCCGCGTACGGGTGCTCCCCGTTCCGCCGCGAGAACACGAACGCCAGTTCGCGCACCTCGTGCGGCAGCTTGTGGTCCGACGCCATCTCCGGGTGGTAGCCCTTGCCGTGTTCGCAGAGACGGACCTCGGCGTGCCGGCGGAGGTTCGGCGCCGTGCTCGCGAGCAGGCTCGGCAGCACGTGGCGACGGATGCGTGTCTGCTCGGGCGCCACCGGATTGGCGACGCGAACGTACGGATGCGCACTCGCGTCGCACGCCGCGAGCACCGCGTCCGGGACGAACGAGTAGTTGTAGACCTCGCTGCAGCGCAGGTCCGTGCACGCGACCTCGAGCAGGCGCCGCACGAGGAACAGTTCGTCGTTGCGCACCGGCGGCTCGATCGTGCCGTGCAGCGGCCGCTCCGGGATGTTGTCGTACCGGAACATGCGGCCGACCTCTTCGATGAGGTCGTCCTCGATCGCGATGTCCTTCGTAGCGCGGAAGCTCGGCACCGTGACGTCGAAACCGGTCGCTGTGACACCGACCCCGAACTCGAGCGACGTCAGGATGCCCTTCACCTTGTCGTCCTCGAGTTCGAGCCCGAGCTTGCCGGCGAGGCGCGCGCGGCGCAGCGCGATCGTATTCGGCTCGTACCGGAAGCCCGCCGGATCGACGAGCGGCCCCGCGGCCACGGCGGTCGGGCAGTGGTCCTTCAGCAACGACAGGAACAGATGCACCGCGATCTCGGCGTTCGCCGGATCCTGCGCCTTCTCGAAGCGCGCGCTCGCGTCGGTGCGGAGGCCGAGGCGCATGCTCGTCCTGCGGATCGTCGACGCGTGGAAGTTCGCGGACTCGAGGAACAGGCTCGTCGTGTCCTTCTCCACCATCGTGCCAGCACCGCCCATGATGCCGGCGAGAGCCTCCGGCCGGTCGCCGGCGCAGATCAGCAGGTCCTGGTCGACGAGCTTGCGGGCCTGGCCGTCGAGTGTGGTGATGGCTTCGCCGTTCTTCGCCCGGCGCACGCGGATCGGCCGGTCGCCCGTGTGGCGCGCGTCGAACGCGTGCATCGGCTGCCCGAGGTCGAGCATCACGTAGTTCGTGAGGTCGACGGGCAGGTTGATGGCGCGCTGGCCCACCGCGGCGAGCTGCCAACGCAGTTCGTGCGGCGACGGCCCGGCGGTGACGCCGTCGATCAGCAGCCCGCAGTAGCGCGGGCAGGCGGCGCGGTCCTCGATGCGAACCTCGACCTTGCGTCCGGTGGCCGGGAACGCCTGCGGCACGAACGGCGGCTTCAGGGGACGGCCGTAGATCGCCGCGAGTTCGCGCGCGAAGCCGTAGTGCCCCCACAGATCGGGGCGATGGTTGATCGACTTGTTGTCGATCTCGAGCACCCAGTCCTGCACGTGCAGCACGTCGACGAACCGGGCGCCGATCGGTGCGTCCGGGGGGAGCACCAGGATGCCGTCGTGTTCCTCGGAGAGACCGAGCTCGGCCTCCGAGCAGATCATTCCGTGCGACTCGACGCCGCGGATCTTGCCGATCTTGATCTTCAGCGCGCCCTTGCCGCCCTTCTCCGGCAGCGTGTCCCCGGGCCGGATCACGACGACGCGCTGGCCGGCGGCGACGTTGGGCGCGCCGCAGACGATCTGCAGGACGCCGCCCTGTCCGTGCGCGGGATGCCCAAGGTCGACCTCGCACACCGAGAGCTTGTCGGCGTCCGGATGCTTCTCGCGCTTCCGCACGTGACCGACGATCAGGCACTCGAGGCCTTCGCCGAATCGCTCGAGCCCTTCGATCTCCGCCGTGCTCATCGTGAGGTCGGCGAGGATGCGCTTCGGTTCGATACCGGTGAGGTCGACGTGGCGACCGAGCCATCGCAGCGAGAGTTTCATCGCGGCACCTCCGGGAACTGCTGCAGGAACCGCAGGTCCCCGCCCATGAACTGGCGGATGTCGTCGATGCCGTAACGGAGCATCACGACGCGCTGCAGACCCATGCCGAACGCGAAGCCCGTGTACTCCTCCGGATCGATGCCGCCCTGACGGAGCACGTTCGGGTGGACCATGCCGCACGGCAGGATCTCGATCCATCCCGACTGCTTGCACACCGAGCAGCCCTGCCCCTTGCAGAACGGGCAGTTCACGTCGAGTTCGAAGCCGGGCTCGACGAACGGGAAGAAGCCGGGCCGCAGGCGCACCTGAACGTCGCGTTCGAGGATCACGCGCAGGCAGGTCTTCATCGTGTGGATCAGGTTCGCGGTGCTGATGCCGCGGTCCACGACGAGACCCTCCATCTGGTAGAAGGTGTGCTCGTGGCTCTTGTCGACCGTCTCGGCGCGGAAGCAGCGGCCGGGCACGATGACCTTGAGCGGCGGATGGAATCGCGGCTTCGTGAGGCGCTGCATCGTGCGCACCTGCACCGGCGACGTGTGCGTGCGCAGCAGGTTCTTGCCGAGGCCTTCGTGCTCCGCGAGCCAGAACGTGTCCTGGCTCTCGCGCGCCGGGTGGTCGCCCGGAATGTTGAGTGCGTCGAAGTTGAAGTACTCCGACTCGACCTCCGGGCCGTCCTCCCAGCGGAAGCCCATGCTCGTGAACAGGTCCACGAGCTCGTTCTGGACGATCGTGATCGGATGCAGCGCGCCGCGCTCGGGCGCGCGCCCGGGCTCCGTCGGGTCGAAGTCCGTCGCCTGCAGCTCCTGCTGCATCGCCGCCTTCGCGAAGTGTTCGCGCCGCGCGGCGAGCGCCTGCTCGACCTCGACCTTGACCGCGTTGGCTGCCTTGCCGAACGCCGGCCGCTCCTCCTTCGGCAGGGTCGTCACCGAGCGAACGAGTTCGAGCACCTCGCCCTTCGAGCCGAAGAGCCGCGCGTCGAGTTCGGCGAGCGCCGCCGCCGACGCAGCCTCGTGGATCGCGCCGAGCCAGCGCTCACGCAGTGGAGCCGTGTCCATCAGCCAGAAACCTCACACACAGGATCGGAACGGGAGCCGTACAGCCGAACGGCGCTGGACCCGCCAGCGCCGTCTCGGAATTCCGCCGGCGCCGGGCGCCGCGGGGAGCGTCAGGCGAGCGCCGTCTTGGCCTTGCCGCAGATCGCTTCGAACGTCGACGGATCGTGGATCGCCAGCTCGCTGAGTTCCTTGCGGTTCAGCTTGATGCCGGCCTTCTGCACGCCGTGGATGAACGCCGAGTAGCGCAGGCCGTGCGCCTTGACCGCGGCCGTGAGGCGCGTGATCCACAGCGAACGGAAGAAGCGTTTCTTCTGCTGGCGACCCGCGAACGCGAATGCGTCGGCGCGGATGCCGGTGACCATCGCCTGCTTGAACAGGTTGCGGCGACCCTGACGGAAGCCCTTCGCGCGCTTCAGCACGCGGTTGCGCCGTTGGCGCGTGGCGGGACCATTCGTTGCGCGGCTCATCGGTTACCTCCCACCCAGCAGTTGCGCCATGTTCGCGGCGATCTTGCCCTTGCACAGCCCCTTCTGGCGGAGCTGGCGTTTCCGCTTGGCACTGCGGCGCACCATGATGTGCGACGTGAAGGCGTGGCGGAACTTGACCTTACCGGTCTTGGTCAGCTTCATGCGCTTGACCACCGCCTTCTTGGTCTTCTGCTTCGTCATG
>CAZIFB010000025.1:56190-66575 GCA_964538915.1 uncultured candidatus Brocadiaceae bacterium | reverse complement strand
GGCACATCGACTTCCGCAACGTGGTCCTGATCATGACGTCGAACATCGGCGCCAACCTGATCAAGAACAGCACGGGCCTCGGCTTCGGCAAGGCGCCGTCCGCGCTGGGCAAGGAGAGCGGTGCCGACAAGATGCGCGACCTCATCCAGGGCGAGATCGAGCGCCACTTCCGGCCCGAGTTCATCAATCGCCTCGACGAGATCGTGGTGTTCAACCAGCTCAACCGCGACGACATGCAGCGCATCGTCGAGAACGAGCTGTCGAAGGTGAACAAGCGCATGAAGCAGAAGGGCCACGTGCTCGAGGTCGACCAGTCCGTGATCGACTGGCTGATCGAGAAGTCCTTCCACGAGGACTTCGGCGCGCGTCCGCTGAAGCGCGGCATCGAGAAGCACCTGGAGGACCCGCTCTCCGAGCAGATCCTGAAGGGCCACCTCGACACGCCCTACACGATCAAGGCCCACGTGGTCGACGGCGACGTGCGCTTCGAGATGACCGAGCTCCCCGTGACGCCGAAGCCGGAGACGGCGAAGACCGGCGACGCGAGCAAGAAGAAGTGACGTCCGGGTCGGCGCGGGCAGGAATCCCCGGATTCCTGCCACCGCGCGCGGAGTGCGGTGCACAAAGCACTCCGTGTCCGACCAGCACCTGATGCTCGCGATCGCCGAGGGCTTCGGCGAACGTCCGGTCGCCGCGATGCTCGCGCCAGACCTCGACCCGGAGCGCTGCCTGGCCGCACCGCCAGCCCCGCCCGAGGTGCCGCCGAAGGTCGCCGACCGGCTGCGCCGCCCCGACCTCGCCGAGGAAGCGCGCCGGCTGCGCAACGCCGCGGAGAGCCGCGGCTTCGCCGTTCTCACACCGGACGATGCGAGATGGCCGGTCCGCCTCGCGAACGCGCCCTTGCGGCCGCTCGTGCTGTTCGCCCGCGGATGCGTCGAAGCGCTGTCGACGTCTCCCGCCGTCGCGGTGGTCGGCAGCCGGACTCCCACGCCGTACGGCATCGATGCCGCGACGCACTTCGCGGCGGCGTTGGTGCGGGCGGGAGTCGTGGTGTGGAGCGGACTCGCGAGGGGCGTCGACGCCCTCGCGCACGGGACGAGCGTCGACGCGGGCACACCGACGATCGCCGTGCTGGCCGGCGGCCTCGACACGATCTACCCGCCCGAGCACGAGTCCCTCGCTCGCCGCATCGAGGAGAACGGCTGCCTCGTGTCGGAGCTACCGCCCGGCCGGCGCGCGCGACGCGGTCACTTCCCGCGCCGCAACCGGTTGATCGCGCTGGGCGCCCAGGCCGTGTTCGTGGTCGAAGCGAGCCTGTCGTCCGGAGCCCTGCACACCGCACGATTTGCCGCCGAGTTCGGCGCCGACGTGCTCGCCCTGCCGGGTCCGTGGAACAGCGAACGCAGCCAGGGCTGCCATCGCCTCATCGCCGAGGGGGCGCTGCCCGCCGAAGACCCGGAGACGCTGGTGCAGGCGCTGGGGATCGACGCTCACCACTCCGGCCGGGTGGCGCTCCGGATGGTGAACTGCGCCGACGAAGAGCGCGTGCTGCGGGCGCTCGCCGCCGGTCCGAGGCCCCAGGATCTGCTGCAGCGAGAGACGGGGCTCGATCGCGCGGCGTTCCTGCGGGCCCTGTTCGCCCTCGAGACGCGAAGTGCGGTCCAACGGCTGCCCGGCGACTTGTTCCGCAGCGCGCCGCTCACCAGCCGATGAAGGCGACCTCGAGTCCGATCATGACGGCAACCAGGATCGCCGACCACGCGAGCCAGCGCAGCGTGCGGGTTGCGGCGGCGCGCACGGTGTCCCGCGCGTTGTCGTGGTGTTGGCCGACCACGACCACCGCGATGAGGAACAGCACCGGCACGTAGAGCGCGACGCGCAGGAGGAAGCTCATGCGGTCGCCTCACGTCCAGCCGACAGGGGGAACACCGATCGCTCCGCGACCGTGAACGCATCGACCATCACGACGAGGTTCATCAGGCCGGCCACCGTGCACAGCACGATGCCGAGTTGCAGGTTCGACGGCTCGGACAGCATCGCCCACGGACCGGTGACCAACGCGGCGAACAACGACCCGCCGCCGAAGAGGTTCTCGCCCATCCACCACACGGATGCGTTCGCCCGATCGATCGCGTGCCCGCCGGACGCCACGAGGCCGAGCAGCCACACCGTCGTCACCGCCATTCCGAGCAGCATGCCCTTCGAGCGCTGCCCGGCGCGCGCGTGGCCGAGCCCCGGCACGAGCCAAGAGAGCGCCGCGCACAGCGCGGGGTCCGCGTTCGGCGACGGGGGTGTCTCCCCGCCGTCGCGACGTAGCCGCAAGGCCCAATGCCCCGCCGCCGACCAGAACGCCGCCAGCATGCCCGACGCGCCGGTGAGCCAGCCGCCGAGGTGTTCGAAGGAGCGCGGCATGCGCCACAAGCGCTCCCCCGTCGGGCTGTCGTCCCACGCCAGGATCGCGCCGACGGCGTTGGCCGGGAAGTTGAGCATCTCGGGCAGCGCCGTGACGAAGCCGAACCGCGCTCCGCCACGCAGCAGCTCCGACCCGCCCGAGTCCGGCGTCAACAACGCCCAGT
Source organism: uncultured candidatus Brocadiaceae bacterium (assembly GCA_964538915.1). Lineage (GTDB taxonomy): Bacteria > Planctomycetota > UBA1135 > UBA1135 > UBA2386 > JAEUHQ01. Next base: position 63,999 of record CAZIFB010000025.1, on the reverse strand, counting down.
AGAACAGCCGCTCACCCACGATCGACCATCCGACGAAGAAGAGCGCGGTGCACCCGACGAAAGCGGCGATGGCGCGCTTCCTCTGCCCGAGCTGGTACTGGAGCAGGCCCGGCACGAAGCCGGCGAAGAAAGCGCCCCACCCGAGGCCCTTCCCGACCGAGTTGCGGCTGCGATGCATGAGGCGGAGAGGCTAGCGGGCGACGACGGCAGATCGAGCCCGAGTCGGCGTTCCCGGGGCAGCGCGAGCGGGCCCGGCCCTTGCCCCCACTTCTGCCGCCGCGAACGGTCGGCGGAGTCGCGTGGCGGGCGAAGAAACGCGGCAGTCGCGGCTCAGCGCGGCGCCGTCTCGGCGTCGATCGAGGGGAACACCTGGTCGCGCGTCAGGGAGTAGCGGCGCTCGCTCTTCGGGGCCCCGACGACCGCCCCTTGCGCGTCGAGGGCGGCGATCCGCAGTTCGAACACCCACGGCTCGTGCCGGAACACGACGGAGTGCAGCGTGCCCATCCCGCGCCCGTCGCGCGAAACGGACTCGAGGATCGTCCACGCCTCGGCCACGGAGACGCGATGGTCGCCGGTGTCGATGCAACCACCGATCTCTTCGGTGACACGTTTCTCCCGGCCGAGACTGTCGCGACTCGCCTGCCGTCCGTCCTTGCGCGTCCGGAAGTGGTTCGTCAGCACGCAGGACCCCGCGACGAGTTCGGCTTGCACACAGGACTTCGCGTCGGTTTCGAACACCGCGGCCGGCCCGGCACCGCCGACCGCCTTCGGCAACACGACGTGCGTTGCGTAGCCAGCCGGCGGGCTCGTGTACTCGAGCAGCTTCTTGCACGCCGCGAAGGTGGTCGCAGGGTCTTCCCCCGGCCCCGCCGCGAGGATCCTCCGCGCAGCGATCGCCGTCGGCCACGAGTCGGGCTCGGGCATCATCGTGATCTTCGCGGAACCCACGTGGAGGAATGCTGCAACACCGTCCTTGCTGAGACCGGTCACGGTACCGACGAAGCCGGGCCAGCCGACCGACGCGACCGCGTGGCCGTCGCCGAAGTGCTGCACGATGACCATCGTCGTGTCGAGCAGGTGCTTGCCCGTCAGCGGCCAGTCGAAGTTGCGTGCCGTGAGCACACCGCCGCCGTCGACCCGGTCGTCCCAGACCGTGAAGGAGCTGCAGCCCATCAGTCCGAAGACGTCGAGCGCGTTCGCGACGAGCAGATCCTGCAGGTCGAACGCACGCTCGAGTTCGGGCATCTCGAGCGACGCCTTGCTCTCCACGATGCCCTCGAAGACCGCGGCGATCTCGTCGCGAACGTCGTCCGGGTACGCGATCAGCCGCCCGACCGCGCCGCGCGCCTGGTCGAGCATCGGCCTCGCGCGCGTGAAGCGCGCCGTCCACTCCGCGACCAGCGTCGAGGCGATTTCCTTCCCGAGCAGGAAGCCGTGCGCGTAGCCGCGTTCCGCCGGCGTGCCCCACACCTGCAGGACCTTCAGGTCTCCGACCGTGTCGAGCCGCCCGTGAACCGCCTTCTGGGCCGGCGCAGCGGCGAGCAGCAACGACGCGACGAACCACGAACCGAGCGACGACGGGATCCGCATCGCTGAACTGTGCCCGACGCCCGCGCCGGCGCCAAGTCGACCGCGGAGGTCGGACGCCGCGTGCCGGCGCCGGTTGCTCCGATTCGCCGACGGCCGCCATCGCCGAGCGGCGCGGACGGTCCTCCGCCGCGTCGCGAGGGGCGGCTTCGCGCCGCCTGCTTCGCGCCGCCTACTTCGCGGCGCGGTAGATGTCCTGCACGCTCTTCAGCAGCTTCAGCGCATCGGCCTTCGGACGCTGGAACGCGTTGCGCCCCATGATGGAGCCGAACGACCCGCCGTCGGCGAGCCCCTTGATCTCGGCCAACACCTCGTCGGTGCCCTTCGCCTCACCACCGGAGAAGATCACGATGCGACGACCGCCGAACGCGGCCTGCACGACGTGGCGCGTGCGTTCGGCGAGCGTGCCGATGGCGACCTTCTCGCTCTCGTAGACCTTCTTCGCCGCGTCCTGTTCGAGGTGTTCGGTCGGCGGCTTCACCTTGATGACGTGCGCGCCGAGCTGGGCCGCGATCTGCGCGGCGTAGGCGGCGACGTCGATCGCGGTTTCGCCCTTCTTGCTGAGGCTGCTGCCGCGCGGGTAGCTCCACACGACGACCGCGAGACCGGCTTCCTTGGCCTCCTCGGCGATCGCGCGCAACTCCATGTACATCGCGTCGCGCTGGTTGCTGCCCGGATAGATCGTGAAACCGATCGCCGCGCAACCGAGGCGCAGCGCGTCCTTCACCGAGCCGGTGACGGCGGGCTTGGGGTCCGGCGAGCTGTAGAGCGAGTCGCTGTTGTTCAGCTTCAGGATGAGCGGGATGCGACCGGCGTACTTGCGAGCTCCGGCCTCGAGGAACCCGAGCGGGGCCGCATACGCGTTGCAGCCCGACTCGATCGCGAGCTCGAAGTGGTAGTGCGGGTCGTAGCCAGGCGCGTTCTTGGCGAACGACCGCGCGGGGCCGTGCTCGAAACCCTGGTCGACGGGCAGGATCACGAACTTGCCGGTGCCCGCGAGGGCGCCGGTGTCCATCATCCAGCGGAGGTTCTTCAGGACACCGGGGTTGTCGGATTCGTACCAGCCGAGGATCTCGTCGACGCGCTTGCTCATGGAAGTTCGGGGGCTCCGGCGAAGTGCCGGGGGGAAATGGAAAGGGGCGCGATTGTGGGCGCGCCCCTTCTCGATGCAAGCGGATGGCCCCCGGAACGGCGAACCGTCCATGCGGCGGGCCGCTCCGACGCATCACTTCAGCTTCAGGCCGTCCTTCTGGCTGCCCGTCGTGAACTCCCAGATGAACCACAGCGGGTCGGCGGTGCCCATGCGCAGCATCGCGCGCACCTGGTACTGGGTGTTCGCGTCCAGCGGCTCCTTCGGCAGGAGGAACAGGACGTCCTTCATGTCGCGCTTCTTGTTGAGCGGGATCTTCGGCGTGTGCACGTGGATCGCGACGGCGTTCGGCTTGCAGCGCTCGGCCCAGCCGCGCCATTCCGCCGAGTCCTTCAGCACGAGGTTCTTCGGCGGCTGCTTGCCGCTCTTGCGCGATTCGTAGAGCTCGATCGTCGCTTCCTTCATCACGAGTGCGACTTCCTTCTGGAACTGGAGGCTCACCGCGTAGCCGCACTTCGTGACGTCCTGCTGTCCCTCCGGCTGGTCCGCGAGCGGGTTCGGCTCCTCGGGCGAACCGAAGTGCGTCGGCACGTCCCTCATGTTGTGCGGCGGCCACGCGATCAGCTTCGGCGCCGCGGACGGATCGTAGGGCTCTTCCAGCGAACCCATGTCGAGCACCGCGCAGGAGAAGTCGTCCTTCACGACGTACGCGTAGCCGATGCGACGGATGTTGTGCTCGAGCAGCGGGAAGCGGTGGAACGGCGCCCCCATCCACATGTCGACCGTGTCGCGCGCGAAGTCGACGCCGCGCTCGCCGTGCGAGGTGACGATGTTGCCGCCCGCGGCGAGCTGACCCTTGCGCGAGAACTCGGGTTTCGCCGGATCCTCCTCGTGGATCTCGAGGTTCTGGCTCTTCTCGAGTTCGGGGTAGGTGCACACGTACGATGCGTGCGCCTCGCAGCCGAGGGACGCTTCGGCGTCGAGTTCGCAGGGCGGCATGCCGGCGAACGTGCCGTCGCGCATGTCCGTCTTCGGCCACGAGAATGCGACGAGCTGGCCGCGCACGAGGTTCAGCCGCTCGACCGCGGCGAGCTCTTCCTTGCTGGGACGATCCGGCAGCAGCGGCGGCCCATAGCCGGTGGCGAACGCCACGCCGGAGTCGCCGCGCGCCCACTCACGCCACTCGGTGTCGATCTCCGCCAGCGACTTGCCGAACGCCTTCAGCCCGATCGCGTCGACTTCTTCGAGCGTCGGGATCTTGGCCTCGAGGTCCGGCAGCGCGAGGAAGAAGTCGAGCCACTTGTCCGGATAGGCCGCGAGCACCCACGTCATGAAGCTCCACGACTTGAGACGGCAGTCGTTGCGGAAGCGTGAGAGCTTCTCGCGCGGGACCTGGTTCAACGCCCAGTCCTGACTCGACACGGCCTGGTCGCGCACGGCGCGCATCCACCAGTTGGCGCCGTCGGGCAGGTCGAGGGAGTCCTCCCCGACCGTGCCCTCGGGCCGAGCACCCCAGCGCACCTCGGACGTCGACTTCAGGTACCACGTCATCGCGTGGATGATCCCCTGACCGAGGCCGTCGTTGCGCTGCGCCACGAGGCCCTGCATCCACACGTAGCCGATCAGGGAGTCGTGCACCGACGCCGGCTGCACGCGCACCATCACGACCGCTGGTCCCTGGCTCGAGTTCCACATGTTGTTCGCGAACTCCTTCGCGCGGTCGATGTTGCCCTCGCCCTCCCACACGTTCGGGTTCGCCTTCAGGAACTCCTCGCGCTCGCTCGCGGTGGCAAGGAAGCCGTACCACTTGAACGCGCCCGTCGCCTTCTCCACGAAGCGCAGCTTCTTGACGCGCTCCTCGCCGAGCAGGGCGACCGCCCAGTCGAGCGCACGCTCCGCCCACTTCGCCGACGTCATCGCGTGGTCCTGCGTGCCGCGCACCCACACCGTGAAGTGCTTCGACTTCGCGCCGGTGATCTCGAGGTTCGGCTTCTTCATCCAGTCGGGCGCGTTCTCCTGGAACTGCTTCAGCTCGGTCGGCATCGCGTCGTCGCCGAGCGCCGTCACCTCGTAGTCCTTTCGCGCGATCTCGACGGCCTTCTTCTCGAGGTCCTTCATTCGCGTCGCGAACGCGATCTGCGAATCGGTCCCGTAGAAGCCGGGGCCCTCCTTGTAGCCGAGGCCGAGGTTGGCCTCCTTGTCCATCGCGTTGTAGTAGACCGCCTTCTCCAGGTGGTAGGTCGCCCGCACCTGGTTGCCGGCGTCCTTCATCTTGAGGCCGAGCTTGCGATGCAGTTCGCCGAGCTTCACAGAGGTGTCGTACCACGCCTGCGCGACCTTGAAGCGACCCTCGTAGGTCGCCTTGTCGAGCCACTTCTTCCGCTTGTCCGGCGGCAGCTCGATCCACTTGTCCTTCTCCTTGCGGAAGCCGAGCTCGTTGCGCGCCGAGCTGTTGTCGGCGTCGTACTGCAGCACGAGGTCGAACGCCTGCTTCGCGCGCTGGCCGACCTTCTGCGACTTGGCGGTCGAGGCGAACGTCGACAGGGCCCCGACGCAGTGCCGGACGAGGTCCGCTTCGTCCTTCGCGAACGGGTCCTGCGCGGCGGCGGGGCGCAGCAGCGCGGCCAGGAGGGCGAGCGGGAGGAGACGCGGAAACTTGGATCTCGAAGTCATCGAAGCAAGGCGGCCGTGTGAAGGTCGCGGAGCTTACGACCTGCCCTCCCGGAGGACACGGAGATCCCCACCCCCGATCGGGTTCGTCCCCGCTCCGCCCGCCGGGCGCCGGGCGAGCCGCCCGGATCAGCGCATCTGCAGGTACGTGCCGTTCGCGTCCTGCGCGAGCCACTCGAGGATCTCGAGGTTCCCGCCGATCGCGATCGTGTTGATCTTCACCTTGCGGTGCTTGTTCCAGAACGCCACGTCCTCGCGGATCCGGTGGGGATCGGTGACCTCGCCGTTCGTCGGTTCGCCGTCGGACATGATGAAGATCGTGTCCACGTCCGGATCGGCGAACGCCATCTTCACGGTGTCGTACAGGTTCGTTGCGCCGTTCGCGCCGAGCCGATCGACCCACTCGATGGCAGCCGCCCGCGTCGCATCGTCGAGGACCGCGACGCGCTCCTTCTGCCAGGCTGCGACACTGCTGCCGAAGGCCAGGATGTTGAAGAGCGTCCCGGGTTCGAGGTTCGCGATCGCCTGCTTCAGCTCCTCCTTGGCGACGTCGATGCGCGCGGCGCCGCGCTTGCCGATGAATCGGCCGTACATCGATTCGAGCATCGAGCCCGACGTGTCGATCACGAACGTGACCCGGCGCGATTCGACGCGGATGCCGAAGAACTTCGACTTGGCAACCGTGCGCTCGTCGAGCTTGCGACGCTCGCGCTCGGCCTGCGCCTTGTCGATGTCCTTCTCCGTCGCCACCTCGAACTTCTCGCCCGCTTCGGCCCACCAGCCCTGCCAGCGGGCGGGATCGTCCTCGAGCGGTTGTGCGGTGAGCTGCCACAGTGCGTCCGCGATGCGCCGCTTCAGCCGTCCGCTCTCCTCGCCGAGGCGAGCGATGAGCTTCGGCACGACGCGCTTGTCGCGCAGCTGTTCGAGTGCCTCGACGGCGCAGGTACGCGTCGCCCAGTCGGGATGCTCGAGCGCCGCGAACAGCGCCTCGATCTGGCGCTTGTCGCGCGCCTTGGCGAGCACGTCGATCGCCGCGTTGCGCACGTCGCGATCGGCATGCGTCGTGAAACCGGCGAGCTCCTTCAGCCACGCGCTGGTCGTACCCTCGATGGCGGTGATCGCCTCGAGCGCGATGCGGACGTCGTCGGGGACCTTCGGCTTCGCGAGCATCGCGCGCAGTTCCGGCACCGACTCGCGATCCCGTCGCGAACCGAGCACCTGACCCGTCGCACGCCGCACCTCGAGCGCCTCGTCGGCGAGCCCCTTGCGGATCAAGGCCACGACCTTCGGGTCGTTCACCTTCTCGGTCGCCATCAGCACGAACACCTTCTCGTGCGGCTTGCCCTTGCCGATCAGCTTCACGAGCTTCTTGTCGGTGGCCTCGTCGCCCATCTCCGCGATCAGCAACGCCATCCGCTGCCGCAGGTCCTCCTGCGTGACGTCGCGCTTCTTCGCGAGTTCGAGGAAGATCGGAACCGCCTTGGCTCGCGCCCGGTCCATCAGGATCGTCGCCGCGGCGGCGCGCACCACGCCCTCGGCATCGGGACGCTCGAGCTGCCACTGCGCCATCTCCTCCGTCTTCGGCATGCTCTGCTTGTGCATCCAGGCGAGGATGGCGCGCTTGATCTTCGGGTCGTTCTCGCGCTTCAGACCCTCGATCAGTTCGTCTTCGGTCGCGAACGGCTGCAGGCCGGCGAAGGCGACCTCGCGGATCGCGTTGAGTTCGGGTGCTGCGATGTTGCCCTTGCTGTCCTTCCGCTGCTCCTGCTTGAAGTTCCAGAGATAGCGGTACCACGCTGCGTCCTCGGCGAGCGCACCCTTCACGTGTTCCGTGAGAGCAGCCTGCCGGATCGCGTCGGATCCCTCCGCGTCCACCATCTTCTTCAGCAGCACACGGCCGAACTTCGGCGACGAACCGATCGCGGCGATCGCTTCGTCCCGCAGATCCTGGTGGTCCTCGGCGCCCGCGATGTTCGCGAGCTTCGTCAGCGCCGGCTGCTCGGCGTCGGGCACGTTCGCGTAGTTGGCGAGCGCCCGGACGATCTCCCGACGCTTCCGCAGACTGCCGACGACGTCGAATGCCTTGATCAGGCCCTCGGCGGCTTCCCGCGTCTTGGCCTGCCCCAGCCTCTCGATCACCGCCGAGTCGGTGTCGTCCTTGTTGCGGAGCAGTTCGCTGACCCACGCCGTGACGCCGTCCTGGGCCGGCGCGACGCACGCGAACACCAGGGCTACGAGTCCAATGCGCAGCAGCGCCACGGTTCCACCTCGACGTTGTCCTTGCTCGTCCGATCGCTCCGCGCCGACGCGGCCCGGTGCGCAGGCGATGTTCGATGGAGCGCGAAAGCCCGTCAAGGCAGCGCGGATCGGATCCGGGCGACAATGGACGGTCCGCATCACGCCGCCCCAGGGCGGCGTTGCGGGCCCGCCCGGCGCAGCGGGGCCGGATGCCTCGGATCACC
>CAZIFB010000025.1:0-56090 GCA_964538915.1 uncultured candidatus Brocadiaceae bacterium | reverse complement strand
CGAAGCGTTGCCCCGCGTTGCGACGGCTCCGAGAAACGCCTGAGCGACGCCGCCCCAAGGCGGCGTTGCGGGCCCAGCCGGCGCAGCGGGGCCGGATGCCTCGGATCGCCCGAAGCGTTGCCCCGCGTTGCGACGGCTCCGAGAAACGCCTGAGCGACGCCGCCCGCAGGGCGGCGTAGGTCAGTGCCCGACGAACACGTCCTGCGCGTTCGTCAGCACGATGACGAGGTCGGGTCCGACCACGTCGATGCGGAGGCCCTGCACCGAGAACTGCAGGCCCTGCCAGCCGAACGGGACGTTGAGCGCCGTGGGGATGAAGAACGGAGCCGGCGCGATCAACAGTTCGCCGCCGAAGATCGGGAACGGCGGGATCGCCTGGAAGTCGGCCAGCAGGCCGGTGACGAGCGTCTGCGGTCCGAACGACACGTCGACGTTCCAGACGTTGCCGACGATCGGCAGGTTCAGGCAGGTGCACGCGACCGGGTTGATGCCGGTGCCGTTGCGGAACGTGCACGACGCCGTGCGCGGAACCAGCTTGAACAGACCCTGGTCGACCGCGGTGCCGGCGCTGTTCTTCAGCGTCGCGGTGAACACGATCGTGCCGTCGTCGAAGAGGCGGAGGTCGTCGTCGCCGAACGTGTTGTAGTAGCGGTCGTCGTCGTCGATGCCGTTGCCGTTGAGGTCGACCGGGTCTCCTTCGCGCACGACGACGTAGCGGTTGCCGACGCCGTCGTCGAACAGGATGACGCCGTTGCTGGTGCTGGGATTGTTCGTCACTCCGCCGAACACGACCTGGCCGAGGCTGTTGCCATCGACGGCGAAGAAGCACTCGCCGAACGAGGCGTCGTCCCAGCGCTCGGTCGTCCCGGGCATGATCGTCTCGCTGTCGTCCATGCGGGCGAAGATCACGCCGTTGCGCATGTACCAGTCGAAGCCCGTCGTGAGGTTGCTGCCGCGGGCGTACCAGTTGTTCGCGTGGTCGATCCACGCCTCGTTGACGAGCGTGACGCCGGTCGCGAAGCCGGGGAGGACCGTGCCTTCCTGCACGACGACGGCGCCGTTCAGGGTGAGGATGTCGTCGTTGGTCGTGCCGGTGAGGTCGCCCTGCACGAGCGTGAGCGAACCGTCGGCGGACACGTTCACGCCGGTCGGATCGAACAGCTCCCACGCGAGCGTGCCGCCGCCCGCCTGGCCTGCGGGCACCGTGACGCCCTTCTGGATCGCCGTGTTGCCGATGACGATCACCGCGTCGTTCGCCGTCGTCGGCGTCGTCGCGAGCGCGTCGATACCGATGGCGCGCCACACCGGCAGGTCGGCGTTCGTCAGCTGCACACAGTCCATCGTGTCGTCCCAGGTCGCGGTGTTCCCGCCGTCACCGAAGAGACCGGGAACGAACGAACTGACCAGGCCCGCTTCCTGCGCCAGGATCGACCAAGTGCCGGCCTGATAGAGCAGCACGTAGTCGTCGTTCGTCGTAGCCGACGAGTTGTGGCCGAGCAGGATGTTGCCCGCGTTGTTGAGGCCGAACTCCGCGTTGATCGTTCCGATGTTGAAGCCGCCGGCCCAAGGCGTCGGCGAACCTTCACGCAACAGCACTGCGCCATCGAGCAGCAGCACGTCGTCGTCGGCGGTCGTTGCGGTGTCGGCCAGGACGTTGATCGCAAAGTGCGCGCCGTCGGCGCTGAACGTCGGGCGCTCGAACGCCGAGGTGCCGGTGCCACCCGGATTGAAGGGGAGGCCGAGACCGGGCACGACGTTCGTCGGGTGCCCAGGCTGGTTCACATGGAGCACGGTCAGCGAGTAGGGACCTTGCGCGAGAAGCGGGGCTCCGACGAGCGCCGCGCACAACACGGAGTGACGAGACATGGAGTGTCCTTTTCAGTCAGGGAGACTGGACATGATGGCCGCGAGCGCGCGCGCGGGAAGTGGGGCATGAGAAACTTCACGCAGCCAACCGCGAGCGGATGTGGCGCGCTCCGATCGAGACGTGCTGGAGTACCGGCGCAGCGGAAGACGTGGGACTGCCACCGGCCGCCGGCGTGTGCGCCCCGCGCGGCGTTCGGCGCGACGCGGCGTCGCTGCCACGGGGCCGCCGGCGCACGAAACGGATCCGGGCAAAGCACCGGACACCACTATGCTCCGGCCCTCCCGATGCGCCTCTCCACCACCGCCCGCGCCCTGCTGCTCGCGGCGTCCGCGTTCGTTCCCTCGGCCCTCGCCCAGGCCCCGCCCGCGTCCACCCCGCTCGGGCAAGCCGCCACCGAAGCGCTGTGCGCCCGCTACACGACGGCCGAGCACTGGATGCAGAAGGTCGTGCTGCTGCTCTCGCTCGACACGTGGTGGCACCCGTCGGGCAGCACGATGATCGTGCAGGCCTTGCGCGACAAGGACCCGCGGCTCACCGCGTTCGGCGTCGAGGCGCTGCTGCGCGCGGACCCGGCGCTGCTGCCTGCCGTCGCGACGACGGAACTGATCGACGAACTCGTCGTGCGTCAGTCCGTCCGCGCGAACCCGCACCTCCGCGAACGTGTACTCGCCGCGCTGAAGGCCCTCGTTCCGACCGCGGACGCCAAGGACCGCACCGCGTGGTCGTCGTGGTGGAACGCCGCGAAGGCGACGTACGCACCCGCCCCGTGGACCGCGCGCACGCCGCCGGAGGCCCAGGGCGGGAGCGGCACGAGTGCCACCGCGCAACGTGCGTTCGACCTCTACCAGTCCGGCCTGGACATCGCGATCTGCATCGACTCGACCGGCAGCATGCAGGCGACGATCGACGCGCTCGGCGAAGCGCTCGCGGAGATGGTCGACATCCTCGACGGCATCTCCCCGAAGATGCGCCTCGCGATCGTCCAGTACAAGGACTACACGGACCTCGGGAAGGCCGGCGCCAAGGTCGTGCAGCCCTTCACGAAGAACATCCGGCAGGCGCGCAAGGAGCTCGCGGGTCTGCGCGCGAACGGCGGCGGCGATCTTCCGGAGGCGGTGCTCGGCGGACTGACGATCACGCTCGACGAGAAGATGAACTGGCAGCCCGAGGCCAACAAGCTGGTCGTGCTCATCGGCGACGCGCCGCCGCACGCCGCCGAAACGGACAAGGCGATCGCCCTCGTGCGCAGCGCCCGCGAGCACGGCAGCCAGACCGGCGACAAGCCGACCACCGGTCAGCAAGTGGCACCGAAAGCCACGCCGATCCTCACGTCCTGCATCGGCGTGTTCCTGGAACTGCAGGGCAAGCTGCGCGAACAGCGCGGCTATCGCGAGTTCGTCGATTCCCAGCGCCGCATGCGCGACGACTTCGCGAAGATCGCCGAAGCGGGCGGCGGCACGTTCGCCGAGGTGCAGTTCACGTTCACGGACGAGAAGCCCCAGGAGAAGCCGAAGGACCGTGCGAAGGAGAAGGAGGAGCAGAAGGACGCCGCGCGATCGATCGCGGCGAGTGCCACGCGGCGGATCGTCGAGCACATCCTGGTCCTGTCCTTCGGCGACCGCTTCGCCCGCGAGATGCGCGACTTCGTGCGCATCTTCTTCGAATACAAGGACGCGGACTTCATCAAGTAGCTCGTCGGGCCGCGGCCAGGGGTTACGGTGACCGCCGTGCGATGACCGCCGAATCGATCTACCTAGCCGCGGTCCTGGCGGCGGCTCTCGTGTCGTTCTGGCTGCAGCGCCTGCGGCCCGACGTGACGGCGCTGCTCGTCATGCTCTCGCTCGTCGTGCCGTGGCGCAGCACTCCGGACGGACTCGTCGGAGTCCTCGAACCGGTCCGCGCCTTCCACGGCTTCGGCAGCCCCGCCCTCGTGATGGTCGCGTCGATGTTCGTGCTGTCCGCGGCGATGGTGCGAACGGGCGCTGCGCAACTGCTCGGCGGACGCGTGCTCGCTGCCGGCGCCGGCTCGGAAGCGCGCTTCCAGCTCACGGTGCTCGCACTCGTCACGGCGTTCAGCGCGGTCGTGAACGACACCACCACCGTGCTCGTGTGGATGCCGCCGGTGATGGCGATCTGCCGCGAACGCGGCTATTCGCCGTCGCGCGTCCTGATGCTGCTCGCGTTCGGCTCGCTGCTCGGCGGGCAGTGGACGCTGATCGGCACGCGCAGCAACGTGATCCTGTCCGACTACCTGCGCGAACGCACCGGCGATGGGCTCGGCTTCTTCGCGTTCACTCCGATCGCGCTGTGCGTGTTCGCAGCCTGTGTCCTGTGGTTCATGCTCGTCGGACGCCGCTTCCTGCCCGCCGCCGCGGCGAACGAGACGCTCGAGAGCCGCTACGAAGTCGCCGAGTTCCTCACCGAGACGTTGGCCGAACCGGACTCCGCGTTCGTCGGCAAGACGCTGGCGGAGGTCGCCGCTGTCGGCAGCGACGTCACGGTGCTGCAGGTGATCCGCGGCGAGGAGTTCCTGCCCCCCAGCAGCTGGCTGCGCATCCAGGCCAACGACGTGCTGGTGATCCAGGGTCGCATCCCGGCGATCACCGAGGCGCTCGGCAAGGGACTGCGTCCGAAGGAGGAACTGCGCATCGACGACAAGACGCTGCGCTCCGCCGACCTGCGCATGGTCGAGGCGATCCTGCCGCCCGACAGCGACCTGCTGCACCGGAGCCTGCGCGACCTCGACTTCCATCGCCGCTACGGCGTGAGCCCGCTGGCGATCAGCCGCGCGGGTCGCTCGATCCGCGAACGGCCTGTCGCGGTGCCGCTGAAGGCCGGCGACTCGCTGCTGCTCGTCGGCCACGAGACCGAGATCCAGCGACTGCGATTCAACGAGAACCTGCTGCTGCTCGAGTCGAAGCCGCTGCCGGGCGCGCGGCGCGGGCAGGCCGTGTTCGTGCTGGCGCTGATGGCCGCGATGGTGACCGCGAGCGCCACCGGCCTCCTGCCGCCGACCGTGGCGATCCCGGCCGCCGCGATGATCGCGGTGCTCGCCGGCTGCGTCGGGATGAGCACGGCGTACGAGTCGCTCGACCTGCAGGCCCTCGTCGTCGTCGGGGCGATGATCCCGTTCGGCGAGGCGCTGCAGACGACGGGCACCGCCGCGGCGGTGGCCGACGGCATCGTCGGCTCCTTCGCCGGAGCCTCTCCGTGGGTGCTGCTCGCGATCGTGCTGGCGGCGGCCGCGCTGATGACGCAGGTGATCGAGAACGCGGCCGTCGCCGTGTTGTTCGCCCCGATCGCGTTCGAGGTCGCACGCGCCGCCGGCTGCGACCCGGCTCCGTTCCTGGTCGGTGTGGCGATCTGCGTGTCCGCCGGGTTCGTGACGCCGGTCGCCCACGAGTCGACGCTGCTGGTGATGGGTCCCGGCCACTACCGCTTCCGCGACTACGTCGTGCTCGGAGTGCCCTTCGCCGTGCTCACGTGGCTCGTGACGACGCTCACGTTGCCGTTGTTCTGGCATCTGTCGCGTTGACGCAGAACGGCTCGGCGCCAGAGCGATGCGCGAACGAATCGTCCGGCCGACTGACATGCGGCGGCGGCGCCGCACCTGTGCACGGTTCCCAAACCCACGGAGAACCATGCCGCACCCCTTCCGCAAGACCGCGCTGCTCCTGCCCCTCTTCGCCGCACCCGTCGTCGCCCAGAACCTCGTGGCCCTCACGACGGACAACCGCATCCTGCCGGTGCGCACCGGCTCGCCGCTGCAGTTCGGACCGGCTGTGCCGATCACCGGCCTGCAGGCAGGCGAATCGGTCCTCGGGATCGACTTCCGACCCGCGACGGGGCAGCTCTACGGCCTCGGGTCGTCGAGCCGCCTCTACGTGATCGATCCGGCGAACGGCGCGGCGACCGCGGTCGGCGCCGGGTTCGCGCCGCCCCTCGCCGGCAGCGAGTTCGGCTTCGACTTCAACCCCACCGTCGACCGCATCCGCGTGGTCGGCGACTCCGGCCAGAACCTGCGCCTTCACCCCGACACGGGCGCGGTCGCCGCGACCGACGGCTCGCTGCAGTTCGCCCCCGGCGACGCGAACGTCGGCGCCACGGCCCTCGTCGCGGCGAGTGCGTACACGAACAGCTTCGCCGGCGCGACCAACACGATCCTGTACGGCATCGACGCCGGCCTCGACGTGCTCGTCACGCAGATCCCGCCGAACAGCGGCACGCTGAACACGGTCGGCAGCCTCGGGCGCGACGTCACGTCGGTCGCCGGGTTCGACATCACCCCGAACGGCGCCGCGTGGGCCGTGCTCAACACCGCTGGCGCCGCGAACGGCAACTCGCAGCTGTTCGCGATCGACCTCGCGACCGGAGCGACGACGTTCGCCGGAGCGATCCCCAACGCCAACCCCGGCACGCGCATCCGCGGCCTCGCCGCCGCGCCGCAGCGGCCCGACGTCGAGATCGTCGCGCTGGCCGCGGACGGGCGCATCGCACGCTTCGACGCCACGACGCCGTGGGCCGCACCGGCGATCGCGTCGATCACCGGCCTCGCCGCCGGCGAATCGATCCTCGGCATCGACTTCCGTCCGGCGACGGGCCAGCTCTACGGCCTCGGCTCCACGAGCCGCCTCTACACGATCGACACGACGAGCGGCGTCGCGTCGCCCGTCGGGACGATCGCGTTCACGCCGGCACTCGCCGGAACACGTTTCGGGTTCGACTTCAACCCGACCGTCGACCGGATCCGCATCGTCAGCGACGCGGCCCAGAACCTCCGCGCCCACCCGGACACCGGGGCGATCGTCGCGATCGACGGCACGCTCGCCTACGCCGCGGGTGACCCCGGTTTCGGCACGAGCCCCGGCGTCACCGCGGCGGCCTACACGAACTCGCTGCCGGGTGCGACCTCGACGACGCTCTGGGTGCTCGACACGGACCGCGACGTGCTCGCCACGCAGATCCCGCCGAACAACGGCACCCTCAACACCATCGCGCCGCTGCCGTTCGACGTGGCCGACGCAGCCGGCTTCGACTTCGGCACCGACGGCACCGCGTTCGCCGCACTGCAGGCGGCCGGCGGCTCGACCCGGCTCTACCGCGTCGACGTCGGCACCGGAGCGCTCACGCCGCTGGCCGACCTCGGCCTCGCGCTGGGCACGGGCGTGCGCGGCCTCGCCGTTCGGCCGGCCGCGGGAGTGAGCGCGTTCGGCGCGGCGACGCCGGGCTGCAACGGGCCGACGTTGCTCGGCGCGGCGGGCACTCCGTTCGCAGGCAGCTCGCTGTTCTCCGTCACCACGTCGCGCGGACCCGCGAACGCGCCCGGCTTCTTCGTCCTCGCGGTGAACCGGCTCGCGTCCCCGATCGACGTCTCGGGCATCGCCGTATGGCTCGACGTCTCGACGGTCGTCGTGGCGGCGCCGCGCATGACGGACGCGGCGGGCGCTGCGGCGGTGACGATGCCTCTCCAGGGCGCGTGGTTCGGCCTCGACCTGTTCCTCCAGTGGGTCGCTGCCGACGCGTGTGGGCCGATCGGTCTCTCGACCTCGGCCGGCCTGCGCGTCACCGTGCAGTGACTCGTGCAGTGATCCGTGCGGTGACCCGAGCAGGAAAGTGAGAAGCGACCCGGCGCGCGGCGTGCGCCCGGGTCGTGCCATCACTTGCCCTTGTAGAACCAGACGAAGCCGGTGGACTCTTCGGGCGCGAACGCCTCGCGCTCCTTCTCGAGGGCTTCGTACTTCTCTCGCCACTCCTGCATCGCCGACCCGCCCTCGGGCTGCTTCTCCGCGAAGAAGGCCCTCTGCTTCTTCTGCCACGCGAGCAACTTCGTGCGCGCCGTGGCCTCGTCGAGGCCCTTGCCGACGTGCACGAGCCGCACCGTGTCGCCGACCAGCAGGTCGAGCTTCTTGTCGCCGTCGACGTCGGCGAGCCAGACGCGGGTGTCGCCCTGCGGCGCCTTCAAGTGCACGTCGCCGAACACGGGCTCGTCGTCGACCCTCACCGGCGTGTGTCCCTTCGCCGGAACCACCGTCGCCTTCTTGGCCCACTTCGGCGACGTCCTGCTGCCCACGTTCTCGAACAGGAAGACGCCGCCCTGCGCGGAGCCGCTCCACAGATCGAGGTCGCCGTCGCCGTCGTGGTCGACGAAGAACGGATCGCCGTGGCTGCCGACGGCGATCGGTCCGCGGCCCGCCCTCAACCACTCGGCCTTCGGCGCGAACTTGCCGCCGCCTTCGCCGCGGAACCATCCGAACGTGCCGCGGAAGTTGCCGGCCACGATGTCGAGCTTGCCGTCGCCGTCGAGATCGACCGCTGCCGGTCGTGTGCAGATGACGTCGATGACCCCGTCGTCGTCGCCCCGAGCCTCCTTCGGCAGGATCAGCGGCTGGCCGTCGCTGCCCTTCAGGACCTCGGGCTTGCCGAAGCCACCGCCCTTCCTGCCGTACAGGACCTGGAACAGTCCCGCCATGTCCTTGTCCTGGCGCGAGTACGAGCCGGAGAGCACGTCGATCAGGCCGTCACCGTTGATCTCCACGAACTGTGGAGTGGAAGAGGTGCATCACCAGACGCCGGGGACCTCCGCAACCGCGCCTTCCGCCTGCAGCCAGGTGCGGGCGGCGTACGCGCCGTTGCCGGTGCCCTTGTAGACGGCGATCTTGCCGTCGCGGAACTGTCCGACGACGAGGTCGAGCACACCGTCGCCGTCGACATCGTGCACGGCAGGAGCGGCGAAGCCCGGCGCTTCGACCTTGACGTACCCGCCGCCGGCCTCGAGGCGGGTCGACGCGGCGAACTGCGGGCCCTGTGGCGCTGCGCAACACATCGACGCGAGCAAAGCAGTCAGCATGTTCGTTGGTTCTCCTCGTGTCGCGGCACCACGCCGCGCCAGCCCGCGGACGTTACCGCGAGACTCGGCGGCGAGGTGGCCGATTCGCACCACGGTCACGGCGATCCGCGGCGATGGAAGTCGCGCGAGCGGGCGCTACCGTCTCCGCCTCGCGCCGCGGTCAGGCGGTGCCACCACGAGGGATACCGTGACCGACATCGTCTCCGCCCGCATCGCCCAGGAACTCGGCGTCCGCACCGAACAGGTCAGTGCGACCGTCGCCCTGCTCGACGAAGGCTCGACCGTTCCGTTCATCGCCCGCTACCGGAAGGAAGCGACCGGCGGCCTCGACGACACGCAGCTGCGCACGCTCGAGGAGCGCCTCGTCTACCTGCGCGAACTCGAGGAGCGCCGCGCGGCGGTGGTCGCCAGCATCGTCGAGCAGGGCAAGATGACGCCGGCACTGGAGAAGGCGATCGCCGGCGCGCTGACGAAGCAGGAACTCGAGGACCTCTACCTGCCCTACAAGCAGAAGCGCCGCACCAAGGCGATGATCGCGCGCGAAGCCGGGCTGCAGCCGCTCGCCGATTCGCTGGTCGCCGACCCGACCAAGGACCCGCGCGCCGCCGCTGCGTCGTTCGTCGCCGCCGACAAGGGCGTGGCGGACGTCGATCAGGCGCTCGAGGGCGCGCGCTTCATCCTGATCGAGCAGTTCGCCGAGGACGCGCCGCTGCTCGGCAAGGTCCGCGAGTGGCTCGGCAAGGAGGCGCAGGTCGTCACGCGCGTCGGCAAGGACAAGGAGAACGACCCCGAAGCGCAGCGCTACCGCGACTACTTCCGCCACGACGAGCCGTTCCAGCACATGCCGAGCCATCGGGCACTCGCGATCTTCCGCGCCCGGAAAGAGGGCTTCGTCGACGCGTTCCTCGGCTTCCCCGGCGAGACGGCGACGGCCGAGGGCGAGATCGAGATGGTGCCGGTCGGCGACGACGCCCGCGGCCAGCAGTTCGTGATGCAGCGCTTCGGACTCGCCGAGAAGGGCCGCGCCGCCGACGCGTGGCTCGCGCTCACGGCGAAACTCGCGTGGAAGGCGAAGATCGCGATGCACGTCGAGACCGACCTCATGGCGAACCTGCGCGAGAAGGCGGAGGCTGCCGCGATCGCGGTGTTCGCCGCCAACCTGCGCGATCTCCTGCTCGCCGCCCCCGCCGGCCCGAAGGCGATCCTCGGCCTCGACCCTGGCCTGCGCACCGGCTGCAAGGTCGCGGTCGTCGACCGCACGGGCAAGGTGCTCGCGACGACGGCGATCTTCCCCCACCCGCCGCGCGACGACTGGGACGGTTCACTGCGCGTGCTGGCGCTCCTGTGCAAACAGCACGGCGTGTCGCTCGTGTCGATCGGCAACGGCACCGCGTCGCGCGAGACCGACAAGCTCGCCCGCGATCTCATCCAGCAGCACCCGGAGCTGGGTCTGCAGAAGATCGTCGTCAGCGAAGCCGGCGCGTCCGTCTACTCGGCGAGCGAACTCGCATCGAAGGAGTTCCCCGACATGGACGTGTCGCTGCGCGGCGCGGTGTCGATCGCGCGGCGTCTTCAGGATCCGCTCGCCGAACTGGTGAAGATCGACCCGAAGGCGATCGGCGTCGGCCAGTACCAGCACGACGTGAACCAGACGCAGCTGCAGAAGTCGCTCGACGCCGTGGTCGAGGACTGCGTGAACCACGTCGGCGTCGACCTCAACACGGCGAGCGAGGCGCTGCTGACGCGCGTCGCCGGGCTGTCGCCGACCCTGGCGAAGAACATCGTGCAGCACCGCGATGCGAACGGGCCGTTCCTCACTCGCAAGGAACTGCTGAAGGTGAGCCGCCTGGGGCCGAAGGCGTTCGAACAGTGCGCGGGCTTCCTGCGTGTGCCTGGCGGCGAGAACCCGCTCGACAGCAGCGCCGTGCACCCCGAGGCGTATCCCGTCGTCGAACGCATCCTGGCGAAGACCGGCAAGGACGTGAAGGGACTGCTCGGCAACCGCGATGCGCTGCGCTCGCTGAACCCGAAGGACTTCGTCGACGAGAAGTTCGGCGTACCGACGGTCACCGACATCCTCGCCGAGCTCGAGAAGCCGGGCCGCGACCCGCGACCCGAGTTCAAGACGGCGACGTTCCAGGACGGCGTGCAGGAGCTGAAAGACCTGAAGGAGGGCATGGTGCTCGAAGGCGTCGTGTCGAACGTCACCGCGTTCGGCGCCTTCGTCGACATCGGCGTGCACCAGGACGGCCTCGTGCACATCAGCCAGCTCGCCGACCGCTACGTCGAGGACCCGCGCGAGGTCGTGAAGGCGGGCCAGGTCGTGAAGGTCAAGGTGGTCGGCGTCGACATCCCTCGGCAGCGCATCGCGCTGACGCTGAAGCTGCACGAGAAGGTCGAGGGCGGCGCTCCTCGTGGCAGCGGTGGCGGCAGTCCCGCTGGCGGCCGTCCGCCGTTCCGCGGCGGCAGCGGCGATCGGCGCGGCGCGCCGTCGGCGCCGGCCCCGCGCGAGTTCGGTCCGAAGCAGGATGCCGCGGCGGCGAACCCGTTCGCCGCGCAGCTCGGCAAGCTGAAGCTGAAGGGCAGCTGATCCGCCCGCGCACCCGCTGATCCGCGCCCGAAGTCTCTGCGAAGGGCGCGCCCGAAGACCCGCTCCGTCGGCACGCGTCGTGCCCTCTCGCGCAGTTCGCGGAGGGCCTCGTGGAAGAGCCGCGCGGAAGAACGCGCCGCGCGACGGGAAACCCCGATTCGCCGTCCGGTCGGGCGACGCGAATCCGTCCCTCGCCTGCACAGCCGCTTCCCAGCCTTCCGCGAGGATCCCATGAACCCAGCACGACTCTCGTGCGTGATCGCACGCACCCTCCGCCCCGTTGGAGCGGTCGCAGCGCTCGCCCTCGGCGCCGTCCTTCCGGCGCAGGTGGTGACGCTCGACGACGCCATCCATGTGACGAACCGGATCGGCTTCGGCGGCACTCCCGCCGACCGGATCGCCGTTCTCACGAACTACGCCTCCTACGTCGCCCAGCAGCTGTTGCCGACCACCATCCCCGACCCGGAAATCGACGCCATCTATCCGCCCGGCACACTGTCGACGACGCTGGCCGCGTTGCAGCGGGAACAGTTCGTGCGCGCGCTCACGAGCCGTCGCCGACTGCAGGAGGCGATGGCGTACTTCTGGGAGCGGCACTTCAACACGAACGTCAACCGCGTCGCCGAGAGGCTGCTGAACGCCGGCGTCACGACCCCGTTCATCAACGCCGAGTGGCTGTCGGTGCGCCTGGAGGCGCAGAACAACTTCATCTACCGGAACAACGCCCTCGGCTCGTTCCGCAACCTGCTGCTGCTGACCACGATCAGCCCGGCGATGATGATGTACCTCGACGGCGACTCGAACGTCGGCTGCGGGGGGAACCAGAACTACGCGCGCGAGCTGCTCGAGCTCTACTCGATGGGCCCGGTCAACGAGTCCACCGGCCTCGCCACCTACGACCAGTCCGACATCATCAAGGCCGCGCAGTGCCTGAGCGGATGGCGCGTGACGATGCCAACATGGCCGTCGGCGACGATCACGTTCACGGCCGCCAACCACTGCGTCGGTGCGCCGCAGCTGTTCACGCAACCGCACAACACGGCGAACACGTTCACCGTCAGCAACGTCGGCAACGGCAGCAACCAGATGACGGAGCTGATCGACAAGATCGCGGCGTCCGACCTGACGAAGGACTTCATCTGCCGCAAGATCGCCAAGTACTTCCTGAGCGATGCCGGCCCCTCCGACGCCCTGATCGGCAACATGACCGCCGTATGGGGCACGACGGGCGACATCCGCGCCGTGCTCAACGTGCTCCTGCTGGATCCGGAGTTCACGGGAACGACGCACCGGTGGAAGCGCGTGTCGACACCGTTCGAACGCGCCATCTGGTGGCAACGGGTCTGGGACGGCAATCTCCTGCGGACCGACACGCTCGCGGTCGACATCGGCAAGGCCGACGTGATGGTGCAGTTCGCCGCGAGTCTCGGGGAACGGCTGTTCCAGCACCCGACGCCGGACGGGTACCCCGCGGAGAGCGAAGAGCAGGTGGGCCCGACGGCGTCGATCACGTCGTGGGACCACGCCGCGAAGCTGCGTACGGTCCTCGACCCGCTCTTCCCCACGCCCCCACCGCCGCCCTTCGACATCTACCCGGCGCACCCGACGCCGTGGCAACTGCTGCTGCAGTTCTCGACGTCGTCGAACACGATCGCGGGCGCGATCCTGACCAACCTCTACGGATCGAACTGGACGCTCGTCGACCTCGCGCAGGTCGACAACGCGATCGCGCTCGATCCCACGACTTCTGTGCTCCTGCCGCCGCTGTCGTTCGGCAACCCCGTCGACCTGCTCGCGCGCACCTCGATCGGTGCGGCCACCGCCGGCGCATTCGTCCAGGCCCAACTCAGGTGAATCGGAGACCTCCCATGAACGATTTCTCTCGACGTGGTTTCCTCGGCGCCGCCGGCGCCGGTCTGGCCGCTGCTCTGAATCCCCTGCGGGGGATGAACCTGACGGGGCCGTTCGCGCCGCCCGTCAAGCGGCTGTTCACCATCTTCCTCCGCGGGGCGCACGACGGAGTGCACACCGTGTTTCCCGTGGGCGACGCCGCCTGGGTGACGATGCGCAGCCCGCTCGCCCGGCCGACGGTGCCGCTCGCCGGAACCACGTTCGCCGCGCTGAACCAGGACTTCCGTGCTCTCACGCAGAACACGGTGTTCAGCGGCACGCCGCCGGACCAGGCTGGCCACGTCGCGTGGATCCACCAGGCCGGCAACCCGCTCGGGGAACGCTCCCACTTCACCGAGCAGCAGATCTACGAAACGGCCGACGTCCAGCCGGCGACGTCCCTGAACAACGAGGGCTTCCTGCCCCGTGTGCGGCAGCGCCTCGCACTCGCCGGACCGGTGCCGAACCTCTTCGGCGCGAGCGTGTCCCGCGAGCTGCAGCGCATGTTCCGCTCGACGCATCCGCAAGGGCCGATGGCACACGTCGACGTGGACCGCCTGGGTACGGGCGGCTCGCCGACCGGAGTCCGGCAGCGCACGGCCCTGACGCCGCACCTGACCCAGACGCCGAACCCGTTCGCGACGAGCCCTCTCGCACTGAGCGTACAGGCGGCGTCGACCTTCGGGCTCGCGACGGAGGCCCAGATCCAATCGATCCTGCCGCTCCCGCACAACGCCTTGTTCTTCCCGGCCGACGCCACCGAGGCTGCCGCTGCCGGACTGCCCCCGAGCCAGATCGGCTACCGCATGATGCGCGACTGCGAAGCCGCGCTCGCGCTGGCGATGAACCCCGCCACGTCGTCCCGGATCGTGGGTGTCGAGATGGGCGGGTGGGACACGCACACCGACCAGGTGGCCACGCGCACGGTACTCGACCAGTGGCTCGCCCACGCGCTCCGCGCCATCTACGAGACGACCCGGAGTCTCAACGATCGCTACACGATCCTGGTCGTCACCGAGTTCGGGCGCACCAACGCCCCCAACAGCTCGGCGTCGACCGCGGGCACCGACCACGGCATCGGCGGCCTGACGATCGTGATCGATCCCGCTGCGAACGGCGGCGTCTACAACTGCCGCCCGGCCAGCGGCGGACTCGGAGCCGTGTGGGGCCCGGCGACCACGCCGCTCAACGCACAAAGCGTCGCGACCGACTTCCGTACGATCTACGCGGAGATCCTGCAGAAGCGCCTCGGCATGACGAACGCGGACCTCGCCCAGGTCATCCCGGGCTTCACGCTGCAGCCGTTCCTCAACTTCCTCGTCTGATCCGGTCCGCTCGCCGTCCCGTGTCCCGCATGGGTGCGGGACGGCACAGTTGCCGCCGCGCGAGGATCGCCGCGGAACTGCGCCCGAGTCGCTGACGCTGCAGCAGCTCGGGCGGTCGGTGCGGACATGCGTTGGCCGTGGACATGCACGCTCGGCACGCTCGGCGCGCTCGTCGCGTTGCTCGTGTGGCTCTCGTTTCGGCTCCTCGACCCGGCGAGCCCGTCGCCCACTGCCGGCCCCGCGGCGAGCAGCCCCACGGCGGACACCGATCCCGCGACGTCCGCTCCAGGCGCCGAGCCGTTGCGGAACGACGCCGCGGCGCCGAGCGTGCCCCCACTCGACGAGGCGTCGGCGAGCGCCCTCACCGAGGTGCTGCGCATCCGCGTCGTCGACGCACGCGGCAGTCCCCTGCCGGGTTGCCGGGTGCGCGCCATGGTGCGAACGCAGATCGCCGCCGAGGCGCCAACCGACGACGAAGGGCGCGCACGGCTGACGCTGCCGCACGGCCGGCATCGACTCGACGTGACGCCTGCCGACGAACGGTTCGCGCCGATCGACGGGTACGTCACGGTCGAACCGGGCATCCCCGAGCTGCGAATCGTCCTCGAGGACCGGACCCGGATGCCCTTCTGCGTCCGCCTGTCGATCGGAGCGCCGCCGCAACCGTTCGCGGGAGCGCGCGCGACGCTGGAGCGGCACGGCGGCGCGGCGGACGAGATGACGAGCGGCCCGGACGGCGTGCTCGAGATGCTGGCGGGCGACCATCGCGACACGCTGGATGTGGCCGCCACCGCCGCGAGCGGGCCGTGCTTCGTGGTCCCCACCCCCGGCCACGAAACGCGCGCGACCGCGCTCGCCGTGACGGTCCCCGCGGCCGCGTCGCTCACCGTGCGCGCGGTCGACTCCGCCGACCGCCTGCTCGCGGACCGCACGGTCGCGATCGCGATCGACAGCCGGAGTGCGACGATGCCGGCGGGCGCGTTCACGCGCCGTGGCGTTCCGCCGGCCGAGACACGAACGGGCGCCGCGGGTGCCGCCGAATTCCCGATGCTGCCCGCCGGCGTCACGGTCACCGCCGAACTGCGCGACGAGGATCTGCCCGCGCCGCCGTCGGCTTCGCTGCGACTCGAACCCGGCGTCAACACCGTGACGCTTCGTGTCGAGAGCTCTTCGGTCCACGGTGTGGTCCGCGACGACTCCGGCAACGGCCTCGCCGGGGTCGCGGTCGGCGTCGAATACTGGTCGTCGGAGAGGGCGCCTCCCGCGATGCGCACGACCCGCGCGGGGCCGCGGCTCGTCTCGACGGACGAGGCGGGCCGCTTCGTGTTCGCGCGGCTCGGACCCGGCCGCTGGCTCGTCGGCGTCGTGCCGCTCCCCGATCGTGAGCCGCCGCTAGAACCCGTCTGCAGCGTCGTCGAGACCGTCGCCGGCGTCGACTCGAACGTCGATCTGCGCACACGACCGGGCGGCTTCATCGACGCCGCAACCGTGCTGGCGGACGGCACGGCGGCCGGCGGCGTGTCCGTCGATCTGCAGTCCGCGGAGGAACCGGCGCGCTACGTGACCACCGTGCGAAGCGACCAGGAGGGTCGTGTCCGGCTCGGCCCGTTGCCGCGCGGCGACTGGACCCTGACCATCGACGTGTTCGATGCGCGGCTCGGACTGCTCGCACCGGTCCGCGTCCGGACCGGTGACACCGGCGTTCGCCTCGTGCTCCACCCGACGATGGTCGACGTGCGCATCGACGTGTCCGACGAACTCGGCCGCCCGCGTCGCGCCGCCGTGTGGATGCGGCATCGCGCACAGCAGGACGCGATCGGCTTCGGTACGGGACTCGACGGCAGACGCGAACACCGCGGCCTTCGCGCCGGCACGTGGGACGTTCTCGCGGACGACGACGCGGGCAACGTAGCGTGGCTCGACGGCGTCGAGCTCGTCCCCGGAGACCAGCCCGCTCGGCTCCGCCTCGAACTGCGGCGCGGCGGCACCATCGTCGTGCCCTGCCCCGCGGACGAAGGGCTGGAGATCTGGTGCGTGCGAGGCACACACGTCGGCTTCAACGACATGGTGGTGCCGCACGACGTACGCCGCATCACGCTGCCCGAAGGCGCGTGGACGATCGAGCTGCGGCGCGGCCAAACGACCGTCCGTCGCTCCGAAGTGCAGCTCCGCGCGGGGCGCGAACACAGCGTGTCCTGGTAGCAGAGGGGTCGACCCCGCCAGCGTTCGATTCACCCGAAGGTCAGCGTGTGCGCGGCGAACTGCGGCTCGCCGCGCACCGGTCCGAGCCACGGGCGGCCGTCGACGGCGACCGGCGCCCCCGTTGCACGCACGGCCTCGGCGACCAGCAGCGCACCGACGCACGCGGCGAGCAGCCCCTTCGCCGTGCGCGTCGGCAAGCCGCGCAGGACCGTCGCCAGCGTGGACGCCGCGCCGATCGCGACGATCGGCACGCACAACGCACCCTGCCGCGCGTAGCCGAAAAAAGCCGCGAGGACCACGAACCGCACCGCCGCGAACACCAACAGCGGCCACAGTGCCCGTTCGCGGCGCAGGCGCCACCAGCCGAACGCGGCGACCACGCACACGAACGCGCGCCACACGTCGGCCCAGGGGCCCGTCGCCGTGACGAGATCGACGGGCCGGCGCACCCCGGACAGGCCGATCGGCGCGGCGAAGCCGCCGAGGCCGCCGGTCGCGCCCTGCACGCCGTGCCAGAGCTTCCGCAGCACACGACCGGCCGCGTCCACCGGGTCGGCGCCGATCTCGGCGAGACCGCGCGCGTAGCCGTTCACGAAGGCGTCGAGGTGGATCGGGTAGTTCAGCGAGAAGGCACCGCCGCGCGGCAGCACCGATCGCAGGCCCGGCGGATACCGCGAGTCGCCGCCGGCGAGCGGCGGCGGGCGGTCGAGCGCGGCGCGCGAGAACCCGCCGGCGGCCTCGGGCGTGTTCGCGAGGAAGAAGTCCATCGCGCCCTGGAGCGCGAGGAAGCGCGGCACGAGCGGCACCGGATCCACTCCGTACGCCTCGCGTACGACGCCGAGGTCCGGATCTCGCACCCGAGCACCACCGCGCGTGCGGATCGTGTCGGTGACGAACTGCTGCACCGGCACCTGCTGGAACGACGGCATCGTGCGCAGCGCGGCCGTGGCGTCCGAGTCCCACGGCAGCGCCGTCGGCGGCAGTGCGGGTGCGCCCGTGTTGAACGCCGCGACCTGCGCGTTCGCGTGCAGCTGCCATGGCACGAGCGGCAGCGCGAACGCGATCATCGCGAGCCCGAACGCGCGCCAGCGCAGACCGCCCGCCACCGCGAGCGCCGCGAACGCCGCGACGACGAGCACGTGCTCGGCGCGTACGAGACACAGCAGTCCGTGCGCGAGGCCCCACCGCGCGGCGATCCACGGCGGCGCGCCGCTGCCGAGCCGTCGCTGGTCGAACAGCGTGAGCAGCACGCCCAGCAGGTAGGGCGTCTCGACGTGCAGGCCGCTCGACAGCAGCATCAGGTTGGCCGACACGGCACACAGCACCGCCGCGACGAGGGCCGTGCGCGGCTCGATCACGCGCCGCAGCAGGAGCCACACCACCGGCGGGATCGCCGCGCCGAAGAGCACGAACACGAACCGCACCGTGCGCAGCGAGCCGCCGTCGCCGTTCGTCAGCAGCGACACGAACCACTGCATGCCCGGCGGTCGCCACGGCAGCATCGTCTCGGGATCCTGCACGCCGTGCGCGAACCGCGCCGCGAGGTCCTGCCACAGCGGCGCGTCGCCCTGGAACCCGATGTGCCAGCACGCCCCGCCGTCCGGCGTCGCCGCGGCGAACAGGAGGCGCATCGCGAGTGAAAGGAGCAACAGCAGCAGGGCCGGCACGCGCGCGGATCCTAGCGGCGCCGCGCCGCCGCCTCACCCAAAGCGCCCCGTTGCCTGCTGCCGCCAATTCGCGCACGATCGACCGCGGCATGCCGCGTCCCGCTCTGTCGCTGGTCTGGATCGCCGCCGCCTGCGCATCGCCGCCGACGGTCCGGCCCCAGCCGCCGAGGGAACCGGCGCTGCCGAGCCCGGAGCGAGATTTCCTGATCAAGGCGTTGGCGCCGGCCGAGGACCGCGGCTCGCTGCGCATGCTGCTCCGCGCCGACTTCGATCGCAGCGAACTCGACCGCGTCGGCTTCGACGGGATCTCCCTCACGGCGTGCATCGACGACGTCGTGGCGGCGGTCCTCGCGGCGCGCGCCGCACCCGAGGACCCGGCCGCGGGTGCGCAGCTCGCCCGTGCCGTCGACGACTACTTGGTCGTCCGACGCGATCTCCTCGTTCGGCGCCGCGCCGGTGCGGCGAGCTGCATCCAGCCGACGCTGCAGTAGGGAGCGCTGCGCGTCACTCGTGGCGCAGCGCTTCGATCGGGTCCAGGCGCGCCGCTTTCCACGCCGGCCACAGCCCGAAGAAGAGGCCGACGGAGGCGCTGCCGAAGAACGCGAACCCGCGCGCCCACATCGGCGTCGACGACGACAGGTCGGGCAGGACGAGACCGACGAGCAGCAGCAGGCCTTCGGCGACCGCGAGTCCGAGCAGGCCGCCGATGGTGCACAGCACCATCGCCTCGACGAGGAACTGGCCCAGGATGTCGCGATTGCGCGCGCCGACCGCCTTGCGCAGACCGATCTCGCGCGTCCGTTCCTTCACCGACACCAGCATGATGTTCATCACGCCGACGCCGCCGACCATGAAGCCGACGGTCGACAGCAGGAACATCACGGCGAGTGTCGCGAACACGATGTCGTCGAACGATGCGATCAGCGAGTCCGCGGTGCCGACCTCGAAGTTGTTCTCGGCGTTCCACGCGACGCGTCGCTGCTTGCGCAGCACCTGCTCGATCTCCTCGATCGCGATCTTGATCTGCCCGCTCTTGCTGCGCGCAGCGATGAAGTGGTCGTCCTCGGCCGGATAGAACCGCTTCATCGTGTAGTAGGGCGCGAGGAACAGCGTGTCCTCCTCGTTCTGCCCGCCGAACGGCCCCTCCTTCCGCTTCTCGAGCGTGCCAACGACCGTGTACTTGCGGCCGTCGATCAGGATCTCCTTGCCGACGGCGCCGCCGTTCGGGAAGAGCGCTTCGGCGACCGCGTAGGCGAGCACGACGACGGACACCCGATGCTCGTTCTCGAGTTCGGTGAAGAACCGGCCCTCGGCGAGCACACGGTTCGCGACGTCGACGTTGTCGGGGAACACGCCGCGCACCCGCGGCGAATCGACTTGTTCGCGTTCATGGATCGCCCGCTTCAGGAACATCGGCACCTGGATGCCGGGCGACACGAACTCGACGGACGGGCAGTGGCG
Source organism: uncultured candidatus Brocadiaceae bacterium (assembly GCA_964538915.1). Classification (GTDB taxonomy): domain Bacteria; phylum Planctomycetota; class UBA1135; order UBA1135; family UBA2386; genus JAEUHQ01. The sequence goes on along the minus strand of CAZIFB010000025.1, from coordinate 36,241 downwards.
ACGGATCGCCCATGCGTCCTCCAGCCGCAGCGGCCTGCGCAGGCGCATCTCCCGGGTGAGCGGCCCGAGCTGCATGAACGGCATCCGGTAGACGTAGATGTTGTTCGTGCCGAACTGCTCGACCTGGTCGACCACCGATTGCCGGAACCCGTTCAGCACCGACGCAACCGTGACGACCAGCAGCACGCCGATGAAGATGCCGAGCACCGTCAGGAACGACCGGAACCGGTTCGCGACGAGCGTGTCCAGCGCGAGGCGGACGTTCTCGATGGTCGTGGTGAGGCGGGCGCGCATCGCTCGTCACTCCGACCGCAGGGCTTCGATCGGGTCGAGCCGGCCCGCGCGACGCGCCGGGTAGACGCCGAAGAAGACCCCGATCAGCGTGCAGATGCCGAAGGCGGCCGGAGGCGCCCACGCGGGGAACTGCGCCGGCAGCGGCGTGTACTCGGCCAGGAGCGCGGAGGCGCCGAACGCGATCGCCACGCCGATCGCGCCGCCGAGACACGACAGGAGGACCGACTCGATCAGGAACTGCTGGACGATGTCGCCCTGGCGCGCGCCGACGGCCTTGCGCACGCCGATCTCGCGCGTCCGTTCGACGACGGCCACGAGCATGATGTTCATGATCACGATGCCGCCGACGACGAGCGAGATGCCGACGACGAACAGCGCGACGCTGAAGATCGTCTTGGTCAACCCGCGCCACAGGTCGTTGATGCCCTCCGCCGTGAGGAACGAGAAGTCGTCCTGGTCCCCCGGTGCCAGGTGATGCCGCGCGCGCATCACCGCCCGCACCTCGTCGGCGCAGTCGATCATCCGCGCGGCGTCGCGAGCCTTGACACTGATGTTGATCGACCGCGTGCCGCCGAACACCTTGCGGTGCGTGCGGAACGGGATCTTGACGAAGTTGTCCTGGGAGAAACCCAGGAAGCTGCCCTTCTTCTTCGCGACGCCGACGACCGTGAACGCCTGGCCGCGGATGCGCATCTCCTTGCCGATCGGATCGACGCCGGGGAAGAGTCGCTCCGCGACCTGGTGCCCGAGGAACGCGACCTGCATCGCGCCAGCGTCCTCGTGCTCCGCGAGGATGCGCCCTTCGCCGACCTCGTACGGCTCGATCTCGAGGATGCCCGCGGTCACCCCGCCGACGTCGATGTCGAGCACTTCGTTGGTCCCGCGCTTCAGATCGGTCGTCGCGTGCGTCTCCCACGCGACCTTCTCGACCGACGGGCATCGGAGCGCGATCGCACGACCGTCGGCCGGCACGAGCTTCCGGTTCTTGCGGACGGCGTCGAGGAAGTCCTGGCGGTTCGTGATCAGCCCGATGCGCTGCACGGTGAACACGCCCTTGCCGAGGTTCGACAGCTTCTCGCTGACGTAGACGTTGAGCCCTTCGATCACCGCCGCCGTCGCGATGATCGACGCGATCCCGATGATGACGCCGAGCAGCGTCAGGAAGGAACGCAGGCGGTTGGCCCAGATCGACTCGACCGCCAGGCGCGTCGCTTCGACCGGGTTCACGACACCGCACCCCGCGCCTGCATTTCGTCGCTGGCGATGAGGCCGTCGCGGATCGTCACGACGCGCGCCGCGTGGTCGGCGATGTCGCGTTCGTGCGTGACGACGACGATGGTGTTGCCGGCGCGATGCAACGCGTCGAACAGGGCCATGATCTCGTACGACGTCTTGCTGTCGAGGTTGCCGGTGGGCTCGTCGGCGAGCAGCAGCGCCGGCCGGGTCACGAGCGCGCGGGCAATCGACACGCGCTGGCGCTGGCCGCCGGACAGCTGGTTCGGCCGGTGGTCCATGCGGTCGCCGAGGTCGACCTGACGCAGCGCCTCGGCCGCTCGCTCGCGCCGCTCCGCGGGCGGCACGCCGGCGTAGATCAGCGGCAGTTCGACGTTGCGGAGCGCGGTCGCGCGGGCCAGCAGGTTGAAGGTCTGGAAGACGAACCCGATCTCGCGGTTTCGGATGCGTGCGAGGTCGTCCTGCCCGAGCTGCGCGACGGGTTGCCCTTCGAGCCAGTACTCGCCGCCGCTCGGCGTGTCGAGGCAGCCGATCAGGTTCATCAGCGTCGACTTGCCCGAACCGGACGGCCCCATGATCGCGACGTACTCGCCGCGGCGGATCACGAGGTCGACGCCGCGCAGTGCGTGTACGGTCGTGCTGCCCATCGCGAACGAACGCGCGAGCGCCTGCGTGCGGATGACCTCGTCGGTGGCGTTCGCCATGGGCGGTGACCGGTCAGCGGGAACGGTTGGCCGCCGCGGCCGCGGCGCCGCTGCGCGAATCGTCGATCTCGACGCGATCCCAGTCCTTCAGCGTCCGCAGCACGGCGTTGGGCCCGCTCACGACCTCGTCGCCCTCCTTCAGCCCTTCGAGCACCTCGACGTCCATCGAGTCGCCGATCACGCCCGCCTTGATCGGCTGGAAGCGCGCGCGGCCGTCGCGCAACACGAAGACGCCGGGCAGCTCCTTCCGCTTCTGCCGTTCGGCCGCGCTGACCACGCGTTCGGGGTCACCCGGCTTCGGTTCGGGCGACGGCACGTACTTGTCGTTCGCGTCGACCTCGACCTCGCGCGCCGTCTGCGCCTGGAACGGCACGACGACGACGTCGCTGCGCGTGGCGGTGACGATCTCGGCCGTCGCCGTGAAGCCGGCGCGCAGCATCGACGGCGGCTCGGCGAGCCGCACGACCACCTTGAACTCCTTGCCCTCCTGGTTCTGGCTCGACCCGGAGGAAGACGACGAGTTCTGGATCGGACTCTGGCCGATCTCGGTGACCTCGCCGCGGAACTTCGCGTCGCGGATCGCATCGACTTCGACCTCCGCGGGCGCGCCGATCCTCACCTCGACGATGTCCGCTTCGGCGACGCGGATCTCGGCCTCGATCACCGACATGTCGGCGATCGTCATCAGCGTCGCGATCGGGTTGCTCTGGATGCCCGGCACCGCGCGCTCGCCCTTCTCGACGTTGAGCTTCGTGATGAGACCGGTCAGCGGCGCCTTCAGCACGGTCTTGCCGACGACGTCGTTCGCGCGCGTCACAGCGGCGCGCTGGGCGTCCACGCGCCGGCACGCGGCGTCCTTCAGCGACTTCGCCGCGTCCACTCGTGTCTCCATCGCCGCGAGGTTCGCTTCCGCCTGCGCGACGCGCGCTTCGTTCCAGGCGAGCCGCTGCTTGGACAAGCGCGCTTCCGCCGACGCGACCTCGAACTCCTCGCTGCCGATCAGGTCCGCTTCGAACAGGTCCTTCTTGCGTTTGAACGACGACTCGGCGCGCTCGCTCGAGATCTTCGCCTGTTCGACCTCGACCCGCACGTTGGCGAGCGCCGTGCGTTCCGCGGCCAGGGTCGCCTCCGCCGTCGCGACGGAAGCGACCGCGTTCTTCGCGTCGGCCTCCGCAGCGCCGAGTTGCGCCGCGGCGGCATCGGCCTCGGCGCGCAACTGCAGGTCGTCGAGCCGCAGCAGCACCGTGCCCGCTTCGACGCGGTCGCCCTCGCGCACGTTGAGTTCGGTGATGACGCCCGCGACTTCGGCCTGGATGTCGACGAACTCCTTCGCGCGGATCTCGCCGGTCGCCGACACGATCGCCCGCAGTGTCGGCGCTCGTTCGACCTTGCTCGTGACGACCTTCGTCGGAGGGACGGGCTTCAGGACCTGGCGGACGATCGCGCCGCCGATGCCGACGGTCAGGATGGCGAGGACGACGAGGGTCTTTCGTTTCATGCCGGGACGGGGCGGGGCGGGACGGCGGCGGGAGCGCGCGAGCGGCCCTCGTGGCCGAAACACCGCCGGAACCGCCGCGCCGTGCGGAAGATCGGACCGGCCATGATCGGCGGCCGCACACCGAAGTCCAGTCCGAGCCAGCGCCTCGCACGCTCCTGTCCCTTCGCACGCCCCGGAGCGGGCCTGCCGCGCGGCGGGGCGGCTACAACCCCACCTGCATCTGCATCGCGTTGCTCGTGACGAACAGGTCGAGAACGGTGCCGAGCGGGTCGAGCACGGCGAACTGGAAGAACAGGTTGTCGCCGAGCCAAGTCGGGTCGTTCGGGATCGGGAACGGGTGGATCGCGCTGCCGACGCCGTCCGTGAACGGACCGCCGAGGATGAGGATCGGGATGTCGAGCAGCACGCTGCACGGACCGAAGCCGAGGTTGCTCGACGCGAACCCGCCGAGGCAGATCGCGATCGTGTTCGGCATCGCCGAAGACAGGGTGAACACGAACGCACCGTTGCCGAGCACCGGCGAGCCGACCGCCCCGAGTACGGGCACACCGTTCGAGCCGGCGCATCCGTGGCCGTACGGGAGCACGAACGGCACGGGCGAACCCGCCGGATCGTAGACCCACGGCTCGTACCCGCTGGCGCCGTCGTCGCACGAGAAGAACGCGCGCGGCCCCGCCGCGAAGAGAGACGTCACACCGACCGCGCCGACACCGGTCCCCGGCTGGCCCCACTGCGACACCCGCTGCGTGCCCTGCAGCGTGCCGTCCGACCGCCACAGCTGCATGCCGTGGTCGTGGTCGCTGGCGAAGAACACCAGCTGCGTGCCTCCGAACGCCGAGAGCAGCGTGTTGCCGACGGGGCCGCTGCGCTGGCCCGGTGCGATGTCGGCGACCCGGCGCGTGCCCGCGAACGTTCCGTCGCTGCACCACAGCTCCTTGCCGAACCCGGCGAGGTCGTCGTGCAGGAAGAACAGGCCGGCCGTCGTGCCGCGCAGGTCCGTGTAGGGCTGCAGGCGGGAGAACGCGGTGTTCGTCATCACCGCGGTACCGGCGGGCGTGCCATCGGTGGACCAGACCTCGCGCTGTCCCACCGCTGCGGTGAAGAAGACACGACCCGCCGCGACGGTGAGCGACTGCGGGAACGAACTGATCACGCCGGGGACCAGGTCGGCGACGAGCATCGTGTTCGTGCCGTCGGTGCGCCACACCTCGGTCCCGCTTCCCGGCGTCGACGCGACGAAGTAGAGCCAGTTGCCGTTCGCGAGCAGCGACGTCGGTGCGCTGTTGGCAGCGCCGGGATTCAGGTCGGCGACCATGTGGGTCCCGAGCGGCGTACCGTCGGTGACCCACAACTCGGTGCCGTTCGTGCCGTCGTTGGCGGTGAAGAACGCCTGGTCGCCGACGACCGTGAAGTTCTCGGCGAGCAGCGAGAACGAGTCGGCGCTGCCCGGCCGCACGTCCGCGAGCTGGAACGTTCCCGCGACGGTGCCGTCGCTGACCCACGGTTCGCGCCCCGCCGCCGACGCCGCGCTGAAGACGACGACGCTGCCGAGCGCAACGATGCCGCGCGGTGCCGCCGCAGGCGAAGCGAGCGTGAGCTGCGTCGTACCGAGCGTCGTGCCGTCGGTGACGAAGAGCTGCTCGCCCACCGTGAAGAGATCTGCCGCGAAGAACACCTGCGTGCCGATGCTCGCGGAGTAGTGCGGCCCCGAGCCGAACGAACCGGGCTGCACGTCCGCGATCATCGACGTGCCCGAAGGCGTGCCGTCGGTGCGGTACGGTTCGGTCCCGAGCGTGTCCGAACCCGCTGCGAAGAAGACGTCGTTGCCGAGCATCGCCCATTGCGCGGGGTGGCTGTTCGTCGCCGGCCGCGCGATGTCCTCGAGCAGGCCCGTACCGGCGATCGATCCGTCGGTGAAGTGCGGCTCGGAACCCGCGCTCGTGTCGATGCCCGCGAACAATGCACCCGTGCCGAACGGCGTGATCGCGACGGGCACGGTGCCGAACGCGCCCGGCTGCAGGTCGAAGATCATCAGCGTGCCGGCCGGCGTCCCGTCCGTGCGGTGCAGTTCGCGGCCGAGCCCGTTCGTGCCGGCGGCGAACCACAGCTCGCTGCCGATCGCGGTGAACCCCGCCGGATCGCCGTTGCCGGCGCCCGCGACGAGGTCCGCGAGCTGGAACGTTCCCGGCGCGGTCGCATCCGTGCGCCAGGGCTCACGACCGGCCGCCGTCGTCGCCGCGAACACGCACGCACCGTTGTGGGCGACCATCTCGCCGGGGTCGCTGCCGGCGGTGCCGGGCCGCAGGTCCGCGACGAGCGCCGTCCCGGCGGGAGTGCCGTCGGTGCGGAACAGTTCGCGGCCGATGCCCGCACCTTCCGCCGCGAAGACGGCCAGGCCGCCGACGACGGTGAAACCGGTCGGCGTCGACGGCGCCGTTCCGGGCATCAGCTCCGCGAGCTGGACGGTGCCCGCCAGCGTGCCGTCGCTCACGAACGGCTCTAGCCCGCCGCCGATGTCCGCTCCGAAGAGCAGGCCGCTGCCGAACGCACCGAAGGCGCCGAAAGTCGCGGAACCCGACCCCGCGACGAGATCGGTGACGCGCTGCGTACCGGCGAGGGTGCCGTCGGTGCGCCACCACTCGGTGCCGGTCGTGCCGTCGTTCGCGGTGAACCAGAGCCAGCTGCCCACGACGAGGAAGCGCGCCGGCGAAGAACCCGGGTTGCCCGGCCGCAGGTCGGCGAACATCGTCGTGCCGGCGAGCGTGCCGTCCGTCGACCACAACTCGGTGCCGCTCGTGCCGTCGTTCGCGGCGAACCAGACGCGACCGGCGAACGCGGTGAGCCCGGACGGCGACGCGGAGTTGTCGCCTGGCCACACGTCCTTCACGAGCACCGTGCCCGCGAGTGTGCCGTCGCTCGCCCACAGCTCGCGGCCGTAGCCGGGCACGGTCGCCGCGAACACGACGCCGCCGCCGACAGGGACGAGGTCGGACGGACTGCTCTGCCCGGACGGCATCAGGTCCGCGACCATCCGTGTCCCGAGCGGCGTGCCGTCGGTGCACCAAAGCTCCGAGCCGAAGGAGCCGTTCGCCGCGAAGAACGCCTGGCTGCCGACGACGACGAACCGCTGCACGTTGCTGCCGAACTGCCCCGACGTCGTCGTGACGAGGTTGCCGACCAGGCTCTGCGCGGGCAGAGCGAGACCGAAGAGGAACGGGATGGCGAGGCTTCGGTGTTTCATGCGCGTTCGGCCCGATTCCCCGGGCCACTCCGGTCTACACGCATTCCGTTCGCGCCGGCCGTCAAGAAACCCGCACGGCCACCGACTTCAGGGCGAGCGCCACTCCGCGGCCGCGTCGGGTTCGCCGTTGCGTTCGCAGGCGTCGGCGAGCGTGCGCCGCATCTTGCCGAGCACGGCGTGGCCCGCGGGCAGGAGCGCCTTCGCAGCGGCGTACTCGGCGACCAGCACCGGCTTCGCGGCGTCCCAGCGCTTCATCCACGCGAGGCAGGCGCCGTGGTTGAAGCGGATCATCGGCCCGTTCGGATCGCGCGGGTCGAGCACCTTGCGCGTCAATTCGGCGGCGCGACGCAGGTGCGGCTCCGCGTCGGCGAACTTGCCGCCCTGGTTCAGAACCATGCCGAGGTTGTTCACCATCGTCAGGTGGTTGCTGTCCGGCTCGGCGCCGCGCGACTCGTACCGCCGCACGACCTCGCGCAACACCTCGAGCGCCGGGGCGATCTTCTTGCGCGACAGGAGAAGCGTCGCGCGGTTGCCCATGACGACCAGTGCGTTCTCGTGGTCCTTGCCGAACACGCGCTCGGTGGCGGCGACGAGGTCCGGATACAGCTCCTCCGCTGCATCGAGCCGATCGGCCTGTTGCAGGATGCGGACATGGCTGGACAACGCCGAACACGTCGACGTCGCCTCGGCGCCGTCCGTCTCCAGGCAGTCGCGCCACACCGCTTCCGAGCACGCTACGGCTTCGTCGTGGCGGCCGAGGGCCGACGCCGCTTCGGCCATCGTGGCACTCGCGCGCCGCGCCGCTCGCGGCCGACCCGCGGCGACCGCGAGGTCGTGCTGGGCGCTCGCCTGTCGGAACAGTTCGTCGTTGGCGCCCGCGTCGGACAGCAGGGAACAGTACTGCTCGGCGATGGCGATGCGTGTCGCCGGGGACTCGTGCTCTGCGGCAGCCATCGAGGCGCGCACCATCGCCTCGCCGGATTCACGATCGCCGGTCGCGGCCTTCACCCGCCCGAGTTCGGCGCGGAGGACCAGCTCCCGGGCGCGCCGCCCGTCCGCCGGCACGCCCTCGGACACTGCCGGGATCGGCCACAGCGCGGCGGCCTGTTCGAACTCGTAGCGCGCTTCCGCGAACCGCCGCAGCCGCGCGTAGACGCGACCGCGCATCTCGCGCATCGCCCACTCGACCGCGGGCTCGGGCATCGTGCCGGGCTCGAACTTCGAGCGATCGAGCACTTCGTGCACACGGACGTCGCGACTCTTCGCGGTCTCGTCGATCGCGTCGAACATCTCGACCGTCACACGCGCCGTCTCGCGCGCGAGTGCGGCGCCTCGGTCGGCCGCGCGGGCGCCGGCGCGGGCCTCGCGCACGCCGTGCACGAGGAACGCGACGCCGGTACCGAGACCGATCGCGAGCACGGCCGCGACCGCGAGCGCGACCCGATGGCGACGCGCGAACTTGCGGAGACGGTACGCGCGACCCTTCGCCTTCGCGAGCACCGGTTCGTGGCGTTCGTACCGGTGCAGATCGTCCAGCAGTTCGCGCACCGTGCCGTACCGGTGCCGAGGGTCCTTCGCGAGCGCGCGCAGCAGGATCCACCCCAGCTCCTTCGGCAGTCCAGGCCGCGCGATGCACGGGTCGAGTGGTTCGCCGTCGACGACCAGCGCCGGGATGCGTGCGAGCGGCACACCGTCGAGGTCGAACGGCGGGCGATCGCACAGGAGGCGGTAGAAGAGCACGCCGAGCGACCACACGTCGGTCGCGACGTCGTTGCTGCGCGGATCGCCGCGCAGCTGCTCGGGCGACATGTAGGCGAACGTGCCGACGACGGCTCCCGGCGCCGTGCGCTCGATCGCGACCGCATCGTCGCCCAGCGCCCGCGCGATGCCGAAGTCGATGAGCTTGAGATCCCCGTCCGTGGACACGAGCACGTTGCCCGGTTTCAGGTCGCGGTGCAGGACGCCGCGCCGATGTCCGTGTTCGACCGCTTCGCCGAGTCGCACGAACAGTGCAATCCGTTCGCGACGCGACAGCTCGCGGCGGCGCGCCCACTCGAGGAGGTCCACGGCGCCGTCGACGAGTTCCATCGCGAACCAGGCGACCGTGGAGCCGCCGAGTTCGCTCTCCCCCGCTTCGTGGAGCGCCGCGATCGCCGGGTGGCTCAACTGCGCGAGCGCCTGCACTTCGTGCCGGAATCGCCATCGCTCCTCGTCGGCGCGACCGCTCCAGGCGACGAGCTTGATCGCCACGCGGCGGTCCGGCGCGGACTGGCGCGCCTCCCAGACACTGCCCATGCCCCCGCTGCCGAGGGGGCGCACGAGTTCGAAGCGGCCGAGGCGGACACCGGCCGTCGCCGCGGCTGCCGGCGCGAGCGCACCGGCACTGCGATCCTGAGAGCGATCGAGGAACGCGGGCCGCCCGCGGTCCTGCTCCAACAGACCGCGCACCTGCTCGGCGAGCCATGCATCCGTCGTCTGCAGCGTCGCGAGCCGCGCGGCGACCGCGTCGTCGGGCAGTTCGCAGAGCGCCTCGAACTCCTGCCGCACACGCTGCCAGGTCACGGTCCGCTCCCGGCGCCGAGGCGCTTCGCGAGACGCGCCCGCGCGGCTCGCCACCCGCGTTCGATCGTCGACTCCGAACAGCCTTCGACCGCCGCGATCTCTTGGTTGGTGAGCCCGCCGAAGAACCGCATCTCGACCCATCGCGCGAGTTGCGCATCGTCGCGCTCGAGTTCGCCGAGCGCCTCGTCCAGATCGAGCAGGTCCACTTCGCCGTTCTCGTAGAACGCGACCGCGTCGTCGAGTTCGCGGCGGACGGCGTCGCCGCCCCGCTTCGCGGCGCGCTTGCCGCGCACGTGGTCGACCAGCACGCTGCGCATCGCCTTGCCAGCGACGCCGAGGAAGTGCTCGCGGCCCGAGTAGCCGCCGTGTCCGGCGAGCTTCAGCCACGCCTCGTGCACGAGCGCCGTCGGCTGCAGCGTCGAACCGCGCAACCCGCGCAGGTGCATCGCCGCCATCGCGCGCAGTTCGTGGTAGACGACTTCCGCGAGCCGCGAACGAGCCGCCGCGTCGCCCGCGGCCGCCCGCTGCAGCAGAACGGTCACTTCACCTGCGTCCGAACCGGCCATCGCGATGGCGAGCATACAGACGCTCGCCGCACCGTCGCGGCGAGCTAGATATTCTGCAGCCGGATCGCGCCCGTGGGGCAGTTGCGTTCGCAGGCCATGTCGCGCGTGCACTCGTAGTTGTGCAGCTTCTTGACGACGTCGCCGATCGGCACCGCGGCGTAGCCGTTCGTCGCGCACGTCGCCGCGCAGATGCCGCAGTGGATGCAGGCGTTCATGTCGACGTCGAGGTGCACGTGGTCGCGCGGGCGCGACACCATGCGGTCCTCTTCGGCGACGACGTCGGCGTCGCAGAGGTACCGGGTCAGCGGGTGCGTCGTCAGCACCTCCATCGCTTCGCGCTCGCCGAGGCGGACGATCTCCTTCACGTCGGGCATGTCGAGCAGGCCGAGGTGCGAGACCTTCGGCTTGATCACGACGGTGCGGTCGTCGGCGTAGCGGTGCAGGTTGTGCTCGTTCAGCGCCTGCCCCATCACCTCGTAGGTCTGCAGCAGGATGTGCGGCAGGCTCGCCTTGTACGGCGTCGTCACGTGCAGGTCGCGATGCGACAGGTCGACGCCGATCACGAGGTCGGCGTTGCGCGCGCGCGCGATGCGCAGGGCGAGCGTCTCCGTCATGCCGCCGTCGACGTAGTGGTCGGCGCCGATCTGCGCCGGTTCGAAGATCGTCGGCAGACACGCACTCGCGTAGACCGCGTCGGCGACCGGCATCTGGTCCGCGCCGGGCAGCCCGAAGAAGCGCGAGGCACCGGTCGTCAGCGACATCGCGTTGCAGAAGAACGGGCGGTGCAGCTCCTCGAACGAACCGAACGGCAGCCACTTCTTCAGCAGTTCGTGGAACGTGCGGCCCTTGTAGACCGACGCGTGCTTGAACCCTCGCACGAGGAACTTCAGCAGGTTGAGCCGGAAGTAGTCCTTCAGCGAGATCTCCGCCGCGGCCTCCTCGATGCGCCGGCTGTCGAGGCCGGACGCGAAGAGCCCGCCCATCACCGCCCCCATGCTCGTGCCGACGACTTCGTCGACGGTGAGCCCGAGGCGCTCGATCGCGCGCACCACGCCGATGTGGCAGAAACCCCGCATGCCACCGCCGCCCAGCACGAGCACCGTCTTGCGCGGGCGCGGCACCGCCGGCACGGCGCCGCGCGCCGGCTGATGCTCTTCCTTCCCGCTGCCGCCGAGCGTTCCGTCCTGGGGTGGCCCCTGATGCGGGTGCGGAGTTCTCACGTGGATCGTCGTTCCGCGAGCGGCTCCAGAACGAGACCGGACCCGCCCGTTCGTCTCTAGATCGGCCTCTCGCCGAGGTTGCCTGAAGGCGGCAACCGGAAGCGGTCGACAACCTAGTACGGAAAGGAGGACCGCGGTAGATGACTTCGTGGCAACGCCTGCAGCGCTCGTCGCGCATGGAGCAGCGCGCCCTGCAGGACGCGCTGCTGCGGCGGTACGTGCAGGAGTACCTGTTCCCGTTCTCGCCGCACTATCGCGCTCTCTTCCAGCAGCACGGCGTGCGGCCCGAACAGATCCGCACGGTCGACGACCTGCGCCGGCTGCCGCTGTCGAGCAAGCGCGACCTGCTGCCGACCCAGGACGAACCGCAGAAGTTCAAGAACTTCATCCTCCAGCCCGATCCCGCGTCGATCCGCGCCGCGTGGCCGCTGTCGCGCAAACTGCCGCTCCTGTGGACGAAGTGGGCGCACGGCGCCGACGCCGTCCGGCAGGCGGTCCGGCGCGAGTTCGCGCCGTGCTTCATGACCTTCACGACGGGCCGCTCAGCCGAGCCCGTGCCGTTCTTCTACTCGGCGCACGACATCCAGACGCTGCACGAGACCGGCCGCCGGCTGGTCGACGTGATGCACCTCGAGAGCGGCTACCGCGTCGCCAACATCTTCCCGTACGCGCCGCACCTCGCGTTCTGGCAGGTCTTCTTCGCCGGCCAGGCCACCGGGATGATGGCGCTGTCGACCGGCGGCGGGAAGGTCATGGGCAGCAGCGGCGACCTGCGCGCGATCACGCGGCTGCGCGCCGACGCGCTGATCGGCGTGCCGGGCTACGTCTACCATCTGCTGCGGCGCGCCGCGGCCGAACGCCTCGACCTGTCGTCGATCCGCGTCGTCGTGCTCGGCGCCGAACGCGTGCCGCCCGGCATGAAGGCCCGCATCTGCTCGCTGCTCGAGGAGACCGGTGCCCGCGACGTCCGCGTGTTCGGCACGTACGGCTTCACCGAGGCGCGCATGGCGTTCGCCGAATGCCCGACGAAGGACAACGCGTACACCGGCTACCACCTGTACCCGGACCTCGCGATCTTCGAAGTCGTCGACCCGAAGACCGGCGAGCCGAGGGCCGAAGGTGAGGACGGCGAACTCGTGTTCACGCCGCTCGACGCGCGCGCGAGCACGGTGTTCCGCTACCGCACCGGCGACCTGGTGCGCGGCGGGCTGCGCCACGAGCCTTGCCCGCACTGCGGACGCACCGTGCCGCGCATCAGCAGCGACCTGACCCGCGAGTCGAGCCTGAAGGACCTGCAGCTGCTCAAGGTGAAGGGCACGCTCGTCAACCTCGAAGACTGCGCGATGCTGCTCGGCAGCATGCCGGAGGTCGAGGAGTGGCAGATCGAGCTCCGCAAGAAGGACGACGACCCGCTGGAGGTCGACGAGCTGATCCTGCACCTGGCGGTGAAACAGGGCTGTGCCGAGGAAGCCGCCGCGACGAAGGTCCGCGAGACGTTCCGGAGCCGGCTCGAAGTGATGCCGAACCGCGTCGAGTTCCTCGGCCTCGAGCCGATGCTGCGGAAGATCGGCATGGAGACCGAGATGAAGGAGAAGCGCTTCGTGGACGCGAGGCCCAAGGCATGACGAACTCCGACGACCGCTCCGGCGATCTCGCGATCGTGACCGGATTCCGCACCCCGTTCTGCAAGGCCGGCGGTGCGTTGAAGAGCGCGTCCGCGGCGGACCTCGCGACGCACGTGATCCGCGAACTGCTCGACCGCACGTCGATCGACCCGCGCCACGTCGACGAAGTGATCCTCGGCTGCGCCGGCCCCGACGCGCGCGAGGCGAACATCGCCCGCGTCGCCGCGCTGCGTGCCGGGCTCCCCGAGAGCACGCCCGCCGTCACCGTGATGCGCAACTGCGCGTCCGGGATGGAGTCCGTGATCGCCGCGCAGCAGCGCCTGCGCGCCGGCGAGGGCGAGGTCTTCGTCGTCGGCGGCACCGAGTCGATGAGCAACTTCCCGCTGCTCATGGGGCCGCACCTCGTCAAGTTCTTCACGCGGCTCGGCAAGGCGCGGACCGCGATGCAGAGGCTGCGTGTGCTCGCGAGCTTCCGCCCCGCGGCGCTGAAGCCCCGCATCGCGGTGATGGAAGGCCTGACCGACCCGATCACCGGGATGATGATGGGCAACACGGCCGAGAGGGTCGCCCAGCAGTTCGGCATCGACCGCGCAACGATGGACGCGTTCGCGCTCGAGAGTCACCGCCGCGCCGCCGCGGCGCAGCAGCAGAACCGCTTCGCCGACGAGATCGTCGCCTACGTGCCGCCGCCCGACCACCGCGCGGCGCTCGTCGCCGACGACGGTGTGCGCGCCGAACAGACGATCGAGGCGCTGCAGAAGCTGAAGCCGGTGTTCGACAGGCGCGAGGGCGACGTCACGGTCGGCAACAGCTGCCAGGTCACCGACGGCGCCGTGGCGTTGCTGTGCACGTCGGTCGCCAAGGCGAAGGCGCTCGGCCTGCAGCCGCTCGCGATCGTGCGCGCGACCGCGACTGCTGCCCTGTCGCCGGCGACGATGGGCCTCGGCCCGGTGCACGCGACCCCGAAGGCGCTCGCCAAGGCCGGCCTCGCGCTGCGCGACGTCGAGCTGTTCGAGATCAACGAGGCGTTCGCGGCGCAGGTGCTCGGCTGCCTGCGGGCATTCGCCGACGCGGACTACTGCCAGCGCCAGCTCGGCCTTCCGACCCTCGGCGAGATCGACCCGGCGCGGCTCAACGTGAACGGCGGCGCGATCGCGCTCGGCCACCCGATCGCCGCGAGCGGCGCGCGCCTCGTGCTGACGCTGGCGCACGAGATGCGCCGGCGCGGTGCCCGGACCGGCCTCGCGTCGCTGTGCATCGGCGGCGGGCAGGGCCAAGCCGTCGTCCTGGAGGCAGCATGAGTTCCGTGCAAGAACAGGCGTCGACCGCTCCGGCGGCGACGACTCCTACTCGCGGCGAAGGCGGCGCGGTGGTGTTCTCGGTCGGCGACGACGGTGTGGCGACGCTGCGCCTCGGTTCGCCCGACGAGCCGATCGTGACGCTGACCAAGGAGCGCCTCGAGTCGCTCGACCGCGCGCTGCAGGACCTCGCGAACGACACGCGCGTGCGCGGGGTGCTCGTGACGGGGCCCGGGCCGGGCATGTTCTGCGCCGGCGCCGACATCCGCCTCATCCAGGGCATCACCGATCCGGCGGAAGGCGCAGCAGCGGCCGTGCGCGGCCGGTCGATCTTCCAGCGTTGCCAGCAGATGTCCGTCCCGGTCGTCGCGGCGATCGAGGGCCCGTGCCTCGGCGGCGGTCTCGAACTCGCGCTCTTCTGCGACGTCCGCGTCGCGAGCGACCACCGCGCGACGCAGATCGGCCTGCCCGAAGTGAAGCTCGGCATCATCCCCGGCTTCGGCGGCACGCAGACCCTGTCGCGTCTCGTCGGCCTACCCGCAGCGCTCGACCTGATCCTGAACGGCAAGCTGCTGCGCGGCAAGCAGGCCGCGAAGCTCGGTGTCGTCGACCGCCTCGTGCCAGGCGCCAAGCTCATGGCCGCCGCGCGGCAGGAACTCGATCGGCTCATCGCCGCGCGACGCAAGGCGAAGAAACGACGGCTGCGCGGCATGGCCTTCTGGCTGTCGAAGACGCCGCTGCGGGCGCTCGCGGTCCGCGCGGCGCAGAAGGCGCTGCAGAAGGGCCAGGCGCGCTTCTACCCCGCGCCGAAGCGTGCCCTCGCGAGCTGCGTCAACGCGTTCGCGCTGCCGCGCGACCGTGCGTTCGCGGCCGAGGCCCAGGCCCTCGGCGACACGATCGTCACACCGGTGAGCAAGGGGCTCGTGCACCTCTTCTTCCTCACGGAGCGCAGCAAGAAGCTGGGCAAGGGTCCCGGCGCTCGCGACGTCGGTCGCGCCCTCGTCGTCGGCGGCGGCGTCATGGGAGCCGGTATCGCCGCGCAGCTCGCGCAGAAGGACGTGCGAGTGCGACTCTGCGATCTCGACCTCGGCGCCCTCGCGCGGGCGAAGGGTCGCCTGCACCAGGACCTCGACAAACGACTGAAGCGCCGGCAGCTCGAGCGCCACGAAGCGCAGGCGATCGGCGACCGGCTGGCGGTAGCCACCGATTGGGGTCGCCTCGAGACCACGGACCTGTGGCTCGAAGCGGTCGTCGAGGACCTCGCCGTGAAGCAGAAGCTGATGGCCGCCGCGGTCGAACGAGGACTCCCGGCGGATGCCGTGATCGCGACGAACACCAGTTCGCTGTCGGTGACCTCGATGGCACGCAGCGTGCCCCAGCCCGAGCGCGTCGTCGGCATCCACTTCTTCAACCCGCCCGAGAAGATGCCGCTGGTCGAAGTGATCCGCGGCCAGGCGACCAGCGACGCCGCGGTCGCGAGTGCGTGCCGCCTCGCGCTGAAGCTCGGCAAGTTCCCCGTCGTCACCGCGGACGCACCCGGCTTCCTCGTGAACCGCTGCCTCGCGCCGTACCTGAACGAAGCGGCGCGGCTCGTCCTCGAAGGAACGCCGCCCGAAGCGGTCGACGCAGCGATGCTCGACTTCGGCATGCCGATGGGCCCCTGCCGGCTGCTCGACGAGATCGGCTTCGACGTCGCCGCGAAGGTCAGCGACGTGATGAAGGCGGGCTTCCCGCAGCGCATGGAGCCGTGCGACCTCTTCGCAGCGATGGCGGCGGCGAAGGCACTCGGCACGAAGACCGGCGGCGGCATCTACGGCAAGGACGGCACCGGGTCCGGCCCGGGCCGGGCCGTGATCGACTCGCTGCGCTACCAGCGTGGCACGCCACCGCGCGCCGCGTCGCGCAGCGAGATCGAGCACCGCCTGATCTACCCGCTCGTCGACGAAGCGTGGCGGTGCCTCGACGACGGGATCGTGCAGAGCGAAGAGGACCTGGACCTCGGGCTCGTGATGGGCATCGGCTTCCCGCCGTTCACCGGCGGCATCACGAAGTTCGCACAGACGCGCGGCCTCTCCACGATCGTCGCGGTGCTCGACGAACTCGCGCGCACCCTCGGCGTGCGTTTCCAGCCGTCCGACGGGCTGCGCCGCCGCGCCCTCGGCTGAGCCCTGCGTCGCGATCGTCGCGCGATGAGAAATCCCGCGCCGCGCGCGAGGGCTCCTGCGTAGGGGCTCGAGAAAATCGTCGCGCCGCTGCCATCGAAGGGTCCGCGTCGTCTGCGTAACTCTCCCTCGAACACGTTGTATTCTGTGGTCAGCGCGCGAAGGAACGGACTGCAGCGCTTCGAGCCCGGACGCCGATGCAGTCGCCGCGTCGCGCTCTTTGATTCGGGGGTTTTGTGGTGAGGTTCCAGCTCGGCATCGTGATGTGCCTGCTGGCCGGCTGTGTGATGCAGCCGACCGCGCCCGCTCCCCGTGTCGCGACGGCGCGCGGCCCCGGACCGATGGCGCTCGTACCGCGCATCGGCATCGAACACTTGCCGCCGGAGGCCGCCGAGGCCCAGGGCGAAGGGCCCCGCGTGGCGCCGCAGCCCGCGCCGCAACGTGCAGCACCGCGCCGACGGCCCGAACCGAAGATCACGCGCCGCGACCCCGAGCGCCACTCGTGGCAGATGACCGCCGAGGAGATCGCCGCGATCGACGACCCGATCGCCCGCGAGGCGCTGCACTTCGTCGACGACCTGGTGGCCGCCGACCAGCGCCGCGTACGCCGCGAAGCAGGGCTGCCGTTCCTCGCCCTCCAGGGAACCGACCCGGAAGACGGACCGCTGCTGTCGAGCGAGCAGGCGCTGCGCGACGCACAGGAGGAGTGGGCGCAGACCCACGGCCCCGCCATGCTGCGCAAGCCGTTCCAGCAGCTGCTGCGCCGCCTGCCGGTCGCGCGCGACGTCGAACTCGAGATCCAGGACTTCCGGTCCGACCACGTCCCGTTGTCGGAGCCGTACCAGCTGACGCACTCCGATCGCCGCTCGTACGGGCGCCTGTCGGTGCGCTGGCACGCGAGCGACGGCTCGGATCCGCTCGAGGTCGCGTGGGTCTTCCAGGGCCTGCGCATCGGCACGAGCCAGGAGATCGGCAAGCTGTCGCTCGGCGTCGACCTCTCCGATACCCTGCGCCTCGAAGTGCGCACCAGCACCGAGTACCGGACGAACGAACACTCCCTGCGCGTCGACCTCGGCTACCGCCCGAGCGACGGCACGAGTCTCCACGTCGCGATCGGCGACGACATGGACTTCCTGTCGACCTCCTCGATCTACTCGCTGTTCGAGACGCCGATGGACGGCTCGGCCGGGCTCGTTCTGTATGCCGTCCACGTGTTCTGAGCCACGCCGCCGCGCGGGCGACGTGGCTCAGGATCCGATCGGAGCCCGCTGCGGCGAACGGCGTGTCTCGAGGCACCCCTTCGCCCTCGCCAGCCCGCTCGCGGCCTTCCTCACCGCTGCGGCGTGCTCGTTCGCCCCGCCGCCGATCCACCCGCGCCCGCCGCTGCCGCCGCCCGTGGCGGCGGCCCCCGTGCCGCCGCCGGAGTTGCGCGAACTGAAGGACCTGGGCGACGGCCGTTCCACGGGCGTGCTCGCCGCCGCCGGGGAAGAGGTCCGATTCCACCTCCGTCGCGCCGACGGCAATGGACGGAAGCCTCTCGTCCTGTGCGTTCCGATCCTCGCCGGCGGCGACGAACTCATGGAGAGCGTCGCGTCGCGCATGCGTTCGCACGGCTTCGACGTGGCGTTCTGTGCGCGAGCCGGTTCGGCGTTGAAACCACCGCAGCGCGGCCGCGACCTCGACCTGCTCTTCCAGCGGACGGTGCTGCACCAGCGGATCCTGCTCGCGTGGCTCGGGTCCGGACCGGATGCCCCGACCGCAACCTTCGTGCTCGGCATGTCGATGGGCGGCATGGTCGCAACGGTCGTGGCCGCCGAAGAACCCGCTGTCGCCGGTCTCGCCGTGTGCCTCTCGGGCGCCGACCTCGGCGGGCTGGTGCTGAGTTCGAGCGAACGACGGGTGCGCTCGTGGCGCGAGTGGCGGCACACGACGGACGGCGTCGGCGACGACCACCTGCGCTGGGAGATGCAGGAGTTCCTCGTCTACGAGCCGCTGGGATTCGCCGCGGCGATTCCCACGCAGAAGGTCCTTTTCGTCGGTGCCGACCTCGACTCGGTGGTGCCGCGCCGCAACCAGGATCTCCTGTGGGAAGCGCTCGGTCGGCCGCCCCGCCTGCAGGTTCCGCTGGGCCACTACACCGCCGCTCTCGCGATCGACACGATCCTCGGTGCGGCGGCATCGCACTTTGCCGGACTGGCCGCCGATCGCCCTCGTGCCGCCCGGCCTCCGCACCCCGTGCAGTGACGCCGCCGAGTCGGCGCCCCCGGGAGGAAGTGCGACACTTGCGCGTCTTCCCGGCCCTCGGTCTGATGCGCGCCCCTTTCCGGCCGGTCCCGGCCGCCGCCAACCCCATGCACCTGAGCCTTCGATTCGCGATCCTGCTCCTGACCTGTACCCCTGTCGCCGCCCAGGCGATCGAGGACCCGACCAAGGCGATCGCCGAACTCCAGAAGGAGAAGGACCGGCTGCAGCGCGAGATCGACTTCGTGAAGGGACGCGTCGCCGATTCGCGCCAGACCCTGCAGAAGCTCGGTCACCAGTCGCTCTCGTTCCGGACGATCGACGCGGGCAAGTCGGTGGCCGTCCCGCCCGCGGCCCCGCCCGTGGCCCGACGCCCCGCGCGCCTCATGCAGGATGACGAACGCCAGGCCTACCCGCACGACACGATCGTCGTGGTGAACGGCAACCCGATCCGGCAGGGGCAGTTCGACGAACTGGTGTCCTACCAGGCCGGCGCCGGTGCCGACGACGCTGCCCGTTCGATGCACTCGATGATCGCTCTGGCCGACCTGATCCGGATCGAGAACGTCGTGTCGTCGTTCGCGGAGAGCGAAGCGACCGTGCACATCGCCGAGGCGTTGTCCGAGATGGAAGGCGGCCGCGCGATCGGCGAACTGGCGAAGTCGCTGGGCACGCTCCGCGGCGCCGCCGAAGACGGTGCGGTCGACATCACGCGGCACTCGCCGCACGGTGTGAAGCTCGAGCGGATCGCATTCACCACACCGGCCGGCTCGCGCTCGAAGCCCTTCGCCCACTACACGGGCCTCGCCGTGATCCAGGTCGACAGCACCGAGAAGGGCGCCACGCCGGACCTCGACAAGGTGCACGCCCACGTGGTCGTGGCGCCGTTCGCCGAAGCCGAGGCTCTCACGAAGGCTGACTCGATGCTCGCTTCCGGTCAGGTCGAGATCGTCGTGCGCGATCGCGAGGTCATGAAGATGCTGCCCGCCGCGTTCCAGGACGCGGAGGAGGTGCAGGCGGCGCGGACGAAGAACACCGCAGAGGACCTCGCGAAGGCGATCGCGGAGATGGAGAAGGAGATCGCGCGGATCCGCGAATCGAAGAACGCCGACGAGATGGCACGGCTCGAGGGCCTCGAGAAGCGCCTCGAGAAGATGCGGATGCGCCTCGACATGTTGCAGAAGGAAGCGCAACCCGACGGCGAGAAGCCGCCGGAGAAGAAGGGCTGACCTGCCGGAGCGGCGCCGCCGCTCCGATTCACGAGCATCCGGGAGGGGCCATGGCAGCAATCCGCAGGAGCGGCGGTGTCGGCGCGTTTTTCTGGGCGGGCAAGATCCCCGACCCCGGCAGCGAAGCGTTCTGTCAGGCGCTGGCCAACCGGCGCTTCCGCACCATCGAGAACGCCGCGAGCGAAGAGGTTTCGATCGGC
Organism: uncultured candidatus Brocadiaceae bacterium; assembly: GCA_964538915.1. GTDB lineage: Bacteria > Planctomycetota > UBA1135 > UBA1135 > UBA2386 > JAEUHQ01. The sequence goes on along the minus strand of CAZIFB010000025.1, from coordinate 16,168 downwards.
TGGGTGACCCCCGTCGACCCCACGGGCGACAGCTTCGCGGCGGAGGACCTCGACGGCGGCACCGGCACCTGGCTGCGGTTCCGCATCGACAAGAAGACGCTGCCAAAGAAGTGGCTGCAGATCCACCGCGACAGCGCGGAGAAGGCCAAGGGCAAGAAGCTCTCCGCGCGGGAACGCCGCGAACTGAAAGACGACCTGATGGAGAAGCTGCTCCCGCGCGTCCTCCCGACGATCCAGCTCGTCGACGCGCTCCTCTTCGCGGAACGCCGGACGGTCCTGCTCTTCGCGGGCAGCAAGGCCGCGCGCGAAGCGTTCGGCAAGCTGTTCTTCGAGAGCTTCTCGCTGCCGCTCGACCGCGGCAATCCGCTGCAATGCGGTCTGCGCGCCGACATCGGCGACAGCGCCCGCACGCTGCTCGAACGGCTCGAACCCGTGCGCTGGCCGCGCGCCGGCGGCAACGAACGCGCGCCGGGTCCGCGCGCGCCTCGTGCGATGCAGGCCGCAACCGAGGAGGGCGACGCATGACCCCGGAGACCAAGAACGCCGACACGCACGGTTTCCTCGGCGAGGAGTTCCTCACGTGGCTGTGGTTCCGCTGGGAGAGCGACGGCGGCGAGTTCACGCTGTCCGGCGGCCGCGTCGTCGGCGTCGCTCTCGACGACTTCCTCGCGTTCGCCGCACCCGACGAGGACTCGACGGAACAGACGCTGCGGCGCGGCTTGCCGACGCGCACCGCCGAGGCGCGCATCGCGCTGCGCCAGGGCAGCCGCCTCAAGAAGGCGCGCCTGCTCGTCGCCGAAGGATCGCGCCAGTGGAGCGCCACGCTCGACGCGCCGACACTCTCGCTCTCCGGCGTGAAGCTGCCAGAGGACGCCGAAGAGTGCGAGTCCGACGTCGACCGCACGGCGGATCGCGCCGCCAACTGGCTCGCTCTGCACGAGATCGTGCAGGCGCTCTACACCCAGTTCCTCCAGCAGCGTCTGCGCCCGGACTACATGAAGACCGCGGGCGAAGAACAGGCGCGCTGGATGGCGAGCTGAGTCCCGGCGCGCCGCGTGCGCGCGTTCACCCGCCCGACACGACGACTCGCTCGACTGCCGCGCCCAAGCGGACGAAGAGCGACGACAGCCACGCGGCGGTGCGCGCCGCGTGCTGCGGATCGGGCGCCTCGCTCCCCCACACGACCGCGAGGACGTTGCGGGTGCCGGCGACCGTCTTCGTCCGCTGCGCGTCCTTCACCGCATTCGCACACGGCCCGTTCGCATCGAACAAGCACAGGAGCCCGCCCACGTCGATCGTCTGGCCGCTTCGGTTGAACAGGAACGAACTGCCCGCGGGCGGAACATCGACGCGGAGCGGCGCCGCACAGAGGTCGAGGTCGACGACGCTGATCGGCAGGCCCGAATGCAGCGACGCGGCGTTGCCCGCATCGACGGGTGCGTTGATCGAACCGAGCCGCTTCTCGGCGATCGCGGCCGCGAGGTACTCCGACGACGGCTTGCCGCGCCCCGTGGGGCGATAGCCGCGCGCGCGCAGCAGATCGCGGACCGCGGTCCGGACGTCTTCGCTGCCGCCCACGGGCGCTTCGGCGTCGGGGCGCAGCAGATCGACCAGCCACGGCGGGGACTGCAGGTGTTCGATCGGCTTCGGCAGCGACGCCGTGAGCGCGTGCAGCGCGAGGCCGGGATACGTGACGGTGGGCAGGTTCATCGCGGATGGCTCGGCAGGCGTTCGATCGCGTGGTGGTGCAGCCAGTACACGAGCTCGGGCACGTCGCGGAACGGACGCGGCTGCCCGGTCCCGAACGAGACGATCGGCGGTTCGTCCTCGGGCCGGCGGTGCGGATCGTCGTCCTCGTCGCGCGCTCGTACCCAGCCGCCGGTGTGTTCGAACGACCAGAGCACGCCGTGGCCGCGCGTGGAGTGGAGCACCCAGCGCACGTCCCAGTTCGCCGCGCGGAGCGGCGACCCGTCCGCATCGAACCGCGCGACCTCGAGCACGAGGATCGCGTCGGTGTCGAGGGCACGCCCGAGCATCCCGGCATCCGAGGCGACGAAGTGCGGCGATCGCGGGGCCCCCGTCGAACCGGCGATCAGCGCGCGACCGACCTCGAGCGACGGCACGCGGTAGCCGCGCGACCGCACCGCGCGGTCGAGGCCCACGAGCAAGGCGCCGGGCAGCTCCTCCTGCTCTTCGGCGCCGGACTGCACGTCCGGCCAGATGGCAACCGAGTCGGGCATCGGCCCCGACAACGGGCGCGGGGTGACCGGCGGACCGACGCGGCAGCCCGCGAACAGCAGAAACACCGCTCCTGCACGGCTCCACGCGGAGACTCGGTTCACGCCCCCATCATGCCGCGTCGCCTCGCCCGGACAACGCGGCGATGACACACGAAGCACCCGTGCCGCGGCCGCTTCCCCTTGCCTCCGCGCGTGGCTCGACCTTGACGACCCTGCGATCGGCGCGCAGAGTAGATCAGCCGCCGGCCGCTCCCGGCCGATGCAGTCCCGTCGCATGTCGCAACGCCCGATGAACGCCACACTGCCCGCAGTCGCCATCCTGGCGCTGCTGGTGCTCGCGTTCGGCCTGCCGCGCCTCGTGGTCCTGTGCACGCACAGCGACGGCGAGGCGTCGCTCGAATGGGCCCACCCGGGTTCGTGCTGCGACCACGAACACGGCACCGCGACCGACGACCACGACGGCCATCCGGCCGCCGAGTCCCGCGGCGGCTGCGAGCACAAGAGTCTCGCGATCGACACCGCGCCGGCGCCGCGCCCCGACGCGAGCGGGGAGCTGCCGGCCGAAGGCAACGGCTTCGTCGCTCCCGCGCACTTCGTGCTGCCGGAGCATCGTCCGCCGGCACGCCGGCCGCCCGCGACGGGGCCGCCCCGCCCGGATCCGCGCACTCGACTGCGCGCGACGTCGCAACTGCTGCTGTAGGTCGGAACGGAACCCGCGTGCGCCACGTTCGGCGCGTTCGTCCCGCGTTCCGTTTCCCGACCCCTGCATGCTGCGCAGCTCCACTGCCGCCACGGCCCTCGTGGCACTCACGTCCTGCCAAACCTACGCGCCGGCACCCGTCGACCTCGACGCGTGGCGCGCGGTCTTCGCCGCACGTGTCGAGCTCGTGCGCGACGCGGCCGCCGATGCGACCTCGCCGTTCCGCGGCGACCTCGGCGACGGCATCGATCTCGCCGAAGCACGCCAGCTCGGTGCCTGGCTGCACCCGGACTGCCGGTCCGCCCGCGCAGCCGCCGGCGTCGCCAAGGTCGCCTTCGAGCAGTCGGGTCGCCTCCCCGATCCACAGCTCGGCATCGACGTCGAGCGCATCGTCGAGAGCGCCGTCGGCAGCGTCGCGCACCCGTGGATCGTCGCCGGCGAACTCGGTCTCACGATCCCGTTGTCCGGCCGGCTCGGCGCGGCCGAGGCACTGGCGCAGGAACGCCACGGCGAAGCGCTCGCGCACGCCCTGGCCGTCGAGGTCGACGTCCGCCGACGCTGCGAACTCGCCGTCGTGCGGCTCGCCGCCGCGCGCGAACGCGCCGCACTGCTGCGATCGCTCGTGCAGCAGGTCACGGCGCTCGAGACCATCGGCCGTCGCCTCGAGGCCGCGCACGAGGTGACCGCCGCCGCTGCGCGTGCGTTCACCCTCGAACGTGTGCAGCGCGAAGGCGAACTGCTGCTCGCCGACGACGCCATCGCCGGAGCCGAGCTGGAGTGCCGGCGCGAGACCGGTCTGCCGCCCGACGCTGCGGTCACGTTCGTGCCGACGTTCGACGTCGAACCGTCGCCGACGACCGCGAACGCGCGGCGCGAGAAGCTCCCGGAGTCGGTGCGCATCGTCGCCCTGCGTGCCCGCCACGAAGTCGCCGAGCGCGCACTCGCACTCGCCGTGTCCGAGCAGTGGCCGGACCTCGTACTGCGTCCCGGTGGCGGCGAGGAGGACGCACAGCCGCGCGCCGCGCTCGGGTTCACCATTCCCCTGCCCCTGTGGAACGGCAATGCCGCCGCGATCCACGAGGCTCGCGCGCGGCGCGACGAGGCGGCGGAGGCGCTGCGCGGCGGCTACGAGACCGCGATGCAGGACCTCGTCACAGCCGAACTCCGGCTGGCCGCCGCGTCACGCCACCTCGTGTTCGCCGAAGAGCGGCTGGCCCCGCTCGCCGCGCAGCAGGTCGAGGACTGCCGCCGGCTCGCGGACCTCGGCCAGCTCGAACCGCTGCTGATCCTCGACGCCGTCGTCCGCGATCACGCGGCCCGCGACCTCGTGATCGATGCGCGGCTCGAGCGCGCGGAGGCCGCGATCGCCTGCAACGCCATGTTCACCACCACCGAGTCCGCCGCACACACGGAACACCGATGAGCACCGCGCCCCACCTTCGTCTCGTGCTGCTCCTGCTCGCGCTCGCCGCCTGCAGTGGACCGACCACCACCGCTGCCGCACCGGAACAGGGCCCGGTCGCGCCCACGAACCGCATCGACGTGCCGGACACCGTTCGCAAGAACCTGGGCATCGAGTTCGTGCGCGTCGAGCGCCGCGCGGTGAGCGCGACCCTTCGCCTGCCGGGCCGGTTCGAACTGTTGCCCCAGGCGCGCCACGAGCACCGGGCGCCGCTCGCCGGCCGCATCGACGTCCGCACCGCGCCGTTGCAGCCCGTCGAGCCAGGCACGCTGCTCTACACCATCGACGCGCCGGACTGGCGCGCGACGCAGCGCGAACTCGGCGAGATCGACGCGGCGCTCGAAGTGACCGCCGCGCGCCTCGCGTCGATGCGCCCGCTGCTCGCCGCGCACAAGGACCACGAAGAAAGCCTGCGGGAAGCGGCTCACGTCATGGAGGCACGCGTTCGCGAACTCGAAGCGACCCGCGCCAGCGTCGGCGGCCAGGCGCAGGCGATCGCCGACGCCAGCGTGCAGCTCGCGCAGGTGCGTGCCCAGGCAGCCGAAGCCGCCGAGAAGCACACGGAGACCGAGGCGCTGCTGGCGCAACTCGAGGCCGACCAGCGCACGGGTCGCGATCGGTTCCAGCTGCTGCTCGCCGGCGCAGCTGCGACGATCGGGGTCGACGTCGCGACGCTGGTCGCGAAGGGCGACCGCGACCTGCCGCGCTGGCGCACGATCGACCGCCTCGAAGTGCGGGCCCGCGCCGCCGGCATCGTCGACGCGCTGCCCCTGCCGAGCGGCAGCTGGGCGACGGACCACGAACTCGTCGCCACGGTCGTCGACCCGACGCGCGTCCGTTGCCGCGCGCGCGCGCTGCAGAGCGACCTGCCGCGGCTGCGCACCGGCCTCGCCGCGACGATCGTGCCGCCCGGCACGAGCGGCGCCGCGAGAAGCCTCGCGGGCACGCTGCAACTCGGCGCCGAGGCCGATCCCGCGCAACGGACGATCGACGTGTTCGTGACCCCGACCGCGACGGCCTGGTTCGCGCGAGCCGGCGTCGCTGTGTTCGTCGAAGTCGCGGCCGACGGCGAGGGCGACGCCGCACCCGAGATCGCGGTGCCCACCGCCGCGGTCATGCAGGACGGACTCGTGCACGTGCTGTTCCGCCGCGACCCCGCCGATCCCGACAAGGTGATCCGCATCGACGGCGATCTCGGACGCGACGACGGTCGCTGGATCGAGGTGAAGAGCGGGCTCGTCGACGGGGACCAGGTCGTCGTCGCCGGGGCCTACGAACTGATGCTCGCGAGCTCGGGCTCCGCAACGAAGGGCGGGCACTTCCACGCCGACGGGACCTTCCACGCCGACGACCACAAGTGAACTTCTTCGCCTGGCTCATCGGTTCGTCGCTGCGGCGCCCCGGGGCGGTCCTGCTCGCAACCGCGCTGCTTCTCGCCTTCTCGACGTGGCGCACGGCGCACATGCCCGTCGACGTGTTCCCCGAGCTGAACGCGCCGACTGTCGTCGTCCTCACGGAGAGCCCCGGACTCGCGGCCGACGAAGTCGAACAGAACGTCACGTTCCCGATCGAGAGCGCCGTCAGCGGCCTCCCCGCCCTGCGCCGGGTGCGCAGTTCGAGTGCGATCGGCTTGTCGCTCGTGTGGGTCGAGTTCGACTGGGGCGCCGACATCTACCGCGCCCGCACGCTCGTCGCCGAACGCCTCGACGGCGTGCGCGGCACCCTGCCGGTGGGCGCGCACGCCGAGATCACGCCGATCACGTCCATCACCGGCGAGATCATGCTCCTGTCGGTGTCGTCGCCCGACGGCTCGCGGTCGCCGATGGAGGTGCGCAGCTGGGCCGAGTTCGACCTGCGCAACCAGCTCCTCGGCGTCGCCGGCATCGCGCAGGTGTCCGTGCTCGGCGGCGACCTCGCCGAGTACCAGGTCCACGTGCGGCAGGAGCAACTCCAGTTGTTCGACCTCACGATGGCGGAGGTCACCGCCGCCGTGCGCGGAGCGCACACCACCGCCGGCGCCGGGTATCTCGCGGACGTGCAGGGCCTCGAGCTGCCGGTGCGCCAGACCGGGCGTGTGCGTTCCGCCGCGGACATCGCCGGCACGATCGTGCGCTACCACGACGGCCACCCCGTGACGATCGGCCAGGTCGCCGACGTGGCCCTCGGCGCCACGCCGAAACGCGGCACCGCGGCCGAGGGCGGCCGGCCCGCGGTCGTTCTGGGGGTGCAGAAGTCGCCCGGCACGAACACCCTCGCGCTCACCGCCGCCATCGACGACAAGCTGGACCGGGTCATCGCGGCACTCCCGGCCGGCATCACGCTCAACCGCCACGTGATGCGGCAGGCGGACTTCATCGGGACATCCGTCGACAACCTGCTCACCGTGCTGCGCGACGCGGCGATCCTCGTCGTGATCATCCTCGTGCTGTTCCTGCTGGACGTGCGCACGACGCTCATCACGCTGACCGCGATGCCGCTGAGCCTCGCGACGGCGCTGCTCGTGCTGTGGGCGCTCGACCTGTCGATCAACGTGATGACTCTCGGCGGCTTCGCGGTCGCGATCGGCGAACTCGTCGACGACGCGATCATCGACGTCGAGAACGTGTTCCGCCGCCTGCGCGAGAACGCCTCGCTCCCGTCGGATCGGCGGCGCCCCGTCTTCGAGGTCGTCGCGGCGGCGAGCCAGGAGATCCGCGGCGTGGTCGTCTTCGCGACGATGATCATCGTGCTGGTGTTCGTGCCGCTGCTCTTCCTGCAGGGCCTCGAGGGGCGCTTCTTCCGTCCGCTCGGCATCGCCTACATCGTGTCGACGCTGGCCTCGTTGGTCACGGCGCTCACGGTCACGCCGGTGCTCTGCCGCCTGCTGCTCGGCAACGTGCGCGGCGACACGGTGCATCACGACGGGTTCCTGGTGCGATGGCTGAAGGCGCGCTACGAGCCCTCGCTGCGGCGAGCGATCGCCCACGGCCGTTCGCTCGTCGCCGCGGCGCTGCTCGCGACCGTCGGGGCGCTCGGGCTCGCGAGCACGTACGGCACGAGCTTCCTGCCCGAGTTCCAGGAGGGAACGTTCACGGTGTTCCTGATGGCCCCGCCGGGGACGTCGCTCACGGAGAGCAACCGCCTCGCGCAGGGCGTCGACGCGCAGCTCGTGGCGCTGCCCGGCGTGCGCGCCGTCGTGCGGCGGACCGGGCGCGCGGAGCGCGACGAACACGCCGAGCCGGTGAGCAGTTCGGAGATCGAGGTCGGTGTGCTGCCCGGCCACGACCGGGCCACCGTGCGGGCCGCCATCGATCGTGTTCTCGCGTCCGTGCCCGGCATCACGACCAGCGTCGGCCAGCCGATCGAACACCGCCTGTCGCACGTGCTCTCGGGCACGCCCGCTGCGCTCGCGATCGTCGTCCAGGGCGACGACCTGTCGGTGCTGCGCCGCCTAGCGAAGCAGATCGAAGCAGCGCTGCTCGCGACGCCCGGCACCCGCGACGTCGCCGCGAACCGCGAGGTGATGATCACGTCGCTGCCCGTGCGCTACCGGCTGCAGGAACTCGCGGCGGCGGGACTCACGCCGGCCGCCGCCGCCGAACAGGTCGAAGCCGCCCTCATGGGCGAGACCACCGCCGAGGTGAGCGAAGGCATGCGCCGCGTGGCGATCACCGTTCGTCTGCATCCGGACGAACGCGGCGATCCCGACGCGGTCGGCAACCTGATCCTCCGCGGCATCGGCGGCGCGTCGGTGCGCCTCCGCGACGTCGCCGACATCGGGCGCGAACGCACGTCCAACCTCATCACGCGCGAGAACGGACGCCGCAAGGCCGTCGTCTCGTGCAACGTCGCGAAGGGGCACAACCTCGGCCAGCTCGTCGCCGCCGTGCAGAAGCGCGTCGACCCCATCGTCGCGGGCACCGGCTGCACCGTCTCGTACGGCGGCCAGTTCGAGGCGCAACAGAGTGCGAGCCGCACGATCCTCTGGATGGGCGCCGGCGTCGCGATCCTGATGCTGCTGCTGATCCAGAACGCGCTGGGATCGATGCGCGCGGCGCTGCTCGTGATGGTGAACCTGCCGCTCGCGCTCATCGGCGGCATCGTGGCGATCTACCTCACCGCACCGGCGAACCCGTGGTGGAACACGCTCGCGCTGATCGGCATCGGCGGCGCCCGCTACGAAGCTCCGGTCGTCTCGATCGCGAGCATGGTCGGGTTCATCACGCTCTTCGGCATCGCGGTGCGAAACGGGATCTTGCTCGTTCGGCACTACCTCGATCTGCTGCACGCCGGCGTGCCGTTCGCCGACGCGGTGATGCAGGGTTCGATGGAGCGGCTGGTGCCGATCCTGATGACCGCGCTCACCGCGGCGCTGGGTCTCCTGCCGCTCGTGTTCGCCGCCGGCGAACCGGGCAGCGAGATCCTGGCGCCGATGTCCGTCGTCGTTCTCGGCGGGCTCCTGACCTCGACGTTCCTGAATCTCGTGCTCGTGCCCGCGGGCTTCCACCTGCTCTTCCACCGGCGACCGCCGACCTCCGACCGATCCTCATGAAGACCAAGCTCTCCGTTCTCCTCCTCTCGTCGCTCGCGTTCGTCGCGTGCGGCAAACCGCCCGTGTCCGCTCCGTCGGGCGGCTCCGCGACCCAACAGCCGACGCCTCACGACGCCCACGACACACAACCGATCGGCGATCTGACCGTCGGCGCGCACACGTTCACCGTGAAGGCCGCCGCCGTCGAAGCCGGCAAGGAAGTGCCGCTCGATCTCGAGTTCGCCGCCGGCAAGCCGATCCCGGGGACGGCCCGCGCGTGGATCGGCGTCGAAAACGGCACAGGCTCGATGAAGGCGAAGCTGACCAAGGAAGGCGACCGCACGCTGCACAACCACCTTCTCGCGCCGAAGCCGCTGCCGGAGGGCAGCAAGATCTGGGTCGAGATCGAAGACGGTACGAACGTCGCGCGCGGCTCGATCGCCTGGAAGTGACTGCGGCGAACGCGCCACGTCGGTTGCCGGCACCGGCGCGCGGCGCCACACTGCGGCGATGCTCCTGCGACGCGCGCTGCCGTGGTTCGCCCTGCTGGCCTCCGTACCGGGCCAGACGCTGATCTGGCCAGGTGAGGACGTCGCAACGATCGACGCCGAACGCCTTCGCGCGTACGTGCCCGCCGCCGCGGCGGAGGGCCTGCTGCCGGTCGTCGCGCGCGCCGACCGCATCTACGCGCGGATGCAGGAGGACGCCGGCTTCGTGGCCAGGGACAAGCTGCGGCTCCTGGTCGCGGACTGGCGCGACGCGCACAACGGCTATTCGTTCGTCGTGCCGTTCCCGCTCGTGCAGGTCGAACTGGCGCCGGCGATGCCCGAGTCGACGATCTTCGCCGGCGGTCGCGACACCGAGCGCACGCTCGTGCACGAGTTCGCGCACCAGATCGCGAACGACCGCAACGGCGGGTTCCGTCGCGAGCTCGAGCGTGTGTTCGGACGCGTACTGCCGAACGACCTGCTGAGCCTGCTGCTCTGGTACGTGTCGACGCCGCCACACCAGACGATGCCGCGCTTCTGGCAGGAGGGACTCGCGGTGTGGGCGGAGACCGCCTACGCCGACCCGTCGAGCGCGTGGGCCGGGCGCGGCCGCGACTCGCTGACGCACATGGTCTGGCGGCTCGACGCCGCTGCCGGCGCGATCCCCGACGTGAGCGAGTGGCGCATCACGCAGCACGAGTGGCCATTCGGCGGCAGCGCGTACACGTACGGCACCGCCTACCTGCGCTTCCTGGCCGGGCACTTCGGCGATCGGGCGTCGGTGTGGCAGTTCGTGGCGAAGCAGGCGAACTCCTGGCCGTTCCTGTTCGACGGCGCTCCCCGTTCGCTCGCCGGCGAACGGCACGGCGCGCTGCTCGCCAAGGCCCGCGCCGCCCTGCTCGCGGAGCAGACTTCGATCCTCGCGACGTTGCGCGAGGCCCCGGTCACGGCGTGCAAGCGCCTCACTCCCGCGAACATGCTGCTCGGCGCCCCGGCGTGGCACGGCCGCGACCTCGTGTTCGCGGCGAAGCCGGCGGACGGCCGCGCGCGACTGCACACCTTCGCGACGAGCCCGACGTCCGGGGATTCGTTCGTACACCTGGGATCCTCTTCGACACCGATGCTCGCGCTCGGCGCGGTGCGGGCCCTGCCGGACGGTGGCAAGGACACCGGCGTCGCCTACCACGAGTTCAACTGGCGCGGCATCGCGAAGGCGCACGTCGACGGAAACGTGTTCGGCTGGCGCGTGCTGCAGCCCGACGCCGGCCCGCTGCGCAACGGTGCGCGCACCGTGGTCCTCGTGCAGCTGCACTCCGGCGGCGGCCAGCATCTCGCCGTGCACTCGCTGCGGGACGGCGACGTGGACGAAGGTCGCACACTGCCGACGAAGAACACGCCCTGGTCGCCGGCGCTGCGCCCCGGAGACGCCCACGACGGCGAACTCGTGTGGGTCGAGACCGACGCGGCGGGCAGCACGCTCGTGCTCGGGTCGCTGCGCGATGCTGCGGCGCGCACCGAGCTGTGGTCGGTGAAGGGTCGCATCCTGCACCCCGTGTGGAACAGGGACGGCACGGCGCTCTTCTGCTGCGCCGACCACACCGGCGTCGCGAACGCGTACCGCGTGACGCCCGGCGCGAACGGCGCGGCGACCGTGACCCCGGTCACCAACACGATCGGCGGCGTGATCGCGTGCGTGCCGTCCCCCGACGGCATGTCGCTCGCCGTCGTCGACCACGACGAGCACGGGCCGTTCCTCGCGCTGTTGTCCGCCGATCCGGCGGACTTCGCGCCGCGCGTGCCGACGATCGGACTCGCCTGGCCGGCGCCCGGCGGCTCGAGCGGCCCGGGCGCAACGAAGACCGCCCCGGCGCCGCTCCCCGCACCGGCCGCGGGGGCCGGCGACTCCCTCACCATCGAGCCGTACTCGGGCCTCGGCGAGCTGCGGCCGCTGTTCTGGGCGCCGTCGACGTTCGCGGTGCCCGAAGGAGGCCTCGGGGCGTTCGGCGTGTTCGCCGATCCGTTGTTCACGAACGTCGCACAGATCGGCGCCGGTGCGGGCCTCGTCGAACACGAGCCCGTCGCGTTCGCGAGCTTCGACCACCTCGGCTCGGTGATCCAGTTCGGCGCGAGTGTCGGCCGCAGCGAACGCACGTTCGGCGACACGGTGCTGCGCGGCGGCGAGGACCTCGACTACACCGAGACGGTGACGACCGCCGAAGTGCGCGCGGGCCGCGGACTGTTCGCTCTCGAACGGACCTTCATCGGCTACGTCGCCGCCGGCGTCGAGGACCACGACCAGGTCGACGACAACGAACGGGACAACGTCGGCGGCACGCCGCTGAAGGCGCCGTTCCGCGACACGGAGCACTGGGTCGAGGCGGTCTTCGGCTACGACGACTCGACCTTCTATCCGACGAGCTACGCCGGCGAGGACGGCTTCTCGATCCTCGGCATGTTCCGCCACTCGGGCCTCGGCGGCGAACTCGACCGCAACCGCGCACTCGGCGACGCGAGCTGGACCTGGAGCGTGTTCCCGCGCCTCGGCCACCAGATCGTGTTGCGCGCCCAGGCAGGCTGGTCCGACGGCGACGACGTGCTGCAGGGTGCGTTCAGCATCGGCGGCGGCCTGTCGGCCGGCCTGCCGCGCGGCTACGTCGACGAAGCGGTCGCGACGGGTCGCCACCTCGCGGCGGGCAGCATCGCCTTCCGCTTCCCGGTGTGGCGCCCGTTCGCAGCGGCGAGCACGACGCCGTTCCGCGGCCGCCAGCTCGTGATCGAAGTGTTCGGCGACACCGCGCAGGTCGGCGACGACCGCTGGTTCGGCGACGCGGACTGGTTCACCAGCGTCGGCATGGAAGTGCACGCGAACGCCGAGTTCTTCGACGGCATCCTGAGCCCGGGCATCGGCATCGCCAGACAGCTCGACGGCGAAGAGGACGTGCGCGTGTGGTTCTCGCTCGGCTTCGGGTTCTGATCCGCGCGGCGCCGTCGTTTCACCGGGCCTGCGGCGCCATCTGCACCGGGATCGACCAGCCTCCGGTCGCGGCGGTGTCGACCGCAAAGGCACCCTGCCAGGTGACGCCGTGGCGGTCGTCGCATTCGAGCACGTAGTCGCCCGTCGCGAGCACGGCGGCGAGCCGGTCGGGCGCGTCGTGCAGCAGGGTGAACGTCACGGAGCGGCCGCCGTGTGTGCGTTCGCGAAGGCGCAGCGAAGCCGGTTCGGTGCCGGGCGGCCGCGGCAGCCCACGAACGGCGAGCACGCAGCGGCGGCCGGGCGCGAGTTCGACGCGACGTGCGGTGGTCTCGCCCGCGGTGACGTGGATCGGCAGCGCTTCGAGCCACTGCACGTGCTCGCCCATCACGAAGAGGCGGTAGTCGCCCGCGACGAGGCGCTGCTGCAGGCGCGTCGTTTGCGCCAGCACGGCGCGGCGCTCGGGGCCCGTGCAAACGATCGTGATCGCCAGCTCCCCGACCGGCCCGCCGTCGCTGCGCACGAACTCGATGTCGACGGCGCCCGTGGGCGGCGCGTCGAACCGCACCTCGCGTGTCGTCGCGCGCGCCAGCTCGATGCCGTTCGTCCACGCGGTCGGCACCGCCGGCGCGGTGGTCTCGAAGAACAGGTCGTACGTCGCGGCGGGCAGCGGCCCGACGCGGAACGAGCCGTCCGCCTCGGTCCGGCCGACTTCGGCCCACTGCACCCGATCGCGGTGCGCGAAGACGCGTGACCCGGCCATCGGCTGCCCGTCGTCGGACCGCGCGACGCCCGTGAGCCACGCGTCGCCCGCGAACGACTCCGGCAGTCGCACCGTCGCGGCGTCGCCGTTCCACGCGGTGAACGCGTCGACCCGTCGCCACATCGGTTCGCCGGCGAGGCGCAGTTCGAGATCGGGCGCTCCGTCGCTCTCCGCCGCGAGCACGAACGTTCCGTCCGCAGCGACCTCGACCGCGACCTGCCACGCGCGCAGCGCCGAACGCGGCCACGTCGCACGGACGGTGGCGCCACGCACCGCGGCGGGGTCGTCGCACAGCAGCCTTCCGCGCAGCGCTCTCGACGCGCGCAGCACGATCTCCATCTCGGCGTGTTCGCCGGCCACGACGTCGAGCGTCTGCACGAACGGCACCGTCCCCTCCGCGCGCGCGGCGATCTGTCCCGCGCCGGTCGGCACACATTCGAACGCGAAGGCGCCGTCCGACGACGAACGAACGTCGATGCCGTCGGCCATGTCGTCGCCGCGAAACACCACGAGCGCCCCGGCGACGGGATTCCCGGTGGAATCGACGACACGACCGGTCACGTGAGCACTCCGCCGCAGGTGCGCGACGTGGCGCACGAAGCCGCCGGGCCCGACCTCGACGCTGGCCGTGTACGGCGCGAGGCCGGCGGCACGCACGAAGACCGGATGCCGACCCGGCGCCAGCGCTCCGCAGCGGATCGCGCCGTCCGCGCCGGTGCGCCGTTCGACGGGCGGCCGCCGCCAGGGCGCAGCACCGTCGGCGAGCACGAACGGCGCCACGTCCATCGACTCCCCGACGAACACGACCGCGTCCGCGCAGGGTGTGCCGTCGGGGCCGACCGCGACGAGTTCCACGTCGCCGCCGCGCGGACCGAGCACGAGTTCGACGTCGTCGATGCTCGCGCCGGCAGCGAAGCGCGCGACGACGCTCCCGGCGAAGTCGGCATGGCGAGCCGCCACGAACGCACCGTCGGGAACGTGCGACAGTTCGAAGCGCCCGGCGCCGTCCGTGGCCGCGACGTCGTCGCCGGACCAGGGCCCCGACGAGGCGTCGGACAACCACACCGAGGCTCCGGACACCGGGGCCCCGTCGCCGTCGACGACGCGACCGCGCACCACGCCGCCGCTCGCCACGGTGAGAACGACGTGGTTCGCGCCGGTGCGCACGTCGAGCACGTCCTCCGCACCGCGATCGGTCGCGACGCGGAAGTCGCCCGGCGACAGCCGTTCCCACACGGCCTCGCCGCCGTCGCCGGTGACCGCGCGCCGGCGGTGCAGCACCGGATCGACACCGTCTCGCGGCTCGAGCACGACGCCGACGTGCGGCACACCGCGACCGGCGGCATCGAGGACGCGCACCACGAGCCGCCCCACGGCGTCGCCCGCCGCCGCCGTGCGCTCGATCGCGAACGTCGCGGGCGCGCCTTCGCGCGGTTCGTTCGTCGCGGCGGCGCCCGCAGCAGGGGACAGCGCCGTGATCGCGGTCGTCGCTTGGCCCAGGGTCGACACCCACACCGCGGACACGAGGACGGCGACCGCACCACCGATCGCGAGCGCCATGGGAACGCGCGCCCGCGGTGCGGCCGGCACCGAAGCGAGCGCCGAAGCCTGTGCGCGACGCCCGAGCAGCACGGCAACCAGGGGCGTCACCCAGCGCACCAACGACTCGCGGAGCCGCAAGAGCCCGCGGTGCAGCCGCACCCGCACCGTGGCCCGGCCGATGCCGAGACCGCGCGCGATCTCCACCGGCGACCGTCCGCCGATCAGGTACTCCTGCAGCGGCGAGTGGTAGTCGGCGGGCAAGCTCGCGATCGCGTCGTGCAAGGACGAGCGGAGTTCGCGTTCGCTCGCATCCGCCTCGGGCGAAGGCGCGGTGCGCGGCGACACGGACTCCGCGGCCTCACTCCAATGCCGGCGGCGGCGCACGTCGTCGCGCGCCAGCTTCGCGGCGCGGAACGCGAGTATGCCCTTCAGCCACGGGAGCAGCGGCCGCGTCGGGTCGAACCGGTCCGCTCCGTGGATCGCCGCGACGATCGTCTCCTGCACGAGGTCCTCGGCGTCGTCGGCCGAAGCACCGAGCCGTCGTGCGAGCCGCCGCAACGCCGGCGCACTGCGCCGCATCAGCAGCGCCAGCGCCGCCTCGTCGCCGCTTCTGAGGAACGTGCAGAACAACTGCTCGAGCGAGGGGCCGGACATCGGACGCGGATGCTGTACCCCGCTCGCCCCCCGCCTGTTTCGCGGCGGACGCGGATTTCGCGGGATTCCGCGGCGCGATGAAACACTCCGTGCCGCGCAGGGGAACAGCCCGCGTCCCCCCTTTCTCCGTCCCTCCGAGACCCATGTCGATGCGCTCCTTCCTCCCCACCGTCCTGCCGGTCGCCTTCGTCGCAACCACAGCCCTGAACGCCCAGGTTTCGCAGAACGGCCCCTACACGGTGCAGTCGTTCGAGGCCCCGCTCTTCCAGCCGGGTCCGCTCGGCGCCGGCGACATGTGGAGCGGTCAGGACGGCTGGATGCTGTTCGAATACGCGTACCCGCCGAACTACGCCGCGGCATCGGTGCAGAGTGCCGTCGTGCGGAGCGGCACACAGGCGGTGAAGTTCGACGCGTCGCTGCTGACGCCCGGATCGTTCGGCGAACTGCGCCGCAACGCGCTGTTCAACCTGACCACGGGCGTGGTCGAGATCGAGCTCGACTTCCTGATCACGACCGCCTCCACGCCGAGCGAGTGGGAGATCTACTCGCAGGTCGCGCCGAACCCGCAGACCTGCTACCTGCGCTGGTGGATCGCGACCGACGGACGCGTCGAGTACCTCGACACGCCGAACCGCGTCCATGTGCAGACGAACACGTTCGTCGCCAAGGACACGTGGCACCACGCCCGCTCGGTCGTCGACATCTTCGGCAACCGCACCGAGATCCACATCGACGGAGTGCTCGTCGCCACGGGAACGCCGATCGGGGTGTTCGCGCAGCTGCCGGCGCACGGCTTCACGCAGGTGAACGCGTACGGCGCCGGCAACGACGCGATCTA
>CAZIFB010000024.1:0-70268 GCA_964538915.1 uncultured candidatus Brocadiaceae bacterium | reverse complement strand
AGCGGCCTTAAAAGCCGCGGGCCGGAAACGGCCGTGAGGGTTCGAGTCCCTCCCCTTGCACGATCACGCGCGCCGGACCGCCGCGTCGGCGAGATCCGCCGCCGCGCGGACCACGTCCTCCGCCGCCGGCGCAGCGCCGCCGAAACGCGCGGCGTCGAGCGCCGCGTGGACACGCCGTGCCGACGCGAGGACCGGCGGCTCTACGAGCAGCGCGAGCGCCGACCACGTCGGCTCCCCTGCGAACGGCGCGCCCGCCGCGAGCCCGCACAGTTCCTCGAACGCGGAGAGCGTGCGCTGCACTTCCCCCGGCGCAGCACCGACCGCCGCTTCGGCGGCACGCACCGCCTGGACGAAGCGCCGCTGCCGGCGCCGCGCGCGGAACGCACCGTGGATCACGAGCACGACCGCGATGACGCTCGCGTGCCACCACCACGGCACCGGTCGCCGCGCGGCCCGTGCGTCGGCGTCGACGAGTTCCTGCACTCGGGGCGGCAGCGGTGCGTTCGCGGCTTCGACGGTCACGGGCACCGGCGCGGTCGACTGGATCAGGTAGTCGCCGCGCTGCGGTGAGAACGACGCGAACGTCACCGGCGGTACGGCCGCGGCGCCGGCGCGCAACGCGAGCACGTCGAACACGAACGTGCGCGCGTCCGCGGTGCGCCGCTCGACGAGGCCCTGCACCTGGAAGCCAGCAAGCGGCGGCCACGCCATCGGAGCGAAGCGGTCGAGGTTGCCGCGCCCCGCGACCGTCACTTCGAACGCGAACGACTCGCCCACGCGCACGCTCGTCGCCGCGGTCGCCGCGGTGAGCGTGAACTCCCCGACGGCGCCGGTCCAGCTCGGCGGCCGCCCCGCGAGCGGCAGCGCCTTCACTTCGAGCGTGAGCACCGTCGACAAGACACTCGCCTCCGCGCGGCCGACCGGCTGGCGACCCGTCAGGAAGTCCCCGGTGAAGCGCTCTGCGAATGCGTACCGCACCTCGACCGGCTGGATCGACGACGTCCCCGGCACGAGCGGCAACCACCGGTAGCGCAGTTCGAGCACTTCGAACGCGCGACCGCCCTGGTCGCGTCGACCGGCCGTACGCGCGGACACCACGCCGTCGCCCACGGCGATCTTCGCGGTCCCGCCGGTCGCGGCCGCCACGAGTTCGACGGCCCGATCCTCGCCGGCGGACAGCCACGGCACCGTGACGTGGTACGGCCGGTCGAGGGGCTGCTGGAACAACGGCACGGCGTGCGCCCGGAACCACGCCTCGTCGGTGCCGATGCGGACGACCACCTCGATGGGTTCGTGCACCCACGCCGACGTCGCCGAGGCTTCGACCTCGACGAACACGGGCGGCGGATCCTGCGGGATCACGAACGCGGCGAAGCACGCCAGAAGGGCGTTCACCAGTCGCGCTCCCCCGCCGCGGCGGTGTTGCGCTGCGCATCGCGCCGGATCCGCTGCTTCTCGGCTTCGCGCTGCTGCACACGCTGCAGGAGGCGCGCGACTTCGGCCGGCGGCAGCACGGCGGTCGCGAGGTCGGGGGCGGCTTCTTCGGGCGGTCGCTCGGTCGAGCGCGGCGGCTCGGGCGGCGGCGGCGCCTTCTCGGTCGCCGTCTCGCGGCGCTTCGCGGCGTCCTCGGCCGCGAGGCGGCGGAACTCGGCGAGCGTGCGCGAAGCGCGCTCGGCGTTGCGCAGCGCCTCCGGCCAGCTCCCGCGAACGTCCGCAGCGCGCACGAAACCACGCACCGCGAGTTCGGCGCCGCGCACCGCGGACTGCCACGCGAGCGGTTCGGCGTCGGCCAACCGGGCCGCGGCCGCCGCGCGTTCGCCGCGCTGCAGGGCTGCCATCGCCGCGACGAACTCGGCGCGCGCGCGCACCGCCGGATCGTGGTCATCGAGAAACGGACGGATCGCGTCCTCCGCGTCGGTCGTGCGCTGGACCCGGAGCGAAGCGAGCGCCAGGTCGTACGCGAGGTGCGGCGGGCACGGGGTTCCGGCCGCGGCGACGGCGGCGGCGAGTTCGCGGTGCGCGTCGAGAAAGCGCCCGTCGCGGTAGTGCGCGAGACCGCTGGCCTCGTGCGCGCCGGACGACGACGGATCCTGCGCCAGCAGGCAGGCGGCGGTCAGGGCGAGCACCTTCGCGGCGGTCATCGTCGTCGTTCCAGGAGGGGTCGTCGTTCCGGCAAGGCGAGGCGGAGCATCCAGAGCAGCAGCGCTGCGAGCAAGGGCCACTGGAAACGATGCGCCGGCGCCCGCGACTCGTCGTGAACAGCGGCGGCGCGTGCCGCGGGCAGCAGCGTGTCGCCGATCAGCCGCTCGACGGCTCCATCGACCGCGGGCGCGAGGAAGCGTCCGCCGCCGGCCGCCGCGACGGCCGCGAGGTGTTCCCGTTCGAGCCGAGTCACGACGAACGCGCCGCTCGTGTCGCGCAGGTACGACTCGGCGCCGTCCGCCGCGACGACGATCTTGCTGCCGGCCTCGCTGCCGAACCCGACGCAGTGCACGACGAGCCCCGCCGCGCGAGCACGCTTCGCCGCCTCGACGCCGGCGCCGCCGAAGTCCTCGCCGTCGCCGAGCACCACGATCGCCCCCGCCGGGGCGCGGCTCCGCTGCAGCGCCGCGGCGCCCGCGTCGATCGCCGCGCCGAGATCGCTGCCGCCGCGTTCGACCGCGCCCGTGAACGCCGTTCGCGCGATCGCGGCGACGGCCGGGAGGTCGTCCGACAGCGGCGCGGCGAGCCGCGCGGCGCCGGCATACAGCACGAGCCCGAGGCGGGTGCCGGGCCCACCCTTCGCGAAGACGTCGATCGCCCGCTGCGCGGCGGCGAGCCGGGACGACACGGCATCGCGGGCGTCCATCGATCGCGAAACGTCGAGGCAGAGCACGACCTCGGGCCCGACCGGCGCGCCGTCGCCCGGCCCACACACCGGCTGCAGCAGCGCGACCGCCGCGCACGCGGCTGCCCCTGCCGCGCAGCCAGCGCGTGTGCGCCCGTACCCACGGCGCCCGCACACCGCGTCCTCGCGGCCGTGGAAGTGCTTCGTGCGTCGCGCCGCGGCGGCCTTCGCGAGTACGAACCCGGCCCACACGGCGACGATCACCAGCAGCAGCGCCGGCCACCACTCCGGGACCAGGAAACGCAGGTCGTTCACGCGGTCACCTCGAGGGTCGAACGCGCGACCACGTGCGCGACGAACGCAAGCAGCAGCGCCGCGGCGAGCAGTACGTCGAACCCTTCGTGCACGCGCACGCGCGGCTCGGCGAACGCGACCGCTTCGAGCGAGTCGATCTCCGACCACACCGCGGCCAGCGACGCCGCGTCGTTCGCGGTGAAGAAACGGCCGCGCGTCGTCCTTGCGAGCTGCTGCACCGCAGTCGTGTCGAGCGGCACCACCCGCCCGTCGGGCTTCCGGTTGCCGCGCCCCAGCACGATGGTGTGCACGCGGATCCCGAGCCCGGCGCAGAGCTGCGCCGCGTGCAGTGGAGCGATCTCGCCGGGCGACACCGCGGTCGCGACGTTCTCCTCACCGTCGGTCAGCAGCACGACGACCTTGCCCTTGCTCGACGAACGCTCGAGAACGGCCGCCGCCGCCGCGACCGCGGCGCCGATGCCCGTCGCGTCCTCGGGACCGTCCTTGCCGACCATGGCCACCGAACCGAGCAGGTCGGCCAGCGCCGCGTGGTCGAGCGTGGGCGGACAACGCAGGTCGGCGTACCGCGCGAACTCGACGAAACCGACCCGGTCGTCGCGGCGCGACTCGACGAAAGCGGTCGCGGTCTCGACGCCGACCATGAGCCGTGTCCGGCCCGGAGCGAGGTCGTCCGCAGCCATCGACGAGCTGCGGTCGATGCACAGCAGCACGTCGCGCCCGAGCCGCTCGGGCGGCAGCGGCTCCTGCAGCACCGGTCGAGCGAGAGCGGCGATCGCGACGACGAGTGCGGCGAGGTGAAGCGCGGTCGGCAGGAAGGCCGCGCGCACTCGCCACGTCGTCGGCAGCGCCGGCGGTCGCGGATCGCGGACGAGCGTCGCCGCGGCGAAACGCACTCCGGTGCGCGACCGCATGCGCCACACGACGAGAAGCGGCAGCAGTGCCAGCAGCAGGAACCACGCGGGATCGCGCCACTGCCAGCCGTCTTCGATCGCCGCGATCACGGTGCGGCCCCTTCGACCGTCGCGCGGACGAACCGTTCGGCCGCGGCGCGCGCCGCCGTGTGGGCGTCGGCGGACGGCGCATCGTTGGCGAACTTCACGAGATCGCACGCGAGAAGACACTGCGCGAGCGGTTCGCGCCCGCGGACCGCGCGCCGTTCGACCTCGGCACTGGTGCAGGGAGCCGCCGCGAAACGAAAGCGCGCCCCGGCGTACTCGCGCACGACCGCCGCGAGGCCGGTGTAGAACGCGAGCCGCTCCGCCGCGCCGACGCCCGGCAGAGCGAGGGCACCGAGCCGCTCGAGCGCCGTTTCGTGCGGCGGACGCGGCACCGGTGAGGCGGCGAGCGGCGCCTCCGACGAACGACGCCACCAGCGGACCGCCGCCGCCATCGCCAGGACCAGGGCCGCGAGCCACCACGCCGAACGAGAAGCGCGCGGTGCATCGAGCACGTCACCGGGCCACTCGATCGGACCGGCGGGCTCGGCGAGCACGGACCGGACGTTCAGTTGCGCGGGTGTGCACCACGCGACGGGCTCGGCACGCCCGACCACGCGCAGCGGCACCGGCGCGAACACGAGGTCGCCGGCAGCGAGAGGGCGCGCGCGAAACCGGACCACGTCGCTCCCCGCCGTCCCGGGCGCGGCGGCGCCGATCGGTTCGAGTTCGAGCGGCGGAAGGGCGGCGACGTCGAACGGCTCGGCCTCTCCACTTCCCCACGCCCGCCGAACCTCGACGACGAACGGGTCGCCGAACGCGACGCCGCCGGGCGGCAACGACCACTCGATCTCCAGGCGCGCCTGCGCACGCAGCGCGGTCGCCAACGCGACCGCCGCGACGGCCGCCCGGACCACCGCACCGGCGCGCGTCACCGCTTCGCCTCCCGCAGCGCGCGCCGGCGGAAGAACCGGAGGATCGGCCCGGCGATCGCACCGACGTCCCGCGTGCTCGGCACCTCCACGTCGATGCAGTCGATCGCAGCACGGCCGAACGACTCGTCACCGCAGAGGCGCCACGCGGCGACACGTTCGGCCCACGCCGCGCGCACCCGTTCGTCCGCGAAGTCGACGAGGCGACAGGCACCATCCGCGGGATCGGCGAGGCGCAGCAGCGCGCGCGGCGGATCGAGCAGTTCGCGCGGCAGGAGCCGCACCGCCACGAGGTCGTGGTCCCGGCCGCCGAGCCGCAGCGTGCGCGGGTCCGACGGGCCGAAGAAGTGCGACAGCAGGAACACCACGGTGCGGCGACGCAGACCGCACGACGCCTTCGCGACGAGCGCGTCCACGGAGCTCTCCGGCGAACCGCCGCGCAGGACGAGGCAGTCGCGCACGATGCGCAGCACGTGCCCGGCGCCCTTCCTCGGCAACACGAAGCGTTCGACCTCAGCACTGCCCGCGAGGAGCCCGACGCGGTCGTCGTTGGCGATCGCGGCGAGGCCGAGCAGCGCGCAGAACCGCGCCGCGACCTGGCGCAGCGACCACGCACCGAGGCCGGCGTCCATCGGCGCGGACAGGTCGAGCGCGAACACGATCGTCAGTTCGCGCTCCTCGACGAAGCGCTTGACGAACGGCCGTCCGAGTCGCGCCGTGACGTTCCAGTCGACGCTGCGCGGATCGTCGCCCTCGACATACTCACGCACGTCGGCGAACTCGACGCCGGCGCCGCGGAACGTCGAGCGGTAGCCGCCGGCGAGCACGTCGGTGACGAGACGGCTGCTCTGCACTTCGATGCGGCGGACCTCCGCGAGCACCTGCGCGAGATCCTCGGTCGGCGCGAAGGGTGCGGGCGTCGGTCGGAGGAAGCGGAGGAAGCCCATGCGTCCGGCGCCGCAGACTACCGCTGCGCGCGCCGGAAGCCGACTCCCAGGAACCCGGCGTCGCCGCCGTCCGCGGCGACGATCGTCCGTTCGCCGCGTTCGATCCGCAGCGCGTCGCCAGCTCCGAGCGCGACGGCATCCGCGCCGATCCGCACGAGCAGGCGGCCGCTCAGGGCAAGGAGCACGAAGGGCGCCACTCCGTCCGCGTCGATCGTGTCCGACGCGGCACTCGCCAGTCGGTGCACCGCCGCCACGGCGTGCACCGCACCGCGTCGCGTCATCACGTTGAGGTCGCGCACGGGGCCGTCGAGCAGCCGCGCGGTGATCGGCGCCTCGCCCACGAAGTCGAGCCGCTGGAACCGTTCGCGCAGGAGCGTCACGGAATCGCCACACCGGAGCTCCACCCCGTTCCCGTCCAGCAACCACAAGCTGCGGTCGACGCCGGGCATCGCGGAGAACGGCCCGTCCTGCGCGACGTCCGCGACGCTGATCCGCCAGGCGAACCCCGCCGCGACCGTGGCGCCGGGCGGATCGATCGCGACGGTGCGCGTCGTGCCGCCGCCGTTGCGCCAACGCTCCACGACCTGGTCTTCGCGGCGGAGCAGCACCCACGGCTTCGTCATCGCCGGCACGCTACGCACGTGCCGGGCGCCGCGAAACCTCGACCCGGCTCCCGCACCCCCGATATCGTCCCTGCCCCCATGGTCCGCCTTCCGCTGCTCGCCCCCCTCCTCCTCGTCGCACACACGTTGGCGCAGGCCCCGAGCACCCCGCGCACCGTGCCGGAGACGACGGGCTACGCCGCCACGTCGCGCGCCGCCGACGTCGCGGCGTTCTGCACCGCTCTCGCGAGCCTGCCGCACGGGGATCGCATCGCGCTGCAGGTGGCCGGTCGGACCGCCCTGGGCCACGAGCAACTCCTCGCCCACGTCGCTGCGGCGCCCGCGAACGACGAACGCATGCGAGTGCTGGTCGTCGGCAACATCCACGGCGGCGAAGTCGAGGGCAAGGAAGCCGTGCAGGAGCTCCTGCGCGAGTTCGCGCTGGGCGAACACGAAGACCTGCTCGCGCAGTTCGACCTGTGGTTCCTCCCGATCTACAACGTCGACGGCAACGAGAAGCTCGGCGCGAACCGCACCGAACAGAACGGGCCGCCGCTCTGCGGCGAACGCACGAACGGCAAGGGCCTCGACCTCAACCGCGACTTCGTCAAGGTCGACGCGCCGGAGACCCGCACGCTGATGCGCCTGTTCCGCGAGATCGACCCGCACCTGTTCTTCGACCTGCACACGACCAACGGCTCGCACCACGGCTACCACCTGACGTACGCACCGTCGGTGTCGCCGAACGTCGATCCCGACGTGGCGCGTCTGTCGCGCCGGCTGCTCGACCGAGCGACGGCGACGATGCGGGACGACCACCGTTTCGCGACGTTCGACTACGGCAACTTCGAGACGCACGACTGGGACGGCGGCGGCGCGCCGGAATCCGCGACGGGCCAGCGCGGGTGGTTCACGTTCGACCACCGCGCGCGCTACGGCACCAACTACTTCGCGCTGCGCAACCGCATCGCGATCCTCAGCGAGGCCTACAGCCACGCGGACTTCAAGACGCGCATCGCGGCGACGCGGGCCTTCGTGCTGAGTGTTCTGCACGCGGCGGTCGCGGAGAAAGCGGCCCTGGTCGCGGCATTCGCGGCCGCGGATCGGAGGCTGACGACGCCGGAGGCACCGGCGGCGTTCGGGTTCGACTCGGTGTTCGCGCCCGCGGAGACGATGGACGTGCTCGTCGGCGAGATCGAGAAGGTACCCGGCGAGAACGGCGCCGGGCCACGCTTCGCGCGCAAGGGCGACGGGCATCCCGAATCGATGCCGGTGATCCGCGGCTTCGTCGCGCGGCAGAACCGTCCGCTGCCGTTCGCATGGGCCGTGCTCTCTCCGAGCGACGACGTGATCGACCGGCTGCGGCAGCACGGCGTCGAGTTCGAACGGCTCGACGCGCCGCGCGCCGTCGTCGCGTCGCGCTTCTCGGTCGAGAAGAAGCGCAAACCGAAGCCGCCGTTCCAGGGCCGGCAGGAACTCGTGCTCACGGGCGCATGGCGTGATGCCGCGCCGGAAGAGCTGCCCGCGGGGGCACTGCTCGTGTCTGCGCGTCAGCGGCTCGCGCGCGTGGCGGCGACCCTGCTCGAGCCCGAGAGCGAGGACTCGCTGTCGACTTGGACGTTCTTCGATGCGACGACGACGGAGACGTTCCCCGTGCTGCGCGTCGACGCACCTCGCTGACGCCGCGCACCAGAGGCGTCACGTCCAGCGGAACATCCGCAGCGCGAGCAGGAAACAGAGTGCCGCGAAGCCGAGCAGGCCGCCCGCCGGGATCAGCACGTCGACGACACCCGCCGGTTCGAGGATGACGTCGCGCAGCGCACGGTTCAGGTGCGTGAGCGGCATCGCCTCCGCCGCCCAGCGCACGACGCCTTCGAGGCGCTCGTTCCCGAAGAACGTGCCGCCGAGCAGCCACATCGGGAGCTGGAACAGGTTCATCAGCCCGGCGATCGCCTCGATGCTCTTCGCGCGCGATGCGAGCAGGCAGCCGAGGCCCGTGAACGCGAGGCCGCCGGCGCCGACCAGGAGGAAGAACGCGATCGGGCTGCCGCGGAACGGCACGCCCCAGAGCAGGTGACCGAACAGCACGATTGCGAGCGCCTCGGGCAGCACGAGGATGCCGCGGCCGAGCAGGAAGCCGAACAGGAACTCCCCGTGCCGCATCGGGGTCACGAACAGCCGGCGAAGCAGCTTCTGGATGCGCAGTTGCACCAGGTTGAAGCCGATGCCCCACATTCCGGCGCCCAGCAGATTGAGCCCGACGAGGCCGGGGATCAGGAAGTCGATGTAGCGCGCACCGGGGCGGTCCTCGACCTCCGAGGCGATCGCCGGCGCCGGATACTGGCTCGGCGGCGCGAGCGCCTTCTCGACGAGCAGGCGCGCCACCTCCGCCTCGGCGCGCGTCGGGTCGCTCCGCACGATCGGCCCGCCGATCTGCTCTTGCCGCACGACCAGCGCGACCCGGCCTCGGGCGAGCGCGGTGTCCGCCGCCGCGGCGTCGAGCACTTCGACCAGAAGGCGGTCGCTGCGGCGCAGCGACGCGGCGAGGTCGTCCGAGCGCGCCCCTGCCACGACCGCGACCGGGACCGGAGGCGGCGGTGCCGGCTGGAACGAGAAGCCGAGCACGACGGCCATCATCAGCGGGAACCCGTACGTCCAGAACACCGCGTCCGGGCTGCGCCAGAACTCGCGGAACGTCGTCGCCGCGACCGCCTTGACCACGCGCCATCGCATCACCGGGAGTCCTCGCGCAACTGACGGCCGGTGAGATGGACGAACACGTCCTCGAGCGTGGCGTGGCGCGTCGCGAGGCCGCGCAGTTCGACGCTGCGTTCCGCGAGCGTTGCGAGCAGTACCGGTACGACGGTGTGCACCGAACGGACCGTGAGCACGGCGCGGGATTCGACGATCTCGCACTTCTGCACGTCGGGCAGGCGCGCGAGGTCCGCCGCAGTGAGACGTCCGTCGAACGCGTCGACTTCGATCTCGACGAAGTGCTCGGCGCCGAGCGAGGTGATGAGTTCCGCCGGCGTGCCGAGCGCGATCACCTTGCCGTGGTCGACGATCGCGATGCGATCACACAGCTGCTGCGCTTCGTCCATGTAGTGCGTCGTGAGCACCACGGTGCCGCCGCCGGCCTTGAACGACCGCACGACGTCCCACAGCTGACGCCGCGACTGCGGATCGAGACCGGTCGTCGGTTCGTCGAGGAAGAGCAGTTCGGGCTCACCGACGAGCGCCGTCGCGACGGCGAGGCGCTGCCTCTGGCCGCCGGACAGCGTCGACTCTCGCGCAGCGGCCTTCTCCTGCAGCGAGACGACCTGCAGCACCTCTTCGACGGTGCGGCCCCGGGCGTAGCACGCCGCGAACAGCTGCACGATCTCGCGCACGGTCGCCTTCTCGTGGAACTTCGTCTCCTGCAGGCACACGCCGATACGGTCGCGGATCTCGTCGTCGCGGCCCGTCCGCCATTCGCGGCCCAGCACGCGCACCGTGCCCGAGTCGGGCACGGTCAGACCCTCGCACACCTCCACGGTCGTCGTCTTGCCGGCGCCGTTCGGCCCGAGCAACCCGAACACCTCGCCGCGGCGGACGACGAGGTCGAGCCCGTCGACCGCGACGGTGACCTTCTTGCCGCGCCGGTAGGTCTTGCGCAGCCCCGCGATCTCGATCGCCACGTCGGTCGCCGATGCCGTCATCGCGGGAACGCCTCGGGCAGACCACCATCGACCGGCAGCACGGCGCCCGTCGTCGGCGTTCGCATCGACGCGAAGAACACGACCGCTTCCCCGACGTGGCGAGGCAGCACCGTCGTCTTCAGCAGCGACCGGTCGCGGTAGAACGCGCGCAGACCGGCGGCGTCGAGACCGCGCGCCTGCATGCGCTTCTCGCCGACCTCCTGCCACAACCGGCTCGGGACCTCGTCGTCGCCGAACACCGCGTCGGCGTTGATCGCGTTCACGCGGACGCCGAACTCGGCGAACTCCATCGCGGCGATGCGCGCGAGCTGCAGAGCAGCGACCTTGCTCGCCGAGTACGCGGCGAAACTCTTGCCCGGCGCAAACGCGTTCTTGCTCGCCTGCACGACGACGCTGCCGCCGGTCCCCTGCGCTCGCAGCACGCGGGCGGCCTGCTTCAGCACGAGCATCGTCGCGGTCGTGTTGACCTCGAGGACCTGCGCGAACTTCGCGGAGTCCATCGTCGCGATCGGACTCTCGTGCGCGATGCCGGCGTTGGGGACGACGCAGTCGACGCCCCCGAACGCGAGTGTGCACTCGGCGAAGGTGCGCGCGACCGCAGACTCGTCCGTCAGGTCGGCGATGCCCGTGGCGAAGCGCGCACCGTGCGCAGCGAACCGTTTGCCGATCGCGGCGAGGCGGTCGCCGTCGACGTCGGTCGCGAACACACACGCACCCGCGGCGAGCAGCGCTTCGACGATGCCCGCGCCGATGGCGCCGGCGGCACCCGTGACGAACGCCACCTGCCCCGCCAGCAGCGGCGGGACGACCGTGCCGAGCTTCTGGCGCTCGAGCGGCCAGTACTCCATCTCGGCGAGCTCCGCGTCGGTGAGCGGCACGAACTCACCGAGTGCGTGCGCGCGCGCCTTGCAGCGCAGCGTCTGCTCGGCGATGTCGGCCGCGATCCTCGCCGCGTCGAGTTGCGGCGCGAAGGCCACGAGCCCGACGCCTTCGATCACGACGACCACCGGCAGGGGCGACGGCATCGACGATGCGTGGCGGCGGCCGTGCGACTCGAAGCAGCGCGTGTACACCGCGGCGAATGCGGCGACCGCGCGGCGGCAGAGGTCGGGCGCCTGCGCTTCGGCGCGCGACAGCCAGAGGTAGTGCCCCTTCGTGCGCAGCACGTGGTCCGGCGTGATCGGGTTGGTCGCACACAGGGCGCGCGCACTGCCGTGCCCGGCGAACGCGGCGAGGTCGTCGCCGAGGCGCACGCTCGAGACGACGCGCTGGAACCCGTCCCCGAAGGCCGTTGCCAGCGGCGTCGCGAGCGCACCCCGGACCACGGGCAGTGCCAGCGCCAGGAACGCCGCCCGCTCGTTCGCCGGCGGCGGCGCCGGTTCGCCGGCGAGCATCGGCGGGACGCCGCCGATCTGCCGCTGCACGTACTTCTCCGCCCGATCGACGAACTCGATCGTGCGTTCGTAACTCTCCCGCGCCGTCGTGCCGAACGTGAACAGCCCGTGCTTCTGCAGCACGATGGCCCGGCACTGCGGCGCGCGTTCGAACGCCGCGGCGACGGCCTTCGCGAGCGGAAAGCCGGGCATGATCCACGGCAGCACGACCACGTCGTCGCCGAAGGCCGCGTGCACGTGGCGTTCGTCCGGCTGGTCCGTCAGCACCAGCACGGGCTCGGCGTGTGTGTGGTCGACGAACGTGTGCGGCAGGAACGCGTGCAGCAGCGTCTCGACCGACGGATTCGGCGCGCGGCTCTCGAGCAGCGCACCGCGCACGGCGTCGACCATCTCCTGGTCGCCCAGACGATCGAGCGAGCGCAGTTCGAGCAACGGGGCGAGACGCACGGCCGGCAATCCTTCGGGCTCGACCTTCGCGAGATCACTTCCGCTGCCCTTCACGCACAGCACCGCGACGTCGCGCCCCAGCACGTCGCGCCGCGTCGTCTTCACCGACGTGTTGCCACCACCGTGGAGCACGAGCGAGGGATCGCTGCCGATCAGCCGCGACGTGTAGACGCGCAGCGCGAGTGCTTCGCCGTGACCGGCGTAGCGGCGGACATGGTCACGGGCGTCGTCGTCGTTCCACTTGCTGGGCATGGGC
Source organism: uncultured candidatus Brocadiaceae bacterium (assembly GCA_964538915.1). Classification (GTDB taxonomy): domain Bacteria; phylum Planctomycetota; class UBA1135; order UBA1135; family UBA2386; genus JAEUHQ01. Next base: position 57,915 of record CAZIFB010000024.1, on the reverse strand, counting down.
GCGTTCGTCGCGGTCGTTCGGCCAACGTAGCGCGACCGTGCGCGGTCGGCATCAGCGGCCGCGCCGATCCGGGTCGGGCGAACGGTTCGTCCGCAACCACGCGAGCAGGAGCTCGAAGTCCGCGGGCACCGGCGCTTCGAACGAGAGCGGCTCGAGCGTGTGAGGGTGGGCCAGCGAAAGGCGGATCGCGTGCAGCTGCTGGCGGCGCGGCGACGGTGCATCCGGCGGCAGTTCGTCGTGCTGCCGGATCCGCGAGCGATACACGCGGTCGCCGACGAGCGAGTGACCGATCGCGGTCATGTGGACCCGGATCTGGTGTGTTCGCCCGGTCTTCGGCCGACAGAGCACGTGGGCGAACCCGCGGAAGCGCTCGAGGACTTCGTAGTAGGTCTGTGACTCGCGGCCGCCCTCCTCGACGACGGTCATCCGATCGGGCTTCCTCGGGTCCGGCGCGATCGGGCGCTCGATCCAGTCGCTTTGGAAACGCGGCTCGCCGAAGACGACGCAGCGGTATTCCTTCGCCACGGTGCGCGCTTTCCACTGCGTTCGCAGGGCGTCCAACGCAGCCTGCGTCTTCGCGACGACCATCACGCCGGAAGTGTCCCGGTCGAGCCGGTGCACGATGCCGGGGCGGCTGTCCTCGACGGGCGACGGCAGGTCGCCGAAGGTCGCGCGCGCCCAGCTCGCCACGGTGTGCGCCCGCACCGAACGATCGTCGGGTGGGTGCGCCGCGATGCCCGCCGGCTTGTCGATGACGCACATCCACGCGTCGTCGTAGAGCACCGGGATCTCCGGCAGCGGCAACCCTGGCGACAGCGGGTCGAACGAACGGTCGGGGTCGAGCGTGAACGTGACGACCTGGTCGAGCGCGAGCGGCAGGCTCGGCCGGGCCGGCGCGCCGGGCACCGCGACGAAGCCCTTGTCGAGGAGGCGCCGCGCGTAGCTGCGGCCGCCGATCTCGGGCTGCGCCGCGAGGAACGCATCGAGCCGCATGCCGACCTGCGCCGGCCCCACCCTCCGCTCGATCGCGCTCTGCATCGGCGCGGCATCATCGACTCGCCATCGCGCGACGCAACGACGAAGCCCGGCCGCGGCGCGGAACCACCGATGGTGTGGAGTTTTCCAGATCACGCCTTGCGTACTGTGGAAAGCTGTGGAGACTCCTCGGCGTTCTCGGGTGCGCTCTTCCCTCGGAGCGCGGCCGGGCGGTTTCCCGAGTTGCCATGCGACGCAACGAAGCTTCCCCCTTGGCGCGCGCGAGCGCGGGTCCCTTCGCCACCAAGACCGCCTCAGCTGCGCACGGAGAAGCGACGTTGCCACCGAACCGACACCGCGTCCTGCTCGTCGACGACGATCCCGACATCCTCGCCGGCCTGTGCCACGCACTGGAGTCCGGCGGCTTCGAGGTGACGTGCGCCAGCTCGCTCGGAGCAGCGATCGAGCGACTGCGCCGCGACGAGTTCGACCTGGTCATCACGGACCTCTACCTCGGCGACCAGGACCTCGGCCACGCGATCGCCGATGTCGCTCGCGAACGGCGCCCCTCGCCGCCGGTCATCGTGATGACCGGCCGACCCACGTTCGACGGCGCCAAGGAGGCCCTGCGCAGCCACGTCGCCGACATCGTCGTGAAGCCCCTGTCACCGGAGACCTTGCTGGCGACCTGCCGGCGCGCGATCCACGAGGCGGAGCTCGCGCGGCGCAACGCGGAACTCGAATCGGTGAACCGGGTGCTGACGTACGTGCTGCCGCGCACCATCGAGATGAAGGACCCGACGACGAGCGGCCACGCGGCGCGCGTCGTCGGCTATGCCGAAACCCTGGCGACCAAGTGCGGCGTCGGCGCAGCCGACCGCGCTTCGCTGCGTCTCGCCGCGCTGCTGCACGACATCGGCAAGATCGGCATCCCCGACCGCATCCTGACGAAGCCCGGTGCGCTGACGCAGGACGAAATGGAGGTCGTGAAGGGCCACCCGCAGCTGGGCTACGAGGTTCTGGCGCCGCTCCGCGACCACGTGGACGTGCGCACCTGGGTCTATCAGCATCACGAACGATGGGACGGCCGCGGCTACCCGCAGGGGCTCGCGGGCGAGGACGTGGCGCTGCCCGGCCGCATCCTGATCCTCGCCGAGGTCTACGACGCCCTGGCCGAGCAGCGCAGCTACAAGCCCGCGTGGCCGGTGGAGAAGATCGTGGCCCTGTTCCGCGACCAGGCGGGGCGCCAGTTCGACCCGGAACTCGCCCGACTCGTCGCGGACGGCCTCGAGAAACAGGGCAGCCGCTTCTTCGCGGAGAACCCGGACCAGCTGTTCTGATCCGCCGCACCGGGGGCCGATCCGCCCCCCGCACCGGGGACTCGACCTCGGATGGACGCCGCGCGAGCCCCGCCAGCGGTCCACAATCCCGCTCGACAGAGTCGCGGGCAGGGGTAGGATCCGGCGCCCTCCGGATCCGCCTCGGCGCCGACGACCCCCGGCATCGCAGGCGCGAACTCGCTTTCAGGATTCTCTAGCCAATGCCACGGACCACGCTGCGGTTCTCGCCGCGGGCGCCGATCTCGATCGGCATCCTGCTGACCGGCATCTGCGCCCAGTCGACGACGGGCCTCGTCGCCCAAAACAGCACCGCGGCGCCGGGAGCCAAGCCAACACCTGCCTCGCCCGTTCCTGGCGCAGCGAACGAAGGCCTCCCGGCCTTCCTGCTGATGGTGCCCGGCGGCACCGTCGAGATGGGTCTGTCCGCGGACGAACTGCTGAACAGCGCCGCACAGGTCGTGAGCCCGGGCCGCCCCACTCCCGCGATCGCCGCGAAGATCGCCACGCAGGCCTACCTCACCAAGGTGCGGCAATCGGCGTCGTCGCTCGGCGAGAAGAAGGTCGACGTCGCCCCGTTCTTCCTCGCGAAGTGGCCGGTGAAGTGCGGCGAGTACGAGAAGGTGCTGACGCGACGCCGTGCCGCCGGCGAGAAGGTGACGCCGCCGTTCGATTGGTGGCGCTACGGTCGCGAGGACCACTTCAACTCCGTGCACGAGCAGATCGGCAAGGAGTTCCCGAACGACCCGGATGCGCTCCTCAACTTCTGGGACCGACACGGTCCGGAGCTCCCGTTCGCGATCCCGAAGGACAAACAGGGCAACCCGCTCTCCGAGTGTCCGGTCACGACCATCACGTTCCGCCAGGCGAACGAGTTCGCGGCCGCCTTCGGTATGCGTCTGCCGACCGAACCCGAGTTCACGCGCGCCGCGCGCGGCGACGGCACGAACCTGTGGCCCTGGGGCAAGCCGGGGGCCGACGTGTTCACCGAGGACGCGCTGAAACAACTGCAGCTCTTCGCCTCGCGCGACAAGGTGCTGAAACCCGTGGGCACGGTGCCGGCCGGCACGGGACCGTTCGGGCATCTCGACCTGTTCGGGCAGGTGCAGCAATTCATGGCCGGCGTCGGCTATCGCCCGATCAACGGCGCCGACGCGTTCGCCGCGGAGTGGAAGAGCTTGCAGAAGGACAAGGTGGGCGCGCTCGTCACGGCACCGCCGACCTGGGACGAAACGAAGGTCATCACGAAGGGCGGCTCCTACCTGTCCGGTGACGAACCGATCACGCTGCTGATCGACGCGCGGATCAAGGTGATGACGATCGACGCATTGCAGGGCGTCGGCTTCCGTCTCGCGAAGAGCCCGAAGCCCGGCTACGACCTGTTGTTCTCGCTGCTGCGCGGCACCTACAACCGTTCGCTCTTCGATCGCGAGCAGGACATCGACCTGTCGAAGCAGATCGGCGCCGAACGCTACGAGTTCGGTCCGGACGGCTTCCCGACCGCGTACCACGCGGTGTCGTTCGCCCCGATCGACCAGATCACGACGGACAAGACGCTCGATCTGGGCAAGCTCCTCGACAAGAGCCAGGCCGCTCCGATCCTGATCGGGACGTTCGCGACGACCGAGCCGCTCGCCGAGCCCGCGGTGCCGGCCGGCCACTACACGGTGTTGTTCCGTCGCGATGGCATCCCGCGCGAACTCGGCGACGCGATCAAGGCGGGCCACAAGGACGTCGTGGCGATGCGCAAGTCGAAGGCCAAGCCCGAGGAGACCGGCGACGACGAGAAGGGCAAGGACGACAAGGGCAAGAAGCAGGACAAGCCCGAGAAGCAGGACCGGAAGCCCTGGCGCGAGATCACGCTCCGCTACGGCATCACCGAGGACGACCTCGCTTCGAAGGAAGCGGAGACGGGTCTCGGCTACATCCGCATCGACGGCGTCAAGGTGCCGACCGATCGCGACTACTTCCTCCTGCACGACAACGAGGGCAAGATCGCCGCGGCCATCCCGGCGGCCGTTCGCCCGGTGGCCGCCGCACCGTTCGCGTCCGGCCTCACGGTCGAAGCGAGCGCGTCCGGCAAGGCCCACGTGAAGTTCCACTTCGCCGCGGTCGTGTGCTCGCAGAACCCGAAGAAGGTCGCCGACCTGCACTTCGCCGTGACGCTCGACAGCGCGAACCCCACGGGTGAGACCCCGTGGCGCCTGCCAACGCCCTGACCACCACCGCCCAGCGCGAAAGACGAGACCCGTGACCGCCCCGCACCCAGCCGCGAAGACGACGATCAACGACAAGGCGAAGGCCGCGTTCTCCTTCCAGGACTACTCGCCGCGCGGCGGTATCGACGGCGTCCAGATCGTCGAACTGAAGCGCTTCAACGACGACGGCGGCGCGATCACGGAACTCGGCCGCCTCACGGCCGGCATGCACGCGCAGTTGCCCGGCTTCGAGTGCAAGCAGGTCAACTACTCCGAGATGGAGCCCGGTGCGGTCAAGGCGTACCACATGCACCATCGCCAGACCGACGTCTGGTACGTGCCGCCGTCCGACAAGCTGCTTCTCGTGCTGCACGACTGCCGCAAGGGCTCGCCGACGGAAGGCAAGACGATGCGCTTCGTGCTCGGCGATGGGAAGGATCGCCTCGTCCGCATTCCGCCCGGCGTGGCGCACGGCACCTCCAACATCGGCCAGCGCACCGGTCGGATCATCTACATGGTCGACGTGCAGTTCTCGCCGACGCCCGGAGAGTGCGACGAAGGCCGCCTGCCGTGGGACTTCCTCGGTGCCGAGATCTGGGACATCGTGAAGGGCTGACCGCGACGGTCGGCGCGCGCTAGATCAGAGGAGCGGCGAGAACAGGCCACAGAAGCCGGACAACGCGCGTGCGAACGGGGTCTGCGGCAGGTCCGCCTCGGTGAGGCGGCGAAACATCTTCCGCCGCTTCTCGATCGTCTCCTCCACTTGCGTTGCGAGAGCCGGTGCATCGACCACCGCGACCGCGAGTTCGAAGTTCAGGTTCGCGCTCCGCAGGTCCATGTTCGCGCTGCCGACGACCACGACCTTGCCGTCGACGACCAGGACCTTCGCGTGGTTGTACTCCTCGATGGTCTCGTACAGCTCGATACCGACGGACAGTAGCCGCGCGTAGTGGCTGCGTTGCGCCCAGTAGAGGATCGCGGCCTCGGCCTTCGGCCCGTTCGTGAAGATGCGCACCCGCACGCCGCGAGCGGCGGCGAGTTGCAGGGCGAACAGCAGGGTCGGCGGCGGCACCAGGTAGGGGGAACTGAGATCGACCGACGTCGCGGCTTCGTTGATGGCCTGGATCACCGCGTTCCACAGGTCGGACTCCTCGAGTTCGGGCCCGCTGCAGACGACGCCCACGCGGACCCCGTCGCTTCCGGACGGCGGGCAGACCGGCAGGTCGGCCAGCACTTCGTCCGTGGCGGTGCACCAGTCCTCGACGAACACGGACTGCAGGCTCCCGGCGGCAGGACCGCGCACTGCGACCATCGCGTCGAGCCAGCGCCGCGCCTTCCCGACGCGGTCCGTGGAGTACTCGTCACCCACGTTGCGCCCTCCCACGAAGCCGACCTCGGAGTCGACGACGAGCAGCTTGCGGTGGTTGCGCAGGTTCACGGTGAACGGGCGCCGCTTCCACAGGAGCGGCAGGAACGCGACGGCCTCACCGCCGGCGTCGCGCAACGGCTGCAGATGCCGGTCCTTGAGTCCGAGACTGCCGAAGGAGTCGAACAGGAGCCTCACCTTCACTCCGCGAGCAGCGGCGGCGGCGAGGACTCCGAGAAACCGGCGGCCCGTCTCGTCCGGCCGGAAGATGTACACGACGCAGTGCACGTGGTGCTTCGCCGCGGCGATCGCGACCTCGGCGGCCGCGAAGAACTCCTCGCCGGTCGGCAACCAGCGCAGGTCGTTGCCGCCGACGAGTCCCGTTCCGTCCCCGCCGGCGAGCAGGCACTGCAGACCAGCGCGCGGCGTGGCACTGCGGCCCGAACCACTGCCGCGTCGAGGACGCACGTCGCGCAGGCGCTGGCCTCGCACACGCAACCGCCGCAGGCGACGCAGCTCGAGTCGCCGGGGCAACAGGTAGTAGAGAAGGAGCCCCAACCAGGGAGCGGCGAGGATGACGACGATCCAGAGCAGCGTGCTCGCCGGCGAACCACCGCGCACGAGCACGCGGTAGACGAAGACCATTGCCAGCACTTCGCCGACGAGCGCGATCGCGAGGACTTGCCACGAACTGGCCGAGTCGATCGCGAGCGCCGCCGGGATCATCGTGAACGCATCAGCGCGCGTCCGCGGGCATGGTCCCCGAGTTCTCGGCGACCAGAGGCACGGAGCGCCGCTCGACCGCTCCGGTGGCGTCGCGAGCTTCGACGGTGAACACGAACGTCTGGCCCACCGTGACCGCGCGACCGAGCGGGACGTCGATGAAGAACGTCGCGCGCCAGGCGGCATCGACCGACTGCGCCTGCATGCAGTTGTAGGGCAGCATGTCGGGACCGCTGGTCCCCGGCGGCCCCGCGAGCGGTCGGAGCAGCACCTCGCCGATCGCCGACCGGGGTTGCGCACCTTCCGGCCCCATCTTGAACTCGATCGCACGATCCGTTCCGTTCTCGACGACGACGTGGACCTTGGTCTCGCGGTTGCCGAGGTCGAGCGTCACGCCGACTCCGTGCAGATTCGCCTGCAGCATGCCGTTCGCGGCGGTGCTCCAGTTCGTCGCACCCGCCGGGCGGAAACGCAGCCAGGGGCGCGGCGGCGGCGTATTGCAGGCAGCCAACAGCACGCCGGCGATCACGACACCCGCCATGGTCCGTCTCGTCATCAGTGCCGCACTCCTCGCTTCGCGCAGAAGACACCCACTCCGCCGCGCGATACGCGCGCCGGTCGCGGCGTGATCGCCGCGACCGGCAGCGGAAGTGGAGCCGATGGTGGGACTTGAACCCGCGACCTATGCTTTACGAAAGCATTGCTCTACCAACTGAGCTACATCGGCGCAGAGGGCGGGAGAGAGTAGCGAGCGATGCGCGCGAGTCCAGCGCGAAAGAGAGAAGGGACTCGCCGTGAGACGCCACCGCTTCGTGCGGAGCGAACGCCGCACGCAATGGCCCGAGCGGTCGCTCGAGCAGGTCTCACCGCACCCGCTGGCGCGGACTTTCGCGCAAGGCTGCGCGCGGCTGCGCGAGCAACCGCACGCGGATCGCGCGCGAGAAGGAGGCCTCAGCCTTCCGTCTTGGGCGCGCCCGACGCGATCTTCGTGAGCTTCTTCTGCAGGTCGGCCTTCTGCTGCGCGTCGATCTTCGCCTTGCCGAGCGCCGCGGCGGCAGCGGTGCGCAAGCCGACGTCGGCGTCGCTCGCGACCAGGTTCATCAACGCGGCGGCCGCGTCGGCCGGGCAGTTGTCGAGGCGGCTCAGCACGTTGCCGATCGCGTCCGCGGCGGCCTTCTTCAGGTCGACGCTGCCGGCGCCGGAGAGGACCGGCACGAGTTCGGGCAGCTGCGTGATGCCACCGGCGAAGCCGAGTGCGCGCGCAGCCGGCACGGCGACGTTGTCACCGCGGTTCAACTGCTTGCCGAGGCTCTGCAGGGCCCCGTCGATGCCGTCCTTCTGGGCAGCCATCGCGAGCAACGCCTGGCTGGCCTTCGACGCGTAGCTCTCGGCGCGTTCGCCCGCCGGGTTCGCCGCGCCCTCGAGCGCCGTGTTGACGGCTGCGATCAGTCCTTCGCCGGTCAGCGGAGCCTGCACGACGCCGACGCCTTCGCCAAAGCGCGTCTTCGCGGCCTCGACGTCCTTGGCGATCACGACGATGCGCGTGTTCGCCATGCGCGTGTCCTTCTTGACGTTGTTGATCACGTCCTCGGGCATGCGGTCCGGCAGGATCTCGTTGATCACGACGACGTCGACGTTCGGGTTGATCAGCAGCGACCGCATGCCGGCCACGGCATCGGTGCTCGCGTCGACCGCGTAGCCCCGGGCGGAACTCGAAGCCTGCACGGCGTTCGTCACGTCCGACGCCGGCGCGATCACCTGCACGGTGCGCACGGATTCCTCCGCAACGGCCTCGGCGAGAACACCGACGACCTTGTCCGACTGCGGCACGTTCACGCCACCGCTGGCGCGGACGAGGGCCTCGGCCGCCGCGTACTTGATGCGCTTGTCGCTGCTGTCGAGAGCCGCGAGCAGCGAGCTCTGGCTGACGGAACCGATGCTCTCGGCCTGCGCCAGGGCGTGGATCGCACCCACGGCGACGGCGGGCATGCCTTCCTGCACACCGGCGTCGAGCGCCGCTCGGAGCGAGTCGAGGCCCGTCGCCAGCGCCGCGATCTTGAGGTCGGCGGCGACCGGTTCGAGAGCCTTCATCGCCTCGTCGCCCTGCGCGATCGAATTCTCGATCAGCGTCGCCTCTCCGAGGTTCGCCTGCGCCAGCGCGCTGCGGGCCTCGAGGCTCGCCGGCGCGATGCGCACGGCGTCGGCCGCGCACGACTTCGCGAGTTCGACCGGGAACAGCATCGCCGGAACGTCGGCGGCGACGAGCTTGTCGTCGACGAGCCTCCAGACGACTTCACTGAAGCCGCCGGCCGGGATGTCGCCCTTCAGGTAGGCCTTCGACTGCGCGAGCATCAGATCGACGGCGCCGCCCTCGACCTTGTTCTGCGCGAGGTACTTGCGCGCCACGGTGCTGACCGTCGCGCGGTCGTCGCTGGCGAGATGCGCCATCGCCGCGTTCGCGCGGTCGTCGCCGATCAGGAGGAGCGCCGACGCCGCGTTCTGCACGACGCGCTCGTTGCTGCTCTTCAGGGCTTCGATCAGCGGCAGGACCGCCGCCGAGCGGATCTGGCGCAGCGTCGAGATCGCGAGGATCTGACCTTCGCTGTCGTCCGCGTCGCCGAGCTTGGCGACGAGAGCGGGCACCGCGAACTCACCGTGGTCGGAGATCAGCGAGTTGATCGCCTTCTGCCGGGTGCCGTAGTCGCTGTCCTTCGCGGTCGCGGCGGCGACCAGCGCGCCGATCGCGGCTTCGTCGCGCGAGCGCTGCTTCCGTTCGACCTTCGCGCGGTCGAGGATCGACTGGGCGATCTGCTGGATCTCGCCCTTCGACGTCATCAGCATGTACCACTCGTCCTGCGAGACCGAGTGGTAGAGGTTCAGCGCGTCGACGTTCGACGGATCCGAAGCGAGGATCTCACGCAGCTTCGCCTTGGCCTCCTCCGGCTTGTTCAGTCGCAGCGCCATCACGGCATCCTGCAGCGGAGTGCCTTGCGCGATTGCGGAGCCGCCGACGACGACGGCGACCGCGGCCGCCAACAAAGACTGGGAGAACGAGCGGGCCATGAAACTGGACTCCTTGGAATCTGCGTGGGGTCGGAGAAGGGTGAGGCTCGAGCGGACGACTGCGGCGCCGGAGAGGGGCAATAGGGACGAACCTGGCGCCGGGACAGCCGGATCCAGCACAGGCCGGAAACGGCGGCCGAATGCTATGTTCCGACGTCCCACCGTCAAGTGGACGCCCTCGGGGACCGAGGTTGTCGCGAGGAGGATACCCCACGATCCGCGGAAGGTCGGCTCTCGCCGAGCAAAGGGCCCGCGCCAGCCTTGCCAACGGCGGTGCAACGGTGGCACTGCCCGCACCACCCGCTAGCCTCGCGACATGGCCGCGGACCCCGCCACGATCCTCCTCGTCGACGACCATCGTGCGGTCCGGGAAGAACTGGCGTTCGCGCTCGGCTACGACGGCTACACGACGCGCGAGGCGGCGGACGGTCCGGCCGGACTGGCCGCCGCGGGCGATCCGGGCGTGGACCTCGTGCTCCTGGACGTGAAGCTACCCGGCCTCGACGGGCTCGAGGTGCTGGCGAAGATCAAGGAGCAGCGCCCCGACCTGCCGGTCGTGATGATCTCCGGACACGGGGATCTCGACACCGCGATCCTCGCCGTGAAGAAGGGCGCGTACGACTTCCTGCAGAAGCCGTTCGCTGCGGACCGGGTGCTGCTCTCGATCCGAAATGCGCTCCGCGCGGGTCGACTGCAACGAGAGAACACGGCGCTGCGCGCCGCGATCGCCGTGGACACGCTGCTCGGTGCGAGCGAGCCGATCCAGCAGGTCCGGACGATGATCGGCAAGGTCGCACCGACCGACGTCGCGGTCCTGGTGACCGGCGAGAACGGCACTGGCAAGGAACTCGTCGCGCGCCAGTTGCACCAGCAGAGTCGGCGCGCCCAAGGCCCGTTCGTCGCGATCAACTGCGCGGCGATTCCCGACGATCTCGTCGAGAGCGAGCTGTTCGGCCACGAACGGGGCGCGTTCACCGGAGCCTCGTCCGCGCGAGCGGGATCCGTCGAACAGGCGTCCGGCGGCACACTGTTCCTCGACGAGGTCGGCGACATGCCGCTGCCCATGCAGGCGAAGCTGCTGCGCACGCTGCAGGAGCGCGTCGTGCAGCGGCTCGGCGCGCAACAGAGTCGGCCCGTCGACGTGCGGGTCGTCGCCGCGACGAACCAGGACCTCGCCGCGATGGTCGCCAGCAAGACGTTCCGCGAGGACCTGTTCTACCGACTGCACGTCGTCCGGATCCACCTGCCGCCGCTGCGGGAACGCCCGGGCGACGCGAGCGAACTGGCGGCGCACTTCCTCGCCTCGGCGGCGGCTCGCAACGGACTGGGTCCCCGCCGCCTCGCGCGCGACGCCGCGGGCTGGATCGCAGCGCAGCCGTGGCCGGGCAACGTGCGCCAGCTGAAGAACGTGCTCGAGGCCGCGGCGGTGCTCGCGGACTCCACCGAAGTGACGGCGGAGGCGCTGGCGGCGGCGGGCACGCCGGGACCCGCCCGCGGTGAGGACGGCGAACGCGACTGGTTCCGCTTCGAGAAGCTCGAGGACTTCCGCGGCGCGACGGAGAAGGAGTTCCTGCGGCGCAAACTGCTCGAGTTCGGCGGCAACATCAAGCGCACCGCCGAGCGGATCGACCTGCAGCGCAGCAACCTCTACAAGAAGCTCGAGCGCTACGGACTCAAGTGATCGCCGCGCGCCGCGATCACGGCTTCGGCAGGACGATCTTCTGGCCCACGCGCAGCGTCTCGCCGAGGCCCGGGTTCGCCGACTGGATCTCCGCGACCATGCGCTTCGCGTTCTGCTTGCCGTAGGTGCGCTCGGCGATCTTCCACAGCGCGTCGCCGCTCTTCACGACGTACTCGGTGGTCGCACCGACCGTGCGCGCTTCCTTCGTGTCGCTGCGAGCAGCACCCGGCTCGGCGAAACTCGGCTTCGCGACCGTCGGATTCGCGGCGTCGGCGCCGGTCGACGTCGCGCTGCGATCGGGGCCGGTCGGCACCAGCGTCTTCGGCTGGCTCGCTTCGAAGGCCGCGAGCACGACTTCGTCGTCGACCCAGGGCACGCAGACTTCCTGACCGACGCGGAGCACGTTGACGTCCTCGTTCAGGCTCTTCGCCTCCTCGAGGAACGGATCGCGCGCACCGCACCAGCGGCGCACGAGTGTGTCCCACGAGTCACCGGCGCGCGCCCGCACGAGGCGCACCGTGCGGTCGCGGCGGTAGGCGCCGACCTTCTGCGCGACGAGGTCCATCGCGACGAGTGGCCGTTCGTTCGCGACGAGCGGCTGCTGCGGCGCGATCTGACCGGGCAGCTGGGTCGGGCCGTTGGCCGGCAGGCTCGCCGGCAACGAAGTCGGCGGCGGCGCGTCCTTCGCGACCTTCGTCGGGTCGGTCTTGTCGGCGCCCTTGTTCGACGGGGAGCCGTTCGACGGGCCGCCACCGAGGAGATCGCCAAGGCCGGGCACTCCGTCGACCGGACCCGCGCTGCCGATCGTGCCCTTCGTGCCCGAGTCGCCCTTCGCCGCGGCGTCGCGACCCGAGGGACCGAACAACACGGCGACCAAGAGGATGATCGCGAGGAAACCCGTGACCGCGTAGACCAACAACCGCTCGTTCTGCTTCATGGAACCCTCCCACCGACTTGCGGAGGAACGCCGCCGCGCCGTTCGCGCAGCGCGACGTGCAACCGCCGAATACGCCGCGGGATGACCGCCCGCAGCGCAGGCGCGGGATCCTAGAGCAAGCACAGACCGTACGCCACGGGCGTGTGTACGAAGTCGCATGCGCCGCGCAACCGCGAATCGACCGCGGCGCGTTCGGTCAGCGCTCGCGCGGCGGCTCCGTTCCCTTGCTCGGCCCGTCGAGTCCGTCGCGACGCGGTGCATTGGCTCCCGGCTGCCCGTCCGCGCTCGGACGACCCGGACGCTGCGGCAGATCGGCCTTCGGCACCTTCACGTCGATCGACTTGTCGGCGCGACCGAACGTGAACACCACCGTGTCCCCTTCGGTCTCGCGCGCGAACTGGAACACCTGGCGAAGGCGCTCGACTTCGTTGCCGTTCACCGCCTTCAGCACGTCGCCGTTCAGGACGCCGAGAGCCGCAGCGCGCCCGTTCGGCTTCACCTTCGTGAACTTCAGGTCGTCCATCTCGCTCTCGAACCAGCCGGCGACGAGCGCCGCGGACTGACCGCCTCCGCCACCGCCGCCGCCCACGTTCTGCCGATCGAGCAGCGCCGGCAGGTTCGCAGTGCCGAGAGCCGCCATCGCGACGAGCGTCGCCGTGTGCCGCTGGTACTCCTCGATCGCGACGTCGATCGTGTCCCACTGCGTGTGCCAGGTGTGCTGGAAGTAGTTGCTGCGACCCTTCAGGCTCCAGTCGAGTCCCGGCACGCCGGCGGCCAGGAACGACGCATGGTCGCTGCCGCCACCGCCGGACACACGCCCCACGACGCGCAGTTCGAACACCGGCTTGTCCCAGTCGGTGTCCGGCGCCTTCAACAGGGCGGGCACGTGCCGGAACACCGGTTCGAGTTGCACCTTCATCGCCTCGGTGACCGCGAGCGACTGCGCCCAGTTCGTGCCGGTGTCGTGGTTGAACACGGCGGAGACCTTCGGCATCTCGGTGCGGTGCTTCTGCACGTAGCCGCGACTGCCGAGCAGGCCCTCCTCTTCTCCGCCCCAGAGGCAGAAGCGGATCGTGCGCATCGGCTTCGCCCCGATCGCCGCCAGGATGCGCGCGGCTTCGAGCGTCGTCGCGGTACCGGTGCCGTTGTCGGTCGTGCCCGTCACCTGGTGCCAGCTGTCGAGGTGCGCGGACACGATCACCACTTCGTCGGGCTTCGTCGTACCCGGGATCTCGGCGATCACGTTGTTCAGTTCGATCGGTCCCTCGCGGAACGCGTTCTGCACGTCGAACTCGCACACGGGCTTCTTGTCCGCCTCCACCATCGCGAACAGTGCGTCGAAGTCGTCCGCGCGGACCGCGATCTCGGGGATCGCCGGCACTTCGTCGATGGCCTTCATCGCCGTCTGGTTGTTGCCGAACACCCGCACGCGCGTCGGGAAGTTCTTGTCCGGATCACCGGCGCGGTAGACCCAACCGAGGATGCCGGCGGCCTCGCACTTCGCGCGAACGGCGCGCGGCGGCCGCTTCTTGTAGATGAGCCAGCTCCCGTTGAGCGGCGCGCCGGCCACCGCGTCTTCGTTCGCGGGCGCGAGGACGATCGCGCCTTTCTGCAGTCCCTTCGTGCCCGCCGTCCACGCCTCGGTGGCGACGTACATCTCACGCGCCTCCGGCGTCACGATCCGGCCGATCCACTGCCCGCGATTCCACGCGAGCTTCCATTCACCCCACTTCTCGAGGTGCACGTTCGAGACGCCGAGCGCCTTGAACTCGTCGCGCGCCCATTCGCAGCCCTTCGTGAAGTTGTCGGAACCGGTGAGGCGATGCCCGACCTTCCCGGTCAGGTCGCGCAGGATTCGCATCACCTGGCTCTTGCCGATGCCCTGCTCGACGATCGCCTGCGCCACCGAGAGCGGCATCGGATCGTCGCCGGCGGGTGCGGGCGCCGGTGCGTCCTGGGCCCATGCGAGAGGAGCGAAGAGGAGGAACGGCAGGAGCGGGCGGAAGGTGGACATGGGCGAGGGTGCAGGAACGGGAAGCGCGCGCTGTTTACGGGGTGGTCTCCCCGTTTGCGAGCAGGCCATGGTCCCGATTGCGTCGCCGTTCTCCGCCGTGGTGCGCAGAAAGGAGAGATCGCCGCCGCGAGTTCCGCGGGTGTCACCATCACACCGCCTCATGATCCACGAACTCTCCGGCGACCTCCTGCTCAGCAAGGCCCACACGATCGTGCACGGAATCGCGCCGGGCGACGACTGGAAGACCGGGCTCGCGCGGGCGCTGCGTGAAGCCTGCCCCGCGCTCTACAAGGATTTCCGCCACTTCTGCCGCCAGGAAGGCGCGAAGCCGGGCGGCTTGTGGACCTGGGAAGGCGTCGACCCGCACGGCAAGCACGTGCGCATCGTCTCCCTGTTCACGCAGGAGCCGCCGGCCCACGACGGCGGCCACCCCGGCCGCGCGAAGACCGAGCACGTGAACCACGCGCTGCACGAACTGAAGAAGCTCGCGGAGAAGGACAAGTTCACGAGCCTCGCGCTCCCGCGGCTCGCCACCGGAGTCGGCGGCCTCGAATGGCAGCACGTCGAGCCGCTCGTGCGCGCCCAGCTCGGACCGCTGCCGATCCCGGTCTACGTCTACACCCGCTACGAGAAGGGCAAGGCTGCCGTCGAGCCGACCACGGGCCACACGACGGCGAGATGAGGACGCGCGGCGCCTCGCCTCACAGATAGGGCCGCAGCGCCGCCTTCATCTCCTGCTCTTCCGCGTCGGGCGTGAACTCCGTGAAGCCGCGCGCGAAGTAATCCGCGAAGTAGGCCCGCAGTTCGTCGGGTGAGTGCGCACCGCCGTTGTCGCCGAACTTCGTCACGAACGGCGTGAAGTGCGGATACAGCGCGGCGGCGCCCTGCTTGCCCCACCAGTCGCCGTGCAGGGTCGTGCGACAGAAGTTGCCGATCAGGATGTCGTCGAACGCGCGCCACTGCACCGCGGAGACCAGCGACTGCCGCGGTGTCGCGAACGTGATCCCGCGACGATGTTCGCGCGCGATGTCGATCACGTGATCCTTCCCGCCGACGCGGAAGTTGATCCAGCCGAGGAACGTGTGCAGGTGCGCGACGCGCCGGAAGTACGCGCCGAGCAGTTCGACGTCGTCCTTCTCGAGCGGCGTGTTCCAGTCGTCGCCGTGGACCTCGGGCGCTTCGAGCGGCTGGTCGTTCGCCCGCGGCGCGATCTTCTGGTACTGGCCGGTGTGCAGGTCGTACTGCACGAACGCCGGCAGGCAGGTCCGCCGCCCGCCGTCGAAACCGAGCTCGTGGGCCTCGACCGGCGTCGCGTACTCGTCGGCCCACGCGACGTCGGTGCGGTTGTAGCGATGCATCGCGCTCGACGGCGCGAACACATCGAGGTCGTAGTGGTCGAGCAGGGACTTGATGCCGGGACCGAGCGCCGGCTTCCCGGCCGCCGCGGGCAGCACCCTCCGGCCCTGCTCGTCGAAGAAGTTGATCATGTCCGCGTCGCCCCAGCCCGTGAGGCACGCGAGCACGGTGCGCTTCGTGAAGCGCTTCCTCTCCCGATCGAGGAATCGGCTGCTGCCGCGGTTGCCCGCGTCGTTCGCGTCGATGACGAGATGGCCGTCGAGGTCCATCACGATGGTCGCGTCCTGGTTGTAGTTCGCGAGCGACGCGATCCGACAGCGATCGCTGACGGGGAACCACTCGCCGCACTTCAGCGTGCGCACGCGGAACCCCATCTCGGCGAGGTCGCGCGCGATGCGGCCGCCGCGGTGGTCCGGCAGCAGGATCGTCTTGTCGCGCAGCTGTTCGAGCGACGGCACACTCAGATGGTCCGGGTGGCCGTGCGAGATCCACAGGAACTTGCAGGCGCGCACGTTCGCCATCTGCGCCGCCGGCACCTCGTGCGAGAGGCGCCACGCGCCGAAGTACGCCGTCCCCGTGAGCCACGGATCGGTCGCGAGCACCGGTCCGCGGTCGTGGGCGATGAGGCACGCGTTGCCGATCGTCTCGAAGCCGAGGTCCATGCGCGCGGTGTATCCAACCGCGCCGCGGTCCGCCATGGGCCGGAGAACCCGCCGTCGATCGGCCGCGCGAGCGAACCGTGCCACCGAGGTTGCGCCGGACACCGTGGAACCGGAAGGTTCCCCGACCTTGCCGCCGCAGAACGAACCGGAATCGCTCGCCACGACCCTCGCGTCCCCGGCCGTGCAGTGGGCACTCGCCGCGCTCGGCCTCCTGCTCGTCGCGATGGTCGTGCGCGAGGCGCGCAAGATCCCGGCGCGCCTCGCGGTCCTGATGGCGACCGCGTTCGTGGACATGGTCGGCCTCTTCTTCGTCGTGCCGATCCTGCCCTTCTACGTGGAGCGGCTCGTCGGCCCCGGAATCGACATCGCGGGCCACCGCTTCGCAGCGGGCGCGGTCACCTCGGTCGTCGTCGCCGCGTTCACCGCCGCACAGATCGTCAGCGCGCCGTTCTGGGGTCGCTTCTCCGATCGTTTCGGCCGGCGGCCGGCGCTGCTGATCGCGCTGGCGGCGTCGGCGATCGCATACGTCGTGTTCGGATTCGCGGAATCGCTCGGCGTCCTGATGCTCTCCCGCATCGTGCAGGGCGCCGGCGGCGGCACCGTCGGCGTGATCCAGGCGTACGTCGCGGACAGCGTCGAACCGAAGGACCGCACCCGCGCCCTCGGCTGGCTGTCGGCCGCGACCAACCTCGGCGTGGCCCTCGGGCCGGCGATCGGGACGTTCCTCGTGAAGCTCGGCAACGTCGACCTGATGCCCGGCGAAGCGGAACTCACCCTGGGGCACTCGGCGCCGGGCCTCGGCGCGGCCGCGCTGTGCGTCCTCAACATGGTGTTCGCGGCGCGCTGGCTGCCCGAATCGAAGGCGCACGCCGTCCGAAAGGACGGACCCGCCCCGGCGAAGGCCCGGAGCGCGGCCCTCCGCGTCGTGACCCGAGCCACCGAGCCGACGTCGCGGGTGATCCTCGTCTACTCCGTGGCGATCGGTGCGTTCCAGGGCGTGAACGTCGTGCTCGCGTACTTCCTCGACAGGCGCTTCGCGATCGACGAACACTCGATCGGCTACGTGTACATGTACATCGGCGCGATCTCGGTGGTCGCGCGCGTGTTGTTCCTCGGCCGCCTCGTCGATCGCTTCGGCGAGGCGTGGCTCGCGCGACTCGGCATCGTGATGCTGGCGACGGGCCTGTTCGTGATGACGCTCGCGCAGTCGCTGCCGATCCTGGCACTCGCGATCGCACTGATGCCGCTCGGCACGTCGTTCACGTTCCCGTGCCTGTCCGCACTCCTCACGAAGGTCGCGGGCGAACACGAACGAGGCCTCTACCTCGGGCTGCAGCAGGGCTACGGCAGCGCGGCGCGGCTCCTGATGCCCCTCGTCTACGGCCAGACCTTCGACACACTCGGGCCGGCCGTTCCCTTCGAGATCGCAGCGGCGCTCGTGCTGTCGACCCTCGTGCTCACTCCCGGGCTCGGCGCGTTCGCGAAGACCGCTGCCCGGAAGGCCGCGCCGCCCTGATCGGGATCAGCCGCCGCCCGGCCGCGCCACCTTGCCCTGTTCGGGTTGTTCGGGCGTCCGTGCCGGCAGCGGCGGCGCGACGGCGTCGCCCATCTCCACTTCGCCCTGCAGCGGTCTGCCCTGAAGCGGCCGCGGATCCGGCGGCTGCGCTGCAGGCGCTGTCGGCGACTCGCCGCCCGGAGCGGGCCGCGTGCAGGACACCAGGCCCCAGACGAAGACACAGGCGGCGACTGCCCGACCGAACGCGGCCCGCACGCGCTTGCGCAGACCCACCGGGCAGTCGCGCGTCAGCACCGTGCCGTCCGCGCGGCGGAACAGACGCACGCACACACGACCGTTCGCGGCACCGCGCATCAACTGCTCGGCCTCGTCGCGCGTCATCTTGCTCACGTCGTGCACGTGCAGCTTGCACTGCGCGCAGAAGCGGCGGCGGTCGTCGCCCTCCATCGAGTTCCAGTCGGCCGAGCACGGCGACGCGATCCTGACGCCATCGAGAAGGGACGCGGAGCGGTTCTGGTTCATGCGCCGGCCCAACGACGCGGCCCCGCGCAAGGTTCC
The DNA here is from genome assembly GCA_964538915.1 of uncultured candidatus Brocadiaceae bacterium. Classification (GTDB taxonomy): domain Bacteria; phylum Planctomycetota; class UBA1135; order UBA1135; family UBA2386; genus JAEUHQ01. The sequence continues at coordinate 39,529 of CAZIFB010000024.1, read as the reverse complement.
CACGCGCCGTTCATGTGCCTCGTTCAGGGAATCAGAACGGTGGCACCGACAGTTCGGCGCGACTCCAGTCGACGGTGCGCCTCGGCGGCGTCGGCCAGGGCGAACCGCCCGGTCAGGTGCGGCCGCAGGACGCCGCGTTGCACGGCCGAGAACACGGCACCTGCGGCGCGTTCGAGTTCGGGCCGCGTCGCGACGTAGTCGTCGAGCGATGGCCGGGTGACGAACAGCGATCCGCCATCGCGAAGAGCCGCCAGGTCCAGAGGCTCGGGCGGACCCGACGCCGCGCCGAACGACACGAGCAGTCCGCGCCGCTTCAGCGACCGCAGCGAGTCACCGAGCGTCGCGCGCCCCACCGAGTCGTAGACGACGTCGACGCCGCGGTCCTGCGTGATGCGGCGAACGGCGGCGGCGAAGTCCGACGGTGTCGCCGACGGCTCCGCGACGATGGGATGGTGGCAGCCGTTCGCGGCGGCGAAGTCGGCCTTCTCGCGGCTCGACACGACACCCAGCACCGACGCGCCGAGATGGTGAAGCCATTGGCACAGCAGCACGCCGGTGCCACCCGCCGCGGCGAGAACGAGGGCTCGATGCGACGGTCCGACCTTGAACGTGCGGCGCACGAGGAACTCGGCGGTCATGCCCTTGCAGAGCACGGCCGCCGCGACGGCGTCCGGGACCGCGTCGGGAACGGGCACCAGCCGCCACGCGGGAACGACGCGGTACTCGGCGTACGCCCCCAGCAGTGCGGTGCCCGCATACGCGACCCGGGTGCCGACAGCGGGCGCGGTCACGCCTTCGCCCGCGGCCACGACGACCCCCACCGCTTCGATGCCGAGGCCCGACGGCAGGCGCGGCAGCGGCACGTCGCCGCGCCGCTGGCGCACGTCGAGGAAGTTCACGCCGATCGCACTTTGCCGCAGCAGGACTTCGCCGCGGGCCGGCACCGGCATCGGCACGTCCCCGAGGCGGAGCACTTCGGGCCCGCCCGTCGTTTGCACGGAGATCGCGCGGTTCATCGACACGTCGATAGCCGAGCGCGCACGGCGTGTCGACGCGCTACCGTGCGGCGAGCACATGCTCCGATCCGCCGCCCGCACTTCGTCGCTTCTCGCGCTCCTCGCCGGCACCGCCGCGTGCACCGGCTTCCGCGAAGTCGGCGACGGCGTATGGCGGTCGCCGCAGCCCGGCGAAGAACGACTCGCGCGACGCATCGCCGACCACGGCATCCGCACGGTGGTGTGCCTGCGCGGGGACGGTGACCCGACCGCACTGTCCGCGCGCGCGACCGAACAATCTGGCGCGCACTTCTGGAACGTCCCGATGTCGGCGACGCGCCTCCCCCGCCCGGAGACCCTGCTCGAACTCTGGCGCGTCGCCGACGAGGCGGAGCGGCCCCTGCTCCTGCACTGCCGCGCGGGCGTCGATCGCACCGGTCTCGCCGCCGCGATCGTCGTGCTGCACGACACCGGCGATCTCGCCGCGGCGCGCGCCCAGCTCGCGCTCGTGCCGAACGGCCACGTCGGCGCATTCGGAACCGGGGCGATGGACGAGGTGCTCGATCGCTACGAACCGCACGCGGCGACGACGACGTTCCCCGACTGGGTCCGCATGGACTACGCGGCGTGGTTCGCGGCACAGGCCACTGCGCGCTGATCGTCGCCCGTTCCCTTCCGCGCGCCGGCCGGTCCGCGTAGCGTCGCGACCTTGGACCTGGCGCTCGTCGTCTTCGTACTCGTCTACCTCGTGATGGCGACGGGCCGGGTGCCCGGCGTGCGCCTCGACCGCGCGTGCGCCGCTCTCGCCGGCGCCGTGGTGCTCGTCGCCGGCGGCGCCACGACCGCGACCTCCGCCTGGCAGGCCATCGACGTCGGCACGATCGGGCTCCTGCTCGGACTGATGATCGTGTCCGCTCAGTTCCGCCTCGGCGGCTTCTGGGCGGCGCTCACGCGCTGGCTCGCGGAACGGCCGTCGTCGCCCGAGCGCCTCCTGTTCGAGCTGATCCTCGCGGCCGGTGTGTTGTCGGCACTCCTCACCAACGACGTCGTGTGCCTCGCCATCGCACCGGTGCTCGTCGACGTCTGCGTCCGGCGCGGGCTCGACCCCGTTCCGTTCCTGCTCGCGCTCGCGGCGGCGGCGAACGTCGGCTCGGCCGCGACCCTGATCGGCAATCCGCAGAACATGCTGATCGGACAGTCGCTCGGCATGTCCTTCGGCGCGTACCTGCTGGACGGCGCCTTCCCCGCGGCCCTCGGCCTCCTGGTCGTGTTCGTGGTCCTGCGCCACGCCTACCGGGGCAGGCTCGAACGCTCCCTGCCGACGCGTGTGGGTCCAGACCATCCTTTCGATCGACGGCAGACGCGGAAGGGAGTCGCCGTGCTCGTCGTGCTCGTCGCGGGACTGCTCGTGTGCCCGCTGCCGCGCGAGGTGCAGGCGATGCTCGCGGCGTGCGTGCTGATGGTCTCGCGCCGCATCGAGTCGGGCGCCCTGCTCGCACAGGTCGACTGGGGGCTGCTGGTCCTGTTCGCGGGCCTGTTCGTGTGCAACCACGCGTTCCAGTCGGCCGGCCACGCCGCCGCGGCCTTCGCGTGGCTGCGGGAGGCCGGCCTCGACCTGCACGGACCGGTCGCGCTCTTCGTGACCAGTGTCGTCGGCTCGAACGTCATCTCGAACGTTCCACTCACGATGCTGCTGCTGCCGGTGGCCGATCATCCGAGCGCCGGTCCGATCCTGTGTCTCGCGACGACCCTGGCCGGCAACCTCCTCCTCGTCGGTTCCATCGCCAACCTCATCGTCGTCGAACAGGCGCAGCGCCTCGGCGTGCGCCCGCAGCGCCGGAGCTGGTTCCTCGAGCACCTTCGCACGGGGATCCCGATCACGATCGCGACGCTCGCCATCGCGGCGGGCTGGTCCTGGCTTCGTTCGTGAGGTTTCGTTCGTGAGAGGTCGGGGCTCGCCTTCGGCGCGGCGATCGCGCAGGATGCGCCGATGCGCTCGGCGCTCCCGGTCCTGGCCCTGCTCGGCGTGATCGCCGTGGTCGTCGCGTGGGCGCTGCTCGCGAACGACCGCGACGCGCTGCCGCCGTCCGCCGGCGGCGACGGCCAGACCCGTACCGGCGAAGCCGGAACCGAGGCGCCGACCGAACGCAGCAACGCGGCACCGCCGCGCCCCCGCCCGGCCCCCGCGACCGAACCGTCGCACCCGGCGAACGGGACGCCGCCCACTCCGCGTCAAGACGCAGCGCCGGCGAACGTCGTGTTGCGAGTGCGCGAGGCGGTCGAGCATCGCGCCGTCGAGTCGTTCACGTGGCGCTACGCCAACGGCGGCGCGGTCGCGAAGGGCGACGGCGCCGAAGGCGAAGCGAGGTTGCGACTGCCGGCGAGCACCCGAGGCCAGCTGCTCGTCGAATCGGGCGGCATGACGCCATCGGTGATCGAGATCGGCGTTCCCCCCGCCGGCGCTCCCGCGGCGACGATCGACGTCATCATGAATCCGGCGGCCGTCGCAACCGGCATCACGCTGCTCGTGCACGACCTCTCGCTCGTGCCGATCGCGAACGTGCGCGTCGACGCATTCGTGCTCGCGCCCGAGGCGCGCGGCACCGAGGCGTGGGCACTCGGCACGCCGCTCTGGGCGCGGCGCACGAGTGCCGCCGACGGGAAGTACGAACTGCCGGAGCTGGCGCCCGGCGAGTACGGCATCCGCGTCGTGGCGGTCGCATCGGACGGCAGCCTGCTGCCCATGCTCCCGTACAAGCGTCGCTTCGAACTCACCGGGAGCAACGGCTTCCTCGAGGACGCGCCGTTGGAGCCCGGATGTGTGCCCACGTTCGATCTCGTCGACGCCAACGGCGCGGCCCTCGACCCGGCGCAGGCCGGCGTGGTGAAGCTCGGAATCCGGCTCGTCGGCGGACCACCGGTCGCGCGACGCTGGGTCGTGCAGGGCACGGGTGCAGCCGCTGTCTCCGGCATCGATCTGCTGCCCGGCGTCGGCACCGTCTCCCCGGCGGAAGCGTTGCCCGCCGGCTCCTACGAGTTCGAGGCAGCGATCGCCGGACACGCGCCGGTGCGGAAGGTCCTGGCGCTGCAGCCCGGAGCGGTCACGAACGAACGCGTCGTCGTGCCCTGACGCCGGGCCGGCGCGTCAATCCGCGCGGAACCCGCCGCTCCGCAGCATCTCGCGTTCCATGCCGAGGATCGCGGACACGTACGCCATGAGCAGCAGCGAGAAGAGCAGGCTCGGGTTCGCGAACAGATTCGAGCCCATCGCCGCGGCGAACGCAGCGGCGCCGGCGACCGCGTAGCGGAACCGGCCACCGCCGGTCGCTTCGGCCACGCCGAGCGCCACCCCGCCGGCCGCTGCGAGTCGCAGCACCGGATCGAACGAACCGAACCACGGCGACTGCAGGATCCCGAGCACGAAGAACACGGCGGCGGCGGTCGTGCCGGCGCGCAGGATGCGCCGGTGACGGCGCGGCACTTCGTCGTCGTGGCGATGTCGCTGCTGCCACCAGTGTGCCCGGAGGCGCTCGCGCTCGTTCGAAGGAAGCGCCTGGAACCAAGCCTCGGATTCCCGCGGATCGACGTCGGGCTCCTCCGCGGCTGCCGGCTTCCCCGCGGCGGCGGGTTCCGGCGCGGGCTTCGCCACGGGTGCGGGCGCAGCCGGTTCGGCGGCCTCCCACTCGTGCACCGGCCGGGCAGCAGCCTCGGCCATCGCCGCGGCGAACGCACGTTTCTCCCGCAACGCCTCGCGCCGCTGCCGACGCTGCGACTCCGCGACGAAGCTCGTGCCGGGCTTGCTGTTCGCGAGCCGGGCGCGGAGTTCCTCGAATGCCCGCTCGGCAGCCGGATCACGCGCCGGCGAGGAACCCGGCCTTCTCGCCACGACGGGCGGAGCAAGCGGTGGAGCAACCGGCGGGACAACCGGTGCCGCCGCCTCGGACGTCGTCGGCCGCGCCGCGGAATCGGCGAGTTCCCCCGGATGATGGACCCGGCGGTCCTCCGGCAGCGGCGCCCAATCGTCGTCGGTCATGGACGCCGGCGGTCTTCGGCGCTTCGGTCGGCGGCGCTGCATCGCGCCCGGCTCCGGGCGCTGACAACGCTCCTTGCGGCGCGCCTGCCCGAAGCTCCGGAGCCGATCACGACCACGTCGTCCCGGACGCCCGTCCCTGCCCCACGACCGGCCGCCCGGAGCTACGCTCCCGTGCCATGCAGTTCCAACCCTCGCCCCTGGGACCGGACCAGCGCCCGGAGAAGGAACCCCGCGCGTGGCGCCGGATCCTGCTCGTCGGCTCCGCCTTCGCGGTGTGGGCGACCACGATGCCCTGGGTACGCGTTCGATTCGAACGCCTCTTCGGCTCCCAGGTCGGCCCGCCCGGGTGGCACTCGAAGGCAGGCTTCACGTGCTTCTGCACGTGCCTGCTCGTCGCGGTGATGGCGATCGCCGAATCGGATTCGGACTCGGAACGGCGCGCGACGCGCCCGGGCAGCGCCATCCTCGCCTCGCTCGCCGCGCTGTCGGTCGCGTTCGAATGGGGCTCGGGACCGGGCTCGAGCCGCGGCGTGTCCGCGGTGTGGACGCCGTGGTTCTACGTGCTGACCGCGAGCATGCCGCTCGTCGTCTGGGCGTGCATCCGCCGCTGGGCCGCCCTGCCGCCGACGCGCCTCGCGTAGTCGACGACTACAGCTCGTCGGGGCCGCCGACGTAGCCGAGGAAAGCACTCGCCGCGACCACGAGCGGGCTCGCGAGCCACACCTGACCCGGGCCGGAGCGGCCGGGGAAGTTGCGGTTGATGGCGCTCACGGTGACCTCGTCGGCAGTGAACGACACGCCGGGGCCCGCCTTGATGCACGCACCGCAACTCGGGTCGATCAGCTCGACGCCGGCACCTTCGAACAGCTGGATGTAGCCCATCTTCTCGGCGTAGGCGCGAATGCGCTGGCTGCCGAACTGGATGTACGTCTTGCACTGCAGCGTGCGGCCCTTGTCGACCGCCTTCCGCACGACGCTCGCGTACATGTCCATGTCCGCCTTCTTGCCGCCGGTGCACGAGCCGCCGTAGGCGATGTGCGCCTTCACCTTGCCCTGCTTCTTGCGCAGTTCGGCGAGCGCGATGCCGTTCCGCGGATCGCCGGGCGATGCGACGGTGGGCACGAGCGCCCCGAGATCGATGTCGAACGTCTTCACGTACGTCGCCCCGGGATCGGCCTTCACGATCTGCTTGCGAAGGCGCGCCGCATCGGTGCCGCGTTGCTGGCTGATGTAGTCGACGATCACCTCGTCGGCTTCGATGATGCCGGTGAAGCCACCGGCCTCGACCGCCATGTTGGTGAGCGTCGCGCGTTCGTCGAGGGACATCGCGGTGACCGCGGGGCCCGCGAACTCGAGCACCTTGCCGATGCCGGCACCCGTCTTGAAGAACTGGTCGCTGAGCAGGTGCAGCATCAGATCCTTCGCGCAGACGCCGTTCGGCATCGTGCCGCGCACGTTCACGCGCACCGACTCCGGCACCTTCACGCGCACGTCCTTCGTGAACCAGCTGTTCGCCATGTCGGTCGAGCCGACGCCGAACGCGAAGCAGCCGATCGCGCCCGCCATGCACGTGTGGCTGTCGGTGCCGATCACGAGCTGGCCCGGCTCGGCGATGTCCTCGATCACGATGTTGTGGCAGATGCCCTCGCTGCCGACGAGCTGGCCGTTGCGATGGACCTCGCCGTACAGCTTGATGCCCTGCTTCTTCGTGAACGACTCCTGCACCGTCGCGAGCGACGCGGCCTGTTCCTTCAGGCCCATCTTCACGTGCGCCTCGGGCATGATGCGGTCGAGGAACGTCAGGTGATCGCGGAACGCGAACACCGACTGCGGGTCGGTGATCTTCGCGTCCTTGCCGAGGCCCATCCTGAACAACGCCTCCGCCATCGGCGTCACGTACTCGTGCGAGAAGCGCACGTCGGTGCGGACGAACATTGCGTCGCCCGGTTGCACCGCCGGCACGCCGAGGCGGCCGGTCTTCGCGTCGGCGATCGCCCGCTGCGCGATGATCTTCTCGCACAGCGTCATCGGCCGCGCCTTCGTCGTCACGGCCGGCGGCGTCGTCCTGCCGGCGAGGCGCGCCTGGTTGTACGCGAACAGCCCACCGTGCCGAACGATCTCGGCGGCGATGGGGTCGAGGCCCTTCGTGAACTCCTCGATGGGGATCGCCTCACCTCGCTCGATGCGCGGCAGAAGGGAGAAGTCGGTCGACGTGAGCAGGCCGATGTTCTGGCAGTTCTGGCCGTAGATCTTCTCGATGTTCTTCGCGATCACGAGCTTGATGCCGGCCTTCAGCTCGCTGTACGGCGCCGTCTCGCGCGAGCTGCCGCAGCCCTTGCTGACGCCGCTGACGATCACCGACGCACCGCTGTTCTTGATCGCGTCCTGCTTCACGTTGCCGCCCCGCAGGCCGACGAGGCAGTAGCGAGCCAGCGTCTCGTCGTAGTAGTAGCAGACCCAGCCGGGCGTCAGCTCGTCGGTCGAGATGTTGTCGATCAGCTTGCGGGCCGGATCGTGCTGCAGCGTCGCCCCCGAGTGGAGCTGCGCCTTCAGCTGCTCCTGATCTTCGGTCAGGTAGAGAACGCGGCCGTCGAACTTCACGGTCTTGTCGAGCATCGCGAGCCTCACACCTTCTCGAGGATCATCGCGATGCCCTGGCCGCCGCCGATGCAGGCGGATGCGCAGCCGAGCGACTTGCCGGACTGCTCCATCTCGCGAACGAGCGTGAGCAAGAGGCGTGTGCCGGTCGCACCGAGCGGGTGGCCGAGCGCGATCGCGCCGCCGTTCACGTTGCACTTCTTGCGATCGAGCTTCAGCTCCTTCTCGCAACCGAGGTACTGCGCGGAGAACGCTTCGTTGATCTCGATCAGGTCGAGGTCCTGGACCTTCAGGCCGGCCTTCGTGCAGGCGTTCTGGATCGCGGGCACCGGGCCGATGCCCATGATCTCGGGCGGAACACCGGCGAGGCCCCACGAACGGATCTTCGCCTTCGGCTTCAATCCGAGTTCCTTCGCGCGCTGCGCGGTCGTCACGACGAGCATCGCAGCGCCGTCGACGATGCCCGACGCGTTGCCGGCCGTCACCGTGCCGTCCTTGCCGAACGCCGCGCGCAGGCCGGCGAGCGCTTCGAGCGACGTCTCGGGCTTGATGTGGTCGTCACTGTCCACGACGACCTCCTTCTTGCCGACCTGGATCGTCAGCGGCGCGATCTCGGCGGCGAACTTGCCCGCCTTCACCGCGGCAGCGCCGAGCTGGTGGCTGCGGAGAGCGTACTCGTCCTGTTCCTGACGCGAGATCGACAGCTTCTTCGCGACGTTCTCGGCCGTCTGCGCCATGAAGAACTTGCAGAACGGATCGTAGAGCGCGGCGAACAACAGGTCCTCGATCTTCGGCTCCGCGCCGAACCGGAACCCTTCGCGCGCACCGCGGATCACGTGCGGCACCTGGCTCATGTTCTCCATGCCGCCCGCGAGGCACAGCTGTGCTTCGCCCGCGAGGATCGTGTGCGCCGCGGACACGACCGACTGGATGCCGCTGCCGCACAGGCGGTTCACGGTGAGTGCCGGCTTCTCGATCGGCACACCCGCCTTGAGGGCGACGTGGCGGGCACCGTAGATCGCGTCGCTGCTGCTCTGGGCCGCGTTGCCGACGAACGTCTCGTCGACCATCTCGGGCTTCACACCGCACCTCTGCAGCGCCGCCTTCGCCGCGTGCGCAGCGAGGTCGATGGCCGAGACGTCCTTGAACTTGCCGAATCCGGGCGTGCCCGAGTACTCCGCCATGGCGGTCCGCGCGCCGCCGACGATCACCAGTTCTGGTCGCATCCGGAGAGCATCGGGCGACACGGCGCCAATCGCAAGTTTCGCGGCCCGCACGACCGGCCGGCGCGTCGCCGCTGGCTCGTCATGCCGCGCGACGTAACATCGCGCCCATGCCGAACCTCCTGCGACCGCTCTTCGTGCTGCTGATCGCCTTGCTGCCGGCAGCTTGCGCGAACCTCAACATCTACCCCGATGACGAACTCGAGCCGCTGAGCGTGCAGGCGTACGAGGAAGCGACGAAGGAGACGAAGGGCATCGTCACCGGCACCGCGCAGGCGACCATGGTGCAGCGTGTCGCGCAGAAGATCGCCGCCACCACCGGCGAGACCTCGTTCCACTGGGAAGCGCGGCTCCTGCGCGCCGACGACGTGCCGAACGCGTTCTGCCTGCCGAACGGCCGGATCGCCGTGTACACGGGCATCCTGCAGCCGGGCCTGGCGGACACCGAGGACAAGCTCGCCGTCGTCATGGGGCACGAGGTCGCCCACGCGATCCTTCGGCACGGCGGCAAGCGCATGACGCAGGGCACCCTGACCAACGCCGGTCTCGCGGCCGTGCAGGCCGGCCTCGGGCTCTCGCAGATGAGCAACGAGGCGAAGGGCGGCATCATGGCCGCACTCGGCCTCGGCGCGCAGTACGGCGTGCTGCTCCCCTACAGCCGCGACCACGAGAGCGAAGCCGACATCGAAGGACTGCGCTACGCGATCCGCGCCGGCTACGACCCGAACGCGGCACCGGCCCTCTGGGAGGGCATGGCGAAACTCGGCGGCAGCAGCACGCCCGAGTGGCTGAGCACGCACCCCGCGTCGGAAGCGCGCGCGCAGAAGTTGCGCGAGATGATCCCGAAGCTGCTCGAGGAGGAGAAGGGATGGAAGGCGGCGCCGGCGCCGACGACGCCCGGTGGCTCGAAGGGCGTGAACCCCGACAAGATGCCTGCCACGAAGTGAAGGTGTCCGACCGGTTCGGCCCGGCAGCCGGAGAATCGCGGCGCTGCTTCACGCAGCACGCGAATCGGCGCCGCGGTCGGCGCGGCTGCCGTGTTCGCCCCCGTCGTTGCTCGCCCCGCGGCGACGGAGAGCGCAGCGCTGCTCCGCGCACAGGCGCGGGATCGGCGCCGCGGTCGGCGCGGCTGCCGTGTTCGCCCCCGTCGTTGCTCGCCCCGCGGCGACGGAGAGCGCAGCGCTGCTCCGCGCACAGGCGCGGGATCGGCGCCGCGGTCGGCGCGGCTGCCGTGTTCGCCCCGTCGTTGATCGCCCCGCGGTGACGGAGATCGTACCGCTGCTCCGCGCGTAGCGCGGCTCGGCGCCGCGGCAGGCGCGGATGCTCGGCCCGCCCCGTGCTGTTGCTCGCCCCGCGGCGACGGAGAGCGCAGCGCTGCTCCGCGCGTAGCGCGGCTCGGCGCCGCGGCAGGCGCAGATGCTCAAGTCGCCCCCGTCGTTGCTCGCCCCGCGGCGACGGAGAAGGCAGCGCTGCTCCGCGCTCCGCGCGGATCAGCGCTGCTCGACCGACTTGTAGGTGCGCGGCGTGGCGCCCATGTAGATCTGGCGCGGCCGCGTGATCTTCGCTTCGGGGTCGGCCTGGTACTCGAGCCACTGCGAGACCCAGCCGGGCATGCGACCGATCGCGAAGAACACCGTGAACAGGTCGACCGGGATGCCGAGCGCCTTGTAGATGATGCCCGAGTAGAAGTCGACGTTCGGGTAGAGCTTGCGGTCGACGAAGTAGCTGTCCTGCAGCGCGATCTGCTCGAGTTCGAGCGCGATGTCGAGCAGCGGGTCCTTGCGGCCGAGCTGGCCGAGCACGTCGTAGCACGCGGCCTTCAGGATCAGCGCGCGCGGATCGTAGTTCTTGTAGACGCGGTGGCCGAACCCCATCAGGCGCACGCCGCTGTCCTTCTTCTTCGCGAGCTCCATGAACTCGCGCGCGGTGCGGCGCCCGTCGCGGATCGACATCAGCATCTCGATCACCGCCTGGTTGGCACCGCCGTGCAGCGGGCCCCAGAGCGCCGAGATGCCGGCGGAGACGCTGGCGAACAGGTTGGCGCCCGAGCTGCCGACGGTGCGCACCGTGCTCGTCGAGCAGTTCTGCTCGTGGTCGGCGTGCAGGATCAGGAGCAGGTCGAGCGCACGCGCCATCACCGGGTTCGGCTCGTACTGCTCGCAGGGCGTGCCGAACATCATGTAGAGCAGGTTCGCCGCGTACGAGAGGTCGTTGCGCGGATACATGAACGGCTGCCCGATGCTGTGCTTGTAGCAGTAGGCCGCGATCGTCGGCATCTTGGCGAGCAGGCGGATCGCGTCGATCCAGTTCTGCTCGCGCGTGTTGGGTGATGCCTTCTGGTAGAAGGTCGACAGCGCACCGACCGCCGCCGCGCACACCGCCATCGGGTGGCCGACCTTCGGCAGACTCGCGAAGAGTCGCTTCAGGTCCTCGTGCAGCATCGTGTGGTAGGTGATGTCGTGCGTGAACTGCGACAGCTGCTGCGCGCTCGGCAGCTGCTGGTGCAGGAGGAGCCACATCACCTCGACGAAGTGGCTGCTCTTCGCGAGCTCTTCGATCGGGTAGCCGGCGTAACGGAGCACCCCCTGCTCGCCGTCGAGGAACGTGATCTTCGACAGGCACGCTCCGGTGTTGCCGAGACCCGGGTCGTAGGTGATCGCGCCGGTCTTTGCACGCAGCTGGCGGATGTCGACGGCGATCTCGCCTTCGCTGCCGACCATGACCGGCAGTTCGATCTCGTGGTCACCGAGGGAGAGCTTCGCGGTCTTCGGAACGGTCTCGTGGGTCATCGCAGCAGCGTCGGCGGCAGTCGTTGGCGGGGTCGTGATCGCGGTGCGGAGAGTAGGCCCGGACATGCTTGCAGGCTCCGAAAAAACGGCTGGGAATGCCGCTCTCTTCGGCTGCGGACACGGCCGGATGTGACCCGGAATCCCCCGTATGCAAGGCAGACCGCCGCCAGACGCTCAGAGCGGCTCGTTGCCGACCGGGTAGTGCGTCCAGTCGCGGTGGTCGAAGTGCCACCACTCGTGTTCGTTCACGGTGAACCCGTCGGCCTCCATCGCACGCCGCAGGATCGCCCGGAACTCGCGTTCGCGCGACGTGCCGCCGGGATAGTCCGGGTGCGCGCGAGGCGAGAACTCGTCGAAGTCACTGGGCATCGCGACCGGCTGGCCCGTCGCGAGATCGAAGAGCGAGAGGTCCACCGCGCAGCCGCGGTTGTGACGCGAGCCCTCCGCGGGATCGGCGACGAAGTGGCGAACGGGTCCCGGCACGGCGTCGTGGAAGACCTTCGTCACCCGCCAGGGGCGGTAGGCGTCGAAGACGAGCAGGCCGAGCCCCCGCTCCGCGAGCCGGCGGTGGACCCGCACGAGCGCTTCGGCGGCGGGGCGCTGGAGTCTGGCTCGGGCCCCGGCGGGGTAGACGGGGACGCCGAGGAAGTTGTCCGCCGACGCGTACCGCAGGTCGATGCGGAGAGTCGGTTCGAGCAACGCCAGGTCGACCAGTTCGAACGCGCGGCCACCCGCCGTGAGCGGTGCTGGCGGAGCGAGGCCGGCCGAAGCCGCAAGCAGGTCCTCCACCGGCTTCACCGGCGCCACCCGGAAGCCGCCGGGCGTCGGCCCCGGTCGCCGCGCGAAGCGCGCCCCGCCGACGACCGCCGCGAGCACTTCGCCGTCGGGCCCACGCTCGAAGCGCAGCGGGTCGCCGCCGTACATGCCCGGACCGAAACGCCACAGGTCCGGCCCCTCGAGATCCGGCAGCTCGCGAACGAGCCACTCGATCAGTACCGCCAGACGACCGTGGTCCTCGTAGACGATCAGCACGTCGTGGTCGAAGCCGTACTCGCCGAGCAGCGGCAGCAGCTCGGCTGGCGGCGCATCGGGAACCTGCTCGTCGCGGACGTACTCCACCACCCCATCATGCAGCCTGCCGTCCGGCAACTCACGCAGACTGCGACTGCCAAGCGACAGCGGATCGTCGCTGACGAGCACGCCGTTCGCCGCGCGACGAAGGCGCGTGCGCACGCCGATGTTCGGGTCGTACAGCAGTTCGCCGCCGCGCTCGTACAGCTCGACCCAGTTGTCGCCGCAGATCCAGCGACCGGCGAGGCGGCGCGCGTCGCGCACACCGACGGGCTCGGGATACTCGGGCGGAGGCAGCGTCTCTCCGCGCCGCGCGGCGAGAGCCGCCGCCATAGCACGCTCGGCGATCGCCTCTGCAACGGCGTTCGAAAAGTCCTTCGCACACACGACCGCCACTGCGAGCCCGTCGTCGGGCAGCGCGCGCAGCGCCGACGCCGCGCCATAGACCGCGCCGTCGTGCCCGACTTCGCGGTGCCCGTCGAACGAACGCACGAAGAAGCCGAGCGCGCATCCGTTGTCGACGTCGGGTGGCAGCGCCCACATCGCCGCCTGGGTGTCGGGTCGCAGCACGCGCTGCTGAGACCACGGGAACCAGCTCGCCGCGAACTGCACGAGATCGGCAGGGGTCGTGAGCAGGTTCGCCGCGGGCGAATAGCCGAACGGGAACGTCGGCGTCGCGATGGTGCGGCCGTCGTACGTCCACATGACACCGTCGGCGCGCCGCGCCACGAGATCAGGCCGCGGCGCGAAGTCGCTGTCGCGCAGATCGAGCGGATCCAGCACGAGGTCCCGTACCGCGCGTTCGAACGACGTCCCATGGACCCGCGCGACGATCTCCCCCACGACCCCGAAGCCGGGGTTGCTGTACTTGAACTCGCGACCGGGCGCGAAGACGAGACTCGTGTCGTCGAGGCTCGCGACCGTGGCCGACAGCGACGGCGCCGACGGGTCGAAGTAGTGACCGACCGGTGATTCGCGCACGAGGCCGGACCGGTGGCCGAGCAGCGTGCGCAGCGTCACCGTTCCGCCGTAGGGCTGTCGCGGCGCGAAGTCCGGCAGGTACTTCGACACCGGGGCATCGAGATCGAGCAGGCCGCGCTCGACCAGCACCATCGCCGCCGTCGCGGTGAACAGCTTGCTGATCGAGGCGACGCGCAGCACCGCATCCGCGGGCGGCACTCCGCTGGACCCGACCGAGCAGCTCCAATCGATCAGGCGCCGGCCGGAGGACGGGTCCTCCTCTACCAACGCGATCCAGATTCCGGGGATCGCGAACTCGCGGGCGTAGCGCGCCGCGAAGGCCGGCACGTCCGCGACCCGCGCCATCTCGGCGGAGGGTGTGGCCAAGCACGATGCCACTGCGGCGAGAAGGACCCACGGCACGACGCGCATCGGGGCATCGCACGAACCGCGACGGGCCGTTGCCACCGAAAAAGCCCGTCGCACCAGGTCACCCCGTCGTGGAGCGACACAGGCCCACGAAACAGCACGGCTTGCGGTGGTACCTTTTCTTCACACTGCGTTCCCGGCGCCTTCGCAGCGGCGGCCGCCCTCACCGCCGCCCCACCTCCCGAACGGACCCCATGCACACGCTTCGAGTCCTCGCCGCGACGTTCGCGGCGGCCGTGCTCCCTTCGCTCCGCGCCCAGGTTCCCGACCTCTACGACCCCGACACGATCCGCGACGTGTACCTGCAGTTCAGCCAGCCGAACTACTGGACGCTGCTGACGAACAACTACGTCACCGATACCAACATCGCGGCGGACATGACGGTCGACGGGATCACGTACCCGAACGTCGGCGTCCGCTTCCGGGGCAACACGAGCTACACGATGTTGCCGACGCAGCCGAACCAGGGATGGGAGAAGAAGAGCTTCAACATCGAGCTCGACTGGCAGGTCGCGAGTCAGGACATCTACGGCTACGACCACCTGAACCTGAACAACGGGTTCCACGACCCGACCTTCCTGCGCGAGTTCCTCACCTACATGGTGATGCGCCGCCACGGTGTCGCACCGAAGGCGAACTTCGTGCGCCTGTTCCTGAACGGCTCGCTGTGGGGTCTCTACATCAACGTCCAGCAGCCGAACAAGGACATGATGAAGCAGTGGTTCCGCAGCAACGACGGCAACCGCTACCGCTGCTTCCCCACGTCCGGCGGCTTCACGAACGGCCGCTGCGCCTACACGGTGCTCTCGCCGAACACTCCCGCGAGCTACCTCGCCGCGTACCAGGCGAAGCAGGGTGACGGCACGGATCTCATGAACATGTGCACCGTGCTCAACGCGATGACAACCGCGACACCGCAGTCGACGTTGACGACCGTGTTCAGCGTGGACGCGTTCTACCGGTACGCCGCGGTGATGAACGCCTGCGGCAACATCGACAGCTACCTCGAGAGCGGCAAAGACCACTTCCTCTACATCGACGAAGTCCACGGCGACGGCACGACGTTCCCGTTCGACCTGAACGAGAGCTGGGAGGCGAGTACGACGCTCGCCCCCGACTACCAGACGACCAACGCGTTCCGCCCCGGGTTCACGAAGACGCTGCAGTTCGCGGACTGGACGCAGCGGTACAAGGCGCATCTGAAGTCGGTCGTCGAGAAGACGTTCAACCCGACCGTGATGAACCCGCTGATCACGCAGTACCACGCGATGATCGATCCGTACGTGCAGGCCGACCCGAAGAAGATCTACACGTACGCGCAGTTCACGACGAACCTGAACAGCTCCGTGACGATCGGTGGCGGCCCCGGCGGCGGCACGCTCACGGGCCTGATCCCGTACGTGCTGGCCCGCTACAACTTCCTGAACACCCACGCCTACCTGAACGCGGCGCGCGCGACGCTGAGCAACCTTGCGCACTCGCCGGTGAGCCCCAACCCGACGCAGCCGATCTCCTTCACGGTGCAGGCATCCGCGCTCGCGACCGGCGTGAACCTCTGGTGGCGGCGCACGGGCCCGTTCCAGAGGGTCGCGATGTTCGACGACGGTCTGCACGGTGACGGAACCGCCGCCGACGGCACCTGGGGAGTCTCGATCGCCGCTCAGATCCCGGGTTCGCTCATCGACTACTACGTCGAAGCCGTCACGGCGACCGGCGCCGCGAGCTACGAGCCGTTCACCGCGGAAGCCGAGCTCTACGCCCCCCACGTCCAGATCGACTGGCCGATCGTCGCTTCGCCCGTCGTCATCAACGAGTTCGTGGCGCAGAACCAGAACGGTCCCGTCGACGAGAACTCGCAGCACGAGGACTGGGTCGAGCTCTACAACACGAGCAACCAGCCGGTCGACATCAGCGGCAAGTGGCTCAGCGACAGCCTCGTTGTCCTGAAGTACCAGTTCCCGTCCGGCACCGTCGTTCCGGCGAACGGTGTGCTCCGGGTCTGGTGTGACGAGGACGGCACGCAGGGCCCGCTGCACGCCAACTTCAAGCTGTCCGCGTCCGGCGAAGCGGTCGCCTTCTACGATTCGACGGGACTCGCGCTGCACGACTCGATCGAGTTCGGCACGCAGGCCGCCGACGTCTCTGCCGGCCGCCTCTTCGACGGAGCGGTGCCCTGGGTCACGTTCCCCGCGCCGACGTTCCAGGCGAACAACGCGCCGGGCGGCTGCGGCCAGCGCACCTACGGCACCTTCATGTCGGGAGCGCACGGCGTCGCGATGACGGCGTCGGGCACGATCCAGGCGAACACGACCGTGCTCTACGGCCTCACCAACGGCCCCGCGAACGGCGCAGGATTGCTCGCACTGTCCCTCGGCGGCAGTTCCATCGACCTGTCGTTCCTCGGCATCGCCGAAGTACTGCTGCTCGAGCCATCGACCCTCGTGCTGCCGTTCGTGATCCCGTTCGACGCCGCGGGCAACTCCGGCTGGAACTTCACGCTGACTCCGCCCGCCGGCGTGCCGGGAACGCGAATCTACGCGCAGGTGCTCACGTTCGGCGCCGCGGGCTGGGACAGCACGCCTTCGATCGAGATCACCGTGTGTCCGTGATGCCGCAAGGAGCCCATGCGGTACGAGAACCGGTACGAGTGCAAGTTCGTGGTGCCCGAAGCCGTGGCGGCCCGGGTGCTGCGTCGCGTCGAGCCCTGGGTCGAACCAGACCCGCACGCCGCTCCGCGGCCCGACCGCACGTACGGCATCGCCAGCCTCTACCTCGACGACGAGACGAACACGCTCTGCCGTGAGACGCGCGAGGGGCGGCTCGATCGATGCAAACTGCGGGTCCGCTCGTACGGCGACGGACCGCTGTTCCTCGAAGTGAAGAGCCGCCGGGACCGGGTCGTCCGCAAGCTGCGCTGCCCGATTCCTGCGGAGGCACTCCCGCGTGTGCTCGCCGGCGAAACGGACGGCATCCACGACCTGTCGGCCGGCCGCCGGCAAGCCCTCTGCGAGTTCGTGCGCCTCGTCCTGCTCCATCGCGCCGTGCCGCGAATCACCGTCCGGTACGACCGACAGGCCTGGGTCGGCACCGACGACGACCGCCATCGCGTGACGTTCGATCGGCGCCTGTGTGCGATGCCGGAGCCGGGGGCCAGGGTCAGGATGCACGATCCCGCCTATGTCACCGTCCCGAGCGGTGGCGTGATCCTGGAACTGAAGTTCAGCGACCGGTGCCCCCCGTGGATGCTCGACACCATTCGTGAACTGCAGCTGGCGCGCCGCTCGTTCTCGAAGTACGCCACGTGCGTCGAAGCGCTGTTCGTCACGGACCGGTCCGAAGAGAACTGACGATGCCCGAACTCCTGCGTCACCTCGGCGACCTGACGGTCTCGATGCCGTCCCTGTCGACGATCGTCTTCCACATCCTGCTGGCGTTCGTCCTCGGCAAGCCGCTCGCGTGGATCTACGTCGCCACGCACCAAGGCGTGAGCTACTCGCGCTCGTTCGTCCATGCGCTGGTGCTGCTCGCGATGATCGTCACCGTGGTGATGCTCGCGGTCGGCGACAGCCTGGCGCGCGCATTCGGACTTTTCGGTGCACTCGCCCTGATCCGCTTCCGCACGCCGATCAAGGACAGCCGCGACACGGTTTTCCTGTTCCTCTCCGTCGCGATCGGCATCACGGTCGGCGTCCAGAACACGACCCTCGCGATTGTGGGCACGGGCTTCGTTCTCCTCGCCGCGATCTACCTGTACGGCATCCGGTTCGGTGAGCGCATCGACAACGACGGCGTACTGCGGTTCTCCCTGCCCGCGCAGGGCGAGCACGACGATCGACTGCGCTCCGTGCTGCGGCACTACTGCCGCCACTTCGCCCTGGTGAGCCTGCGCGATTCGCGGCTCGAGGGCGCGATGGACTTCTCCTACCAGCTGCGCCTGCACGACGCGGGAACCCACGAAGCGCTCGTCGCCGACGTCCGCGCGATTCCCGGCGCCTGCAACGTCAGCCTCCTCGTCCAGAACGAACACGAGGAAGTGTGATGAGCCACTGGACCCCGAGTCGTCCTCGTCCCGGCCTCGGCGCCCGCGCGCTTCGTCGAGCACGGCGCAGCCTTCCGGTCGCCGTCTGGCTCACCTGCGTCGCCCTCGTGGCATGGCTCGGTGCCCACCTGCCGCCGTCGACGACGTTCCGCGGCGTGGTCGAAGCGACCCACGGCACGGTCACGGCGCCGGTCGCAGGACGCATTGCCGCCGTACTCGTCGCCCTCCACGAAGAAGCACAGCAGGACCAGATCGTCGCGCGACTCGACGACGCCGACGTTCGCCTGCGCCTGTCGCAGGCGAACTGCGAGCTGGAGCGCCTTCGCGCCGACCTCGAACTCGAGCGAGCGGACCGCGCCCGCCGCGCCAGCATCGAGGCATCGGAACACGAACTCGACGCCAGCACCGAACAACGCCGTCTCGTGAGCGCCGCCGAGTCCGCGCAACTCGAAGCGCTCGCGACGCGCACCCAGCTCGAGGAAGCCCGCGTAAGGGTGCAGGGAGCGGCGATCGAGTGCGACCGGCTGCAGGAACTCGTGCGACAAGGAGTCGTCGGCGAACCGGACCTGGTGAAGGCGCGCACCGAACGGGACGCCCTGCAGAAGCGGATCGCCGAACTCGACTCCCTTCACACGGAGCAACAGACCCGCATCGACGCGACGAACCGGCGGCTGCGTGAGTTCGACGCCCCCGGCGCCGTGCCGATCCCCGCGGAGGTCGCGCTCGCGCCGATGCGCTGGCGCCTCAGGATGCAGGAAGCCGCGCTCGAACGGATCGTCGAGGACAGCAAGCTCCTCGTGCTGCGCGCACCGATCCGCGGCCGGATCTCCCAGTTCTCGGCGCGGCCGGGCGAGTGGATCGCCGCCGGACGGGCCGTGATGACGATCGTCGACGCGACCCCGCGGCGCATCCTCGCGTACGTTCCCGACGCGCTCCGCACGCACGTCGAAGGGGTGGTCGCGGTGCAGGTCGCGCGCGTCGATCGCACGGGACTCGGGGCGGGCACGATCCAGAGCATCTCGCCGACCGTGGTGCGTGTGCCGGAGCGCCTCTGGCGCGACCCGCGCGTCGAGGAGTGGGCGTTCGAAGCGGTCATCGCGACGACCGGCAGGGAACGCCCGGGCGAAGAAGTGCTGCTGTCGCTCGGCCGCTGACGCGCCGCTCGCGCGCCGGCGCGCCGTTCACACGAAGCCGACCTGCTCCTCGCCCGCGATGCGGCGCTTCAACGCCGGATCGCTGGCGTTGCCGCCGGCCCCGACGGTCGCGCCTTCCTGGAAGCTGTCGATCTCCTGGAGCGAGACCGCGATCCGCGAACTGACGCCACGTCGCTGCATCGTGATCCCGTAGAGCACCTGGCACTCCGCCATCGTGCGTTTGTGGTGCGTGACGATGCAGAACTGCGTGTCGTGCGTGAAGTCGCGCAGGACGCGCAGGAATCGCTCGACGTTCGTCTCGTCGAGCGCGGCATCCACTTCGTCGAGGATGCAGAACGGGCTCGGGCGCACCTTGAAGAGAGCGAAGAGGATCGCCACGGCGGTCAGCGACCGCTCGCCACCGGACAGCAGGTTGATCGACTGCAGCTGCTTGCCCGGCGGCTGCGCGACGATCTCGATGCCGGCTTCGAGCATGTCCTCGCCCTTCCCGACCTGATCGAAGGACAGGAACATGTCCGCCTTCCCACCCTGGAAGAGCTTGCGGAAGATCTCTTGGAAGTTCTTCCGGGCCTCGTGGAACGTCTGCTCGAAGAGCGACTTCGATTCGGACTCGAGCTTCTTCAGCGTGTCCATCAAGGCGCGCCGCGCATCCTTGAGGTCGGCCACCTCCTGCTCGAGCGTCGAGAACTGCCCCTCTTCGGCATCCAGTTCCTTCACGGCGTCGAGGTTCACCGCACCGAGCCGGTCCTTCTGGCTCTGCAGGACCTGGACTTCCTTCCGCGTCTCGGCGACGTCGAAGGTCGGTTGCTCCCACAGGCGCTGCATCGTGTACCAACCGTCGACGACGGCGGGCGGCAGTGGCGGTCCACACAGTTCGTCGACGGCGCCGAACGGAGCCGGCGGCCCTTCGAAGCGCTCTGCGCCCTCGAGACCGAGACCCAGCACTTCCCCGAGGCAACGGCGCAGTTCGACGCCCGTGTCCTCGCGCAGGCGTTCTTCGAGCCGGACGAACCGGTGGTCCACGTCGGCGATCGCGAGACGGGCCTGGGTCAGGGATTCGCTCGCCTTGGACCAGCGGCGATCCCACTCGTGCACCTGCTGCTGGACCGACGTGCGCTGCTGTCGCGCCGTGTCCACTTCGCCCTGGCTCCGCTGCTTCGCGTCCTCCAGTTCCCCGCGCTGGTCGTCGAGTACCGCCGCGAGCTCCGACAGACGCGCCTGCTCGGCCAGAGCCTTTGCCCGATCGTCCTCGGCGTCCTGTTGTCGCTCGGTGAGCTCCTGCAACGCTCGCTCGAAGTCACGAACGGCCTCTTCGTGCATCCGGATGCTGCGCACGAGCCCTTCGCGGGCCTCGCCGCTCTGCACCTGCTTGATGCGCAGGTCCTGTTCCGCACGCTGCTGGGCCTGGGCAGACGCTTCGGTCGCCGCAATCCGGGTGTCGAGCTCCTGCGAGGCGTCGCCGAGGCGTGCTTCGCCGCGCTGGAGCAGGAACTGGTCGAACAACGCGTGCCCGAGCCGGCCCGACGCCGCGCAACGCGTCCGCGACAGGTCCCCGCCCTCGTGCGCCAGCTCGCCGAGTTCTCGTTCGATGTCGTGGGTGCGGGCGGTGACGCGCGCCTCCTGGGCCTCCGCGGCCTGCATCTCGCGGCGAACGGCAGCCAGAGCTTCGCCGATCGCCTTGATCTCGCGCTTCAGTCGATCGACGCGGCCGACCGCCTGGTCCTTGCCCGACTGCAGCAACACGAGCCGACCCTCGACGGCCGCGGCATCGTCGGCGAGTTGTGCGATCTGGCTCTTGCGCACGACGAGACCGGCGTGCCCTTCGGCCGACGCACCACCTTCCATGCGCGGCCCACAGACGAGCGTGCCGTCCGGCGTCACGAAGCAAAGGTCGGCGCGACTGCTGTCGGCGATGTCGAAGTCCGCGACGACGACGCCGCGCAGGAGCCAGCCGAGCAGCTTGTCGCTCGCCGAACCGTCGGCGACGTGGCGAACGAGCGCCGCGAGGTGGTTCACCCCTGGCGGCGGCGGGAGGATCGACGACCCGCACGGCGGCTCGTGACCGAACGCCTCCTCGACCAGGAGCAACACGCGGCCGAGCTTCTTGTCGGCGAGTTCGCGCACGATCGCGGCGGCGTGCTCGCGGGTGTCCACGACGAGAGCCTGCACGAACGGCCCGAGCGCCGCCTCGAGGGCGCATCCGTGCTCGAGGTCGATCTCGATCAGATCGAGCAGGCGCCCGCGCAAACCCGCCGGCTTCGTCTGCAGCACGTGGCGCGGTCCCGCGTCGAAGCCCTCCATGTGGGCCTCCATCGCGAGCAGGGCCTGCCTACGCCCATCGACCTGCGACAGCTCGTGCCGGAGAGCGGACTCCTGCTGCGCCAGCGCGGCAGCCGCGGCGTCCGCGCCCTCGAGGTCGCCGAGTGAACGTTGCTCGCGCTCGAGCAGCAGCCGTTGGCGGGTCCCGAGATCCGCCAGTTCGTCGCGGCGCCGCTCCGAATCCTCGGCGAGCCTCGCCTGCTCCCCGTGGAGCACACCGCGGCGCTCGCCCAGACGCTGCTCTCGCGAACGGGCCGCCGCGATCTTCGCCGTGGCGTCGCTCGCGGCGTTCCGCGCGCGCGTGCGACGGTGCAGCAGCTCGAGCTGCGCCGTGCGCAGCCCCTCACGATCCGCGTGCAGTGCGCGCAGCTCGGCGAGAGCCTTCTGCGTCGCGTCACGCTGCGCCTCGAGCGCCTTGTGGATCTCGATCAGCTGCGCTTCCTTCTGCACCAGTTCGTCGCGCGCGAGAGTCAGCGCAATCGTGCGCTCGGAGCACTGCTCCGACAGTCCCGCCGATCGCTGACGGCCGCGCTCGAGTTCGGCGAACCGGTCCGCGGCGCGGTGTTCCTGCGCCTGGGCACGCTCGCGATGGGTCGTGAGCTCGTCCTGACACCGACGCAGTTCGTCCTGCACCCGCTCGAGTGCTTCGCTGCACACCCCGATGGCGGCGTCGGCGGCAGTGAGCTGTTCGGCCACCGCGACGCGCCCCTCCTCGGCCGCGACGAGTGTCGCCTGCAGTTCCTGGAGGCGCACCTCCTGCGCCAGGAACTCCTTCCGCAACTGCGTGCCGTCGATCACGGCCAGCGCGGCGCGCAGGTCGCGCAGCGCGGCCTGCAGTTCCTGGTATCGACGCGCCTTGCCCGCCTGGATGCGAAGACTGCGGATGCGGCGCGAACGCTCCTCGAGCAGGTCGGTGACACGCGCGAGGTTCTGGTCGGTGCGCTCCAGCTTGCGCAGTGCTTCCTTCTTCTGCAGCTTGAAGCGCGACACACCCGCCGCTTCCTCAAAGATCGCCCGGCGCGCCTCCGGATTCGCCGAGAGGACCGCGTCGATGCGACCCTGCTCCATCACCGAGTAGCCGCCCGTTCCGAGACCGGTGTCGAGCAGTACGTCGCGCACGTCCTTCAGGCGGACGTCGGTGCCGTTCAAGAGGTAGGTCGACTCCTTGTCGAGTGTGAGTCGGCGCGAGATGTCGATCTCCTGGCGCCCTTCGAGCCGGCCTTCGGGATCCTCGAAGGTGATCACCACCTCCGCCATGCCCATGGCCTCGCGACCCTCGGCGCCCTTGAAGATGACGTCGGTCATCTCGGAGCCGCGAAGGCTCTTCGCCCGCTGGTCGCCGAGCACCCACTTGATCGCGTCGACGACGTTGGACTTGCCGCAGCCGTTCGGACCGATGATGCCGGTGAGCCGGGAGTCGAACTCGAACTCCGTCCGATCCGCGAACGACTTGAAGCCGCGCGCGACGAGTCGCTTGAGCCTCATGCCGTCACTCCGGGTCCGACGCGCGGAAACGTGCGTGTGGGAGGGCGGCATCGCCGCCGGTCAAGGGCGCCACCACCGGCCCCGGGACGAACCGGCCGATCGTCGCGAGCGAACGGCGGCGACGGGTTCGCTCCGCGGCGACGGCGCCGTACGCGACCGCGGCCTGCGGCTGCCCCGTGACGACGAGGAGGTGCTGCACCGCATCGGCGATGTCCGCGGTCGAGAGCACGACGGACTCCTTGCCCTGCGCGTCGCCGCCGCGCTTCTGCCGCAGGGCTTCGAGTACGACGTTCGCGACCTCGAGTGCGCGCCAATCCTCGTCGACACCGACGCTGTGCAGCGCGTTGTGGACGGAACGCGCGAGCTTCGTCGCGCGCAAGAACTCCGTGCGACCGTCGCGCTTAAGTACCAGATGTTCCGACCGCCTCTTCATGACCACCCTCCCGCCGTTTCTCGAGCATCGGTTTCAGTTCGTCGAGGAACTGGGTCACGTCCTTGAACTCGCGGTAGACCGACGCGAATCGGACGTAGGCAACCTGATCGAGTTGCCTCAGCTCCTGCATGATGAGGTTGCCGATCACTTTGCTCGGCACCTCCTTGTCGAAGGCCTCCATGCACTGACGCTCGATGCGGTCGGCGATCACCTCGAGGGTTTCGAGGGACACCGGTCGCTTCTCGCACGCTCGCAGCATGCCGCCGAGCACCTTCTGTCGATCGAAGGCGACGCGCTCACCGTTCTTCTTGACCACTCGGAGCGGAGCCGTCTCCGCACGCTCGTACGTCGTGTAGCGCCGACCACAGTCGGCGCACACGCGGCGTCGACGGATGGCAAACCCGTCGGCGCTGGCGCGCGAATCGATGACCCGATCGTTGTCGGCCTTGCAGTAGGGACAGCGCATGGCATTGGACCGCCCACGAACGGAACGCGACCAGCGACCCGTCGGGGAGCAGCACTCGGCGGAGAGAATCCGGCTGACCCCGGACTCCAGACCTTGCAGACCGCGGGACCTTAGCGCCCCAACCCATTGTGTGTCAAAGCCTCGGATGCGCTCGACGGCAGGACCGGAGGACCGGCCGCCCGGTCACTTGCCGAGGCAGAAGCGCCCGTAGATCCGGTCGAGCAGGTGCTCGGGCGAGTGCCGCTCGCCGAAGCTGCCGAGCGCTTCGAGTGCGTGCCGCAGTTCGATGGCGACGACTTCGGGCGGTGCGTCACCGAGGGCGCACGCACGCCGCACGGCGGCGAGGGCCTGCGTGAGGCCTGTTCGCAGAGGGCCGCCCGCATCGACGACCGTCGCGTGGGCCCGCGATTCGAGGAACGAACGCAGCGCCCCGAGCCCGGTCCGCGACCGCGCACTCGTCGCGAACACCGGCGCCGATCCGACGCGCTCGGCGAGCGCCGGAGGCAGCACCGGCGGCGCCGCAACGAGGTCGCACTTCGTCCACACGACTCCGAGCACGGGCAGCGGTGTTCGCAGCATCGCGTCGGGGACGACCGGTGCTGTGGCATCGAGGACGAACAACGCGGCCGCCGCGCGGCCGGACAGGCGGTCGCGCAACGCGAGCGCCGCGGCATCGACCGCGCCCGGTTCGTCGAGATCGCCCGGCGCGTCCCACAACGCCGTGCCAGGCGCGATCTCGAGGCGCAGCAGATCGCGCGTCGTGCCCGGCGCATCGTCGACGAGGGCCCGCTCGCGGCCGAGCAGCGCGTTGCCGAGCGAAGACTTGCCGGCGTTGCTGCGCCCGAGCAGCAGAACCTCTCCGCCCGGCGCGGCCGCCGGCACGGTGCCGAGCAGTCGCGCGAGGCGCTCGACCACCGCGGCGAGCGGTGCGCGCCACTCGTCGTCGGCGACCTCGCCGGTCTCGCCGTCGGCGAAGTCGAGCCCGACCTCGAGCAGCGCGAGCGAGTCGACGATCGCCGCGCGGGCGCACTGTGCCTCCTCCGACAGCCCGCCGCGCAGCCACTGCACCGCGGCAGCTGCGCCGGCCGCGTCCGCGGCCGAGAGGAGCATCAGCACACCTTCGGCTTGCGCGAGATCGAGGCGGCCGTTCCGGCATGCGCGCGCAGTGAACTCACCCGGAACGGCCTCTCGCACACCGTCGGCGGGTCCGTCCGCGAGCAACGCATCGATCAGGTGCCGCACGAACAACGGACTGCCCGGCACGTGCAGTTCGACCGTCTCTTCGCCGGTGAAGGAGGCCGGCGGAACCATGACGATCGCCATCGCCGGGAACGTCCAGCGTCCCGCGGTCACGGCGCCGTCGACGGCGGCACGCGCACCCGGCAGGCCCGGCGCGAACACACGTCCCGCGGTCGCGCGGGCACGCGGGCCCGACACGCGGACCACTGCGCGTTCGCTCGCGCCGGCCGCCGACGCGAGAGCCACGATCGTGTCGCCGAGCATGGTTTCAGTATGCCGCGCGGCGAGTGCCGCGCAGCGGTCATGCGTGGAGGCCTGCGAGGCGTCCCGTCGCGAACGCTGCCTGGAAGTTGAACCCGCCGATCGGGCCGTCGACGTCGAGCAGCTCGCCGCAGACGAAGAGACCCGGTTGTCTCCTGCTCTGCATGGTCTTGCCGTCGATCTCGTCGAGCGCGACGCCGCCGCGTGTCACCTCCGCGTGGTCGAAGCCGAGGCTGCGCGCGACTGGCACGCGCGTGTCCTTCACGACGTCGAGCAGGCGCCGCCGTGCTTCGCGCGACAATGACGCCAGAGTCGTGTCCGCCCCGGCGAGAGCGATCAGTGCCGCGCGCAACCGTTCGGGCAGCTCTTCGGGGAGCAGCGACGCGGTCCCGCGTGTGCCGTGGTGCGCAGCCGCCAGCAGCCACTCGCGTTCGAGCTCCTCGCGCGAACGCTCCGGCGCGAAGTCCAGCTTCACGGCGGCACCGCCCCGCTGCTCCTCGACGTCACCGGCCAGATCCATCGGCGCCGGGCCCGACAGCCCCTTGTGCGTGAAGAGGATCGGCCGGCGACGCTGCAGCAGTGCCTCGCCGCTGGCCGCGATCGCGGTGATCGTCGGACCGGTGATGACGATGCCCTGCAGGTCCCTGACCCACGGCGAGTCGACGGCGAGAGGTGCCAGCGCCGGGAACGTCGCGGTCACCGTGTGACCGAACGCACGACAGATCGGATAGCCGTCGCCGGAGGCGCCTGTCTTCGGGTAGCTGAGCCCGCCCGTCGCGAGCACGACGCTGGTCGCGGCGAGCGCGCGGCCTTCGCCGTGTACCACGAAACGGTCGCCGGCGCGTTCGATCGTCCGCACCGCGGCGCGTGTCCGCAGTCCGACCCCGGCATCGGCGGAGATGCGAACGAGCGCGTCGACGACGTCGCGAGCACGCTGCGAAACCGGGAACAGCTTCTCCAGGTCCTCTTCGCGCAGCGGCACCCCGGCCGCTTCTACGAATTCACGCAGTGCGGCCGGCTGGAACGAGCGCAGCGCGTGGCGCAGGAAGCGACCGCGGCGCACACCGTACTGCGACTCGAGATCGCTGCCGCTGCGCGTCGTGGTCAGGTTGCAGCGACCGCCGCCGCTGATGAGGATCTTGAGCCCCGGCCGCTCGTTCTTCTCGAGCAGCACGGTGCGACGTCCACGGCGAGCAGCCGTGATGGCCGCCATGAAGCCGGCGGGTCCGGCGCCGACGACCACGACGTCGACGAGATCCACGGCACGGAGAGCCGACGTTCACCCGCCGATCCGAGGCGACTCCGTCGCCCGGCAACCGGCGAAGTGGCGGCTACTTCTTCGCGGCCCCGGCCTTCGCGGCGCCTGCGTCGGCCGTCTCGGTGATCCGGAGAACCACGCGGCTGCCCGCGGGCTCCTGGCGGTTGGCCATGAAGCCCTTGCCGAGCTTCTTCTTCTTGAAGCGACCGCGCGTGGGGCCGCCGTTCTTGCGTCGTGAACGAGCCATGTTGGGTGCGTTGTTTCGTGGCCTAGCGGTTCGGGCCGGAGCGGCCGGTCACTTCTTCGCGGCCTTGCTGGCCATGGCCTTCTGGGCCGCGTTCTTCACGACGAGGCCCGGCTTCACGTCGACGGCGCGATCGTTCTTCACGGTCTTGCGCAGAACGAGGTAGCCGTTGTTGTGGCCGGGCACCGCGCCGCGGAGATAGACGAGGTTGCGGGCTTCGTCGATCTTCACGACTTCGAGGCGCTGCACCGTCACCTTCTCGACGCCGTAGTGACCCGCCATGCGCTTGCCGCGCGGGACACCGCTGCTGATCGAGTGCTGGCGACCGAGGCCGCCGCCGGTGCGGTGGTTCAGCGAGTTGCCGTGCGACGAAGGCTGGCGGCTGAAGCTCCAGCGCTTGATCGTGCCGGCCCAACCGCGGCCCTTCGTCGTGCCGGTGACATCGACGTGCGACGTCGAACCGAGCAGCGCCACGGTGACGTCGTCCCCGGGCTTCTGCGTCGGAGCGGCCGACAGACGGAACTCGCGCACGAAGCGCTTGCCCGCGTCGAGGCCGGCCTTCTTCGTAGCGCCGAGTTCGGCCTTGGAGGACACGCGCGCCGGCTTGTCGTCGAAGCCGAGTTGCACCGCGTAGTAGCCGTCGGCGGCGCGCGGGCGATTCTGCTTGCCGCGCTTCTTGCCGAGGTTGGTGCTCGCCGTGCGGTGACCCTCCGGGTGCTCGGCGGCAGTCGCCATCTTGACCTGAAGGACCCGGCAGGGGCCGGCCTGGACGACGGTCACCGGCACCACGTTGCCGTCGTTGGAGAAGATCTGGGTCATCCCGATCTTCTTGCCGAGGATGCCGAGAGTTGCGCTGCCGAGGCTCATGATCCGTGCTCCGAAGGGCCGTCGGGAACGCGTCACGAACGCGGGCCGGCGGCACGAGGGGCGAACGTTCTACGGACTCGACCCGGTGGGCGCAAGGGGTCTGTCGGAGTCCGCCGTCACCGCACGAACACGCGCAGCGCCAGCAGCACGAGTCCGGCGAGCACGAACGCCCGCGCCAGGCTGCGCTGCGGGGCTCCGAACGGCGGCAGAGCTCGCTCGGCGGCGGGCAGCGGCGATTGCAGATCCTGCTCCCCCGCGGCGGCGGCCGGCGACCGGACAGCCAGAGCGGCGCCCGATCCGTACGCCCGCACGAACGCCCGGCGCAAGATCTGGGGGAAGGCAGGAAGCAGCGGCAGGTTGCTGTCCCCGAGCCGGAACGCGAAGTGCACCGACGCGGACCGTTCGTCACCCACCACAACCGCCAGCGGCACCCGCTCCCCACCGCCTCCTTCGGCCCAGAGGAACGGTTCGCCGCGCGGCAGCGCGGCGGGCAGAGCCGTCGCGACGCGCAGTTCGGACAGGTCGAGTCCGACCGACAACGGGTGGTCGCGATCCCAGTCGACGACGCGCGGCTCGAGCGCATCGCCGACCGGCGCCGCCGCATCGTGGCGGCTCCCGAAACACACGGCGCGCACGCGCCCCGGTTCGATGGCAACCGTGCCACCGTCCACCACGAGCATGCCGACCGACTGCCCGGCGCGCGCGCGGACCACCGTCCCGCCGACTTCCTCGGCCAGCGCCTCGGCCGCGGCCTGCACGAACGGCCCGTTCTCCTCGTCGGACAACACACCGATGCGCGGTGCCGGCAGCGGCGGCAGTTCGGCAATCCACGCGTCGTCGCCCGCCAGCGCGTCGCCCGGTGCCGCGATGCGCACGTCGATGCCGCCACCCTCGGCGCGACGCTCGACGTCGATTTCGAGCGTCTTCACCTCGCCGTTCGCCAGCGACACGCCGCGCTCGACCGGCGCAGCCAAGGCGCCCGTCGCGCGCACGACACCCTCGATCGGATCGCCCGCGAACGCCACGACGTCGACGGCGAGCGACAGCGTCGGCAGCGGCCAGCGATCGACGACACGCACCGCGACGATCGCAGCGTTCGGACCCGGCGCGGGAATGCACGACAACGCCCCCGCAAAGGGCGATCGCACCTGCCCCTGTCCATCGGTCACCGTCCACACGACGGTGTCCTCGCGCTCGGCGATCGACGCCGCGAGCGCGACGAGATCGACGCCGAGCGATCCCGCAGGGGCACCGACGTCCTGCATCGCCTTCGCCGATGCACCGTGGCGACGCAGCATCGGGCCGCCGCAGCGAAGAAGGGTCACCTCGGCGTGCTGCGGCAGTTCGGCAAGGCGTTCGCGCACGAGCGCACTCGCGACTTCGAACCCGGACGCACCCGACGTCGTCCTCGCACCCATACTCGCCGACGCGTCGAGCAACACCACGAGGCGCGACGGCCCGGGGCGGGCCATCAGCGCCGGCCCGGCGAACGCGGCGATCGTGGCGGCGGCGGCGAGCAACAGAAGGACGACGCGCAGCCCGACGCGGCGCGGCGGCCGTCGCCTGAGCGATGCGAGTGCGGCCTGCCATTGCGCGAGGTGCGGTGTCCATCGCAGTTCGCGCGGTGGCGGCGGCAGGAGGAGCCAGTAGACGATCGGCAGTGCGAGCAGCCACAAGAGGCGCACGGGTTCGGTCCAGGTCATCGCAGACCCCAGCCGATCGCGTCCTGCCACGGTGCCGTACGGAAGTCGTTCGCGTCGGGCGACGCCCAGCGCACGAGCGCACAGCCGGTCTGCGCGAACAGACGCGCCTGCCGCCGCGCGAGGAGTTCGAGTTCGCGCTGCATCGCCGCCGCGAGTTCGTCGTCGACCGGGACCGACAGGGACGCGCCGTTCTCCGGATCGATCACCTCGACGTAGCCGCGGCGCGGCGCTCCGTGGTCCTCGGGCAGCGTGGGCAGCCACGCAACCACTTCGGCGCCGCGTCGACGCAACGCCGCCAGCGGCACTTCGAAGGCGCGCGGCTCCGCGAAGTCCGAGATCCAGTGGATGCGCCCCGCGACGCCGCGGTGCGCGAACACCACGATCGCCGCTTCGGGCGCCGTGTCGGCGACCGGCAACCCGTCGAGGTGGCGGAGCAGTTCGTCGAGATCGCCGGCGCCCGCGAAGGTCGCCAGTTCCGCCCGCCCCGCGCCCGGCGCGACGATGGTGAGGCCGTCGAGGCGGCGCAGCGCGAGGCCACCGAGCACTGCGGCGAGACGCAGCGCGGCGAGCCGGCGCGGCGGCGCCCCGGCGAGCAGGCTCGCGGACAGGTCGAGCAGGATAGTCAGCGTGCGGCGGTCCTCTTCTTCGAGCAGCTTCACGAACAGTTCGCCGGTCCGCGCGCAGGCAGCCCAGTCGATGCGGCGAAGGTCGTCGCCGCGCACGTACGGCCGATGGCCCACGAACGTTCCGCTCTGCGCGAGCGCGCGGCTCTGCGCTCGCCGTTGCTCCGTCCGGCCGCTGCGCAGTTTCGGACCCCGGGCCAGCAGGTCGCGCAGCATCGTGCGGAATCCCGTCGGGAACCGCTCGGGCACGACAGGAAGCGAACGGACGCGGGTCACTTCGCCCGCTCCTGGAGCAGCCGGAAGAAGCGGCGCACCATCGGCTGCTCCTCGGGAGGCACGTTGCGCGCCCGCTGCGCCGCTTCGGCCGCGCGCTCGAACGTCTCGCGCTGCGACGGCGGCGGAGCCACGTCCGGATCGCCGCCGTTGCCGCCGCCCGTCCGCGGTGCCGCACCGCCGCCGCGCTCGATCTCGGCGGCGAACGTGCGGGCTCGGCGCGTCGGGCCGTCGCCGACGAACTCCGGCACGACGAACCGCTGCTGGTCGGGCAGTTCGAGCAGCGGCGCCTCCGCGACCGGCGGCTTCGCCTCCGGCTCGTCGCCGGTGTCCGGCACACGCGGCGGCTGCTGCTGTGGCCGTTCGTCGGGGCGCTGCGTCCGCGGCTCCGTCTCCGGCGGCTGGTCCCCTCCGCCGCCGCCCGACTGCTCCCCGTCGGCGTCACCACCGCTGCCGCCGCCGTTCGACGAACCCGACGGCAGCGGCCGTGAACCGCCGCCGCCGAGCAGGCCCGGCCACGGCGGCTGCAGCCACTCGACGAGCAGCCAGCAGAGCAGCAACAGCACCACGAACGGGAGGAGACGCCGCACGCGACCGAGTCCGCTTCGCCCCGCGCGGGCCACGGCTCGCCGCGGCACCAACGGCAGTCGCGCTGCCACGTCGCGCCGGAGCCACGCGAGCATCGGGGCGTCGGCGCGCGCGTCGCCGCGACGGTCGAGCCAGGTCGACAGTTCGTCGCCGACGACCCCGACCTGGAGGCCCGGATCGGCGCCCACGAACAAGAGGCGCGCGGTCGTCGTGTGGCGCGCACGGAGCGCCGCATGCAGGGCGGCGGTCGCGACGACGACCGCGAACACCACGACGACGACCGTGCGGCCCGCGGGGAACACCCACAGGGCCGCGATGACCGGCAAGGCCGTGAGCAGCCCCGCACGCAACCCGGCGTCGAGGCTCGCACCGCGAACGTGGCGCCGGCGCAGGCGCGCCGCGAACCGGAGCAGTTCACCCTCCGCGGTGTCCACGCTGCTTTCGATCACGCTGTCGGGCACGCACCGGATCATGCGCGTTCGACGCCGCCAAGAAAACGGCCGGAGCGGGAGCTACGAGCCACCGCTCCGGCCTACACGGAAGGAGGAGTGCTGGAGTCATCGACGCCGCAGCGCGGCGGCGCCGTCGCGTAGCGTGCGCATCGAGGACGCCCCGGCGGCGAACGGGCCGGAGCGCATCCCTGCCATCGCGGCGATGCCGTGCGTCCCAGTCGGAGACCGAGCCCCTCGATCGACTCCAGTCGAAGCGGTGCGCGGGCCGCCTACTTGTCCTTCGGCGTCTCCGGCGGCATCTCGTGCGGCGCCTTCGGATCGAACATCGTCTTCTTCACGTCGAGTTCGAACTGCGTGACGAACGCCTGCGGCCACGTCATCAGGAACGCCGACTCCGAGCTCTGCAGGTAGTACTCGTTCTTGCCGTCGACCTTGCCGCCGACCGCGAGAGTGATCGTGCGCTCGTTCGTCCCGTCGCGCACGACGATGACCATCTCGATCGCGGGCGGCTGCAGCCCGAACGTCTTCAGGTCGCCGGCGCGCTGCAACTGCACCCGGTACTCCTGCACCGCGAGGTGGCGCAACCGCTGCACGAACGACTCGATCTCGGACTGGCGCAACGCACCGACGTCGATCGGCGGGTCCTTCGGTTCCCAGAGCGACTTGCCGTCGGGCCGTTCGAACGTGAACGTCGTTCCGGCAGTCGCCGTGTTGCGGATCGACAGCCGGCGGATCTTCTCGGGTTCGAGTCGTGCGAGCGTGCGATCGACCCACCCCTCCTCCGCCACGTCGCGTCGCCACGGACGATCGTTCTCGTAGAGGATGACGTCCGAGCTGTCGGCCTTGCGCACGTACGTGCCGCGCAACGAGTCGGTGCCGCCACCGACCCCGACGTCCTTGCCGACGTACAGCTCGGCGACCACGGTCTTGCCCTGCGTGTCGCTGGCCTTGATCAGGAACGCGTGCTCCTCGTCGAGGCCGTACTGCGCGAGCTGCTCGGGGGTCGCTGCCGCCTGCACGAGCGTCTCACGGTCGACGCGGATCGTGCGCAGATGCAGGAACACGTCGTTCTCGACGCGGTCCCTGTTGATCGGGACTCCGGCGCGTTCGCCCGACGTCGCGGCCGCGGCGATCTGGAAGCCCTTGTCGGTGCGCTGCAGGAGCATCTGGTCGTACGCAACCTGCTTCTTCTGGTCCGGGTTGCGTGGATCGGGCGGCGGCTGTTCCTTCTTCGGCTGCGCGAGCAGGACGAACCCGACGTTCTCCGCGGTGAATCCGTCGAACAACAACGGGATGGACGCGACGTCGGTGAAGGAATCGCGATCGCCGCGCAGCTGCAGCCACGTGGGAACCGCGAGCACCGCCGCGGCAGCGAGCAGCAACACGTTCGCTCTGGCGAGGTTCATGGCAATCAGTTGGGCAGGGAGTCCAGGAAGGCGCGTTTCTGCGCGCGACGCACGAACCACACGACGAGCCCGAACGCGGTGAGCACGGCGCACGGCAACACGACGTTCAGGCCGCGCAGCCAGTTCGTGCGGCGTCGCAGCGTCTGCTCCGCGACCCGTGCGTCGTTCGCGGCCACCGGCTCGTCCGCGGCGAACTTCAGCGTGCGGTCGACGGGCACACGCGCCTGGAGATCGACGAGGTCGCGGTCCTCCGCGAGCCAGTCGAGCGTCTGGAGGAAGAAGACTCCCGCGAACGCCGACCATGGGCCGCCCGCCTGCCGCATGTCACCACGAACGAAGTCGTCGCGCAGGAAGTCGGAGTCACCCACCATCACGATCCGACCGGGTTTGTCGCCCTTCTGCACGGGAGCGGGCTCGGCGGGGAGAGGCGGTGTCTCGGCCTTGGCGGCTTCGGGAGGCGGCGGGCCCTGTTCATCGGGCTTCGTCGGGTCGGCCGGCTTCGCAGCCTCGTCCTTCTTGGCCTCGGCCGCCTTCCGCGCCTCCTCCTCCTTGATCTCCGACGGGCGCTTGGGTCGGTCGCCGTCCGCGAAGAACGACGTGAACGCCCCGCGCACCTCGACCATCAGCGGCGCCTGCATGCGCGGCTCGCTGCGGAAGCGGCCCTTCAGGTTCTGCATGAACTTCTGGTACTGCACCGAGCGCGCCGATGGGTCGCCGCGACCGAACGGATCCAGGTTCGCCGGCGGATCCTCGGCGAGCACCGCGGGACTCGACTGCATGAGCACTCGGCCGGTGACACCCTCGGGCATGTCCGGCACGCCGCCCGCCTTCTCGCGCAGGCCGACCCAGGTCGGCCAGTAGAGGCCTGGTCCGCGGCCGAGCTGCTTGAACGTCTTGAACAGGAAGTCGTCGGCCGGGAGTCCGAGTCCGAACGTCTTGCGGTACTGGTCCGCCACCGCGGCGTCGACCTTGCCGTCGTCGTCGCGCGCGAGCTGGTCGGCGACCTGGCTCCAGTCGGTCGCGACCGGATGGAAGAAGTACGGGTAGGGCGTCCAGCCGAAGCGGGCCCCGAACGGGGTGTTCTCCTGGACCGCGAGATACTCGAACGGCGCGGTCATCACGTCCCGCGGCGTGTGGGCCTGCTGCACGATGTCGGCCAGCACCTTCGGCTTCCAGTCGATGCCGTAGTGCGCGAGCTGGTCGACGAGCTTCTTCGTGCTGCCCGGCGCGTCGAGCTGGAACGGGATGCGCGTGAACTGCCGCTGCGGCCCGATCGCGTACTCGACCGCGTCGGCGAACACGACGAGCGTTCCACCGCGAACGACGAACTGGTCCAGCACGTACTTCTGCCGATCCGTGAGATCGCGCGGGCGGAACAGGAACAGCGTCTCGAGATCCGCGGGCAGCAGCGGGGAGTCTTCGTCCTTGTAGTTCTGGAACTCGTACCGCTTCGCGATCTGGTCGATCGTTCGCAGCACGTTCCAACCGATGCCGCCAGGGTTCTGCTGCCCAGCCGCCATCACCGGCCACTCCATGAAGCCGAAGCGGTGCTTGGTCTCGGTGATCACTTCCTTGATCGCCGGCGTGATCGTCGCCTCCGCAACGAACGACGACGGCGGCGTGACCATCTCCAGCACCTTGTGCTTGCCGCCGTAGACGAGGCGCACACCCTGCCAGTGGCGATCGACGGACAACGACGTCGACGACGCGCTCCTCAGGTCCTGCGGCTTCACGCCGATGCGGGAACAGCGGTCGGCGACCGCCTTGTCCGAGTTGGGGTCGTAGCGCTTCAGGACGACCTTGCCCTTGCCGAGCTGCACGAGCTCGTCGAGGAAGTTGTCGAGCACCGCGCGGGTCTCGCGGTAGTTGACGGGCAGCTTGTCCTTCGGGCTGAAGTAGGCCTCGACGACGAGGCGTTGGTCGAGCTTCTGGAGCAGCCCGCGCGTGGACGCCGTCAGCGAGTAGATCTTGTCGCTGGTGAGGTCGACGCGGACGCGGTGCCGCGTCGCGAGGTAGACGACCTGCGCGAGAACGAAGAAGAGGAGGACGACGTGCACCGCGACGGCGAGTGCGCCGCCGCGCTGCGCCGAGATCCGGAACGGAGCGTGGTTCGACATGGCGGTCACCCCTTCTGCCGCCGTGCCTGCAGCACGAGCGTGTTGGCGTACAGGAAGAACCCGCAGAAGCAGGCGAAGTAGACGATGTCGCGGGTGTCGATCACGCCGCGCCCGATGCTCTCGAAGTACTTGTAGGGACTGATGCCGTTCAGGAGGTCGATGCAGACGGCCGGCAGCCACTGCGCCATCAGCTCGATCAACTGCGGATAGCCGAGCATGTAGAGGGCGAGCAGCGTCACCAGCGAGACCAGCATCGCGATGATCTGGTCGCGGGTGAGACTCGACCAGAACATGCCGACCGCGACGAAGCTGCTCGCGAACAACACCGACGCCAGGTACGAGCCGAGGATCGGCGTCCAGTCGAGCCGCCCGTATGCCGCGAGCGTGAGCGGCAGGCCGAGCGTCAGCACGAGCACGAACGCCAGGTACGCGACCGCGGCGGTGAACTTGCCGAACACGAGTTGTGCGCTCGTCACCGGGAAGGTCATCAGCAGCTCGATGGTGCCCTGCTTGCGCTCTTCGGCCCACGAACGCATCGTCAGCGCCGGCACGAACAGCAGCAGCAGGAACGGCAGTAGCCCGAAGAACGCCTGCATGTTCGCCTGCGCGCCGTTCTGCAGGCTCGAAGCGGACGCGACGAAGAGCAGGATGCCGAGGAAGAGTCCGCCGAACACGTACGCGATCGGCGACAGGAAGTAGCTCCGCAGTTCGCGGCGGAAGATCACGAGGCCTTCACGCACGGGCCACCTCCTTCTCGCTGCCGAGCGTGAGCGCCCGGAACACGTCTTCGAGACTCGGTCGCTCGCGCTGCAGCTCGAGCATGTCCCAGCCGTTCTTCACGACGAGCCGCGTCAGCGACTCCTCGATCGGTGCACTGCCGGTGCCGACGTCGATGCGGTAGACGACGGCGTCGGGCGACCGCTCGACCACGCCGACCGCGCATCCGGGCAGCAGTTCGCCGAGTTGCGACAGCATCTGCGTCTCGGGGCCGCGCACGCGCGCCCGCAGGCCACCGAGCGGCTGGCGGGCGACGAGTTCGTCGCGCGTGCCGTCGGCGACGATCTCGCCGCGGTTCACGATGATCACGCGCGAGCAGGACTTCTCGACCTCTTGGAGGTAGTGCGTGCTGAGCACGACGGTGTGCTCGGCGCCGAGGCGCTCGATCAGCTTGCGCACTTCGACGATCTGGTTCGGATCGAGGCCGGACGTCGGCTCGTCGAGGACGAGGACCGGCGGCTCGTGCACGATCGCCTGCGCGAGGCCGACGCGCTGGCGATAGCCCTTCGACAGCTCGAGGATGTTCTTGCCGGTCACACGCTCCAGCGCACACAGCTCCACCGCGCGCGCGATCGCCGAACGCCGCCTGTCGCGCGGTACACCGCGGATCTCGGCGACGAACATCAGGTAGTCGTCGACACGCATCTCCGAGTAGAGCGGCGTGCTCTCCGGCAGGTAGCCGATGCGCCGACGCACCTCGAGCGACTGCGCGACGACGTCGAAGCCTGCGACCGACGCCCTGCCGCCGCTCGGCAGCAGGTATCCGGTCAGGATCTTCATCGTCGTCGACTTCCCGGCCCCGTTCGGACCGAGGAAGCCGATCACCTCACCTTTCTGCACCGAGAAGGAGATCCCCTTCAGGGCACGCGCGAAACCGTAGTTCTTCTCGAGTCGTTCGACCTCGATCATCGGCGACAGGCTCCTCTTTATGCGTCCACTGGCTGCGCTGGCGGCTCTGCTCTTCGAGACGGCATCACTCCTCGAGACGGAACGAGTCGAGGAACTCCTTGTTGCTGTCGGTCTTCATCAGGCGGTCGATGAGCAGCGGCATCGCGTCGAGCGCGTTCATGCGCGCGAGCACACGACGCAGCGTGTAGAGCCGCTTCGTTATGTCGGCGCCGAGGAGCAGTTCCTCCTTGCGCGTGCCCGACAGTTCGATGTCGATCGCCGGGAAGATGCGGCGCTCGGCGAGCTGGCGGTTCAGCACGAGCTCCATGTTGCCGGTGCCCTTGAACTCTTCGAAGATCACCTGGTCCATGCGCGAACCGGTGTCGACGAGCGTCGTCGCAAGGATCGTCAGTGAGCCGCCTTCTTCGCAGTTGCGCGCCGCACCGAAGAACTTCTTCGGCACTTCGAGCACCTTCGCGCCGAGACCGCCGGACATCGTCCCGCCACCGCGGCCGCCGAGGAAACTGTTGTAGGCGCGCGTGAGGCGCGTGATCGAGTCGAGCAGGATCACCACGTCGCGCCCCGTCTCGACGAGACGCTGCGCGCGCTTCAGGCAGATCTCGCTGACCGCGATGTGGTGCTTGGGCCCTTCGTCGAGCGTCGACACCAGCACTTCGCGGTTCGGCCCCTCGACGCTGCGCTTCCAGCCGGTCGCTTCCTCCGGCCGCTCGTCGATCAGCAGGACCATCATGTGGACGTCGGGGTAGAGCGTCGCGATGGCGTGGCAGATCTTCTGCATCAGCACCGTCTTGCCGGAGCGCGGGGGCGCCACGACGAGACCGCGCTGGCCGCGGCCGATCGGACACAGCAGGTCGACGATGCGGAGGCTGACGTCGTCGTCGCCCGGGGCGAGCACGAACATCGGTTCCGGGTCCACGACGGTGAGTTCGCGGAATGCGCGCAGTTCACGGCGCTCGGCGGGCGGCAGCCCGTCGACTTCGCTGATCTCCGCGAGCGTGTAGCGCTGCGGGCCGCGGTTGGGCAGACCTGCGCGACCGACGATCTCACTGCCTTCCTGCAGGCGGTGCGTGCGGATCAGGCTCGACGGCACGAACACGTCGCCGTTCGGGATGCTGTCCGCCATGTAGTTGCACGACTTCTTGCGCAACCAGCCATTGCCCTCCTTCGTGTACTCGAGGAGGCCGACGGTCTCTTCCGTCGGGCCGTCGACGAGAGGACGGAAGTCAGAGCCACCGCCGCCTTGGCCGCCACCACCCTGGCCACCACCCTGGGGCCCGTCGAACGGCGCGTCGTTCGGCCCGCCGCCGAACCCTCCGCCGCCGTTGCCACCCCCGTAGTTGCCGCCGAAGTTGCCGCCGCCACCTCCGCCCCCGCCACCACCACCACCACCACCACCGCCACGACGACGACGACGACGACGTCCGCCGCGCCAACGCTTGCGCTCGGGTCCGCCGTGATCCGGCGCCGCATCCATTCCACTCGAGAAATCGTTCTCACTGACGCTCATGCGCTGCATTCCCGACCGGGCAGCATTCGCCCCCGGTTCTTGCCTCCGCGTCGTCGACGCCACACCGCTCCGGTCGGGAACGACCGGCAGGCTAGGCGCGCACGGGCGGAGATGTCTGGCGACGGCCACTCCGCCAGCCTGCGGGGCTGGAGTCGGAGCGCGTTTCGCCCATTGCACGGCGAAGCCGCGAATGCGCGGTGCGCGGGTCGAGTCCGACCGAGAACCGCTTCGCGACGATCACCCATTCCAACGTCTGCTTCCCGCACCGAGCCCCCGCTCGTGCGGGCGCGGCGATGCGAGTTCGACGGCTCCGGGAAACCACCCGGATGCCGTTCCGGCGTCGGGTCCGGCGTTCGCGGTGTGGACCGCGGCGGCAAGACTTCGCCGCCCGCCCGCCAAAGCACAAGCTCCCTCCACGAGAACGTGTGCCCGAGCCTGGGTGCCGACCGAACGCAGTGCCGGGCTGAAACCGGCGCTGGACTCGAAACCGGCCCTGGACTCGAACCGGCGGCGCCGGCTGCGGGCGAGGTTCGTCAGCCGGCTTGCGACAGCACGACCGACGATGGCGCGGTAGGGTAGCGACGGCCGCAACGGCACGCAAGCAACGACACGCCTTTCTGCCACGCGGAGGAACCGCGATGCGGCGCAGCGTTGCTCCCCGAAGGCGAGTGCGCTATCCACGGCACCGCTGCGAACGGCGGTTGGCGCTCAACTCGAAGCGCCGGAAACCCGAAAGGAACGCAGCCGGGGACTCCCCCGACCACGACCGGAAACACGCACGATGCCGAACCCATTCGACCTGGATCCCCGCCGTCTCCGCCCCGACGACGACGACGACGACGACGACCACGATGGCCCCTGCGACCACGGCGACAAGGAGCGCGGCGGCGGTGCCGGCCCCTACGAGAAGGCGCTGCTCGACGCGCGCACGCTGCTCTTCAGCGGACCGGTCGACGACAAGATGCTCAAGGAGGCGACGATCCGCTGCCTCGCGATGGAGCAGAAGGACGCGAAGAAGCCGATCACGGTGTTCATCAACTCACCGGGTGGCAGCGCCGACGCCGGGTTCGCGATCTACGACCTGCTGCGCTTCATCAAGCCGCCGGTGATCACCGTGGTGAACGGCCTGTGCGCCTCGGCGGGCATCCTGATCCACCTCGCCGCCGACAAGAAGCGCCGCTTCTGCCTCTCGGAGAGCCGCTTCATGATCCACCAGCCGTCGACGATGGGCCGCGGCACCGCGAGCGATCTCGACATCACGGCGAAGGAGATCCTGAAGCTGCGCGACCGCTACAACCGCATCATCGCGGA
>CAZIFB010000023.1:0-71031 GCA_964538915.1 uncultured candidatus Brocadiaceae bacterium | reverse complement strand
CCGAGATGGCGCGACAGGTCGCGCACGAAGTGAAGAACCCGCTGCAGCCGATGCGGCTCGCCGCGCAAATGCTGCAGCGAGCACGCGCCGACAACGATCCGCGTGCCGAGGTCGTCGCCGATCGTCTCGCACGGACCGTGCTCGAGCAGACGCAGGCGCTCGACCGGATCGCCGGCGACTTCCGCGCGTTCGCCGGCGTCGCCCCCGCGGCGCGCAGCGTGGTCGCACTCGACTCGTGGCTCGCACAGCTCCGGGAGCAGTGTGTCGGACTGTTCGCCGGCAAGCCCGTGGCGATCTCCTTCACCGCCGGTGCGTCCGACGCCCGCGTCGCGATCGACGGCAACGCGATGGCGCGCGTGTTCGTGAACCTCGTGCAGAACGCCGTCGAGGCCGCTCCCGCGGGTGTCGTCGTCACGATCGCGTCGGCCGTCGTCGGCGACCGCGTCGTCGTCGCGGTGCGCGACGACGGTCCTGGCGTGCCCGACGCCGTTCGAGCCAGGCTCTTCGAGCCCTACTTCACGACCAAGTCGTCGGGCACCGGGCTCGGTCTCGCGATCTGTCGCCGCCTCGTCGAGGCGCACGGCGGCTCGATCCGTCTCGTCGAATCCGTCGCGGGGCGAACCGTGTTCGCGATCGAACTCCCCGTCGTGCAGGCCTGATCGCCGCGGCTCACGCGCCGTCGCGGCGCCGGAAGATCAGCTCCTCGGAGTAGGCGTAGTAGTTTCCGCCCACGCAGTTGCTCGCGAGGATCTCGCATCCGGCGCGTTGCGCGACCTGTTCGATGTTCGTCCGCGGCAGGAAGTGCACCTCCATCGTCGTGCCGGCGGCGGGATCGCGCAAATAGCCGTCGATGGTGAAGCCGCTGTAGCCAGCCTTGGCGAGGGTGACGTGCAGGAACGCGAGGCCGCCGGGCTCCAGGTGGCGCAGCAGCGACTCCATGACGCTGGCGATCACCGTCGGCGTGTTGTGCTGCAGCGCGACGAGCGAGTAGACGAGGTCCGCACGCGGGACCTTGTCGAGGTCCGCCGGCATCTGGAGGAGCCACGTCGAGATCTTGTCGGCGCACCCGTGCAGGTCGGCGTTCGCCCGCAGCTCGGCCAGGTGCGCCGAGCTGAAGTCGACGGCCCTCA
Organism: uncultured candidatus Brocadiaceae bacterium; assembly: GCA_964538915.1. Classification (GTDB taxonomy): domain Bacteria; phylum Planctomycetota; class UBA1135; order UBA1135; family UBA2386; genus JAEUHQ01. The sequence goes on along the minus strand of CAZIFB010000023.1, from coordinate 69,901 downwards.
CTTCCGCGACGCGCGACGCGAAGTTGATCGCGAGGCGGCCCACGCCGCAGCCGAAGTCCAGGCAGCACAGGCCGGCGGTCGGACGACCCGTGCGGCGAACGAACTCCCCGAGCACGCGGTCTGCGTACGCGGCGCCGGTGCGCACGAACTCACGTCGGTCGGCGGTGGTGAGCGCGCGGTTCCAGTTCTTCTCCGTCAGCACGCTCCAGTAGATCTCCTCCGGCTTCGACGCCGTGTTCCGCCAGTAGGTCGCGGTCTTGGTGAAGAGTGCATCCACGACGTCGGGGGCCGCGAAGATGTCCTTGTCCGCGAAAGCCGGGAACCCGGTCAGGTTCGGTCGCAGCAGGCGCTGCTTGTCGGCCAGCTCCGGCGACTGCACGAAGCTGCGGATGAGCGCAACCACCGAATGGCCCGCGACGAGCGCATCCACGTTCTTCGCGAATCCCTCCGCGTCGGGCTCCCGCCCGAGCATCCCGCGGTAGAGCAGAGTCACGATCTCCTGGGCTTCGGGGCGTTGCATGGTCGGGGCTGTCGGCGCGGAAGACTCCGGGGCGCCGTCGCCGTCGTCAATCACCGACTCTTGCCGTCGACAGAACCGCGTCCCCGACCGGCCACGAATCGCCAACTCTCGCGCCGCCGCGGCGGTGCCCGTGCCCATGCAGAATCGCGCCACCGCTCTCCTGGCAGCCGCCGTCGTTCTCGTAGCCGCGATTCTCGCGTTCCTCTGGTGGGGCCACACCGACCCCGGTGTCGCGCCCTCGCCCGGTGCGCCGATCGCCGGTGACGGGCCGGTTGCACCGGTCGAAGGCGCGCTTGTCGCGAAGACCTCGGCCGACGCTCCGGAAACGACCGCCGCGGATCGTCTGCGCGGCGAGGTCGGCCGGCCGGAGACCGGCGTCCGGGGGATCGTGCTCGACGTCGCGACCGGACAGCCGCTCGGTGGTATCGAGGTGATCGCGGTCAAGGACGAGCCGTCGATCGAGCCCCTGCTCGCGCGGTTCCGCGGCCTCATGCAGCAGGGCATGTTCATCGAGACGAGGGTGCCGCGCCGCGAACTCGGCCGCACGGTCAGCAATGCGGACGGCACGTTCGAGCTGGTCGGACTCCCCGAGGGGCGCGTGTTCCTCGACGGCCGCAGCGACGGCTGGTTCGTGCGCACTCCGGGTACCGCTCGCCTCGCCACGGGCGAGATTCGGGACGGGATCGAACTGCGGGCGTCGCCGGGGGGGCGCGTGCGCGGCATCGTCCTCGGCGCCGACGGGGCCCCGGTGGCCGGCGCAGCGGTCAGCGTGCGCCCCGGCCTCAATTCGTTCTTCGGCCAGATCACCGAGCGTCAGTACCGCTGGCTCGACGCGGTGACCGGGCCCGACGGTCGCTTCGACCTGCCCGGCGTGCCGGCGGGCCTCGGCTACACGGTCTCCGCTTCGGCCACCGAGATCGCCCTCGAGGAAGTGCACGGCGTCGACGTCAGGGTCGGGCAGGTGAGCGAGGTCGCGCTGCGCGGACATCAGGGCGCGATCGTCGCCGGTCGTGTGCTCGACACGCAGGGTGCGCCGCTGCCGCGTGCGTCGGTCGCGATGGTCTACCTCGACATCAGCCGCGTGCTGTTCTCCGCGGACGGTCGGCAGGAGCCCATCGAGACCGATGCCGAAGGGCGCTTCCGCGTCGAGCACGTGGCGTCCGGCCGGGTCGCCTTCGTGGCGGCCGCGCCGGGCCTCGCGCCGAGCCGCATCGAAGAACTCGCCGTCGTCGATGGCGGTGTCTACGAAGACCTCGTCCTGCAGCTCACCGACGGAGCGGTCGTGCGCGGCCGCGTCGTCGACGACGAGAAGAAGCCGGTCGCCGGTGCCGCGATCGAGGTGCGACCGTTCGAGCGCCCGGACGATCCGCAGTTCCTGAAGATGATGCTGAAGGTCCGCCGCGTCGAGGCGACGACGGACGCGGACGGCCGCTTCGAGTGCAAGGGACTCACCGGCGAACGTGTCGTCGTGCAGGCGGGCAAGGCCGGCTACACGACGGCCGTGCGCTTCGGCGTGAAGCTCGACGAGCCCGACCTGGTCGTCGAGATCCAGCGCGGCGCGGTCGTGCGCGGCAGGGTCGTCGCCGGCGACCGGCCGCTCGCGCGGTTCCGCGTCGACACCCGCACAAGCGAGATCCCGAAGGCACAGCCGGCGGAAGCGTCCGGCGAACGGAGCGAGCGCCCGCGCCGCGAGGCTCGGGACCGCGACGAGCGCGGCGGCCCGCCGTTCGGTCGCGGCATGCGCACCGGCACCGTGCAACTGCCCGAGGGCCAGACGATGTTCGAGGGCGGCTTCGACCGCGGAATCGACGGGAACTGGCGCGAGTTCCAGGCGGCGGACGGCACGTTCGAACTGCGCGGGATCCCGCCGGGTCGCGTGCGCGTGCGGGTTCGCGCGGAGGGCTGCATCGATCCGACCAACCAGGAGATCGACTTGCTCCCCGGACAGACGAGCGACGTGCTGGTGTTCGCCGTCGAGGGGGGCGAAGCCGTCGCCGGTCACGTGCTCGACGAGGCGACCGGCAACCCCGTCAGCGACGCGCAGGTGACCGCGTACCGTCAGCGCGGCGAGGGCGAGCGGCGCAGCGGCGGACTCTTCAGCATCGATCCGGAGGACTTCGACTTCCTCGCACTGTCGTCTGCGACGAATCAGCGCAGCGCGATCAGCGACAGCAAGGGCGCCTTCCACATCGCCGCCCTCAGCCCAGGTAAGTACCGCTTCACCGCGCGGCATCCGGACAAGGCGAAGTCGTCCGCGAAGGACGTCGAGGTGAAGGCCGGTGTGCCCACGCCCGACATCGAAATCCGCCTCGACGACGGCGGCGGCATCGAAGGCAACGTGACGGGGCTGGGCCAGCGACCGCTCGCGGACGCCCTGATGGTCGCGGTGAGCCTGCAGGCCGGGACGATGCGCAGCACGACGACGGACAAGGCGGGCTACTACCGCATCGACGGATTGCCCTCGGGTCGTTACGTCGTCTTCAAGTCGCGCATGGACGAGCGAGCCGACAACATCGGACTCGAGCTGATGAGCAACATGCGGCTCAAGTCGATCGGGGTGAAGCAGGGCCAGATCGTGCGGCTCGACGTGCACGACGACAGCGAGAACGGTGTGCGTGTGTACGGCGTGGTCCGAGAAGGCACGGCGCCCGTGCCGCGTGCGCTCGTCACGCTGCTCGGCACGGATCGCGACGGCCTGCTCGGCATGGGCATCCGCGCGAACGCCGCCGGCATGGACGGCCGCTACGAACTGCCCGGCATCAAGCCCGGCGACTACGTGATGCAGGTCACGCGCTTCCAGGGGCAGCCCGTGCAGACGACGTTCGAGGTCGAGATCCCGGAGGACATCCGCGACTTCCAGTTCGACGTGTCGCTGCCGACGAGTTCCATCCGTGGACGGGTGATCGACACGCGCGGCAACCCGGTCTCGGGCACGCAGGTGACGCTCGGCAGCGATCAGGGTTCGCTCGGCGCCGCGGAGGGGCTCATCGGCCTGATCGCGCAGAACGGGCTCGCGCAGGCGCGAACCAACGCCGAGGGCGAGTTCACCCTGCGCTCCATAGCACCCGGCACCTACCGCGTGACCGCCGGCAGCCGGCTGGGCCGCGGGCGTCGCGGCGGCGGCGGCGACGGCGACGCCGACGTGCACGGCGAGGCGTCGGTCGAGAACGTCGTGGTCGACGGAGTGACGAACGTCGAGGGACTCGTGGTGACGGTGCCGATGGCCGGCCGCATCACGGGCATCGTCGTCGACGGCTCCGGCAACCCTGTTCGCGGCGCGGAGATCGCGTACGTCGAAACGAGCGCCAGGAAGGCGAAGGCGAAGGGCAACCCGATGCTCGACCTCATCGCCGCGCAACCGAGCCCGATCCGCAGCGGCGAGGACGGCCGCTTCGAGATCAAGGGCCTCACGCCCGGCGTGTACGACCTTCGCGTCGAGAGCGAAGCGCTCGAAGCCGGCAAGGCGAACGACGTGAAGGTCGCCGAGGACGGATCGACCGAGGTGACACTGCGCATGGTTCGCGGTGCGACGCTGCGGGTGCGCGCGACGAACGTCGACAAGAAGCGCATCCCGTTCGCGCAGATCTCGCTGCTGGACGGCCAGGGCAAGGCGGTCGTGAGCCGAGTGTCGACTCTGTCCGTGATGCGCCGCCTGATGAACCGGGACGAGGTCGCCGATTCGGGCTGGTACGAGTTCGGCAGCGTGCCGCCGGACACCTACACCGCGATCCTCGCGGAACCCGGCAAGCCGGAGATCCGGATCACGCGTACGATCGTCGACGGCGAAACGGTCGAGTGGGACGTCGACGTCACCGCCGAGCTCGAAGCGCGCGACCGCGAAGCGAAGAAGTAGGCGCAGGATCGCGACGCCGGCTGATCAGCGCCTCGCGGCGGCGAGCCAGCGCATCGGGCGCCGTTCGTGCGGGGGCAGCGTGCGGTCGACACGCCAGAAACCCCGGCCGTGCGCCCGCGATGCCGCTGCGCCTCGGCTCTCGGTCGCCGGCCGATCGCAGCCTCGCACGATCCACGCGATGTCGTCGGCGTCGAGGCCGAACGCGCGCCCGGCGATCAGGTCGATGCGCGTCGCCAGATCGCGGCGGACTTCCGGTCGCGTCGCAGGTCCTTCGTCCGGCAGCCATCCCTCGGCCGTCGCCTCGCGCCACAGTGTGTCGCCGTCGGGGAGGATTGCGCACAGCCGGAGCGCGGCGCGGGCGAGGTCGACGGCGTCCGTTTCGTCGAGGCGGGGCAGCACGCAGTCCGCGAGGACGAAGTGGTTGAGGTTCGTGCCGACGAGGCGGAGCCGCAGCGCGTGATCGAACGCGAGCGACGACAGCGCCGCAGCGGCCGCCGCCATGGCGCGGAGCGGAGGGCCGCCGCCGGCGCGCGGAGTCAGCACTCCGAGCGAGTTGCCGCAGGGGCGGTCGGGCACGAGGCACACGATCGCCGAGCGCTCGTTCGTCGCGTTCGAGAGGGCGCGCAGCACGATGCGCGCCCGGGGGCGCGACGCCGCGGTCGCGCGCCAGGGCTCCGCCGGCACGAAGTACGCCGGTACCACGCCGTCGGCCGGGGTCGCCGTCCGCCACGTCGTCGCGTGTCCGGTGCCCCGCGCGTGCACCGCCGCGTTCGGGTGCAGATCGCCGATCATCGCGCCTTGCAGCAGCGGCAGCAGGGCGTGGTCGCGGCCGTTGCTCCACGCGCCGTCGGCGCCCGGCCGGTAGCCGCGCGCGATGGCGTGTTCGCGTTCGACGAAGTTCGCGCGATCGGCGGTCATGTTGAAGTCGCCCTGTCGCCACGAGAACGCGGCGCCGTTGCCGACGAGCGGGGTGCCGGTGCCCTGCATGCGGCGGAGCAGGTCGAGATCGCGACGGTCCTCGATTTCGACGAATGCCCCCGAGGTCGGACTCAGCGCGCGCAGCTCGTCGCGGGCGTACGTCGCGCTTCGCGGATCGGAGTGTGCCCAGTCGGCGACGGCCGTTCGTGCGAATGCGACCTTCACTGCGTCCGTGCGACCGCCCTTCGTCCCGACGATCACACCGAAGCGGTAGCGACTGTCGATCGCGAAGACGCGCTCGCGGTTCTCGAATCCGAACAACCATTCCCACTCGCACTCGTCGAGAAGGAGGCGGCGCAGCGGTTCGGCATCGCGGTCGAACCACAGGCTCGCCGGCACGATCAGGCCGAAGCGGCCGCCCGGCCGCAGCAGCTGCAGCGCGCGCTCCACGAACAGGCGGTATGTGAACAGCTTGCCGCGGCCCTGGTGGCGGAAGAGCGGACGGAGCCTCTCGACGCGCGCCTTCGCGTGCGGCCCGGCCTGCAGCGTCTCCCACGGCGGGTTCGTCAGCACCGCATCGAACGTCGCGGGCTCCAGCTCCAGCAGGCCATCGCCGGCGCGGACTCGCGTCGCTACGTCGGTCAGGGCGACACCGTCGCCGCACGCTTCGTGCACCGCACTCGCCGCCAGCGCAGCCGCCTTCGCGTCGCAGTCGATGCCGAGGACGCACTTCGCGGCGGCCCGCGGTCTCAGGCCGGCCGCGACCAACGTTCGCAGTGCCGCGACGAGGAATACGCCGCCGCCGACCGCGGGATCGACGATGCGCAGGCGCGCCGGTTCGCCTTTTGCGAGCAGCGGCTCCAGGGCGCGGGCCGCGGTCGGCATCGCGAGCGCCGTCGGCGTGAACCACGCGCCCTGCTCCTTGCGCACCGCGTTCGGCAGGCTTTCGGCGTGTTCGTTCGCCCGGTGAGTAGCGGTCGTGGACTCGAGAACGGGTCTTGTCGGATGGATCCTCACCGTACGGATCGCGACGGCAGCGCCTAGAGCGCGTGCGCCGGGAAGCCCGCCGCTTCGAGGGTCAGAAGGATCTGGTCGACGTGCGCCTTGCCGCGCGTCTCCATCACGACGTCCAGTTCGGCCTGGCGCGGTGCCAGGTTGTTGAACAGCCGCTGGTGCTCGATGTCGATGATGTCGGCGCCCGCGGCACCGATCATCTGCGTCACGCGGGCGAGCACGCCCGGAACGTCGTGGATGGATATGCGCAGCTTCGCGACCTTGCCGTCGCGCTTCAGCCCGCGCAGCAGCACCGTCGACAGCATGCGCCGATCGATGTTGCCGCCGCAGATCACGACGCCGACGGTGCGATCGCGGAAGAACCCGGCGTGCTTCTGCAGCGCCGCGAAACCCGCCGCACCGGCGCCCTCCGCGACGACCTTCTGCTGCGCGATCAGGGTCTGCACCGCGGTCTCGATGTCGACCTCGTCGACGAGCAGGACGTCGTCGACGAGCGCCTTCAGGATCTCCTGCGTCACCACGCCGGGCGTCTTCACCGCGATGCCGTCCGCCAGCGTGTGCGTTCGCAACGCGGGCATCGGTTCGCCGCGGATCGCCGCTCGCATCGACGGGCACATCTCGGTCTGCACGCCGTAGACGCGCATCGCCGGCTTCACGTGCTTGCCCCAGATCGCCATCCCGCTGCAGAGGCCGCCGCCGCCGATCGGCACGACGAGCGTGTCGATCTCGGGGCGGTCCTCGAGCATCTCGAGCGCGACCGTGCCCTGGCCCGCGACGACGACCGGATCGTCGTACGGGTGCACGAACGCGAAGTTGCGCTGCCGCGCGAGTTCCTGGGCGTACGTCGTCGACTCGGCCACCGACTCGCCGCGCAGCAGCACTTCGGCGCCGAGAGCCTCCGTGCGCTCGACCTTCGAGAACGGCGTCGTCTGCGGCATCACGATCGCCGCGGGAAGGCCGAGCCGGCGCGCGTGGTACGCGACGCCCTGGGCGTGGTTGCCGGCCGACGCGGCGACCACGCCTGCCGGCGGATCGTTCGCCTGCGCGAGTCGCTGGAGCTTGAGGCAACTCCCGCGGTCCTTGAACGAGCCGGTGAACTGCAGGTTCTCGAGCTTCAGGAACAGCCGACATCCCAGCATCTCCCCGAGTCGCGGCGCCGCGACCGTCGGTGTCCGCTGCACGTGATTCTGGATCGCGAGGAAGGCGCTGGCGACGTCTTGCGCGGTGACCTGCATGGGGAGCGCGGAGTCTAGTGCGCTGCGTTGTCACCCGCGAACGGCGCGTGCATCATCGCGGCGATGCTGCAACTGCTCTGGTCGCTGTGGATCGTCGGCAACGTCGTGACGCTGCTGCTCTACGGCTTCGACAAGTGGCGCAGTCGCGGTGAAGGCCGGCGCGTGCCGGAGCGGACGCTGTTGTGGTGCATCGGGCTCGGCGGCCTCCTGGGCGCGTGGCTCGCGATGTCGTGGTTCCGCCACAAGACCGTGAAGCAGCCGTTCCGGCGGTGGGCCGTGCTGTGGTCCGTGCTCAACCCGACGTGGTTGCTCGTGTGGTGGTCGGTGCGCGCCGGCTGACGGGACCGCGTCGTTCAGAGCATCAGCTGCCGCTCGGTGTCGTGGCGCGCCGCGAAGAGCCGCTCTTCCTGCCTGGCTCGGTGCATCACGTCGCGGATCGTCGGGATCGCGTCGTCGGTGAAGAGGATGAACATGTTCTGGTCGAAGTCGACGCGCTTCACGAGGTGCCAGCCGTACTGCGTCTCGACGACGTCGCTCATCTGGCCGTCCTCGAGCATCCACGCCGCGCGGCAGAGCGGCGCGGGCAGACGATCGTCGAAACGCAGGATGCCCTTCAACTCACCGCCCTGCTGGGCCGTCTTCGTGTCGTCGGAGTAGAGACGGGCGAGTTCCTCGAAGTTGGAACCGTCCCTGAGCAGGCGGCCCTTGATGTCGGCCAGCCGGGCGGCGGCGCGGGCGACACCCTCCTCCGTCAGCAGGATGCCCGTGCCGGCGTCGCGGTTCTGCACGAGGATGTGCCGGATGTTCACGCGGCCACCGAAGTAGCGCGCGTGCTCCGTGAAGAACTTCTGCAACTGGCCGCGCGAGTAGTCGTCGGGCTCCAGGTAGTCGAGCCAGCCCTGCATCTCCGCCGCGAGGCCGTTGCGGAGCTGGAAGTCCGAGAGCAGCACGTTCACCGTGCGCTGCGACGGGTCGGGGCGACCCTTCGACCGGGCTTCGTTGATGTAGGAGTCGAGCCAGCCCTGGAACATGTTCTTCAGCGCGGCACTCTGCGCGGCGATCAGCTTCTCTTCGTCGACCTTCTGCTTCGCCGTCTGCCGGAGCGCCTCGATGTCCACGAACTGGCGCACCCATGGCGCGATCAGGTCGGACTGCAGCATGCGCTGGAACTCGGGCCGCGTCTCCATGGCCTTGCGGAAGCCCGGGTAGTGCTTCGCGTCGATGTGATCGACGAGATCGCCGAGCGAGAGCGCGCGCGTGCCGACGATCGCGATCGTGACGTCGCGGTCCTGCGGGAAACGGCGAACGACGTGGTGCGGCGCCTGGGCGGGGGCTGCCGCCGATGGCGCGGGAGTTTCCTGCGCGGGAGTGTCCTGCGCGACGGCGACGGAGAACGGCAGCAGGAAGGCGGTGATCGTCGTCAGCGAGAGCTTCGGCATACGCACCCAAGGTATAGCCCGCCCGCACGACGCCGTTACGCGGGCATTCCCGGAACGAGCCGCGCCCGCATCGGGCGATGGCATGGCTTGCGCGGGACGCTGCGCACCAGTTCGATGGTTCGTCCATGTCCGTCCCCACGCGACCCGCCCTGCTCGATGCCGTCGTCGGGCGCTTTCGCGGTGAGTTCGGCGGGGCGCTGCCGCGATGCTTCTTCGCACCCGGGCGCATCAACCTGGTCGGTGCGCACCTCGACTACAACGGCGGTGACGTGCTCCCGATGGCGGTCGACCGGGGCATCTACGCAGCGGCGGTTGCGCGCGCCGACGGTCGCCTGCGGCTGCGCAGCCTGGACCAGCAGCTCGCCGTGGACCTCGACGTCGCGGCGGTGGGCCGGCGCATGCGTTCGGAGTGGGGGTGGGCGGCGTATCCCATCGGCGTGTGGCACGGCTTCCAGCAACGCACCGGTGTCACGAAGGGCATGGACGTCGTCTTCGGCGGCGACGTGCCGATGGCTTCCGGCCTGTCGTCGTCCGCGGCGATCGAAGTGGTCACCGCGCTCGCGCTCGACGCACTGCACGACACCCGGCTGGATCGCCAGCAGCTCGCCTTGATCGCGCACCGCGCGGAGACGGGGTTCGTCGGCGTCCGCTGCGGCATCATGGACCAGTTCGCGTCGGCGCTCGGGCGGGCCGGCCAGGTGCTGTTGCTGCGCTGTGCGGGGCCGCGGTGGGAGCACGTGCCCTTCGATCCGCAGGCCTGCGAAGTGCTCGTGATGGACACGAAGAAGCCGCGGCACCTGGCCAAGAGCGGCTTCAACGAGCGGGTCGCCCAGTGTGCGACCGCCCACGAGATCCTGCGCACGCACGTTCGCGACCTGCCGCACCTCGCCTCGTATTCGCTGGCCGAACTCGAATCGAGCCGCGAAGCCATGGACGAAGTGTCGTTCCGTCGTGCGCGCCACGTCGTCACCGAGATGGAACGCACGGCGTTCGCGGTCGCCGCGTTGCGTCGCCACGACTACGCGACGCTCGGTGCCCAGCTCGACGCGAGCCATCGCTCGACGGCCGCGGACTTCGACGTGAGCTGCGACGAACTCGACGTCATCACGGACGCGGCGCGCGGGTGCGACGGCGTTTTCGGCGCGCGGCTCACCGGCGCCGGTTTCGGCGGATGTGCGATCGCGCTGCTGCGCCCCGGTTCGTCGGCGTCGGTCGGCCGCCGCGTCGGCGAGGCGTTCGAGGCGCGCTTCGGTGTGCACCCGGCGTTCGACGTCCTCCGCATCGGCAACGGCCCGGGAGAGATCGGATGACCACCGTGGAGTTCGACGCCCTGGACTACCGGCAGGACACGACGTTCGTGCCGGCGCACTATCGGCTGCGCGGCAACGACCGCGGCTGGACGGTGCAGCGCGACGGCGCGGTCGTGCTCGAACTCGGCCCCGGCTACCGGCTGTTGCGGACGCGTCAGTGCGGTGTCTGTTCGACCGATCTCGCCCGGCACCACCTGCCGTTCCCGCTGCCGCAGGTCACCGGCCACGAAGTGATCGCGCGCGACGACGCCGGTCGCCGGTACGTGGTGGAGATCAACGCGTCCCACCACGCTCGCGGCGTCGCCGAGTGTGCGTTCTGCCGCGCCGGGCTGCACACACACTGCCCCGATCGACTGACGCTCGGCATCCACGGCCTGCCGGGCGGCTTCGGTCCCTGGCTGCTCGCGCCGGTCGACGCGTGCCTCGAAGTGCCGGACGTGGTGCCGGACACCGCTGCGGTGCTCGTCGAGCCCTTCGCCGCTGCGTTGCACGCCGTCGATTCGATCGCTCCGCGCGCAGGTGACCGCATCGCCGTGCTCGGACCGCGCCGCCTCGGCATGCTCGTCGTCGCGGCGCTGGCCGGTGTGCGTGCGGAGCGCCGCCGCGCGGGCGCGGACTTCTCCGTCGTGGCCTTCGTGCGCGATCCGTCGTTGCGCGAACTCGCGACGGCCTGCGGCGCGGACGAAGTGCACGTGCTCGCCGCCGGTGGCGTGCCCGAGGCGTCGTGCGACGTCGTGATCGACACGACGGGCAACCCCGAGGGCCTCCCGACCGCGGTGCGCATCGCGCGCCGTGAAGTCCACCTGAAGTCGACGCACGGTCGCGTGTCGTGCGGGCTCGCGAACCTCACGGCGCTCGTCGTCGACGAACTCTCGATCGCGCGCTTCCCGGATCGGCCGCCCGCGCCCGGTGCGTCCGAGTGGCAGCAGCTCGCGATCGGCGGGCGCCCGCGCATCGCGTGGCTCGCCGCATCGCCGCCGCCCGCGTGGCTCGCCGCGACCGCGGACGTCCGCGCCGGACGCGATGCGGCGGCCCTTGCCGTGGAGTTCGACCGCGAGACCACGGGTCTGCCGCGCGCCACCGTCGCCGTGGCGGGGAACGCCGCCGAGGTCGACGCGGCGATCAGGCCCCGTGCGGGCGACGAGCGGTCGCTGGTGAGGCCGCGCGGCACCGTCCTGGTGACGCCCACGGCGGAGGTCGCCGGTTCGGAACTGCTGCAGGCCGTTGTCGCGCGCGGCCTCGTGTTGTCGAGTTCGCGCTGCGGCGACTTCCGTCGTGCGCTGGAACTGCTCGCGGCGGACGCGGATCTGCGACGCATCGGCGAACGGCTCGTCACGCATCGCTTCGCCGCGGCCGACCTCGCGCGCGCGTTCGCCGTCGCCGGTTCGCGCGCATGCATCAAGGCGGTGGTGGAGCACGAGGATTCGGACGGAGGGCGGCCATGAACGACGCCCCTGCCCGCCTCGAAACCTCGATCGGCCCGCCGCTCGAACGCCACGACGGCACCTGGGTCCTCGCCGTCGGTTCGCTCGCCGTCATGCACGGCCTGTCGGTGTTGTCGCGTGCGCTCGCCGAGATGATCGGTGTGCGCGCCCGCAGCGAGCGCCCCGACGCAGCGATCGAACGCCGCCTCCGCGCACGCGAGACGCCCGAACTGGTCGAGGTGTTCGGCATCGAGGTCGTTCACCTCGTGGTGCAACCGGCGCTGGTCGCCGAGTTCGTGGCTCGGCCCGACCTCCTCGAGATGCACCTGCGCGCAGTGCTGGGCAGCCTGCAGCGGCAGCGCTATCGCGATGCGCTCCTGCCGGCCGATCGGTCGTCGTCGCGGGCGCTCGTCGCGGAGTTCAGCGGCACGAACGGCCGACGCCGCGTCGTGCTCGAACACCTGCCGTCGAGCGCCGCCGCCGCCGCCGGTCTGCGGCTCACGGTCGACTGCGGTGCGGTCGGATGCATCGACATCGCCCGCATCGCGCACGTGCCGGTCGCGGACGCGGAGGACCGCCACTTCATCGCCGGTTCGACCCGCATCGCGGAGACGTGGGCGGAGGCACTGCGCCGCGAGGCCGAACGCGGCCGCCGTTCGTTCGTCGAGAGCCGGAGTCCGCACAGCCATCTCTTCCGCCAGTTCGACCAGGCGGGTCTCTCCGCGATCCAGCGGGTGTCGATCCAGTGGCCGGAGAGCGCCGTGTCGATGCTCATCGACAGCGCGCCGTCCGAGATCACCGATCGGGTGAAGCGCGTGCTGCTCGCGCTCGAGGACCAGAACGTGCGCCGCCTGCTCGCGGCCCGCGAGGTCGTGCGGATCGACACCGGAGCGATCCCGGTGTTCCTCGACCTGGCGCAGCTCGGACGTGTGCTCGAGCTGTCGATCGGTCAGCGCCGTGAGTGTCCCGACGTCGACGCGTTCCTGCAGCGCATGCCCGCGCTGCGGGCGGTGGTCGATGCGAACGCCGACGCGCCGTTGCGCGCGACGCCGGTCTTCCTGGTGCACCACATGACGGCCGAGGTCGTCGGGCTGATCGGTGCCCTGCGTGCCCTCGGGTGCCGCGACCTCTGCTGCTTGTTCGTGTCGTACGCGGGCGAGCCACCGGCGAGTTACCTCGACGCCGTGCTCGACCTGCCGCCCGACGAGTTCCGCGCGCTGGCGCTCGTGCACGTTCCGGCGGCCGATCGTGTCGAGGGCCGCTATCGCCCTTCGCACGCGTATTCGCGCCTCGACGAGGCCCCTGCGATCGAACGTGCGCTCGCCGGCAACGACCATGCCTACGTGACGGCGATGCGGGCCGCGGCCGTCGTTCCCTTTCTCGCGCAGATCGACCGCGCCGAACGCGCAGGGCAGCGCATGCTGCTCGTCGAGGACGGCGGTTACCTCGGTCCCGTCGTGCAGGACGCGATGCTGCGCGGTGACAGCGTGCGCGCGTTCGCCGCGGCGCTCGGCCACGCGTGCGCCGACGAGCGTCCCGCGGAGAGCGTCTTCGCGGGGCGGCTGCACGGCACCGTCGAGCACACCCGCAACGGCTTCGACCGGCTCGTCGAGGTCGAGCGTGCACACGGACGGCTCGCGCTGCCCTCGTTCTCGATCGCGATCTCGCGGCTGAAGCGCGAGGTCGAGTCGCGCGAGGTCGCCGCGTCGATCCTGAACGCCGTCGAGACCGTGCTGAACGCCGACGGTCGCATCCTGGCGCGGCGCACCTGCCTCGTTCTCGGCTCGCGCGGCGCGATCGGCTCGGAACTCTGTCGCGCGCTCCTGCCCCGCATCGACGAGCAGCGGGTGCTGGGCGTCGACCTCGAGGCCGGGCGGGGACGGGGCACCGGCGTTCCCGAGGCGCTCACTCTGGCGGGCGTCGGCGATGCGTGGCTCGACGTGGATCTCGTGACCGGCGTCACGGGCCAGAGCGTCGTGCAGGGTGCGGACGTCGAACGCTGGCTCCTGCACGGCACGAAGTCCGCGCTCGTGCTCGCGAGCGGATCGACGAAGAAGGTCGAGTTCCGCGACGTGATGTCGTGGTTCGGCGGCAAACTTCGCGAAGAGGCTCCGACGATCGGCGGCGAAGCGGTCGCGATCGGCGTCGGCGAACTGCTCGACCCTCGCACGGCGCGCGTGTACGGCCATCGCTGGACGTTCCGCTTTGCGTCGGGTCGCACGCGGACGCTGCTCGCTCTCGGCGATCTCGCGCCGATCAACTTCCTGTTCTACGGCGTCGCCACCGAGCTCATCGACGAAGTCCTCGCGCAGCTCGCGACGGTGACGCTCGGTCTGTTGCGCCGCGACGGCGATCCGCATCTCGCGCGGTGCCTCGCGGCGGTCGATCGCGACATCGACGCCGATGGACGGCCGCTCGCCGCGGTGCCCCGCCGATGAGGAAGTCGTCGCTCCTGCCGTTCGCCGTGCTGGCTGCGGCGTGCTCGTTCCCCTGGAGTTCGTCGCTCGGCGAACCGCCGACCGACCTGCGCTGCGAGTACGTCTCGACCCCGCTGGGCGTCGACGTCGAGAACCCGCGGCTGTCGTGGCGGTTCGTCGATGCGGCGCGCAGCGCCCGCCAGACGGCGTTCCGGATCCTGGTGGCCACCGCGCCTGCTCTGCTCGCCGACGAGAAGCCCGACGTGTGGGACTCCGGCCGCGTCGGGAGCGACGAGAGCCTGCACGTCGTGTGGGGCGGGCCGCGGCTCGCGAGCGCCACGCGCTACTGGTGGACGGTGCGCACGTGGAACGCCGAGGGCGCGGAATCGGCGTCCGCGACGCCGACGTGGTTCGAGACCGGACTCCTTCGCTCCAACGATCGAGCCGCGCTCTGGATAGGCGACGGTCAGGAGGCTCCGACGCGCGCCGAGGACCACTACCGCGACCGGCCCGCACCGCTGCTCCGCCGCACGTTCCGCATCGACGGTGAGCCGCTGCGCGCCCGCCTATACGTCTGCGGTCTCGGCTTCCACGAGGCGCGGTTGAACGGCCGGCGCGTCGGCGACGAACTCCTCCAGCCGGCGTGGACCCGCTACTCGACCGTCGTTCCGTACGTCGTCCACGACGTGACGTCGTTCGTGCACGACGGCGAGAACGCTCTGGGCGTCATGCTCGGCCGCGGCTGGTACGACCCGCTGCCGCTGAGGCTGTGGGGGCGTCTCGACCTGCGCACGACGCTCGCGTGCGGGCAGCCGAAGCTGTGGTGCGTGCTCGAGGTCGTGCAGCGCGACGGACGGATCGTGCGTGTCGTGTCGGATCGTTCGTGGCGGACGGCGCCGGGCCCCGTGCTGCGCGACAACGTCTATCTCGGCGAACGCTTCGCTGCAGCGGCGTGGCCCGACGGATGGGACGACCCCGGCTTCGACGACCGCGCGTGGCGGCGGGCCGACGTCGTCGCGGCGCCTGGCGGCGAACTGCGCTGCCTGCCGATCCCGCCCGTGCGGCAGTCACGAACGGTGCAAGCGGTCGCGGTGACCAGCCCGCTGCCTGGCATGCAGGTCGTCGACTTCGGCGAGAACTTCGCCGGCGCGGTTCGGCTCGCGGTGACGGCACCGGCCGGCACGGCGGTCGTGCTGCGTTACGCCGAAGAGCTGCGGCCCGACGGCACGATCGATCCGACCTCGACGGTCGCGGCGCAGGTGAACGAACCCGGCAAGGGCGGTCCCGGCGCGCCTCCCGTTGCTCTGCAGGAGGACACGTACGTCTGCCGCGGCGGCGGCCGCGAAGTGTTCGAGCCGCGCTTCACGTGCCACGGCTTCCGCTACGTCGAGGTCACCGGTCTGCCCGACGCTCTCGCCGCGGGCGACATCGAGGGTCTCGTCTGGCATGCGGACCTGCGGCGCGTCTCCTCGTTCGAGTGCTCCGATCCACTGTGCAACCGCATCGACGAAGTCGTCGTGCGGACGCTGCTCAGCAATGCGTCGTCGGTGCTGTCCGACTGCCCGGCGCGCGAGCGCTTCGGCTACGGCGGCGACATGGTCGCCTCGGCCACCGCGTACCAGGCCGTCTTCGACATGGCGACGATGCACCGGAAGGCGGTCGAGGACTTCGCGCGCGACGCGCGGCCCGACGGCGGCCTGCCCGAATGTGCGCCGGATGTCGGCGTCAACGAGAGCGGTCTCACGCCGGACACCGGACCGCTCGGCTGGATGCTCGCGCATCCGTACCTCGTGCACCGTGCTTGGACCGAGTACGGCGACCGACGGCTCGTCGAAGAGCAGTACGAGACGGTGCGGCGGCTCGTGAGCTTCTGCCGCGATCGCTCCCCCGAGAATCTCGCGGTCGCGTGCTTCGGCGATCACGGCAACATCGGCTTCAACCCCTCGCCGTTGATGGCGACCGTCGCGTACCACCGCATGGTCTCGATCCTCGTCGACCTCGCGAACGTGCTCGGCCGGGCCGACGACGTGCGTGAGTTCGAGGCGCTCGCGCGCGCGATCGAAGCCGCGTTCGCGCGCCAGGTGGAGCCGGCGACCGGGCAGGTGTTCGTGCGTACGCAGACGAGCCAGGCGACGTCGCTGCGCCACGGGCTCGTTCCGCCCGAACTGCGCGAGAAGGCGTTCGGCGTGCTTCTCGACGAGATCCAGGCGAAACACGGCCGCCTGTCGACGGGCATGTTCGCGACGGGCGACATGTTCGAAGTGCTGAGCGACGCCGGGCGCGACGACCTCGTGCTCGGCATGGTGCGTTCCCGCGAGTTCCCCGGGTACGGCTACATGCTCGACCAGGGGGCCACGACGCTGTGGGAGCACTGGAGTCGCATCGACGGATGGTCGCGCAACCACGCGATGTACTCCGCGGTGAGCGCCTGGTTCCGTCGCTCGCTGCTCGGCATCCGTCAGGCGCCGGGTTCGGTGGCCTGGCGCGACATCGTCGTGAAGCCGTCCGTCGTCGGCGATCTCACGTGGGCGCGCGGCCACTTCGACTCGGTGCGCGGACGCATCGGTGTGTCGTGGCGGCGAAGCGGAGCGACGGTGGCGCTCGACGTCGACGTTCCCGCGAACACGAACGCGACGATCGTCGTGCCGATGCTCGGGCGGCCCGACGCGTCGGTGACCGAGAGCGGCGACCTGCTCGTCGATCGCGGGCGCGTCCGCCCGCCCGCCGGCGCCGTGCACGTCGTCGGCGTCGACGCGAGCGGTTGCGAGGTGCAGGTCGGCGGCGGGTCGTACCACTTCGAAGTGCGCTGACGCCGCCGCGCCGATCAGCGCGCGGCTTCGAGCAGCGACGACCAGGCGAGCGGCGCGATCGCCACGGCGCGCGATCCCGACGCCGAGGTCGTCAGCAGCGCGGCCACGGCCCGGCACTCGCGCGGGGCCGGCGCATCCGGACGGACGAGCACGTCGACGCTCGCGACGACGACCGCGGGCGCCTCGTCGTTCGTCAGGAGGCGGGTCGCCTCGGCGAGCGCCGCCCCGCGGGAGGCTGGTGCGACCGACAGGCAGGTGCTGATGCCGCGCAGGCCGTGCCGCAGCGCCACTTCCCCGAGGCACGTGCTCGGCAACGTGTACGGGAAGATCGGCGCGTCGTGCATCGCCGCGGCGAGGCTCGCGGCGAACTGCAGATCCGCGTCGAGGCAACCGGCCGTCGTCTCGACGACCAGTGCCGTCTCGTCGCGTCGGTCAGGCGCCAGCACGGCCGGCAGCGCGAGCGCTTCGCACGCGAGCACGAGCGTGCGGGACGCAACGTCGAGCCGGCGGAACGTCTCGTCACTGCGACCGAAGGCGGCGCGGAACGTGCGGCCGTCGCCGGGTGCGGCGATGCCGAGATCGCCCCAGGACACGCGCACACCGCTGCTCCCCGCGATGCCGATCTCGTCGACGACGCCGACGGCGGCCACGACGACGGGAGGCGTCATGACTGGAGCACCACCGCGGCCTGCACGCCGCCGAACCCGCTCGCGACCTTGAGCGCGGTCTTCGCCCGCGGCAGGCGATGCGGCGCGCGGACGAGGTCGAGACCCGCGTCGACGTCCGGGTCTGCGAGTGCGACGTTCGCGGCCGCTTCGCCGCGTTGCAGCGACTCGATGGCGGCGATGGCCTCGAGAACGCCCGCTGCGCCGAGCGTGTGACCGGTCTGCGCCTTCGTCCCGAAGGCCGGCGGCGTGCGGCCACCGAACAGGCGCGCGAGGCCCGTCGCCTCGGTCGCGTCGTTCGCCTCGGTCGCGGTGCCGTGCAGGTGCAGCACGTCGACGTCGTGTGTCGTGAGCCCCGCGTTCGCGAGCGCACGCGCGGCGGCGAGAGCGATGCCCGCGCCCTGGCGGTCGGGGCCGGTGACGTGGCACGCGTCGTTGGCGCCGCCGTGTCCGACGATGGCGGCGCCGATCGACTCGTGCGCATGGCGCGACAACAGGATCGCGCCCGCACCCTCGCCGAGGGTCACTCCGCGGCGCGCTCGATCGAACGGCCGGCAGGGTTCGCGGTCGAGGGCGTTGAGTGAACCGAATCCGGCCATCACGAACGCGTGCAGCGCGTCGACGCCGACGACGAGGGCGCGCTCGGCTTCGCCGGCCGCGATCCGGCGTGCGGCCGTGGCGAGCGCCACGAGGCCGGACGCGCACGCGCACGACACGTTCACCACGTCGCCACCGATGCCGAGTTCGTGCGCGAGCCGCGCCCCGAGCCGCCACGGCTGCCCGAGGCCGTCGCCGGCGCCGTCGACGCCAGACAGGTCGCCCTTCGTCGACGCGAGCACGAGCATCGTGCGGTCGTGCGGCGGTTCGCGCGCTTCGGTGAGCGCTTCGTGGGCGGCGGTGATCGCGAACCAGAAGGCGTGGTCGCGCCCGGCGAGGCCCGGCGGCAGTGCATCGCCGGGCACTTCGGCCGCGACGTTCGTCGGGACCGCGAACGCAGCAGTGCGCGCGCGCGTCCGGATCGCCGTCTCGCCGGCGAAGATCGCGTCGACGAACCGGCGGTGGCCCGGGCCGAAGCCGGTGATCGCGCCGCGGCCGGCGACGTGGACGCGGATGGCCATCAGCGGGACGGACCGAGCTTCGTCTCTCGGTGCGTGTCGACCGCGAGGCGGTAACCGAACCAGCCGTTGTCGAGCACGGTGCGCGAGGGCGCGAGCCGGTCGCGTGCGTCGTCGTCGCGCCAGTCGTACGTCACCGCGATCGTGCCCGCGGGTTTGCCGTCGCGGCGGGTGAACGTGCGATGGAGCAGGCGACCGTTCGCCCATCGCTCGGTGACTTCCTCGACGCCGACGACGCCGGTGCGCTGCCCGTTCGCCAGCGGTGCGCCGAGCCACGGGTAGAAGGTGCGTTGCACGTCGAGCAGCACGAATCGCGCGGGGAACGGCAGCTCCTGGTCGGCGTGGTTCTGCACCTCGACCGTCGTCCCGCGCAGGATCATCGCGAAGCCGACCGAACCCATCGGCGACAGGCCGAGCACCGTCAGCACGTCTCCCTGCTTCTGGATCGCCGCGTCGAAGCCGCGTTCGCCCGGTTCCCCGCCGGCCAGTCCCCAGGTCGCCGTGACGCGTTGTTGCCAGACCACGTCGCCGGGCACCGCCTGCGCGGGCAGCAATTCGCCCGGATACTCCATCTCGTCGAACGGCGTGCGCCGCGTCGTCGTGCACGCGGCAGCGGCGACGGCGACGGCGAGGAGCGGCAAGCAGCGGGCGGGACGCACGGCGCGCACGATACGCAGCGGCGCCGGTCGGTGCAGCGCCAGCGCAGGATTCGGCCCGAGGTCAACGGGCCGGCGAAGCACCGTGGCGGACCGGCAAGAACAGCGCGCCGGTCGCGAGCGCCAGGACCACGCTGAGTACGACGCCGACCATCGAGACGAGACCGATCGAACGGAGCGCAGGCTGGTCCGACATCGCGAGCAGGCCGAAGCCGAAGATCGTCGACATCGCGGACGAGATCACCGACAGGTGGGTCGCGTCGCGCGACTCGGCGTCGGCGTCGTCGACGAGGAAGATGCCGTAGTCGTCGCCCATGCTGACGACCATGAGGAGGGCCATCAGGCTCATCAGGTTCATCGGCACCCCCGCCAGCGTGAGCACGCCGACCGTACCGGCCGCGGCGAGCAGTGGAGGGGCGCAGGCGAGCAGGGTCGGGCGCAGGCGCCGCTGTTTCGCCGCCACGAGCACCACGACCGCCAGCGTGCCGAGCAGCAGCAGTTCGACCATGCTGCCCCGGTAGCGTGCGAGAGCGCCGGCCAGGGTCGCTTCGATGTCGATGACGCGGGTGTGTTCGCCGAGGGCCTGCGGGCCGAGCGCTCCGGCGGCCGCGAACGCTTCCGGCTCTGCACGCTGCACGAACGAGAGCCACGCCGTGCCGTCGGGCAGGTCGAGGCGGAACGGCCGCACGAGCGATTGCAGCGGCGTGCCGTCGAGATCGCGGGGCAACAGCGGCGCGGGCGCCGGCTTGCCGAGGTCCTCCACGAACGGGGCGAAAGCCTCCGTCTTGAAGCCTGCCGCGACGAGTGCGTCGCGAAGGCGCGGCCACAGCGTCGCGTCGCCGCGCACCGCCGCGTCGACCCGTGCCTGCAGATCGGGGCTCGGCAGCAGCGCTGCCATGTTGCCGAAGTCGGCGATCGCGGTCCGGTCCTTCGCGGCAGCGAGCGCCGTCGCCACGGTGCGGTAGTTCGTGAGCGCTGCGTTCTCGTCTGCGCCCTCGGTGACCAGCACGCGCCGCTGCTCGAAGCGCGCGACCCGTGCGTGCACGGCGTCGTCTTCGGCCTTCAAGGTCGCATCGACGCGGTTCAGGCTCTGCACGCTGTCGTCCCACGACGCACGCGGCAGGCCGACAGCGGTCGCGACGAGGATCGCGATCGCCGGGAGCACGAGCCAGAGCCGCGATCGCGTGCGGCGGTCTTCGAGTGCAGCGAGGCCGCCGGTGAGGATACGGCTCACGCGGGTGACGCGGACGCCGCGGGTGAGGGCCGGCAGGATCAGCCACGTTGCGCCGAGCGAGGCCGCGAGGCCGGTGGCCGCGAAGAGAGCCAGTTCGCGCAGGCCGGGGAACGTCGAGCCGAGCAGCGCGACGAAGCCGACGATCGTCGTCGCGGTGCACAGCACGAGGCTGCCCTGGATCCGCCGCAGCGTCGAACGCGGGCCGCGCGGGTCGGGCGACAGCGCCTCGTGCGCATAGAAGTGCAGGGAGTAGTCGACGGCGACGCCGAGCAGGGACGCGCCGAACGCGAGCGTGAGCCCGTGGATCGCGCCGAAAGCGAGCAGGCAGGAGGTGGTGCCCGCGAGGAAGCCTGCGCCGAGGACGGGGAGCGACAGCAGCGCGGGGCGGACGGAGCGGAACAACAGGAGGTAGAGCGACAGCAGGCCGGCGATCGACACGATCGACACACGCTGCATGTCCGCCTGCATCGAGTCCTCGGCCGCGATCGCGTGGCGGTTCGCGCCGCTGCGCCGGAGGCGCAGGTGCCGGCCGTGCTTCTGCACGACGCGGGCGAACGCGTCCTGCACGCCGCGCAGCACCGGGCGCTGCGCCGTCGAGTCGGACGACGACGCGCGCGTCGTGAGGAAGAGCACGGCTCCGGTTCCGTCGGTCGTGACGAAGCGGTCTTCGACGATCGCGAGCCCGGCGCCGCTGCCGCCGGACATGCGTTCGAAGAGTCGCGGCATCACGAGGAACGGATCGCTCGGCGCCACGCGCGAGACGAGCCCCGACATCGGCGAAGCGAGGCGACGTTTCAGCTCGGCCACCGCCGCGGTGATGCGTGCGTCGCCGATCCGCGATTGCCCGTCGTCGGTCTCCGCCGCGAGGAACGCGAAACGTCGCGGGTGCCACAGCGACCACAGCGCCTCCTCGATGCCGGGCGGCGGACCGCCCTCGATCGACTCGGCCGCGATCGCGACCGCCGGCTCCGCGCGCAGTTCGGCCTCGAACGTCCTGCTGACGGCGGCGGCCTCGTCGCGGTCGTTCGTGTCGACGAGCAGGACCATCGTGCGGCTCATCGGCCCGGTCGCGATGCGGCGCGCGAGATCGACGTCGGAGTCGCGTTCGCCGTGCGGCAGGAAGTGCGTGATGTCGGTCGTGACACGCAATCGCAGCGCGACGAACCCGCCCAGGATGGCGAGGACCAGTGCGCCGAGCAGGAGCCGCGGCCGTTCGCCGCCGGTCATCGCGGTTCGATGCCGAACAGCTTCTTCTGCTCGGCGGCGTCGAAGGCCCGGTCGGGGTCGGCGCCGACGATGCGCGTCACGGTGCGGTCGCCGTTCGGCTCCAGCATCTCCACGCGGACGATCGCGCGCCCCTCGCCGACGAGGCGCAGGCTCTTCACGGTCTTGTCGAGCGGCGCCGCGCGCGGCGACAGCGTCAGCGTCCAGGTCTTGTCGCTCTTCGGATCGGTGACGAACTCGACGGACCACGCCTTCGTCAGCGCCGCCTCGTCGCCGGCGAACACCTGCACGAGCGACGAGACGAACGTGCGCACCTTGTCGCTGCGTTCGAGGTCGATGACTTCGGTGCCGTCGCGGTTCTGCACACGCAGTTCCCGTGGCGAGATCCGCACGGTCGACGGCTCGGGCTTCTCGACGACACGCGTCAGGTAGCCGCCGGCGGTGCGCCCTTCCCCCGCGTCGCGCGGGTCGAGCCGCAGGAAGTACAGCGCACCCGAGCTGTGCAGCGGAGCGGCGAGCAGCTGCAGGTGCTTCTCCTCCTCGAACCTCGCTTCGAGGCCGCGCATCGCCGCCATCGCTCGGAACAGCTCGGTGGCGTTCGCCGGGCGCGCCCGATCCTGCGGTGTCGGCTCGATCGCCTTCGGCGCGGGATCCACCGCCTTCGGCGCCGCGGGAGGCGTCTGCGAACTCGCCGAGGCGGCGAAGAGCCCTGCCGCCAGGACGGACAGCAGGAGCGGCGTCGTGGGTCGCTCGGAAGGTCGCATGCGCGCGGCGATGGTAGGTGGGCGTCGCCGGGCCGCGCAAGTTCGTCCCGGATCGGGTCTCCCGGCGCCATCGAGGGTTCGGCGCCGGAGCAGGGGCGGCAGGGCGGAGTTTTCCGTAGTGGTCCACCCGCGTGGCGCGCGCGATGCCGAAACGGGATGCGGAGGATGTCATGACCGTTTCGGGCGATCTCGCAACCATCGATCTCGCGGACCTCTTGCAGAACATCCAGGTCCATGCGCGGACCGGCACGCTGACGCTGCGCTCGGAGGACGGGCAGTCGAAGGTGTTCTTCCGCGACGGCAACGTCGCGATGCTCGCGAGCGACGGTCGTGTGTCGTTGCCCGAGCGCCTGGTCGCCGCGGGTGTGCTGACGCGACGCAAGCTCGAGGCCGCCGACAAGAAGCGCGGTCGTCGTTGTGCGCTCGAAGTGCTGGTCGGCGCGAAGGTGCTCACGTTCGAAGCCGCGAAGCAGGCTGCGGAGGAGTTCCTCTCGGAGGACATCGCGAACCTGATCGCGGCGGCGCAGGGCGAATTCCAGTTCGAAGAACAGAAGGAGCCGGACCGCGGCTTCGACGCGGACGAGACGAGTCTGCAGCTCGCACTGCCGGTGGCGCCGTTGATCCTCGAAGCCACGCGCCGTGTCGATCATTGGGCCGAGATCAAGAAGTTCCTGCCGTCGGAGGGCATGCACTTCCAGGCGCGCACCGGGGCCAGGTGCCCGGCCGAGAGCGAGGACCCCGAACTGGCGGCACAGATCCTCGGTGCACTCGACGGCTCGCGCAGCGTGAAGGAGGTCGCCGACCTCTTCCCGCACCAGCGCTTCCTCGCGTTCAAGATGATGGCCGACTTCGTCCGCGACCGGCTCGCGCGGCCGACGGGAACCGAGGACCTGCTCGAGATCGCGCGGGGCGTCGAGAGCGACGATCCGGCGCGGTCGCGTCAGCTCGTCCGCCGTGCGCTGGAGCGCGAACCGCACAACCTCGACCTGCTCGCCGCCGAAGCGCGCCTCGCCGAGGCGTTGGACGACGGCGTCGCCGCCGCCGCGGCGCGCAAGCTGGCCGGGCATCTCCACCTCGAGGCCGGTCGTACGGACGACGCGCTGCGCGAACTCGAGTACGCGAAGGAGCTGACGCCGACCGACCAGAGTCTCTGGGAGAAGACGTTGGCGCTGCTCATCGCGCAGGGGCGACGCGAAGAAGCGGTGCGGGACGGCATGCAGCTCGTGTCGCTCCATCGCGGTCCCGGTCTGCACAGCCGGGCGAAGGAAGTGCTCGAGAAGCTGCTGCGTGTCGCACCCGACGACGACGCCCTGCACGTCGAGCTCGCGCGTTGCCGTGTCGACTGCGGCGAGTCGCAGGAGGCGGTGAAGCAGCTAGCGCGGCGCGGCAAGACCTTGATCCAGAAGCAGGACTACGTCGCCGCACGTTCCCTGTTCGAGGAGGTCCTGGACATCGAGCCCGGCAACCGCGAAGCGACCGTGTCGATCGAGATGATCGACAAGGAGATCTTCGTGCGCCGTCGCGAACGGAAGCGTCGCCTGGTGCGCCTGTTCCTCACCGTGTGCGGTGTCGCCGCGTTCGGTGCATTCGCGTGCGTCGAGCTGGTGGCGCGCTTCGCCGTCGTCGAGACCTGGTCGCTGGTGAGCAAGGAACGGATGGTCGAGCAGCGCCAGTACCAGGACGTGATCGTGCTGTGGAACGCGGTTCGCGAGCGGCACCCGTGGTCGCTGACCGCCGCGTTCGAGGTGCCGCGCTACGTCGCCGACATGCAGGCTCGCCTGCAGGAGTCGACGATGCTCGAGATCCCGTCCGACAAGTGACGCGGTGATCAGCGGCGCGGCAGCCGTTCGAGCAGCTCCGCCGGCGTCGTCGCCAGCAGGGTGCCCGCGGCGTCGGTCGTCGCGAGCACCGTCGTCGCGCGGGCGCACCAGCGGCCGGTTCCCGGATCGACGATGTCGTACGCGACGCGGATCAACGGTTCCGTCGCCACGAACCACGCGGTGATCGTCGCGGTGTCGCCGTACTGCAGCGCGGCCATGTAGCGGCAGCGGGCGTCGACCACGTACATGCGGAACCCGAGGTCGCGGATGCGCGGCACGTCGAGGTCGATGCTGCAGAAAAGAGCCGTGCGCGCGACCTCGAACCACTCGAAGTAGCGGCCGTGCCACGCGACGCCGAGCAGATCGCAGTGGTGCAGCCCGATCTTCTGCTCGACGGTGATCGCGTGCGGCGGGCGTTTCCGGTTCACGACGTGGCTCGTTGCTCGGTGGGGGCCGCGGCGGTCGGGCGAGTGGCGGCGGCGCCGCGCGCGTCGGGGGCCCAGAAGTCGTAGAAGTTGAACCAGTTCAGCGGCGAGGAGCGAGCGTGGTGTTCGACGCGTTCGGCGTAACGCTGCACCCAGGCGCGCAGCGCCGTTTCGCGGTCGCGGCGCGGGATGTCGAGGCGATCGGCGAAGCGCTCGCAATGCAACTCGTAGCGGTTTGGCGCCTCGTAGAGGCCGAACACGAGGTAGACCGGGCACCGCAGGATCGATGCGAGCAGGAACGGCCCGCTGGCGAAGTTGGCGGGTTCGCCGAAGAACGTCGCCGGCACGCTGCGGTCGTTCAGTCCGGTGCGGTCACCGAGGACCGCGATGAACTCGCCCTTCTCGATGCACTCCTGCACCTTCGCGACGACGCCGACCGGATCGTCGCCGACGTGGATCACCTGCGCGGCCTGCGTCGGATTCAGTTCGGCGAGCAGCGAGTTGATGCGCGCGGCGTTCTGGAAGTAGCCGAGGATCTTGATGGGCACGTCGTCGCGGTCGCCGCCGGCGCGCATGGCTTCGTAGCTGCCGACGTGCGCGCCGAGCAGGACCGCACCACGGCCGGTCGCCCGCTGTGCCGTGAGCAGTTCGTGCCCCGTGCGGTTGAACACGAGGCTCCTCGTGCGGTTCGTCAGCAGGAACACCTTGTCGAGCGTCGTCTGCGCGAACGTGAAGAGGTGACGCCACACGCCGAAGAACCCCGGGTCGCGGCCGGTCGCGCGGCGCAGCCAGGCGCGCGAGATGTGCGCCGTGCGCCGATCGAAGAGCTGGTACCAGAACGCGAGGAAGCCGACGAGCGGCTTGGTCGCGGGACGGCCGAACAGCGTCGCGCAGCGGAACGCGGCGCGGATGCCGAGGATGGTGCCGCGTTCGCGGCGGGACAGCCACGTTGCCGGGCGTTCGCTCATCGTGCACCGCCGAGCAGCCGGCCGAAGACCCAGCGCATCGAGATCCCCGTGCACACGCGGCTGTGCATCCACGACAAGCGGACGATGTCGCGCACGGGGCGGAAGTGCGACACGCCGCCCTGCTCGGCGGTGAGGTAGCGCACGTTGACGGGCAGGTTGACGATCGGCACGCCGCCGCGCGCCATGCGCACGACGACTTCGACGTCGAAGTCCATGCGGTCGCCGCGCGTGCCGCTGCGCAGCGCCGCTTCGATCGGGTAGATGCGGCAGCCGATCATCGCGTCGTGTACGCGGTCGCGGCCCACCTCGAGGTCGACCCAGAACTTCGTCACGCGGCGCGCGGTCATGCGGGTCTTCGGCGCGGTGGAGTCGTAGACGGGGTAGCCGAGGATCAGCGCGTCGGGCCGCTCGGCGGCCGCCGCGAGGAACGCCGGCATGCACGCGAGGTCGTGCTGGCCGTCCGCGTCGACCTGGAAGGCATGCGTGAACCCGCGCTCCGCTGCGACGGCGAAGCCCGCCTTCACCGCGCCGCCCTTGCCGCTGTTCTTCGCCAGGCGGTGCACGGTCGCGAGCCCGCCCTTCGCGATCGCTTCGCACGCAGCCCGACCCTCGGGACCGCTGCCGTCGTCGACGACGATCACGTCCGGCACGTGGCGCTGGACGCCGAGAACCACGTCGCGCACCGTGCGCGGGTTGTCGTACGTCGGGATGAGTGCGCAGATCCGGGGTGTGGTCACGGCGGCGACTCCGTGCCGCGCAGGGTCGCGCGCCCGCTCGAGCACTTCGTGTCGCCGCGGACGATCTCGAACTCCGCCGAGGCGGCCGCGGGGTCGACGCGCAGCGAGACGTCGACCGTGTCGCCCGGAGCGATGCGCGCGAGGAACTTGAGGTCCTGGAACGCGGCCGGACGCGCGCCCGGTCCGGCGACGAGCCGCAGGCACGGCAGCACCAGTTCGTGCAGTTGCATCGCGCCGCTCAGGACCGGGTAGGTCGCGAAGTGCCCGGCGAACGCGAAGAACCCGGTCGGCACGTGCACCCGGAAGACGCGGCGTTCCCCGCTGGTCGCGGCCGGCACGAACACGAGGTCGTGGACGACGGGGGAGCCGTCCGCGTTGCGCCCGCAGAGCCGCAGCACGACGTCGCGCGGGACACGGCCGTCCTGCTCGCGCGGGATGGCGTCGACGCGGCGCAGTTCGACGACGCCATCGGCGTGCTCCTGCGCACGGAGACGCGCTTCGTCGAGGGAGCCCGGCGTCGCGACCACGCAGCAGAACACGCGGCCCGTAGGCGTGACCACGGCCTCGACCGCCGCGTCGGTGACGCCGTCGGCGAGCAACAGACCCGCGGCGAGTTGAGCCCCGGCGTCGTCGTGGGGCCGCGGCGCCTCGATCGTCGAGAGGCGAATCGTGCGCACGCCGTTCGCCGCGAAGCGGCGGATCGATCTCTCGTCGAGCGCTTCGTCGGCTGCCACCACTTGCACCAGCGCCGGCGTGTCGGCCTCGTGCAGCGACAGCGCGCGGAGGGTCGCGGCGGGTGCGACCAGCGTGTGGGCGAACGACGCGGCGAGTTCGTGCGCCATCGTCTCGACGTCGAGTGCAGCGCGGCCGACGACGTGCGCGCCGACGACCAGCGGTGCGAGGAGGCCGGGGAGCAGCGCACAGGGCGCGGCCGTCGGGAACGCGTTCCAGACGGTCGCATTGCGCGGCAGCGCGAGCGCCGCCGTGCAGTGCGAGAGCAGCCCGGCAACGTCCGCAGCGGACCAGGACCTGGCGACCGCTCGGCCGTCCGCGCCCGCGGCCACGCAGACGACGGCGCCGATCGTCTTCGGATCGACGGCGAACGGCCGAACGTCCTCCGCCGCGACGGTGCGCACGTCGAGGCCGGTGCCGACGCCGGTGTCGTGCGCGAGCAGGGCGACGTCCGGTCGCGACAGGGTCGCGGTGACGGCGAGCCGGCGCGGGTCCTCGGGCAGGGCGGCAGCGTGGCCGCGTTGCCATGCGCCGACGAGCGTCGCGACGAAGCGGCTGCGGTCGCCCTCGAAGACCATCACCACCTGCGAGCCCGGTGTCGCCTCGGGCAACGCGGCGGCGATGCGTGCGACGGCGTCCGTGCGCGACGGTCGGGTCGTGTGGGGCTCAGCCACGGGAGAACCGCCGGCGGCGCACCGTCCACTCGATCGCGAACAGGAACCCCATCAGGACGTACGACACGAGGCCGTTGTAGGTCGCCCACCACTCGAGCGGCGCCGCTGCCGCGAGCACCGCCGCGCACGTGCCGTTCGCGACGAAGAACGCGCTCCAGATGATCGTCCAGAGACGGCACCACGCGCGCTGCTCGGCCGACAACGTGTCCTCCTGCAGCCGCGCGAAGCGCTCGACCATCGGCATCGACCCGCGTCGCAGTGACGCACCGAAGACCGTGAGGAAGACGGCGTTGATCGCCGTCGGCACGAGCAGCAGGCACCCGGCGTTGTCGAGGGCGGCGGAGAGCACGAGTCCGATCGCGGTCGCGATCGGCACCGCGGCGAGGCCGCGCAGCGACGCGTTCTTCGCGCGGCGGAGGCGGAACGCGGCGACGGGGAGCACGATGCACAGCAGGGCCGCGGCGATCACGCGCGGACTGCCGGCCCGAAGGCCCTGCCAGACGAGCACCGGATACGCGATGAACACGACCCCGAGCAGCACCTTCGCCGCGAGCGCGAGGAACGAAGGCGACCGCGGCGCCATCGGTGGGTCAGGCGCCGGCGGCGGCCTGTGCGGCGTTCTCCGCCTGCTTGGTCCGGACGAACTGCGCGAGCGAGGCGATCGAGTGGTAGTACTCGCGATTCTTCTCGTCGTTCGCGACGGTCTTCACGCCGAATTTACTGTGAACGGCCAGGGCGATCTCGAGTGCGTCGATCGAGTCGAGACCGAGTCCCTCGCCGAAGAGCGGCGCGTTCGTTTCGATGCTCTCCGGTGCCACGTCCTCGAGCGCGAGGGTGTCGACGATGAGGCGCTTCAACTGGTCTTCGAGGGTGTCGGCCATGGCGTGGGGCGGCGACTCTAGGCACCCTGGGGAGCCCGGGCAACAACACGCCCCAGGGAGAGGCCCTCGGAGTGGACTCGCGCCGAGCGGCCCGCCAGACTGCCGGACCTCAACAGGAACGGTCCTCCGATGCAGAAGAACGACGTTACGCGGCTCCGTCCCGACCCGGCTGGCGACCCCTTCGACGTGGTGATCTGCGGCGCCGGGCTGGCGGGCCTCCTGTTGGCTCGGCAACTCCGCCGCGAACTGCCCGAGGCGAGGGTCACGGTGGTCGAGCGGACGAAGCGCCCGCTCCCCGAGGCCTGCCACAAGGTGGGCGAGTCGTCGGTCGAGCTGGGCTCTCAGTACATCATGCGACTCGGGCTGCATCCCTACATGCAGGAGCGCCAGCTGCTGAAGTGGGGCATCCGGTTCTTCCCCGGGGGCGGCCATCTGCCGCTGCACCTTCGCACCGAGATCGGGCCGTGTGCGGAGCCGCCGTTGAAGAGCTACCAGATGGATCGTGGCCGCATGGAGACCGACCTGCGCGCGATGATCGAGGAGGACGGCGCCACGTTGATCGAAGGCGCGAAGGTCACGGGGATCGACCTCGCCAAGGGCGGCGCGCGTCACACGGTGCGCTACGAGCAGGACGGCGTCGAGCACGAACTGCATCCGCGCTGGGTCGTCGATGCGACGGGGCGGCAGGCGATCCTGCGCCGTCAGCAGAAGCTGACGCGCGGCTCGCACCACACGGCGAGCGCGGGGTGGTTTCGCATCGACGGGAAGTTCGACATCAACGAGATGGTGCCGAAGAGCGAAACCGAGTGGCACACGCGCCCGTGCGCCGAGCAGCGCTGGCTCGCGACGAACCACTTCATGGGCGCCGGCTACTGGGTCTGGGTGATTCCGCTGTCGAGCGGCAAGACGAGCATCGGCCTCGTCATCCACGAGGACACGCACGACTACCACCACATCGCCGGACTCGAGAAGACGCTCGCGTTCATCCGCCAGCACGAACCGCAGCTCGCCGATGCGCTCGCGAAGTACGAGATCGAGGACTTCCTGTGCCTTCGCAACTACAGCTACAACGTCGGCCGCTGCTGGTCCGAGGACGGCTGGGCGCTCGTCGGTGAGGCGGGTGCGTTCGCGGATCCGCTGTTCAGCCCGGGCACGGACTTCATCGGCTTCGCGAACTGCTTCACCGTCGAGACGATGCGCACGGCGCTCGCCGGCGGCGACGTGAAGCAGAAGGCGATGATGATGAACGCGCAGTACCGTTCGATCCTGAACGGCTCGCTGCAGCTCTTCCGCACCGCGGCGCCGATCTACGGCCACTCGTCGGCGATGGCGTACAAGGTCTTCTTCAACAACTTCTGCTACTGGTCCTTCACCTGCCAGTACTTCATGCAGGAGCTCTGCCGCCTCGACGCCGAAGGGCAGGAGAAGGTCGCGATGTACGGGCGGCGCTTCCTCGAGCTGATGGCGCACGTCGAGAAGCTGCTCGCGACCTGGGCGAAGATGGCGCCGGAGGATCCCGCGCCGGTGTTCAAGCAGGCGCCTGCGTTCCCGTCGGTGCTGATCGACGCGCACGTCGCGGTCGGCAAGTCGATGACGTTCGAGGAGACGCTCGACTACCTGAAGATGCGGCTCGAGCAGGCGCACGAGATCGTCGCCGAGCTCGTCCTGCGCATCGTGCAGGAGCTCGGACCGGAACGCGGTCGCGAACTGATCGACGCCGTCGAGTTCTCGAAGTGGGGTGTGCCGGTGTCGGCGATGCGTCTCGAGATCGAGGCGAAGAAGGGACTCGAGCGTCGCCACGGCCTGCCGGACCTCGCGCGGGACGTCGAGCGTGGCCTCGGGCCGATCCGCCGCCATCCGCGAGCCGCGGAGGCTCGCGAACTGTTCGCAGGTGCGATGCCGTGACGCCGGAGGACGGCTCGCCCGGCGAGTACCTGATGTACGTGCTCGGCGGAAAGGGCCGGGCGCAGGCGGTGTCGACCGCGGCGGCGTGGCGGCTCGCGGAACGTCTCGCCGCTGCGCCGCGCACCGCGCAGCAGCTTGCCGCCGAAATCGGCTGCCCGATCGACGCGATGGGCGCCGTGCTGCGGATCTGCGCCGGTCTCGGCTTCTTCGAGAGCCCTACGCCCGGCGAGTTCGTGGTCACCGAGCGCGGTCGCGCACTGCGTGCCGACGCACTCGGGGCGATGGCGGAGTTCGTCGGGGCGAAGGAGCAGTGGGATCCGTGGTCGCGGTTGCGCGAGGTGTCGCGGGACGGCGCGAGTGCCTTCACCCTCGCGAACGGCAGCGCACTCTACGACTGGATGGGTGGGCGCCCTGACGCGGCGGCACGCTACGACGCGGCGATCGACGCGTTCACGAAGCACGAAGCCGCGGCGCTGTGCGCCGAGTTCGACTTCGTCGCCGTGCGCCGCGTCGTCGACGTCGGGGGTGGGCGCGGCTCGCTTCTCGCGGCGGTGCTCGCGGCGAATCCGCACCTGCGCGGCGTGCTGCTCGACCTGCCTCACGTCGTCGACCGTGCGCGAGCGGGGCTCGCCGAACGCTTCGGCGACCGCATCGAAGTGTTCGGCGGCGACTTCTTCTCGACCGTGCCCGCCGGAGACCTCGTGATGGTGAAGCACGTGCTGCACAACTGGAACGACGAGCGCGCGGTTGCGCTGCTGCAGCGCTGCAGGGAGGCCGTGGGTCGCGATGGGCGGGTGCTGCTGCTCGAGACGATCCTGTCGCCGGACAACCGTGCCGACATGGCGGCGATGCTCGACCTCGAGATGCAGGTGCTGCTGCAGGGGCGTGTGCGCCGCAAGCCGGAGCTGCGTCGGCTCGTCGGCGACGCCGGGCTCGTGGTCGAGCGATTCGAGCCGCTGACCGCCGGCACCTGGTTCGTCGTCGCGCGCAACTGACCGGTCGCTTCGGTCGGCCCGACCCAGGTTGGGACGCGGCATGCGACCAACGGCCACCTTCGCGGTGCCATGAGGCCGAGGGGGGGGGGGCGACAGACGGAAACCGGACCCGGCCACTTCCGCCCTGCGTAGAGTCAGTGCATACTTACAGAACAAGCATGGAGGTTCGTCCGTGATCCGTCTTCGCCCGTTCCCTTCTCTCCTCGCCGCCGTTGCGGCCGCCGCGTCGTGTCCCGCTTTCGCCATGGCGCCGCAGGATCCCGAGAACACTGCGCGCCGCGAGGCCCTGCACGCCGCTGGCGTTGCGGCGCCGTTCGTCTTGCATCCGATCGTCGTGCTGGGCCGCCCGGATTCGCGGGTCGCCGAAGCGCTCGGCCTCGTCCTGGAGAAGCAGGGCATGACCGACCTCGACGTCGCCGCGGCTCCGTTCACGCCGCCGAAGGACACGAAGTGGGACGACGTGCCCGCACTGTTCTCTGCGCACGTGGCGGCACTCGGCGGCGAGGCCGCGAAGAGACACCACCTGTATGCGGAGTTCCTCGGCACGCCGAAGACCGGGCCCGAGGAGGTCCGCTTCGTCGTCGCCGACGGAGCGGGGCACGTCGTGCTCGTCGACCGACAGACACCCGCCGACGCCGACTTCAAGCGCACCGCGGCGAAGGACCCCGATCCGCTCGGCTGCTCGATGCTCGTCGCCGATCGCCTCTTCGGGCTCGCCGATTGGAAGAAGGCGCCCGGCAGCGTGCGCGACGGCAAGTTCGCGAAGGGCTGGAAGGAGCGGTCGGGTGTGCCCGACCAGAAGGAGTTCGCGGCGATGAAGGCACGGCTCGCGACGATGCGCGACACGATCGGCAAGGCGCGGGTCGCCGTGCTGCCGACGGTCGTGGCCGGTGCTCACGACGTCACGAGTGCGGCGCGGCTCGCCGAAGCGATCGGCAAGGAGTTCGGCTGCCGCGCCGAGGCGAAGGCGGACGGCGCGAAGCCGACCGTGGCCGCGGACAGCAACGAACAGAAGCGCCTTTGGGACCTGGCGCGCGCGGTGAAGGCGTCGCTCGGCAAGGCTCCTGCGCCGGAGGTCGACTACGTGCTCGCCGCGGACCTCGGCGTCGATGCCGAAGGCAAACACTGCTACCTGCACGCCGTGGTCACCACGGCGACCGGCGACTACGTGCTCGTCGACTTCCAGAACGACCAGAGCCCGGCGGTGAGCAAGGCGATGCCGAAGTCGCTCGCGGACGCCGAGGCACTGCTCGTCGCGCGGCTCGGCGCTCTGCTTCGTTAGCGGCGATCGCGCGATCGCCGCTCCAACGTTGCGTTGAGACGCCAGATCAGTCGCCCCCCGACATCAACCTCTCCGACCCGTCCCAGCGTCGAGAAGGCCATCGCCTCACGCGCTGCGCGATGCGGGCCGACCGGCACGGGCAGGCGCGCCGTGCCGCGTGAGGGTGACGCGTCCTTCTCCGGCCATCATGAGCCGGGGCCGCCGCCGGAAGCCGGGGGTTCGCGCCTGCGCGCGAACCCGGGCCCCGCGATCACGCCGAGTGGCGCTTGTTCTTGTCCCCGTAGAACTGCTCGGCTTCGGTCGAGCCGGCGAGCGCCGTCGTCGACGACTTGCCCTGGCTGACCGCCTGCGTGACGGCGTCGAAGTAGCCGGTGCCGACCTCGCGCTGGTGCTTCGTCGCGGTGTAGCCGCGCTTCTCGGCGTCGAACTCGGCCTGCTGCAGCTTCACGTAGGCCGCCATGCCGTGGTCCTTGTAGTCGTGCGCCAGCTCGAAGATCGAGTGGTTGAGGGCGTGGAAGCCCGCGAGCGTCACGAACTGGAACTTGTAGCCCATCGCGTTCAGCTCGCGCTGGAAGCGCGCGATGGTCGAGTCGTCGAGGTTCTTCTTCCAGTGGAACGACGGCGAGCAGTTGTACGCGAGCAGCTTGCCGGGGAACTTGGCGTGGATCGCTTCGGCGAACGCCTTCGCTTCGGCGAGATCCGGGTGGCTCGTCTCGCACCACACGACATCGGCGTACGGCGCGTAGGCGAGCCCGCGCGCGATCGCCTGCGGCAGGCCGGCCTTGGTCACGAAGAATCCTTCGTTCGTGCGTTCGCCGGTGACGAAGGCGCGGTCACGTTCGTCGACGTCGCTCGTGAGCAGACCCGCAGCGTCGGCGTCGGTGCGCGCGACGAGGATCGTCGGCACGCCGGAGACGTCGGCCGCGAGGCGCGCCGCGTTGAGAGTGCGCACGAAGGTCTGCGTCGGCACGAGGACCTTGCCGCCGAGGTGGCCGCACTTCTTCTCGCTCGCCAGCTGGTCTTCGAAGTGCACGCCGGCGGCGCCCGCTTCGATCATCAGCTTCATGAGCTCGAATGCGTTCAGCGGGCCACCGAAGCCCGCTTCGGCGTCGGCGACGATGGGTGCGAACCAGTGCGTCTGGTCGCCCTTCTGTTCCATGTGCGCGATCTGGTCGGCGCGCTGCAGCGCCTGGTTGATGCGCTTCACGACCTGGGGCACCGAGTTGCTCGGGTAGAGACTCTGGTCGGGATACATGTGGCCCGCGAGGTTCGCGTCGGCCGCGACTTGCCAGCCCGAGAGGTAGATCGCCTTCAATCCGGCCTTGACCATCTGCACGGCCTGGTTGCCGGTCAGTGCGCCCAGCGCCGCGGTGTGTTCGGGCCGGTGCAGCAGGTCCCACAGTCGCGCGGCGCCCGCTTCGGCCAGCGTGTGGCGGATGCGGATGCTGCCCCGCAGCTTCTCGACGTCAGCGGGTGAGTAGTCGCGCTGGATACCGGCGAAACGACCCTGCGGGAGCGGCAGGTGCGGGAGGTACGGATCGGATGCGGAAGTGCTGCGGATGCAGGTCATGGGTGGGAAAGAACGAGAGTCGGGAGAAGAAAGAGCGAGAGGAGAACGAAGAGAAGGCGCTATCAGAGGTGCGCGTAGGCGGGCACCGTCAGCCACTCGGGCAGTTCGTCGGCGAGGATCAGCGACTCGAACAGGCTCGCTGCGTCGGCGAAGCGGCTCTTGCCGAAGGCCTCGTCGCCGAGTTCGGCGCGCACCTTCGCGACTTCGTCGGCGAGTGTCGTGCGCACGAGCGCGGCGTCGATCACGCGGCCGTCGGCGAGACGAGCACCGTGGTGGCGCCACTGCCAGACCTGCGTGCGCGAGATCTCGGCGGTCGCCGCGTCTTCCATGAGGTTGAAGATCGGCACGCAGCCGCTGCCGCGCAGCCATGCCTCGGTGTAGCGGACGCCGACCGCGAGGTTCTGTCGCAGGCCGCCTTCGGTGATCTGACCGGCAGGCACTTGCAGCAGGTCCTGCTGCGTCACGCGCAGGTCGGGCAGACGGACCTCGAGCTGGTTCTTGCGGCCGGCGAGCACCGCGTCGAACTGTTCGCGTGCGATCGCGACGAGTCCGGGGTGCGCGACCCATGTGCCGTCGTGGCCGTCCTTCGCCTCGCGCTGCTTGTCGGCGCGCACCTTCGCCATTGCGCGTTCGTTCGCTTCGGCGTCGTTCTTGATCGGGATCTGCGCGGCCATGCCGCCCATGGCGAACGCGCCGCGGCGGTGGCACGTCTCGATCAGGAGGCGGCTGTAGCTGCGGAGGAAGTGCTGCTCCATCGTCACCGTCGCGCGGTCGGGCATCACGCGCGCGGCGTCGTGACCGAGCTTCTTGATGAACGAGAAGATGTAGTCCCACCGGCCGCAGTTGAGTCCGGCCGAGTGGTCGCGCAGTTCGTGGAGGATCTCGTCCATCACGAACGAACCGAGGATCGTCTCGATCAGGACGGTCGCCTTGATCGTCCCGTGCGGGATCCCGAGAGCGTGCTGCGCGTACGCGAACACGTCGTTCCAGAGTCTCGCCTCGAGGTGGCTCTCCATCTTCGGCAGGTAGAAGTACGGCGCCGTGCCGCGCGCGAGCTGCTCCTTGGCGTTGTGGAAGAAGAAGAGGCCGAAGTCGAACAGCGAACCGGACACCGGCTGCCCGTCGACGAGCACGTGCTTCTCCTCGAGGTGCCAGCCGCGCGGGCGGACGAACAGCACCGCGACC
Organism: uncultured candidatus Brocadiaceae bacterium; assembly: GCA_964538915.1. Classification (GTDB taxonomy): domain Bacteria; phylum Planctomycetota; class UBA1135; order UBA1135; family UBA2386; genus JAEUHQ01. The sequence goes on along the minus strand of CAZIFB010000023.1, from coordinate 34,129 downwards.
TTCTCGGCGAGCGCGTAACGCTTGCCCGTCTTCTCGTCGGTGAAGGCGATCGTGCGACGCACCGCGTCGGACAGGTTCTGCTGGCCCTCGATCACGTTGCGGAACGTCGGGGCGCAGCTGTCCTCGAAGTCCGCCATGAAGACGTCGGCGCCGCTGTTCAGCGCGTTGATGACCATCTTCCGTTCGACCGGGCCCGTGATCTCGACGCGGCGGTCGAGCAACTCCGCGGGCACGGGCGCCACGCGCCACTCCGATGTGCGGACCCACTTCGTCTCCGGCAGGAAATCGGGAAGCGCGCCGGCCGCGAGGCGCTGGTTCACGTCCTTCCTCCGCTCGAGCAGCGCCTTGCGGCGCGGGCCGAAGCGTCGCTGCAGGTCGGTCACGAACGCGAGCGCTTCCGGGGTGAGTACGGCGCCGGATGCCGAGGCGAGATCGTCGGGCAGTCGGACGGCGGGCGAGGTCTTCGTCGTTTCGGTGGACTGCGGCATGCCGAACGAACGTAACACGCGCGACCGCATCGGGCGGCGATGTGCCCGTCGCCGCGATGGCATCGGTCTCAGCGGGAGACTGCGGGTGGTTCTCCCGGAATCCGCGAACACGGAGGGCCGGCGGTTCGCTGCTTCCTTTCGATGCCCTCCTTCCCGTCCCTCTTCGCAGCGCTGCGGATCGCCGCGGCGTCGGCCCTGTTCGCACTGACCGCGGTTGCCCAGATCGTCGCCTACCACGGGGTGACGGCGACGTCGCACCAGACGCAGTACACGACGCTGCGTGCGCAGGGGTACCGCCTCGAACAGCTCGCCGTCTCCGGTGGTCTGTCGACGCAGCGCTACTCGGCGGTGTGGCGGCTCGCGACGGGGCCGTCGTGGGTCGCAGGTCACGGCATGACGCTGACGCAGTACCTGACGCAGCGCACGACGTGGATCGGTCAGGGTTACCGGGCGAAGCTCGTGACCGCCGCCGGCACCGGGAGCGACATCGTGTTCGCTGCCGTGTTCGTCTCGGACGGTGCGTCGGTCGTCGAGTTGTTCGGCAACACGGCATCGAGCTTCGAGACGACCTGCGGCCAGCAGCGCGATCTCGGGCGCTGGCCGGTGAGCGTCGACGTCTACAACACCCAGTCGTCGCCCTGGTACACCGCCGTCTTCGAACCGAACACGAGCGGTGACTCGTGGGGGCACGTGCTCGACGCCGATGCCGCGGCGTTCGACGAGACGAGCAGCGCGATGCAGGAGGCAGAGGCGCGCTTGGCCGCGCTCGGCATGTCCGACAGCCAGCAATACGTATCTGTCTGGCGCGACGACCGCGTCGGTTCGGACGCGGTGTACTCGGGTCAGACATCGGCGTCGTGGCAGAGCACGAATGCGACGCAGATCGGCTTCGGCCGGAATCCGCAGATCATCGCGTCCGGCGGATCGGGCACGGGCTTGCGCGTCGCCGGCTCGTTCGCGCAACACGCGACACCGCTGGCGCGAACGGACCTGACGACCGGCGTCGCGCGCTCGGAATTCGCGGCGTTCGACACCTACATGACGTGGCTCCTGCACACCGAACGCGCTCGCAACGCCGCGATCGCGATCACCAAGGACGGCCGCCTCGTGTTCGCGCGCGGCTACACGTGGGGCGAGACCGGGACCCACGCGACGCAGCCGACGAGTCTGTTCCGGATCGCCAGCATGACGAAGGTGCTCACGGCGATCGCGGTGCACAAGCTGGTGCAGGACGGCCAGGTGACGTTGTCGCAGAAGCCGAAGTCGATCCTCGGGCTGACGACCGGCGGTACCAACTTCGGCAACGTCTCGCTGCTGAACTGCCTCGAGTACACGAGCGGGATGGAGCGCAACTACTCGGGCATCCAGGCGGCCGAGTACTCCTACTCGGGCGCGGGGAACGCGCCGCTGCCGGCGAGTCACGCGCAGGCCGTCGACTGGCTGTCGAGCCGACCGTACTGGTTCCAGCCGGGAACCGCGGCCTCCTACTGCAACACGGGCTTCCTGCTCGCCAGCCAGGTCGTCCGACACGTCTCCGGCCAGTCGATGCAGACGTGGCTGCAGAACAACCTGTACACGCCGTTCGGCATCAACCGCGCTCGCGTCGCCGCGTCGCTCTCCGCGAACCTCGCGGTCGGCGAACTGCGTGGGCAGGCGCCCGAGCTCTACCTCCTGAAGAGCAACCTCGTGACCGCGCAGACGCGCAAGGCGTCGCAGTGGTCCGCCGACCTCGGTCTGGCCGACGGTTCGGGCGGCATGGCCTTCTCGGCGGTCGATTGGGCACGCGTGATGGCCGGCACGTTCGGTCTCGGCGCGGATTGGATCGTCCTCGACCAGACGCGGCAGGCGAGCATGCTGGCGCAGCACACGTTCCCGGCGGGGCCGTACGAGCCGATCACCCAGAGCACGCCGGGTTCGTTCAGCTGGAGCCAGCGGCCGAACGGCGTGGTCGTCTACAACAAGAGCGGGGACCTGTCCGACTGCAAGACGCGCACGTTCTGGCGCACCGACGGCATCTCGGTCACCGTGCTCGTGAATCGCGGCGACGCGGCGACCGACTTCGACTACCTGAACGACCTGATCGACGCGGTGCCGTCGTGGCCGACCGACGATCTGTTCCCGACCTACGGACTCCCGTCGTTCCCGCGCCGTCCCGCGGTGACCGGCGTCAGCTCGACGAACGTGCCGAACGTCGGCAACGTGCCGATCGTCGTCACGGGCGAACGGCTGGACACCGCGACCAGCGTGCGCTTCGGCCTCTACTCGATCACCGACACGACGCCGGCGAACTGGCATCTCGGCTGGTTCGAGATCGTGAGCCCCACGGAGATGCGCGTGTACCCGCCGCAGGGACTGCAGCCGTCGTGGTACGGTCTGTCGGTCTGGAACTCCGTCGGCGGCAGCGGTGTGACGGTCATCCAGGTCAGCCCGACGACGGGCCCGCTCGTCGTCGCGGCGCCGCCGTGGATCACGCCGTCGTGGACGTTCCAGGTCCACTGCGGCACCGGCTCCCTCCCGTCGTGGTCGATCGCGATGATCGGCTTCAGTACGAGCAACGCGCCGTCGTCGGCGCCCGGCATCGTCGATCTCGGCATCGGCAACGCGTTCAGCGAAATCGTCTGGACCGATCCGCGCCTGTTCGACGCGGGAACGGACTCCGTGTCGTGGACGATCCCGCCGTTGCCGTGGCCGGACTTCCACGTGCAGGCCATCGCGTACGACCTGACCGCCGCGGACCCGTGGCCGCTGCCGAGTTCGAACGTTCGATCGATCGACGTGCAGTGACGCGCGGACTCGCGCTCAGCGTCTCACGCTGCGAAGCTCGGGCTGCGGGTCGACTTCGAGCCGGAACCTGCGGAAGCGCACTTCGGTCGGTCCGCCGGAGTGGACCTGGAGCGCGACGATGCCGCGGCGCAGTCCGGCCTCGTCGGTGAAATCGACGGTGCGAACGCCGTTGATCGCGAGCTGTACACGACTGCCGGTGGCGAGGATCTCGTAGTCGTTCCACTCGCCGACGCGGACGGGGTTCGCGGCCGCCTTCTGCAGGACGGCCCGCCCGTTCTCCTCGTAGAGCAGGCCCCACCAGCCCGCGCCGATGTCCGCCTGGTAACCGCGCATCTCGCCGTCCGGGAGTCCGACGCTGCGGAACTGGATGCCTGAGTTCGCGGTGTCCGGCGACAGCTTCACCTCGAGTTCGAGCCGGAAGTCGCCGAGCAGCAGATCGCTCTGTGCGAAGTCGTTGTGCGGGATGCCGGTGGCGGTGCTGCCGACGAGTTCGCCGTCTTCGACGTGCCACACGGCCGGGTTCGCGCTCCAGCCGGCGAGGGAGCGGCCGTCGAAGAACGTGCCGAGGTTCTCGCGTGACGCCGCGATCGGTACCTGCTGCTTGCTCATCAGGTACGCGATCAGGTCGCGAACGTCGGTGTCGGCCAGCATCTGCAACTGCCCCGGGGGCATCAGCGACACCGGCGAGTAGGCGATCGCGGGATTCTCCTTCGTGCCCGTCGCCAGGTCGGCACGCGGAATCACCTGCGTGCCGGCGAGCGTCTTCAGCGTGACCGCCGCCGCGGTGTCCTTCACGATGTTGCCGGCGAACACGCGGCCGTCGGCGAGGCGCGCGGTGACGAGCTGGTACTCACGGCCGACCTCGGCGCTCGGATCGACGATGTTCGCGAGCAGGTAGTCGACGTCGCCGCGGTTGCTGCCGGTCAGATCCGGCGCGAGCGTTCCGCCCTGGTCGAACAGCTTGTGACACGCCTGGCAGGTGCGCGCGAAGATCGCGCGGCCGTTGGAACGGTCGGCCTCGGCGAGGAACGCCGGCGTCAACAGCTGCTTGTAGCGTGCGATGTCTTCGGCGGCGCCTTCGTCCGGGCGCACGCTGCGGCCCCAGGCCCGCTGCAGGAGCGCCTCGACGTCGGGGTCGCCGAGCGAACGGAGCTGACGCCGCAGGCTCGCCGCGTCGAGCAGCCGTGCGCTCGTGGTGCCGGCGACGATCGACTCCAGCAGCACGCGCGCCGACGTGGGGCGCGCGGCGAGCGTGGTGAGGGCGAGTTCGCGGTCCGTCGCGTCGAGGGCGTCGAGGACGGCCAGGACACGCGCCGGTGCGTCGGGGAGGTCGTACGCGCCGAGTGCGTTCAGCGCCGCGCGACGCATGTCCGGCTGGTCGAGCAGGTGCAGCAGGACGGGCCCGGTGGCGGGATCGCGCAGCCGCACGAGACCGTCGAGCGCCGCGATGCGGCGGGGCGTGGGAACGGTTGCGTCGGCGAGCCGCGCCCGGAAGGTCGGGGCGAGGTTCATGTCGCCGAACGCGAGTGCGATCTCACCCGCGAGATCGCGAACGGCCTCGTCGCGGCTCGCGAGCAGTGCGCCACTGGTCGAGCTCCAGCCTTTCGGTGCGACCATGCCCGGTTCGTCCCGCATCGCCGCGACGATCGCCCGAAGGATCTCCGCATGCGGGGAATCGGCGTTGGCGAGCATCGCGACGAGGCGGGACCGCTGCGCTTCGTCGCCGAGCGCGGCGCGGCGCCACATCAGGGTCCGGACCTTCGCGAGCGATGCGTCCCGCGCGAGCTGCACGAAGTCCTCGCCGGCGACCGCAGCGGTCGGTTCGACGCCGTACCAGAGCACCGTCGGGATGTTGTGGTCACCGTTGTCCTCGCCGTGGGCGAGCAGCGCGGCGGCGAGGTCGCGGCGCGCCTTCACCGGCAGCCGTTGGAGCGCCGAGGCGAGTGCGAGGCGCACCGCCGGCGAGCCCTCGGTGCGCGCCATGGCGGGCAGGGCGGCCATCACCGTCGGGAAGCGATCGGTGCGCTCCGCCGCGATGCGGACGGCCCAGGCGCGCAGGTCTTCGTTCGTGTTCGCGAGCAGGGCGAGCAGTTCGGCGGCGTCGAGGCCGTTCGTGAGATGCAGTGCCCACAGGGCGCGCAGCCTGGCGAACGGGTCGGCGTGGCCGTGCAGCATGTCGAGCAGAGTGCGCGTCGCCGACGCGGCGATCGTTCCGCGTTCCTGCAGGATGCGGCGCGAGTGCGAGACCACGAACTCGTCGGTGCTCGCCTGGGCCGCCGCGAGCTGATCGTCGGTCTCTGCGTCGAACGCGACGTCCACTCCGCGGGGCGCGCCGTAGCTCAGGCGGTACATGCGGCCGTTCGTGCGATCCCAGAGCTCCGGCTTCTCGCGGTGGCACGCGAGCTTGTCGTACCAGTCGATGAAGAAGACCTCGCCGGCCGCACCCTGCCGCAGCGCCACGCCGCGGAACCACGGATCGTTCGCCTTCACGAGATCGGGAGCGTGGTGGCCGACGTAGCCCGAACCGCGGCGTTCGAGGCGGTCCTGGTTGACGCGGTTGCCGTGGATGTTGTGGAACAGCATCGCGCCGCGGAACTCGGGCGGGAACGCGTCGCCCTTGTAGATGAGCGTGCCGCAGTGGGCGTGGCCGCCGCCCGCCGCGTCGGTGCCGGGGTCGACGACGGCCCGCTCCCGGCCCCACCACGCGTGGTCGCGCGTGCTGCCCGCGTAGTGCAGGTGGTCGGCGATCGTCGCGATCTCGATCCACGGGTGCGGGTCGGCGTGGCTGCCGCTCTGCCGGCGGAAACGCCCACCCTGCGCCATGTGCCACAGGTGCGGGATCACGCAGCACGCGAGGAACGCTTCGCCGCGCTCGTCGAAGTCGACGCCCCAGGGGTTGCTCGTGCCGTACGCGAACACTTCGAACTCGCGGCGCTGCGGCTGGAAACGCCACACGCCGCACGTCAGCGCGACGCGGCGATCGGCCGGAGTGCCCGGGACGCCGACGTTGCTCTCGGTGAAGACGCCGTGCGTGCCGTAGAGCCAGCCGTCGGGGCCCCAGGTGAAGCTGTTGAGCGTCTCGTGCGTGTCCTCGTAGCCGAAGCCGTCGAGCACGACCTCGGGCGGCCCGTCGGGCACGAGGTCGCCGTTCGCGTCGGGGATGAACAGGAGGTGCGGCGCGGCGCCGACCCAGACGCCTCCGAAGCCGCACGCGAGGCCGCTCACGAGGTTCAGCTTGTCGAAGAACACCGTGCGGCTCTCGTAGCTGCCGTCGTGATCGCGATCCTCGAACACCAGGATCGTGTCCCTCGCGTCCTTGTCCTCGCGGCGGGTCGGGTAGCTGTACGCCTCGGCGACCCAGAGTCGCGCGCGCTGGTCGACCCAGAGCGCGACGGGCTGGTGTAGGTCGGGCTCTGCGGCGATCAGATCGACCTGGAAGCCGGGCAGGGCCGTCATCGCGCGCGCCGCTTCCGCGGGCGCGAGGCCGCCGATCGAGTCGGGCAGCGTCCCGCGCACCGGCGCGTCGTGGAACAGGAATGCGTCGAAGTTCACATGGCCCCAGCCGCCGCTCGTTTCGTCGACGAGGCGGATGCGCAGCGACTTCCCGGCGTGCGCGCGCAGGTCGAGCAGCACCGGTTCCATCGTTTCGCGGTTGGTGCCGTGCGCGGAGAACAGCACGCGGTCGTCGGCGGCATCGAGCACTTCGACCCGCGTCGCGTCGGTTTCGCCGCCGCCGACCAGGAACGTCGCCCACGCGCCGGTCACCGGGAACGGGTTCGACGTCAGCGTACCGGTCGGTTCGTCGCCGAGCAGTTCGTAGCCTCCGACCCAGAACTCGCCCTGGTGTGCGCTCCGCATCTTCGCGCGACGCGCGGCGACGGTGTCGCCGCGGATCGGCTGGCCCTCGAAGGCGTTGCCGGTCGCGGTCCATCCGCGCAGCGAACCGCTCTCGAAGTCGAGGTCGGGAGGCTCGCCGACGGCCGCCGGTGCTTTGCCGACCTTCTTCGGCTCCTGCTGGCGGAGCACGAACGTGCCCTTCTTGTTGCCGACCACCACGTCCGTGTCGCCGTCGCCGTCGACGTCACCCGCGACGACCTGCGTGCCGACACCGGAATCGCCGTCGAGCACCGTCACCTCGTAGCGCGCGCTCTTGCCGTCGCGACGAAGCAGGAGACCCAGCAGGATCGCCGGATCGTTTGCGCCGTCGGCGTTGCCGTCCTTCGTCGGGCCGTGGGACCACCAGCGCTTGCCCGTCACGACGTCCTGCAGGCCATCGCCGTCGAGGTCGCACAGGCAGAGCGCGTGCAGCTCGCTGACATTGCCCGGGGCGGGCTTCGCCGGCATCAGTTCGTGCGCGACGAAGGCGCCTGCCTCCTGCTGCTCGAACCACGCGAGGCCCCAGCCGTGCGCGGAGTACGAAGTCACGACATCGGCATCGCCGTCGCCGTCGACGTCGGTGACGAGCATCTGCGCGCCGCCGTGACCGGGTGAGAACGGGACCGCGTGGAAGGTCCACTCCGGATCGCACGTGAGTTCCTTCGGCTGCGCGTACCAGCCGCGCGCCGTCACGATGTCGCGGCGCCCGTCGCCGTCGATGTCGCCGGCACCTAGCCCGTGCGTGAACGCCGCGCCCGCGCCCTTGCCGAGCGCCGTGTGGAACGTCCACGCCTTCTTCGGATCGTTCCAGTCCGCCTGGATCCAGCCGAGCCGGTCGTTGTTCTGGCAGACGAGTTCGGGCTTGCCGTCGCCGGTGAGGTCCACGAACTCGGGCGACTCGTTGTCGATGCCCTGGAACACGACGTGGCGTACCCACTCACCGTCCTTTTCGCCGGGGTTGCGCAACCAGAACGCGTCCTGGCCCGGGAAGCCGACGCAGAAGACGTCGTTGTGCCCGTCGCCGTCGACGTCGCGGACCCACGCGAAGAAGTTGTCCGAGTAGTGCAGTCGGTGGAACTGCTTCTCGGGATACAGCGCGTGGCGCTGCGTGAACTCCGGGCCTTCGTACCACCATGGTCCGGCGACGACGTCGGCGTCGCCGTCGCCGTCGAGGTCGCCGAACCCGGCGCCTTCGCACAGGAACCGGTCCGACAGCACCTGCCGTTCGAACGACAACGGTCGCGTCGGGGGAGCCGCCGGCTCTTGTGGCGCGAGCAGGGCGAGCAGCGCGAGGGTGGGCGAGGGCATCCTCGGATTCGACCGGACCCGGCGGCCGCTGGGAACAGGGCAGTCGTCGGTCGCGGTCGCGGCGGCGTCAGGTCGGCGGCTTTTCGGCGTGCACGAGGGTCATCGTCGCGGTCGCGACGGAGGCGCCGTGGGCATCGCGGACTTCGGCCTCGAAGCTGCTGATGTCGTCGGTGGCGCGCAGTCGTGTCACGCGGGTGCGCAGGCGTTCGCCGACGGTCACGTGCGACCGATGCAGCGTGAGGCGGCGGCAGGCGACGACCATGCCGACGCGCACGCCGACGCCGCCGCGGAACGCGCCGTAGCCGAGGCACGCCGCGACGGTTTGCGCCATGTATTCGAGGCAGACGACCGTGTCGGCCAGCCCGTCGCGTACGAGGAGGCCGCCGTCGCGTACGGTCAGCTCGGCGGCGGCGCCGTCTTCGCTCCAGTCGACGAGCTCGTCCAGTGCGACCGTCGGCGGCGCGTGGGGTACGAGGTCGACGATCGGCGGGAACGGGCTCATGGCGTGCCGGCGGAGATGCGCGCGACGTGGCCGCGGCCCGTGCCGCGATCGAGCGGCAGCACGCCGCGTGCGCCGCGCGCGATCGCGTCGACGACCATCGCGAGGCCGATCTGCGGGTTCTGGAGCAGCAGCGGCGCGAACGGTCCCGGCACGACGGTCGGCGTTCCGCGTTCTTCGACTTCCAGATGTGCGAGCGCGCCGGCGGCGCCCTGCGGCGCCAGAACGACGGCGGACGCGAGCATCGCCCACGGCGGCGCGTGCTGTACGAGCGTCGGCGGCGCGGGTTCGTCGGCACACGCGACCACGACGGGCACTTCGCGAGTGAGCGCGAGACCGATGCCCTCGAGCAGCGCGGCGGCGGGTGTGTTCTCGTCCGCGGCGATCGAAGTCGTCATGCCGCGGTTCTTGTTCGAGATCGAGATGAGCCCCGACGCGGCGTTGTGCACGCTCATCGTGAAGTCGGCGGGCGACATCGGATTGTGGTTGCGCCACATCTCGTCGAGCAGGCCGATCATCGTGACGGCTTCGCCGATCGACGAGCCGACGACGACGGGCACGCTCGCCGGATCGACGCCCGCTTGCGCGATCGCGTCGGCGACGACGTCGGCCAGGGCGCGATCGAGCGGGCCGGCGCGTCGGCGGTTCACGCGGTCGAGGGCCTTGCCCTGCGGCTTGTCGGCGGTCGGATCCGCGGTGCCCGCGGTCCACGCGGCGACGGTTGGGAATCCCGTGGCCCAGAAGCCGAGCCCGGTGACGGCGATGCGCGGCGAGCTCACGGTGCCCCCACGAGGATCGCGACGTTGTTGCCGCCGAACGCGAACGAGTTGCTCATCACGCGACGGTAGGTGCCGCGCACGACGTCGCGCGGCACGTGGAGGCGGATCTCCGGGTCGAGTTCGTCGGCGCCCAGAGCCGGCGGGACCCAGCCCTCTTCGATGGCGCAGGCGGAGAACGCGAACTCGAGCGCACCCGCCGCCCCGAGAGTGTGACCCGTGTAGCACTTCGTCGACACGACGGGGATCGGCCGCGCGAAGAGAGCGCCGATCGCCTTCGCCTCGGCGCTGTCGTTCAGCTTCGTGCCGGTGCCGTGCGCGTTCACGTGGTCGACGTCGTCCGCGGTGCGTCCGGCGAAGTGCAGCGCCTCCTTCATCGCGGCGAGCGCGCCGGCGCCTTCCGGGTGCGGCGCGCTGACGTGGTAGGCGTCCGACGTCTCGCCGACGCCCTCGATGAGCACGCGTGCGTCGCCCGTGCGTTCGACCAGCGCGAACGCGCCGCCTTCGCCGATGCTGATGCCGAGACGGTCCTTGTGGAAAGGCCGGCACGGCGCGCGGTCGAGCGCCTGCAGCGACTCGAAGCCGTGCAGCGTCATCTGGCACAGCGTGTCGACGCCGCCGACGATCGCCGCATCGATCATGCCTGTCGCCATGAGGCGCGCCGCCGATGCGAACGGTTTCGCGCTCGACGTGCACGCGGTCGACACCATCCACGCCGGACCGCGGGCGCCCGCGAGTTCGGCGATGACGTGCAGCACCGCGCCGAACGTGTGCTGGCGGAGGAAGTCGTAGCGGTCGGGGAAGCGGCCGTCGGCGATGAAGGCGCGGTACGCGCGCTCCGTCGAGTCGGCGCCGGCCGTGCTCGTGCCGAGCAGGACCGCGATGCGCTCGGGGCGCCACTTCTGTCGCGCGCGGCGGAGCGGCTCGTCGAGCTGTGCGATCAGCTGCGCCGACATCCGTGCAAGACGCGTCGACCACGGCGCGAGCGGCGCGGGCAGGTCGGGCAGCGGCGCTGTGACGGCGCCCACCGCGGTCGCGAACGGCAGCTCGAACGGAGGTTTGCCGAGACCCGTGCGGCCTTCGATCATCGAGCGAAGGTGTTCGTCGCGCGAGCCGCCGAGCGCACTCAGCATCGCGTATCCGGTGACCCGGAGCGGGTCAGTTCGCATGGCCGCTCCGCCTCGCGTCCGCCGCCTTCTCCTTGCGCTTCGCTGCGAGCAGCATGTCCTGGAACGGATTGCCCTCGCGCCAGACGTCGCCCGCGAGCACGCTCATCACGCCGCGCCGCAGCGGCTGGTCGTCGACGGGGCCGAGGAACATCGTCTCGGCGAAGTTCGTGTGATAGAAGCGCTCGATCAGCGCGGCGAACGTGCGGTATGCGCGATCCATCCCGCTGTCGTGGGCGTGCAGCAACGCGGGGTCGGCCTCGGTGCCGTTCTTCAGCGCGTCCGAGAGCTTGTCGGCGACCGCTTCGGCACCGCGCAGCGCGAGCGTCACGCCCGACGAGAAGACCGGGTCGAGGAAGCACGCGGCGTCCCCGATCGACGTGAACCGTGAGCCCGACGGCACCGTGTTGCGATAGCTGAAGTTGCCGACCACGTGTGTGCCGAGCCGGCGTGCACCGGCGGTGAGCCGCTTCACCATCGGGCTCTCGATCAGGCCACGATCGAGGTCGTCGGGCGTCATCTTCGCTCGCCCGACGATGCCGACGCTGAGGGCGCGATCGGGCAACGGGATGATCCAGCCCCAGCCCTCGGGTCGCAGCATGATGCGGATGTTGTTCGTCGTCGGCCCGATCTCTTCGACCGCCGCATCGCCGAGTCCTTCGTAGTGCGTGAACACCGAGCAGTGGCCGAAGCGGTCGTACGGTTTCAGCGTGCCCGCTCGTCGCCCGAGCAGCCGCGACTGGCCCGACGCATCGATCAGGTAGCGCCCACGGAACGTGGCCTCGCGCGTCTTTACGAACACGGAGTCGCCGTTCACGCCCGCGTCGACCACGGTCGCGCCGTGGCGGATCTCCGCGCCGAGCGCGACGGCGCGGTCGCGCAGCGCCTTGTCGAAGCGGGCGCGATCGACGTGCCACGCGTGGCGCGCGCATCCGGGCAGCGACTCGCGGAAGACGAAGACGCCGCGCCGCCCGCTCTCTTCGCAGACGAACTCGGCGCCGGCCTTGTAGACGAACGTGTCCTTCGAGGGATCGATGCCGAGCCGTTCGAGCACGGGAAGGCCCGCGGGCAGCAGCGACTCGCCGATGTGGAAGCGCGGGAACTCGTCCTTCTCGAGAACGAGCACGTGGTGACCGGTCTGGGCCAGGAGGCCGGCCGCGGTTGCGCCCGCGGGTCCCGCGCCGATCACCAGCACGTCGTGGCCGTCGTTCATTGGAAGCCTCCGTCGACGCCGATCACCTGCCCGGTCACGTAGCCGGCGTCCTCGGACGCGAGGAAGCCGACGAGCGACGCGACCTCGTCGGGAGTCCCGGCGCGGCGCATCGGGATCATGTCGAACACGAACTCGGGCACGCCCGCGATCATCTCGGTCTCCACGAGTCCGGGCGCGACTGCATTCACGGTGATCTTGCGCTTCGCGAGTTCGATCGCGAGCGTCTTCGTCGCACCGAGGATGCCCGCCTTCGCGGCGGCGTAGTTGGCCTGGCCGCGGTTGCCGCGCAGCGCCGAGATCGACGAGAGGTTGACGATGCGGCCCCACTTGCGTTGCACCATCGGCATCACCAGAGGGTGCGTGACGTGGAAGAAGCCGTCGAGCGTCGTGCGCATCACGTCGTGCCACTGCTCCTCGGTCATCGCCGGGAACGCCGCGTCGCGCGCGACGCCGGCGTTGTTCACCAGCACGGCGATCGGGCGCGGCTCTTCGAGCAGTGTCGCGATCGCGCGCGCGGTGGCGGGGCCGTCCGCGACGTCGAACTGCGCCGCCACGGCTTCGCCGCCGGCGGCTTCGATGTCGCCGACGACCTTCGCGGCTGCCGCGCCGTCGGAGCGGTAGTTCACGATCACCGCATAGCCGTCGGCCGCGAGCCGGCGGCAGATCGCCGCGCCGATCCCGCGGCTGCCGCCAGTGACCAGTGCCCGCCGCGCACGCGGGCCCGCAGCAGTCGAGGGTGTCTGGCCGACCATCGGGCCGCGCATCATGTCGACGGCGCGGGAGAGGGTCAACGCGGGAGCCCGGCGCCGCGGCGTTCGCACACGTTCTGCGCGATCCGCATGCGCTGCACTTGAACGAAGGGTCCCGGCCTTGCCAAACTGGGGGGATGCGCAACCCCTCTTCCGCTCGCTTCGCGATTCCGCTCCTGTGCGTATGCGCCATCGCCACGGGCTGCCGCGTCCCGCAGCCGCCCCAGGTGAGCGTGGCGGGTCTTCTCGTCGACGTCGTGCGCGTGAAGAACGGCAAGCGCGGCATCGAGATCGGCGTCAAGATCTTCAACGACCACGACCTCAAGGTGTCGTTCGATCTCTGCGACGTCCGGATGAAGTGCGACAAGGAGCTGTCGCCCGCCAATCCGAAGGGCCAGTCGGTGCGCCTCGACATCCAGCCGAAGACCTACCGCGAGTTCCGCTGGACCTTCCCGCTCGAGGCGCCGCTCCCGCCCGGCTCCTACACGATCGAGATCAAGTCGCTCTACGAACTCGACGTGCAGCTGCCGAACAAGGTCGAGTTCCAGTTCAACGTCTGAGAGGCCGAGGGTCGGGCCGAGCGTCGCGGGCCGTGGGGATTCGCTCGCCGCGGCCGATCGGGCATGATCGCCGGACCATGCCGCCGATCCGCCGCCTCGCCCTCGACCGCCGCGCGTTCCTGCGCGGCAGCGGGGCCTGCATCGCGCTGCCCTGGCTCGATGCCATGACGCCGGCGCTCACGCGGCAGCCGCCGCCCGCGATGCCGCGCTGCGTCTTCGTGTTCTCGCCGAACGGCATGAACATGGCCGAGTGGCGGCCCGACGGGACAGGGCGCGCGGCGAAGTTCGGTGCGACGCTGGCGCCGCTCGCTCCGTTGCGCGACCGCGTCACGGTGTGGTCCGGGCTGGCGATCGATGCCGGCTTCGCGCACGGCGACGGGCCCGGCGACCACGCTCGCGCAGCGGCTTCGTTCCTCACGTGTGCGCACCCGTTCAAGACCGGTGGTGCCGACATCCGCGTCGGCGTGTCGATCGACCAGGTGATCGCGGCGCGCGTCGGCGGCAACATGCCGTTCCCTTCGCTCGAACTGGGCCTGGAGCGCGGAGCGCGCGCGGGTGTGTGCGACTCGGGTTACTCCTGCGCCTACGGCAACAACATCGCGTGGCGTACGCCGGAGACGCCGGTTGCCAAGGAGACCGATCCGAAGGCGGTGTTCGCGCGGTTGTTCGGCGATCCAAAGAAGGCGATCGACGCGGCGACGGAGAAGCAACGCCGCGACGTGGACCGCTCCGTGCTGGACAGCGTGCTCGCCGAGGCGAAGTCGCTCGGGGCGCGCCTCGCGCCGACCGACCGGCAGAAGCTCGAGCAGTATCTCCAGGCCGTGCGTGAGCTCGAGCAACGGCTCGAGCGCACCGACGACGGTGGCAAGGAGCGCGCATCCGTTCCCGCGGGGTTGTCGGCGTCGGACAAGGGATACCGCGGCAAGCTCGAGGTCATGTACGAACTCATCGCGATGGCGCTCGCGACCGAACGAACGCGCGTCGTCACGCTGATGCTCGGCAACGCCGGCAGCAACCGCAGCTACGATTTCCTCGGCGTACCCGACGGCCACCACGACGTGAGCCACCACGGCAAGAAGCCGGAGAAGCTCGCTGCGCTCGCGAAGATCAACCGCTTCCAGGTCGAGCAGCTCGCGACGTTCGCCGCGCGCCTCGAAGCGGCGAAGACGCCGAACGGCGATCTCCTGTCGCAGACGCTCGTCGTGTTCGGCTCGGGCATCGGCGACGGCGATCGCCACAACCACGACGACCTGCCGGTGCTGCTGCTCGGCGAGGGCGGTGGAGCGGCGAAGGGGCGCGGTCACGTCACCGTGCCGAAGGGCACGCCGATGGCGAACCTCTACGTCTCGATGGCGCGCGCGATGGGCGGTCAGGACAAGTCCTTCGCGGACAGCAATGGCGCCCTGGACCTGCGCTGATCGCGCGCTGGCGCCGCGGCGTGCAGTGGCTATCGTCGTTCGCCGCGCGCCCGTAGCTCAATTGGATAGAGCATCAGACTTCGGATCTGAGGGTTGCAGGTTCGACTCCTGCCGGGCGTACCAGGCGCGGCGCGCGGAGCGCGCCGGCCAGGTAGCCCGGGGAGTCGGGCGTTGCTCGCGCGCGGCTTCGCCGCACCCTCGCAAGCGGCAACTCCATGCCGGGCGTACCAGGCGTATCGCACGGAGCGCGCCGGCCAGGTAGCCCGGGGAGTCGGTCATTGCTCGCGCGCGGCTTCGCCGCACCCTCGCAAGCGGCAACTCCACGCCGGGCGGACGAGTGTTCTCGCGAATTGCAGGGCGATCGCAGGCCGGCGCTATAGCCGTTGCCCAGTTACTCGGGAAGGGCTCGAACGGTCATGGCCGTCCTTCCTGGGCGGCGCTCTTTGCTGCCGGCGCAAGCGCGTGAAGCGCGGCACCACGGAAGCCCCGCGGCGCGACCTCGAAGCCCCGACGCTCGTCGCGGCGCGGTAGCATGCGGCGTCTCTCGACCTTGCCAAAGGAACTCTCGTGCCGACTCTCTCTCCACTCGCGTTGGTGACCGCTTCGTCCTTCTTCGCGGTGTCCACCGTCGCACAGTCCGTGATGATCGGCGCGCCGTACCCCGTTCCCGCTCCGGTGTGCGTCGGGGACGTGGATGGCGACGGGAACGCGGACTACTCGGGAGTCGTCGGGGCGGATGTTGTCGTCTGCCGCGACCTCGCTGGCACGACGATCGCGCATCTCACGCGGCCGTGGACGGACTCGGTGAACGGCTACTTTCCTGCGGGGGACGTGAACGCGGACGGTCGCGACGATCTGGTGTGGCGGCAGCCGGGCATCGTCGCGACGGTCGTGTCCGGCGCCGACGGTTCGACGCTGCACACGTGGTCGGCGTACTCCAGCACCTTCGGCGGGTTCGTCGAGTCGTACGGCGGTGGAGACCTCGACGCGGACGGCCATGACGACACGCTGATTCGCGCCGGGGATCGCTTTGAAGTCCGCTCCGGCCGGACCGGGGGCATCCTCCACTCGATCCCGATCTTGTTCGGCTTCAACATGCGAGGCTTCGTCGGCGATCTGAACGGCGACGGATACGCGGACTATTCCACCGTGGACGTCTTCAGCGGCATACTCCGCAACGTGCTCGGGCCCACGTTCACGACGTCCACGATGGGCTCGGAGAACGGTTTCCGGCCGCGGCTGATCGGCGACGTCAACAACAACGGCAGCGCAGACTTCATCGTCCGCAACGTCGTGCTGGGCGTTTCCGAAGTGCGGGATGGTGGTACCGGTCCGGTCCTCGGATCGATCCCGCAGGACTCGTCGTCCAGCCTGGTCGACGTGATTCCGATGGGAGACTTCGACGGGGACGGTCACGACGACTTCTCCGTGCTGACCTCGCCCGTCCGCGACATCGTGAGCGGCGCCACGTTGACCTTCCTCGGCTCGACGTCGATCGCGCCGCGTCCGTTCGGTGACGTCGATGGCGACGGGCGGCAGGACGGGATCACGGGACTCTCGGGACAGCAGGTGCGTTGCCACTGGAACGACCCGACGCTGCCGGTTGCGAGCCGCCTGGTGCGCCGTGGCGGCTCGGGTACCACGAGCATCGGCAACAAGCCGCGCGTGACCACGCGTGGCAGCTGTGCGACCGGGAAGAGCGTCTTCTTCGACGTGCGTGGCCAGCTGGCGAACGGCCTCTCTCTGTTCTTGATCGGCGCCAACGTGGACGTCGACCTGGGTCCGCTCGGAGCGCCGGGCAACCGTCTTCTTGCCAGTCCCGACTCGCTTCTACTGCTCCTCGCGGACGCGAACGGCGTTGCGACGCAGTCGTTCACTATGCCGGTGTCGCCGGCGCTGGTCGGCACGGCTTGCAGCGTGCAGGCTGCCGCGTACGACCCCGCGGCGAATGCGCTCGGTTTCGCGATGTCGAACGCCATCGACGTCTACACGAACAACTGATCGGGCTTGTCCGGCGCTCCTTTCGGGAAGTCAGGCGGCTTTTCTCGAGTCACGCAACGCGTTGGCGCGCCCAAGTGAGTTGTTATGCTCGGCGCGGGGAAGCACCCATGAACCAAGGCATCACCGTCCCGCTCGTCGCGTTGTTGGCATCGTCCGCGATCGTCGCTCAGGCTCCGGCACCCGCGAATCCGCCACCGTCAGCCGAAGTGCCGCAGCCCATGACATGGGCACAGCTCCTCGAACGCCCCGAGCTGTGGCCCGCGCAATGCAAGGTGACGAAAGCCTACGGCTATGCGCACGACACCTTGTCGTTGGAAGCGACCTATCCCGTGCTCGGATTGCAGGGAGAACAGGCCGTGATCGGCCTGCCGAGCGGCAACTCGGGGACCATTCCCCGGGCGGACACCGACGTGCTGGCCGTGGCAAACAGTGAATTCGCGAGCATGTCCCCCGTGCAGCGCGCCCTGGACATCAAGACGATCGTCGCGCGGGCGGATCTCTGGCCGGCGAAGGTGATCCTGCGATCGACCATCACGGCCGGCGAGGGCGCCGACCAGAAGGAGTTCCGCGCCGGCAGCGAGCTCACCTTCGGCACGTTCGACGGCAAGTGGGTGTGCGCTCGCCACCCCGATTTCGACTACATGCCCCGGGTCGGCGTGCACGAGACGGACCTCGTGGCACGCGTGCGGGCGGTGCTGGAGACGAAGCGGCCTCCTGCTGGGCACCGCGTGTTGAACGAGTTGGACGGCAAGCTGTTCAACCTTCGCACCGGCAAGAAGGCTCGCGTCAATCCCAAGAGTCCGCCCGAGTTCGTCGTGCTCTACTTCTCGGCCTCGTGGTGTGGTCCGTGTCAGGCGTTCTCACCCGAACTGGTGCGCTTCTACGAGGCCAACAAGAAGGACGCGGGCAAGCGGTTCGAGATCATCTGGATCAGCCGCGACCGCACCGAGCGCGAGATGCAGCAGTACACGAAGGAGCACAACTTCCCGTGGCTCGCAGTGGCGTGGGACAAACTCTCCTCCATCCCGATCGCGCAGGCGCACGACTCGCGGGGCATCCCGGACCTCGTCATGCTGGACGCAACGGGCGCCCTGATCGCCGACAGCTACGTCGGGAACGAATACATGGGCGCCAACTCGGTCCTCGAGGTGCTGTCGGAGCGCCTCAAGAAGCCCCGGTGACCCCTGCCGGTCCGGAGCGGCGCCGCCCGGCGCCGGCAACCTCGCTCCTGCCGTTCGCAATCACTCCCGGCGGCGTGCGATCGCGGGCGGCGACAGTTCGAGTGTTGCGCCCTGCAGCGCCGCGAACTGGATCGTGAACGTGAAGCCGAGCGGGAGCATGGTCTCGTTGAAGCCCGTGTAGCCGCCGAGTACGCCGGCCACCGCGAACATCCCGGCGGGGTCGAGCCACAGGCGGCCTTCGACGCCGGGCAGGGACAGCGGGTTCGCCGGGAAACCGACGACCGTCATCACCGCGGTGGACGTGCCCGGGTCCGTCATCGTGAAGAGGTTCCACACGCCGTAGAGCGAGAACGACGGAATGGTCGCGGTGGTGGCCGTGGCGCCGACGATCGGTGAAGCACCTCCGATCGTGCCGAGCACGACGTCCGGGTCGATGCGCAACAGGCTGTTCTGTCCCACGATGGCCGGGACGGCTGCGGTGAATCCCGGCGTCGCCTGGGTGCCGAGATAGCCACTCATCGCGCGCGAAGCGTTCGACGCACCGGTCATCGACAGCGTGGTGTTCGTCAGTTCGAGCCCGGAACCCGGAGCGTCGGTGTGCCACCCGTTGCCGCCGAACGCCTGCACGTCCGAGAACCACGCGGTGCAGTCGACGAGCCTGGCGCCGGCGCTCGGCAGGATCGTCGCCGAAGCGCCAGGCTGCCCGTAGAAGCGAGCGCCGCTGGCAGCCAGGGTGGTGTTCTGCGCGCGCAGGCCGGGCCGGCCGAGGAACGTCCCGTCGCGCACCGTGACGGCGCTGCACAGTGAGATGTCGAGGCCGGGCGGCCCGGAGTAGTTGTATGCATCCACGTGCACGAGGTGCACCCGCCCGAGGCACGCCTGCACGCTGATCGCCGGGCCGGCCGCACCCGACGAGAGCACCTCGATGTTCTGCAACACGAAATCGGCACCGGCTGCGAGGCCGCTGATCGTGAAGCACGGCGCGGGGCCGATGATCGTCGCGTAGGCAGAAGCGCCGCCGGTGATCGTCAACGCCTTGCTCGTCGTGACTCCGTGGTAGCTGCCACCGTCGGTACGCAGCAGGATGGTGTCGCCATTGACCGCGGCCGCCTCGGCGGCGGGCAGGTCGAGGAAGTGGGTGCCGGGGCGATTCAGACCGTCGACGACGATGACGGACTGGGCCGCGGCGGCGGCGGTGAGGAGAAGGAACGAAGTGCCGACGGACGCAACGCGCGAACGAGTGAGCATGGGGTCTCCTGGAAGGGCATCTGCGGCGACCGGCGCATGGTAGCCAGCGTCCTTGGCGCCGGTAACCGATGCCATGGATCCCTCGGCGCCCGGGCCTTGGCGCGGCGCATCCCTCGCGGGGCAGATGCCGCCAACGCGCGCCCGGCGAGCTCCGTAGAAGGGGCCCATGCTCGGACCTACGCGCCGCTCGTTCCTGTCGTCGATGGCTGCCGCCGGTGCGCTCGCACCGCTGGCGCGCGGGGCCGTGGCGCGGCACCCCGCCCGCGCGAAGAAGATCCTCGTGCTCGGCGGCACCGGCTTCCTCGGGCCGCACTTCGTTCGCGCGGCGCTGGCGAACGGGCACAAAGTGACCCTGTTCCATCGCGGCAAGACCAACCCCGGGCTGTTCCCCGACCTCGAGCACCTGCGGGGCGACCGCGACACCGGGGATCTCGCTTCGCTGGAGGGACGCACGTTCGACGCGGTGGTCGACACGTCGGGCTATGTGCCGGCGCACGTCGAAGCGACGGCGAAGCTCTTCGCCGGTTCGTGCGAGCACTATCAGTTCATCAGCACGATCTCCGTCTACGGAAGCTTCGGCCAGCGCCCCGACACGATCGACGAGGCGACGCCCGTCGCGGAGGTCGAGGACGGAAAGGTCGAGGGCGTCAACGCGATCGCGCAGGCAATGCCGTTCTACGGGCCGCTGAAGGCGCGCTGCGAGGCGGCGGCCGAGGCGGCGATGCCTGGCAAGGTGTCGACGTTGCGTCCCGGACTCATCGTCGGCCCCGGCGACACGAGCGATCGATTCACGTGGTGGCCCGTGCGCATCGACAAGGGCGGTGAAGTGCTCGCACCGGGCGATCCGGACGGGCAAGTGCAGTTCGTCGACGTGCGCGACCTCGCCGAGTTCATGTTGCACTGCATCGAGCGGAACGTCACCGGCGTGCACAACGTCAACGGCTTCGCCGGGCGCGTGTCGATGGGGGATGTGCTCTCGGCCTGCAAGTGCGCGACATCCAGCGCGGTCACTCTGACCTGGGCCGACGAGGAGTTCCTCGCCGAGAACGACGTGCGCCCGTGGATGCAGATGCCGCTGTGGATCCCGCGCGGGGCGCGCACGGTCGTCGACAACACGAAGGCGATCGCGGCCGGCCTGCGCTTCCGCCCCGTCGGCGACACCGTGCGGGACACGCTGCAATGGGCGAAGGGCGAGCGCGGCGCCAGGCCCTTCGGGCGCACCGGGCTCCCGGCGGAGCGGGAAGCGTCGCTGCTCGCGAAGTGGCACGCGGCCGCGAAGTCCGGTGCAGAACCCGCCACCGTGCGGTAAGGAAACGCCATGCCCTCGTCTCGATTCTGCGCGGCTTTCGTCGCCGCGCTCGGCATCTCCGTATCCGCGCTCGCTCAGGACGAACTCGGCCTCGGCCGAATGTGGACGTTCGAGCGACCGCCACTCGACTACCTGAAGCGCGAGTACGGCTTCGTCGCGGACGAGGCGTGGTGGACCCGAATGCGCCTCGCGTCGCTCCGCTTCGGTCGCGGCTGCTCCGCATCGTTCGTTTCACCGCAGGGTCTGATCCTGACGAACCACCACTGCGTGCGCGACGCGGTCGCGAAGGCGCAGGGAGCCGCGGACTGGGTTCGCGACGGATTCGTCGCGCGCGACCTCGGCGACGAAGTGCGGCTCGAAGGTCTCACCGTGCAGCAGCTCGTGCGCATGTCCGACGTGACCGCGGCCGTCAGCGCGGGCGTCGCGGACGGCACGGCCGACGAGGAGGCCGAGCGCGTGCGCACGAAGAACCGCGAACGCATCCTTGCCGACGCGCGGCGCGAGCAGCCGAGTCTCGATCCACAGATCGTGAAGCTGTTCCACGGTGGCGTGTGGCAGCTCTACCAGTACCGCATCTTCGACGACGTACGGCTCGTGATGGCGCCGCACCTGCAGGTGTCGCACTTCGGCGGCGACACGGACAACTTCGTCTATCCGCGTTACGCGGTCGACTTCTCCTTCTGCCGCGCGTACGTCGACGGCAAGCCGGCGGACACCGAGGCGTTCCACTTCCCGTGGGGCGATGGCCCGGCCGAGGGCGATCTCGTGTTCCTGACCGGCAATCCCGGCGGAACGCAGCGACTGCTCACGACGGCGCAGCTCGAGTACCAGCGCGACGCGCGCTATCCGCGGATCCGCGAGATGATCGATTCGCGCATCGAGATCCTGCGCGCCTTCGCGAGCAGGGATGCAGAGTCCGAGAAGAAGGTGCGCACGACGATCCTCGGCCTGGAGAACGGGCAGAAGCTCTACCGCGGCGAACACGCGGCGCTGTCGGATCCGGCGTTCATGGCGCGCAAGGCCGAAGCCGAGCGGGTGTTCAAGGCGCGCCTTGCCGACAGCGGCCGCGGTGGCGAACTCGCCTTGTGGCAACGGATCGCGAGCCTGATGCAGAAGCGCCGCGAACTCGAGTCCCCGCTCAACTTCCAGACGCACGGCGGCTCACCGCTCTTGATCCGCGCGTCCATCGTCCTCGAGTTCGCGGAGAAGGGCGACGAGGCGCAGGCGAAGAAAGCACGCGACGTCGACTGCTCGCCGAATCCGCTGCAGGAGGCCTTCTTCGTCGATCATCTGCGTCGCGCGGCGCGCGCATTGCCGAAGGGCGACCCGTATCTGGCCGCGCTGCTCGGGGGGCGCAGTCCGGAGGATGCCGCGGCTGCGTTGCAGTCGAAGAGCAGACTGGCCGACCCGGCGTTCCTCGATTCGCTGCTCGCGGGCGGCAAGTCGGCGATCGAGTCGAGCGACGACGTCGCTCTGGTCGCGGGGCGCGCGGTGCGATCCCTGTATCTGGCGAATCAGGCGCTGCAAGGTTCGATCGACGCGGCCGAAGCCGCTCTGGGCACCCATCTCGCGAAGCTCCTGTTCGCGGTGTACGGGAGCGACGTGTCGCCGGACGCGACATTCACGCTTCGGTGGAGCGATGGCCGCGTGCTCGGCTATCCGTACAACGGGTCGCGCGCACCGTGGCGCACGGTCTTCCACGGTCTCTTCGCCCGCGCCGCCGAGTTCGATCACCAGCACCCGTTCGACCTGCCGCGCGAGTGGCTCCTGGCGAAGGACCGCATCGACATGCAGGCGCCGGTCGATTTCGTGTGCACGGTCGACTCGACCGGAGGCAACTCGGGCAGCCCCGTCGTCAGTGCACGCGGCGAGCTGGTGGGCCTCCTGTTCGACGGCAACATCGAGTCGCTCGCCAACGAGTTCCTGTACGGCGAACGCGTCGAACGCAGCGTGTGTGTGCACCCGAAGGGCATCGTCGAGTCGCTCCGCAAGGTCTACGCGGCGGATCGTCTGCTGCGCGAACTCGCGCGATGACCAAGCCCGGGGGCTCGAGTGCGCCGCGCCCACGTTCGTCGGGTTCTGTCGCCGAGTGGATGGCCTTTCGCGGAGTCAGCGAGTAACCAACCGTCATGACCAGGTCTCGTTCCGTTCGCGCGGCGTTGTCGCCGCTCCTGCTCGCAGTCGCGGTCGCGGCCCAGGACGCGCCGCACGCCTTCGTCGGTGCGACCCTGATCCCGGTGGACGGACCGCCGATAACGAACGGCACGCTGCTCGTCCGCGGCGGCCGCATCGAAGCGATCGGCGCGCGCGACGCCGTCGCGGTGCCCGACGGCGCAACCGTGATCGATGCGACGGGCAAGACGATCCTGCCGGGGCTCGTCGACAGCCACTCGCACATCGGTGCGGTCGCGGGCGCCGACGGAAGCGGTCCGATCCAGCCCGAAGTGCGCGCGCTCGACTCCATCGATCCGCGAGATCCCGGCATCCAGAAGGCGCAGGCCGGCGGCATCACCGCCGCGAACGTGATGCCCGGCAGCGGGCACCTGCTCTCGGGCCAGACGATCTACCTCAAGCTGCGCGACGGGCGCACGGTCGACGACCTCACCATCAAGAACGCCGACGGCAGCCTCGCGTGGGGGATCAAGATGGCGAACGGCACGAATCCGCAGCGCGACCCGCCGTTCGCCGGCACCCGCGGCAAGGCCGCGGCGCTCGTGCGGGCTCAGTTCCTCCGCGCCCGGGAGTACCAGCGCAAGGTCGCGGATGCGAACGGCGACCCCGAGAAGATGCCCGAGCGCAGTCTCGGCCTCGAAGCGCTCGTCGAGGTGCTCGAAGGGAAGCGCGTCGTGCACCACCACACGCACCGGCAGGACGACATCCTGACCGTGCTGCGCCTGCGCGAGGAGTTCGGGTTCCGTTGCGTACTGCACCACGTCAGCGAGGGCGCGCTCGTCGCGAACGAGATCGCGGCGGCCGGCGTGCCGTGTTCGGTCATCGTGATCGACTCTCCGGGCGGCAAGCTCGAAGCGAGGAACCTGTCGCTCGAGACCGCGGCCGTGCTCGATCGCGCCGGCGTGCTCGTGGGTCTGCACACCGACGACGGCATCACGGACAGCCGGCTGTTCCTCCGTTCCGCGGCTCTCGCGGTTCGTGCGGGCATGGATCGAGCGAAGGCGCTCGAGTCGGTGACGATCGCCAACGCGCGCATGCTCGACCTGCAGGACCGCATCGGCACGCTCACGGTCGGCAAGGATGCGGACTTCGTCGTGCTGTCGGGCGATCCGCTGTCGGTGCACACGCAGGTCCTGCAGACCTGGGTCGAAGGGACGAAGGTGTTCGACCTCGCGGATCCGAAGGACCGCTTGATGGCGATGGGCGGCTACGGCGCGAGCAACGGGCAGGCGATGTCGATGTGCTGCTTCGCCGCGCAAGGAGGCCAATGATGTTCTCCTCGCTCCTCGTACTCACGGTCGTGTCGGCGCTGCCCGTGCCTCAGGGCGAAGCGGCGACGGGAGTCGTCGTCGTGCGCGGCGACAAGGTGATCACGATGGCGGGGGCGCCGATCACCGACGGCGCGGTGCTGGTGAAGGACGGCAAGATCGAGAGGGTCGTGCCGGCGGCCGAACTCGACGTTCCATCGGGCGCGCAGGTCCTCCGCGCCGCCGTCGTGATGCCGGGCCTGATCGACGCGCACTCGACCGTCGGTCTCAGCGGCCTGCTGAACATCCCGCACGACCAGGACCAGCTCGAACGCTCCGCCGCCACACAACCCGAGCTTCGCGCGATCGACGCGTTCAATCCGCGCGACGAACTCGTCGCCTGGCTGCGCGGCCTCGGGGTGACGACCGCGCACACGGGCCACGCGCCGGGTGCCCTGGTGTCCGGCCAGACGTGCGTGGTCAAGCTGCGCGGCCGCACGGTCGACACGGATGTCGTCGTGCCGTTCGCGATGGTCGCCTGCACGCTCGGCGACTCCGGCCGAGCCGGCGCGGGCAAGTCGCCGGGCACACGCGCGAAGTCCGTCGCGATGCTGCGCGAACTGCTGCAGCGGACGCGCGAATACGCCGGCAAGCGTGAGAAGGACGCCGCCTCGCCGGTCGACCTCGGCCTCGAGGCGATGGCCAGGGTGCTCGCCGGTGACGTGCCGTTGCTGGTCACCGCGCACCGGTCGAACGACATCCTCTCGGCGCTGCGCGTCGCGCAGGAGTTCTCGATCCGGGTCGTGCTCGACGGCGCTGCGGAGAGCTACCTCGTGCTTCCGGAGATCCGGGCGGCGAACGTCCCCGTGCTGCCGCATCCGGCCATGGCGCGCACGACCGGCGAGATGGAGAACGGCACGATGGAACTGCCGCGCCTGCTGCTCGAGGCGAAGGTGCCGTTCGCACTGCAGAGCGGCTTCGAAGGTTACGTGCCGAAGACGCGCGTCGTGCTCTTCGAAGCGGGCGTCGCGGTCGGGCACGGCCTTCCCGCCGACGCGGCGCTGCGCGCGCTCACGATCGACGCGGCGAAGCTGCTCGGCGTCGACGCGCGCATCGGTTCGCTCGAGGCCGGCAAGGACGCGGATCTCGCGATGTTCGACGGCGATCCGCTCGAGTACACGACGCACTGCACGGGCGTTGTCATCGACGGCGTGCCGTTCGTCGGCGCGCCGCGGTGAACGGGGAGCCGGTGTTCGGCTCGGTCCGGACAGCAGTGTCGGGTGACGCGGTGTCGCATCGGTCGGGAATCTCGGCCTTGCGGTGTTGGCGTCGGGCGGCTGCGCGTTGCCCGCGCCCCTCGCACGCCCTCCATGCGGCCGCATCGCACTGCCATCGACCCCATCCCTGTCACCGAGCGCCGGGTCCGTGTCGAACGCCGCGACGGCTGCCTCACGACGGTCGCGGCGGCGGGGTTCGCGGCGGGGACCGAGATCCTGTTCGTGGACGGCGAGGTGGCCGATCGACCCGACCGCTACTCGGTGCAGATCGGCACCGGCGAGCACGTGACCGCCGGTCGGATCGGCGAGTCGGACGGGTCTTCCGGGCGCCATCCCTGGCGCTTCCTCAACCACTCGTGCCGACCGAACGCGCTGCTGCGCGGGCGCAGACTGGTCGCGTTGCGCGACATCGCGGTCGGCGACGACGTCACGTTCGACTACGAAACGAACGAGTACGAGATGGCCGAGCCGTTCTTCTGCTCGTGCGGGGCGCCCGAGTGTCGCGGCTGGATCCGCGGCTGGCGGTTCCTGTCGACCGCGCAGCGGGCCGTGATCGCGGACCGCGCGGCGCCGTGGCTTCGCGCCGCCGACGGGCACGCGGACTGAGCGCGGCCGGGTCGTGGTCGAGGAACGCGCCGTGCTGACGGACCTCTTCGTCGCCGGCGTCGCGAAGAACGCGGACCGTGTCGCCATCGACGTGCCCCCGGCGAACGGCCGCCGCCAGCGCTTGAGGGTGACGTTCGCGCAGCTCGAGCGCATGGCGGAGTGGATCGCCGCCGAGCTCGGGCCCGGCGTCGGCGACGAGTCGCGCATCGTCGTGCTCGTGCCGCGGCAGGATCCGTGGCTGGTCGCTTCGCAGCTCGGGGTGCTGCTCGCCGGCGGCGCGCACGTGTGCCTCGACCCGTCGTTCCCCGACGCGCATCTGCACCACGTCGTGCGCGACACGGGGGCGGCTGCGATCGTCACGGTGGCCGGGTTCGCCGATCGTTTCGCCGGGCTCGGTGTCCCGATCGTCCTCGTGCCCGCAGGCATCGACGTGCCGCGGCGGGATGCGCGGGCGTTGCCGGGTCCGGACCCGAACCGCCTCGCCTACGTCATCTATACGTCGGGCACGACCGGTCGGCCGAAGGGCGTCTGCATCGAGCACCGCGGCGTCGTGAACCTGATCCGCGAAGGCGTGACGCGCTTCGCAATGGGGCCGGGTGATCGCATCGCGCAAGGCAGTTCGCCCGCGTACGACTCGTCGGTCGAGGAGATCTGGCTCGGGCTCGCGAGCGGCGCCACGGTCGTCGTGATGGACGACGAGACCGTACGGCTCGGCCCCGATCTGTTGCCGTGGTTGCGCGCCGAACGGATCACCATCCTCTGTCCGCCGCCGACACTGCTCCGCGCGCTCGGCTGCCGTTCGCCGCGCGACGAGTTGCCCGACCTGCGCCTCGCGTATGTCGGCGGCGAACCGTTGCCGGCGGATCTCGCGGCGGTGTGGGGTCGCGACGTCTGGCTCGAGAACGGCTACGGGCCGACCGAGTGTTCGGTCACGGTCGTGCGCGGCCGCGTTCGCGCGGGCGAACCCGTGACGATCGGCACGCCGGTGCCGCCGCACGCAGCGCACGTCCTCGGCGAGGACCTCCGACCCGTGCCGCGCGGCGAGCCGGGCGAACTGTGCATCGCAGGGCCAGGCCTCGCGCGCGGCTATCTCGGGCTCGACGCTCTGACTGCCGAGCGCTTTCCGACCCTGCCCGGCCTCGGTCGCGTCTACCGCACCGGCGATCTGGTCGTGCAGGACGAACGCGGCGAACTGCGCCACCTCGGCCGCATCGACGCGCAGGTGAAGGTGCGCGGCCATCGGATCGAACTCGAAGCCGTCGAGGCGGTGCTCGCGCGCGTCGGCGGCGTTCGCGAAGTCGTGTGCACCGTCCAGGGCGACGAGCCGGATCGCGATCTCGTCGCGCACGTCGTGCCGGCGGATCCGGCGGCGCCGCCGCGATTCGACGAACTGGTGGCTCGTGTCCGCGCCGAACTGCCGGCCATCGCGGTGCCGACGCGCCTCGCGCTGCTCGAGCGCGTGCCGCGCACCGTCGGCGGCAAGGTGGACCGTCGCTCGCTGCCGTTCGTCGGGATCGCGGCGATCGGCGCGGTGCACACCGACGACTCGATCGCAGGCCGCGTGCGCGCCGCCTTCGCGAAGGTGCTCGCCGTGCCCGCGAGTGCGATCCGCGACGGCGACGACTTCTTCGCACTCGGGGGCAACTCGCTCCGGGCGGCGCTGCTCGTGTCGCAGCTGCGTGCCGACGAACGCATGTCGCGGATCGCCGTACGCGATCTCTACGAGGCACCGACCGTCGCCGGCCTCGTGCTTCGCGCGCGCGTGCCGGGCAGCGCCGCGGCGACGCCTGGAGCGGCCCGTCGCGACGCCGGTCCGGCTTCGCGCGCATCGCTGCTGGTGTTCACCGCGGGCCAGGTGCTGTTCCTCATCGGGTTCCTCGGGCTCGGATCGACCGCCGTGGGCCTCGTGGCGTTCGACCTGTTGCCGTGGCTGCTCGATTCGCTTCCGCTCGGCGCCTTCCTGCTCGCTGCACCGTGGCTCGCGCTCGCAACCGCGGGCCTCGCGTCGCTCGCCCTGTGGTGGCTCGTCGTTGCCGCGAAGGAGCTGCTGATCGGGCGCTACGTTCCGGGCCGCGTGTCCGCCTGGAGCGGGCTCCGTCTGCGTCACTGGGTCGTCGCGACGATGGCGCGGGCGCTGCCGTGGTCGTTCTGCGCCGGCACGGAGATGTACGGAGTGCTGCTGCGTTCGCTCGGCGCGCGCATCGGCAGGCGTGTCCACGTGCACCGCGGCGTCGACCTCTCGGGCGGCGGCTGGGATCTGCTCGAGATCGGCGACGACGCGACGCTCTGCCGCGAAGTCGATCTCGGCCTGTGCGAGCTGGACGCGGGCGAACTCGTGATCGGTCCCGTGCGCATCGGCGCTGGCGCGACACTGGCCACGCGCGCGGGCACCGGGCCCGACGTCGTCGTCGGCGACGGGGCGATGCTCGCACCGCTGTCGTTCGCTCCGGCGGGAACACGCGTGCCCGACCGTGCCGCGTGGAGTGGCGTGCCGGCCGCGCCGAACGCGTCGCCTGGCGGATTGCCGCAGGCCGGTCCGTCCGCCGCGACATCGAGGCGCCATTCGTTGCTGCTGCTCGGGGCACGCGCCGTGCTCGGCCCGGTGACCTGGATGCCGATGGCGCTGCTGGCGTGGTGGGGCGCGTCGTGGTGCGGGCTCGACGGCGGCACGATCGCCGCATGGCTGCGCGGCGCGGGCCCGTGGACACAGCCCGACGCCGCGCTGCTGGTCGTCGTGGTGGCGATCGTCGCGGTACCTGCGGGTCTCCTGCAGACCGCGCTCCTCCTGCGCTGGTCGCCGAAGATCCCCACCGGAACCCACGGACTCTGGTCGGCGCGCCACGCGTGGGCTTCGGTGCGCACGGCGTGGCTCGAGCGCGCGGGGACGTGGCTCTCGGGCACGCTGTTCTGGCCGCGGTGGCTCCGGCTCGCGGGCATGCGCGTCGGCGACGACGTCGAGGTCAGCACGATTCTCGACGTCCTGCCCGAACACACGTCGATCGGCGGCGGCTCGTTCCTCGCGGACGGCGTCTACCTCGGCGTCCCGTACGTGCACCGAGGCGCGGTCGCGGTTGCGACGACGGGACTCGGCGATCGCACCTTCGTCGGCAACCACGTCGTCGTGCCCACGGGCCAACGGCTGCCGGACGACCTGCTGCTCGGCATCAGTACCGTCGCGGACGACGCACGCATGCGGGCCGGAACGGGCTGGTTCGGCCAGCCGCCGTTCCTTCTGCCGCGCCGCGAGGTGGTGGAGGTCGATCGCCGCCTCACGCACGAGCCGGGCCCGATCCGCTACGCGAACCGCGTCTTCTGGGAAGCGCTGCGCTTCGTTCTGCCCGGTCTGCTCGCCGCGGCCGGCCTCGCGTGGTTCGCGATCGCGGATCGTGTCGCCGGGGGCGGCGGCTTCACCGGCCGGTGGCTGGCCTCGGTCGTCGCCACGCTCGTCGTGACCACGGCGCTCGCCGCCGTCGTGGTCGCGACCAAGTGGCTGCTGCTCGGCCGCGTGCGCCCCGGCCAGCACGGGCTGTGGTCGTGCTGGGCCAGCCGATGGGACTTCCACTACGTGCTGTGGCAGCGCTGCGGTCGCACGCTGCTGCAGGCCCTCGAGGGAACGCTGCTGCTGCCGTGGTTCCTCCGGCTGATGGGGATGCGCATCGGCCGAGGCTGTGTGCTCGGCGACGGGTTCGCGCAGGTCGTCGATCCGGACATGATCGCGATCGAAGACGGCGCCACGGTGCACGCGCTCTTCCAGGCGCACAGCTTCGAGGACCGTGTGCTCAAGATCGATCGGGTGCGGATCGGGCGCGGCAGCACGATCGGGAAGGGCGCGGTCCTGCTCTACGGCGTGGACGTCGGCGACGGGGCGCACGTGATGCCGCACAGCGTCGTGATGAAGCGGGAGACGCTGCTGCCGGGCCGCTGCTACGCGGGCGCACCGACGGCCGAGGTCGCCGAGGCCGCGCTGCCGCTGCTGGCGGACGAAGGCGCGCCGGCGGCGCTCGATGCCCCATCGCGCGTCGATGCGTTCGACGTCGTGCGCGGGCTCGCCGTGCTCGGTATGGTGTGGCTGCACTTCGTGCCCGAACCGGCCGAAGCGGACACGGTCGCGATCACCTGGCTCGTGCGCCAGAGCCTCGGGTGGCTCGAGGGCGTGCCCGCAGCGACGTTCCTGCTCCTCGCGGGCGTCGCATGGACCATGCGGCCGCGGCCGGCGGCCTGGGTCGGCCGCCGCGCGCTCGCGATGGCGGCGATCGGGGCGCCTTTCTGGTGGTTCGTCTGGCCGAACGACGTGCTCGTGCCGCTCGCCCTGATGCTGCCGCTCACCGTGGCGCTGCAGCGCGCCGGGCGCTTCGCGATCGCGGCCGTGATCGCGGTCGGCATGTCGGTCGTGCCGTTCGTCGGGGTCGTGTTCGGCGAGGTCGTCGCGAGCGACCTCCTCGACGACGGGACCCACGTCGCGAACCACTCGTTCGGCCTCGCGACGCTGCGCTGGTTCGTGCTCGACGGCGCGTACCCGCTGCTGCCGTGGCTGTGCCTGCCTCTGATCGGCGCCGTACTGGCGCGTTCGCGCGATGCTGCGCGGCTCTCGCGCTGGTGCGTTCTCGCGCTGCTGCTCGTGGTCGCCGGGCACCTCGTCCCGGCGGTCGCGGCGATCGATGGGGGCGATCCCGACCCGCTGCTGCTCCCGACGTGGCAGCCGACTTCGCTGGCGTTCGTGGCACAGCGCTTCGGCGCGGCGATCGCCGTGACGGCGGCCCTCGTGTGGTGGCTGCGGGAACGCGCACTGCCGCGCCGGCTTCGTCCGGTGGCGAACGTCGGGCGCATGTCGTTCACGCACTACCTCGCGCACACCTGCGTCGTCTACGCCGCGATGCGCCACTGGTGGCCACAGGAAGACTGGTCGGTCGCGACGGGCGCACTCGCCGCCGTCGGCTATGCGGTGGTCGCGCTCGCGACATCCGGAGTGTGGCTGCGGTGGGCCGGGCGCGGTCCGGCCGAAGCGTTCCTCGCGCGCGCATCGGGCCCGGTGCGCTGAGGCTCGTTGCCGCGCGATCAGCGGTTGGCGGGGTTTGCCGCGGCTTCGGTCGCGAAAGCCTCGGCCCAGCGCGCGAGCCCGGGAGTCTGCAGGTCGATGCCGGCTTCGGTCGCGGCGTCGAGGGTCGTGAGAACCTCGCCGACGGTGATGCCGGGGTGGATGTGGAGCACGAAGGGCATCTTCGTCCGGCCGCCGTCGACGGTCTCGGTCGTACGCAGCGAAGCTCGGGCGCGGCGCAGTGCATCGGCCAGGTCTGCGCCCGTGTTCGCGCGGGTCTTGCCGACGATCCAGTGATTCGTGTCGCCCGGCTTCGTGCCTGGAGCGCCGATGCCCGGACCTCCGACGCCGACGAGGCGGACGTTCACGCTGTCGAGTTCGCGACGTGGGGTCACGATGAAGAACTCGTCGGTGGTCGCCGACGAACGCAGCATCCAGAGTTCGTCGCCGTGCGCTGCGGCGGCGAGTGTTCGCTCCGGTGCGCCGGAGGTCCGCAGCACGTCGCCGCCGCTCGGATGGATCCAGTGCACGAGTCCCTCGCGCGCGAACACGAGGTTGCCCGCATCGGCGCAGATCCAGGTCGGCCGGTCCCAGCCCGGACGCCGCCAGAGCAGCACGGCCTTCCGGCGGTCGTCTTCGAGGCGCAGCACGCGGCCGTCGTCGTCGGCGAGGAGCATCGTTCCGTCGAGCACCGCGATGCCGCGGATCGGCGCGGGCAAGTCGATCGCGGGCGGAATCGTACGCACCGCACGGCCCGCGAGCGGATCGATCACGATCACTTCGCCCGCCGCGGTCGCCGCGTAGACGAAGCGACGGTCCGAGGTCAACGCGACCCAGCCGTCCGCGGGAAGGGTCTCGGTGGCGGCGCCGGTCGCCGGATCGATGCGAAGGAGTTCGGCGCCGCGCAGGAGCCACAGCCTGTCCTGGCACCACGCGAGTCCGCACGGGCGGGCGCCGCGCGGTGCGGGGAGCGTGCGGTGATCGCCCAGAGCGTCGAGACCGACGGTCGTCGGCGCCGGCGTGTCGGGCGCCAGCTGCGCGAGGGTCGCGCGGAGTTGAGCAGCAGCCGGTTGCGCTGACGCGGCGAAGGCGATCGCGGACAGGAGGAGCAGGCGCATGGGGCGCGATGCTACGTCGATGCACGCGAACGCGCGGGGCGCGCGACGGATCGCGGCGAAGCGCCCGGCACACGCGTGGTCAGGGATTGTTCACGCCTTCGTCCGGTCCGAGCGCCGTCGATACCAGACGGTCACCACGCCGTCGGAGTGGTCCGCCGAGTGCGAGATCGAGATCAGTTGACCTTCGTCGAGTGAGTTCGCGAAGTCGGCGGCTTCCTGGAAGAGGGTCGGCCAGCTCGACAGAGTGCTGCGGAACATCTTGAACGTGATCGTGCCCATGCGCCCATGCTGGCGGACGCGGTCGGCGGTGCAAGCGGGGCCCGTTCGCTATGCGGCGGGTTTCGGCTTCGATCCGCGACGCAGCGACACGACGACCAGCAGCGCGCACAGGACCAGCATCGGCGTGTCGCCGAAGCGCGCGTAGATCGTCGGGACGCCATCGCCGACGGTCACGTCCGCGCAGAGGAGGCGGACGTCCGGACCGTCGTCTGCGGCAACGATCGAACGCACGTTCGCTTCAAGCCGAGAATCGAGCCTCGCGGTCACGTGGTCGTCGCGAGCGATCACTTCGCCGCGCGCCGAGACGATCGCGGAGATGCCGCCGGATGCGGCGCGCGCCGCGGCGTACCCGTTCTCGATCGAACGGAAGATCGCGTTCTCGAGATGGAACTCGCGGATCGCCGGCCAGTCGTTCGTCGGTACCGCGAGCAGCGGCACACCGCCGGCGCCGTACGCGCGGGCGACGTCGGTGAAGTTGTCGTCCTGACAGATCATTCCGCCGAGCCGGAGGTCGCCGAAGGGCACGACGACCGGCGCGCCGTCGCCGGTGGCGTAGTTCTCGAGCCAGGGCACGAGGTGGGTCTTCCGGTACTCGCCCACGAGCGAGTTGTCCGGCGCGACGAACCAGATGCGGTTGTCGTTCGTCGGCCCGTGCCAGACGCCGAGCGCCATGTGCAGGGTGCCTCCGGTCGCGACGTCCGAGAACACCCTCGCGGCGTTGCGCCGGTCGCCGACGTGCATGCCCGTCTCCGGCGTCACGAGCAGTGTGCACTTCTCCGCGAGTGCCGCTGCCGCGGCGCGATGGACGAACGGCTTCCCGTCCGGGCTCTGCGGCGTCGTCTCGCCCCAGCCGAACGTCGCGACGCGCACGGTCGGGCCGAGTGGTCGCTGCCAGCGCACGGCGTCGAGTGCCGCCACGATCGCGATGGTTGCGGCGGCGGCTGCCAACGGCCTGCCGCGGATGGGGCCGCGCAGCGCGCAAGCGACGAGCGCCTGGAGCGCGGCGACGACGAAGACGAGACCGCCGGTGCCGGTGAACGCGACGAAGCCGACGAGCATCGGTGCGGCACTCAGCGGGCGAACGAACGCCTGCGCGGTGCCGAACATCGGTGCGAGCCGCCACGTCGCGAGTTCGACGAGGGTCACCATCGCCGCGGCCGCGAGCGGGCCGAGGACCGGTCCGCGCGCGAGGCAGCGCGCGGCGAGCCACGCGGCGATCGTCCACTGCAGCAGCGCGGCGACGCCCGCTACGAGCAGCGGCAGCTGCCATCCGGCCGACGTGAGCACCGCCAGCGTGTTCGCCGATGCGAACGCGAGCCCGAGGACCCATGCCGACCTGCCGGCCTCGCTGCGCCGCGCGAGCGCCCACCAGAGCGGGACCAGCGCAACGAACTGCAGCGGCCAGAAGTGCAGCGGGTGGTCCGAGGCGGCGAGCAGGAGCCCTGCCGCGACCGCGGCGACCACGTTCATGCCGCGCCGATCTCTTCGTACACCGTCGTCCGTTGCACGGGCTCGTAACCCGCTTCGCGGATCAAGTGCGACAGCTGCTGCGGGTTGAGCGCCTGCGGTTCGGTCGTGCCGGCGTCGTGCGTGATCTTCTCCTCGGTCACCGTGCCGTCGATGTCGTTGGCGCCAAAGGAGAGAGCCGTCTGCGCCGACTCCTGCGTCAGCATGATCCAGTACGCCTTGATGTGCGGGAAGTTGTCGAGCATCAGGCGCCCGACCGCGATCGAGCGCTGGTCGAGATGGCCCGTCGTCACGTGCCCGTAGTTGGCGAGGTCGGTGTGGTAGGGCCAGAACGCGAGCGGGATGTAGGCCA
>CAZIFB010000022.1:0-73993 GCA_964538915.1 uncultured candidatus Brocadiaceae bacterium | reverse complement strand
CCGGTCAGGATCTCGTAGATCATGATGCCGATCGCCATCACGTCCGCCTTGCTGTCCGTGAGCAGCAGCGGGTTGTAGTGGGGCGTCGCCGTCCCCATGCGCTTGTCGGGCAGGCGCATCGCCGGGTCGAGCAGCACGACCTTGCCGCTCGGCTTCACGATCACGTTCTCCGGTTTCAGGTCGCCGTGGTAGTCCATCGAGGCGGCGGCCTTCGTCGCGATCAGAGCTCGCACGATCGCGAGGAACCAGTTGAGGTGGATGCCTTCGAGGCTGCGGATCTTCTCGCGCAGCGTCTTGCCCCGAACGTATTCGAGCACGAGCACCGGGTTGCCGTCGATCATGAGCCGATCGATCAGCGTGACCACGTTCTCGTGCTGACAGTTCAGCAACAGGTCGCCCTCGGCGCGCAGCATCGCGTGCACTTCCTGTTCGTCGAACAGGTCGATGCGCACGCCCCGCGGCTCGAAGAAGATCCCGTCCGCCGGCAGTTCGTCGGGGCTGATGCCCTCCGGCGTCCGCCGCGACGTCACCTCGAGGAGGCGCGTCACCTGGCGGCCGCCGCCCGCGGACGCACCGACCTTGAGAGCGACCTTGTTCCCGGACTCCTCGTGTTGGGCGAGGAACACGGAGGCGAAGCCACCGCGCCCGAGGAAACGGGTGATCCGGTAGCCCGATACCACCTCACCGACGGCAAGCTTCATCATCCGCTGTCTGTCCCGGTTGCACGCGAAGAGGGCCTCCTCCCCGCAGCACCCTTTTCGGTATCCCCTTTCTGCGAGTTGAGTTAGGACAAACTCCGACGGGCTGGCGACGGTGCTAACGGTGGTTCGCGACCAGCGGCATCTCACAGGTCGCGAATGGGGTGCGAACGACCCGCTCGCCCCACTCCTGCTCGACGAACCAGTGGAACGTTCCCGCCTCCGCGAGCCGCTGCCGGAGCGTCGCGTCGGGTCGCCACTCAGGGGTCGCGATGCCATCGACGCGCAGCATCTCCGTGTACGACGCGTCGCAGACGACGACGGCGAACCGACCACGATCCGTCGCTGCGCCCCAGGAGAATCGTTCGGGCACGGCGGCGATCGGGCCGTCGGGAGAAAGTGACCGCAGGCGCAAAGGCCCGGACGCTGGTGGAGCCGATGAAACCCCGCCAACATGCCGTGCTATCGGATGGACCGAACCGACCGGATGCATTGCCGCGACCACGGCGATCGCGATCATCGAGACCCCGAGCAATCGCGGCCAGACGGGTCGTGGGCGCATCGCACGCACGCGCGTCGCCGTCAACTTCGCCTCGGTGCTCACGACACGCCAAGGACGCCGGAGATCGCGACCATCGGGTCCGACGAGTCGACCGGGCCCCACATCGGGCTCCAGGTAGCGGTGCGCGCCGAACAGACCCCACTTCGCCATGAACCGATGATCGGAACGAACCGCCGCCGGCAAGAGGCCTTTCCCGTCGCGCTGTTGCTCCTGATGCCGGCCGCTTGCGGCGGCGGTGGCGGCGGCACCAACCTGCTGCCCACCATCGTGAGCGCGGCCTACGTCGGCGCCGGCACGCCGGTGGCCGGCGAAGAGCTGCTGCTGTTCTTCTCGGAGGACGTGCAGGTCGCGGGCCCGATCCTGGACGACCTGGACGTCGCACTGTCCACGAGTGCGACACTCGGGACCGTGACGACCCCGCCGGTCCAGCTCACGAGTCGCGCGATCGCCGTCACGCTGGGCGCGGGTGTAGCGCTCACGCCGGACACCACGTCGATCGCCCTCGCCCCCGCCAACGACGCCGTACGCGATTCGGCGGGCGCCCTCGGGGTCGGCGGCACGGCGGTGGTGATCGGCCGCAGCGACGGCCAGAGCCCGACCCTGACGCGCGTCACGGTGTCGAACATCGACAGCGAGTTGAATGGCACCGGCCCGGCTGGCGGGCTGCTGCAGGTGCCCCCGAACGGGTGGTGGTTCGACCTCGTCTTCTCGGACAATGTCGGCGTGAACCCCGCTCGCACGCAGGTGACCGCGACGGTCGACGTCGCGACGTCCGCGGGCGTGCAGCCCGCTGGCACCGATCTCGCGCCGTTCCTCACGCTCGTCTCTTCCACCGCGACGACTGCCCGCTTCCTCGTCCCCGCCACGGTGACGTTCCCGGCAGCGCCCGCCACGGTGTCGGGGCAGGTCGTCGACTTCGGCGGATTGTCGTCCGCGCCGGCGTCGCTCCCGCTGACGGTACGCGCGTTCACGAACGACGTGCGCCCGTTCGAGACGGACACGAACCCGCAACAGGTCTGGTTCCTCGACTTCACGCGCGACATCGAAGCGTTCACGACGAGCGCGATCGCCGGCGGCGTCGCGGTGAACGTCGTCAACGCGTCGAACGCGCGGAGCGACTTCGAGGACATCCTGCACGTCCTCGGCCTCCTGTCCGCGACACCCATCCCGAACGTCTCCGGAGCGTCGAGCAGCAACGATCTGGCGGCGGCCGCCGTCAAGGACCAGATCCTCGCCAATCTCGCAAGTCTCTACTCGGGCGCGAACGTCACGTTCACGCTGACGCAGCCGTCGGGGACGTTCGGCGGCTCGTCGAGCGTGGCCTACGCCTCGCTCGGGTTCTCCCAGATCAGCATCGCCGGCTCGGCGTCCTCCGCGGGCGTGCTCGGCGTCGCGATCTTCGACCCGTCGAACGCCACGCAGAACGACGACACCAAGACGGACTTCTCCGGCGTGAGACTCGGGGTCTTCCTGCACACCATCGTGAACAGCGGTCTCGGCCCGCCCGGGTCCAGCGCGTTCCGCACGACGTTCTCCACGTTCACGCCCTCGCTCGGCGGTACGCCCATCGGCAACGACGCGCAGGACGGGCAGCGCCTCCTGCACGCCCTCGTGGACTCGCGCACCAACGCGATCGATGCCGCATTCGAAGACCTCGGGCGCTTCACCGCGGTCGTCGCGGCGCACGAGTGCGGTCACTCCATGGGGCTCGTGCGAAACGGCGCGATGCCGACCGGCCTCTATGGCAACGACGCGACGAACTTCCCCGGATCACAGGACGGCCACATCCGCACCGCCTCGCTCTTTCCCATCGGCGCGACGAACGTGATGAGCCCGTCTCTCTCGTACAGCAGCGCGATCAACGCGGCGACCGCGTTCAACACCCTCAACCTGGCCTACCTGCGCGAGCAGGTGTTCTACGGAAACTGACCATGGCTCCGCTCCGCATCCTCGCAACGGCCTTCCTCTCCGCGTTCCTCCTGCCCGCCCAGGACCTTCGCCGCGGTCTCGTCGACGCCGACTTCGTGGCCGTCGCGCGAGCGATCGGCAAGAAGGAACACGACGCGGATCTCGTCCTCCACCGCCTGCAGGTGATCCACCGGATCCGCGGCGACGAAGCGAAGACCGTGACCGTGCTCGACTGGCCGAACCTCGCGCTGCACTCGCGGCCGATGATCCGGCAGTCGCGCCTCTACTGCCTGCAGGACGCTTCCGCGCAGGCGACTCGACTCGGTCTGCCGACGGCGGAGGGCCCGTACTTCAAGATGGTCGGCTGGAGCGGGAGCAACCCGCTGGTCGGCGAGAATGTCGAAGCCGATCCGAACGTGCAGTTCGCGGCGTTGCTCGCGCGCAGCGAGGCGGGTGCGCCACCGACCGAGACCGCGTTGGAGCTGTGTTCGATCGCACTCCTCGGTGCACCCGGTCTGCGCACGGAAGCGGCGCGGTTCCTCGCGGAGCGCCCGACACTGCGCGCCAAGATCACCGAACTGCAGTGGAGTCGCATCCTGACGCGCACGAGCGGCGAGATCGACGACGTGGCGCACAAGATCGCGCTGGCAGAACTGTGCGCCGAGCAGGGCCTGCCGGGCCTGCTCGACTCGCTCGCGGTGTCGCTGGGCCAGGTCCAGGACGCCGAGTACGCGCGCACCGTGGGCCGCATCGGAACCCTTCTGCACGGCGAGGACGCGACGACGCGACTCGAGGAGCGCCTGCGTCTCGCGGGTCAGGAGAAGGACCGCGCCGCGATCCTTCTCGCGATCGGTGCGACCAACACCTCGTCGGCCCTCGAGGCGCTGCTGCGAATCGACTCGGCGAGCGGCGGCAAGGATGCCGCGGTCGAAGCCGCACTGCGCGAACACCGCTCACCGCGCGCGAAAGAGGCGGTGGCCCGGCGGAAGTGAAGACACTGCCTTCCGCGCGGACCACCGAAGGGAGCCGCTCCCGAAAGAGTCACGCCGACAAGGATGCGTGCGGCCGCGGCGAAGACGAGACGAGGTGGGCTCCGCAGGCAAGCGAGCACGGGACGAGAGGAGCAGGGAGAACCGGAGGAGACTGCACCTGCCGCGACCACACGCGCCGGTTCGACGGACGCGACGTGCCGACGGGTTCCGCACACCGCGAGGAATCGCCCGGAGTCTGCGGCCAGTGATCCGAGCCCCGCGACGAAGGCGAAGTGTCTCTTACGGCCGATCGACAACCCGGCGCTCACGCTGCGGAAAGGGCACGCCGCGGTTCACCGACGCGGGCGCTCGTTCTCGCGACGGAGTCGGTCGAGGATGCGCAAGGCGAGCACACGCTCCTGCAGTTCGTTCCTCGCCTGGAGTTCGACCGCGGTCCGGGGCAAGCGCGTGCCGTCGCCGTGCCACCGCGCGTCCGGAGCCTCGGGGTCCGGGTTCGAAAGGAACGCCGCGGCATCGGCGTTCAACGTCCACTCGACCATCGGTCGCACGGCATTGCCCGCGAACAACGAGAGACGAGGCGCCGACGGCCCATCGAGATCGAGCTGCAGTTCGAATCCGCCGCGCAGGAGCCAGCGCAGTCGATCTGCATCGGACCGCTGCAGTCCCGCACCGGCGGGGAAGATGCCATCGGCGCGATCCGCGACCGCCGCGATCGCAGTGACCGCACGACGGACGTCCGCGTCGGCCTCGCGATGCTGCCGCTGCATAGTCGACAGTGACCGACGCAACGGTGCCGTGAGCACGACGAGCCGCTGAGAAGGGACCATCGCCTCGCGCGAGCCGGCTACGAGCACGCGGTCGAGCACGACGAGTGGCCCGAGGGCGATTGCGCGGAAGACGTCCCCGCCATCGCCGCAGCAGCAGAGGCGCACACCGCCCCAGCCCGTGCGAGAGACGACCTCGACCGCCGGCTTGCCGCGCCGCCAAGGCTGGAGCGCCCGATCCTCCGTGATCACGGTGACCTCGCGCAGGCGTTCGCGCGAGCCGGGCGCGAGCGCGATCCGCACCATGGCACCGTCCGCGAGACGCAGCTCCACGCCGGACGCGAACGGCCCCGCGAACTCGCCCGCGCGCAGGTGCAGGTGACCGTCGGGCGCGACGAGCAATTCGCGGCCGGACGGGAACGTCAGCTTCACGCCGACGGAGCGGCACTCGATGCGCACACCGCCAGGCGTGGTGCAGCCGTCGTCCGACCAGCGCAGGTCGCCGCGTTCGTCCGCGAGCCCGCCGTCGCCGAGACCGAACTCGGCGAGCGGGACGGGATCGGCCGAAGCCGCGAGCACGACTTCCGGCTGGATCGCCGGATTCACCGCCTTGTCGGTCGACGGCTTCTGCGGGAGCAGCGCCGCCAGGATCACGATCGCCGGAAGTCCCATGACACCGGCCTATCGGCGCACGGGGGCCCCCGCCTTTTGCGCAACCCGCCCGCCGTCAGTCGGCCTTCGGCGCGACGCCGAGCTGTTCGGCGACAACGGCCAGGAAGGCGCCCACATCGGTCACGATGCCCTGGCTCTGCGCCGAACCGCGATCGCTCAGCTTGCTGACGACGGCCGGATGGATGTCGACGCACACCGTCAGCACGTCGGCCGGGATCATGTTGCCGGTGCCGATACCGTGCAGCATCGAGCTCAGGATGATCACGAGGCCCGCGTTCTCGAGGATCTTCGCGTAGCTCTCCTGCGCCTTGATCAGGTCCATCTCGGTGTCCGGCAGCGGCCCGTCGTCCCGGATCGAACCGGCGAGCGAGAACGGCACCTTCGCCTTCACGCACGCGTGCATGACACCGCTCTTCAGGATGCCCTTCTGCACGGCGTTCGGGATGCTGCCCGCGCGCCGGATCGTGTTGA
Organism: uncultured candidatus Brocadiaceae bacterium; assembly: GCA_964538915.1. Lineage (GTDB taxonomy): Bacteria > Planctomycetota > UBA1135 > UBA1135 > UBA2386 > JAEUHQ01. The sequence goes on along the minus strand of CAZIFB010000022.1, from coordinate 67,926 downwards.
TCGCGCGCATGTGGTGCATGTGGCCGTGCACCGCGGGGCGGCCGTTCGCGAGCTCGATGCCGAGGCTGGTGCCGAACAACGCCACTTCGATGTCGTGGACCGCCAGCGCGTTGCCGCTCAGCAGGCCGTCGACGAGACCGGCGCGCAGGATCGCGGCGAGCGTCGGCGCGGCGCCGACGTGCACGACGACCGGTCCCGCGACGAGCACGACCTTCCGACCCTCGCTCCGGACGCGGCGCCATTCGCGCACGACCTCCTCGACCTGGGCGGCGAGGCGGCGTTCCGAACTGGCGCCGCCCTGCATGAAGCCGAACTTGCCCTCCTGCAGCTTGCGCGACGTGTGCGGTGTGACTCGGATGCCGGCGTAGCCGGTGACGAGACGCTGGCCCTTCTTGAGGTCGCGCAGTTTCACGCAGCGCACGGACCCGTCCTCGAGGACCAGGGTGGCGTCCATTCGCTGACTCACGACCGGAACCCACTCCCCGTCGATGCGCACTTCGGTCGACAGATTGGTCGACGAGTAGAAGCCGTCCGGGGCGACGCCGTCCTGCTCCACCGCGGCGAACACCGCATCCTGCGTCTCGGTCTCGGACAGGCCGAGCGACATCAGGTCGGCGCGAACGCGTTCGAAGCACGTCCCGTCGGGCGCCGTGACCTCGAGTTCGAGCTCGCTCTCGTCCAGGCGGTGTTTGCCGATGTCCAGCCGGAGCACGCGGTAGCTCGCACCGGCGGCCTGCACCGCCTCGAGGGCGTCGGACATCAGGCCCGAGTCGATGAGGTGTCCCTTGGCGCGGAAGGTCGCGGTGATCGGCTTCTTGGACTTTGGCACGCGGCCGAGGGTAGCCGGGCGGCCGGCACGCGGGGAAGGGAGAAGGGCACCGCCGAAGTTCGCCTGCGGTTATGAACTGGCCGCCGTCGGAACCCGTTCGACCGCGGACACCGAGTGGTTCGGAGCATGGGAGCCGCGCCCCTCCGGCGGCATTCCCGGCACGCACCACCCTGCCGAGTGCGTGCACGCGGCACCAGTGCCATGAACCGGAAGTCACCTCGCGTTTCGCGGGCCCTCGTCGTCCCTGGCTACGTTGCGCCTCCTCGACCGGGCTCCTGGACCTGCCTGCGGGGTCGCGCCTTGCCAGGAACGACGATGACCTCGCGAGAACACAAGGCCACTTCCAGTTCACGGCACTAACATTCGCTCCGCTCCGAGTTCCCGCCCGATGTCCCCACTCGCAGAGACGCTCCTCACCGCCGTCGGTCAGACCCTTCGCGGCAAGGAGGACGCGATCGAACTCGCGATCGTCGCCCTGCTCGCCGGCGGCCATCTCCTGATCGAAGACAACCCGGGCGTCGGCAAGACGCTGCTCGCGAAGAGTCTCGCGAGAGCGCTCGACCTGCCGTTCCAGCGCGTGCAGTGCACCGCGGATCTGCTGCCGAGCGACATCACGGGCGCACAGATGTGGCACCCGCGCACCGGCGAACTCACCTTCCGGCCGGGGCCGGTCTTCACGTCCGTGTTGCTCGCCGACGAACTGAACCGCACGCCTCCGCGCACGCAATCCGCGCTGCTCGAGTGCATGGCGGAGCGCCGCGTGACGATCGATCGCGAGACGCACTCGCTGCCCGATCCGTTCTTCGTGATCGCGACGCAGAACCCGCTCACCGCCGCGGGCACGTATCCGCTGCCCGAGAACCAGCTCGATCGCTTCCTGCTCGGCATCCGGCTCGGCTACCTCGACGCGGAGCAGGAGATCGAAGTCGTCGCGCGCGAAGACGGTCATCGGCTCGCGGACGAACTGCGCCCGGTCGCGACGAGGGATCAGCTGCTCGCCGCGCGCGCAGCGGTGCAGAACGTTCGCTGCGCGCGCGAGTTGGTGGCGTTCGTGGTCGACCTCGCGCAACAGACGCGCTCCATGCCGGACGTGGCGCTCGGCGTGAGCACACGCGGCGCGCAGGCGCTGCACCGCGCCTGCCGCGCCCGGGCGTTCGTTCACGGCCGCGACTACGTGGTCCCCGACGACGTGCGCGCGCTGCTCGTGTCCGCGTGGGCCCACCGCATCACCTGCCGGTCGGGCGGCGATCCGACCACGGTCCTGCACGGCATCCTCGCCGAGACCGCGCTCCCCGACTGACCGCGACTCGATGGCGACCTCGACCAACTCGATCGAGTTCACGCTCAGCGGGCGCGTCGTCGCCTGGCTCGCGGGTCTCGCCGCGGGCGCAGCGTGGCTCGGCGACAACGCGAACGCGCGCCTCGCGGCCGCGATGCTCGTTGCGCCGCTCCTCGTCGACTTCCTCCTGAAACCGAGGCGTCTGCACGAAACCCGCATTCGCGTCGCGCCGCGTCGCACCGTCGCCGGTGCCGTGTTCACCGAACGCCTCGTCGTCGAGCACGAAGGCCGCCTGCCGCTGCGCGAGTGCCTCGTCGCCGAACCTCGCACGATGCGCACCGAGCCGCCCGCGTTCCTGCCCCTGCTGCGAGCCGGGACGCCGGGCCACGTGACGTACCGTGCACGCAGCCTGCAACGGAGCCACGTCGTCGAACGCGTCTTCGTCCTGATGTCGATGTGGCCGCTCGGCATGTTCCGGGCCCGGGCGGTGGTCGCGGTCGCCGCCGATCTCGTCACCGAGCCACCGCGCATCCCCCTCTCGGTCGAAGTCGTGCGCGCCATCGCCGAACACCAGGCTGCCCACATCGGGACCGCAACGATGCCTGGCGCCGACTTCCACTCGCTGCGCGAACACCTGCCCGAAGAGGATGCTCGCTCGGTCCACGCCATCCGCAGCGCGTCGCTTGGCACTCTCGTCCGCCGCGTGACCCAGGGCCAGCTGCCGCAGACCGCGGGCCTCGTTCTCGACCTCCGCCGGCCGCCCGGCCGCCCGTTGCACCAGGGTGCGCGACGCTTCGAATGGAGCCTCGCCGCGTGCGCATCGCTCGTCGCCGAACTGCGCCGCCGCGCCGCGCGCGTGATGGTGCTCGTGATCGACACCGAGCCGGTGTCGTTCACCGTGCAGGGCCCCGCGCACGAGAACGACCTGCTGACGCTCCTGTCCGAAGCGACGCCGGCTGCGCACCATCCTCTGCGACCCGAAGTGTTCGACGCGCTCCGGCGGCTGGAGCACTGCTTCTGGATCCCGGCCGGTGCCTACATGGCGTCTCCGGAGGTCGCAGCGATGCCCGGGGTCGTCACCGTCGTCGGAGGCGACTTCGGGTGAACGGCGACGAGACACTCCGCTGGCCCCGTCGCATCGAAGCGTTCGCGCTCGTCGCGTGCACGCTCCTGGCGCTCTCGAACCTCCCAGCACCGGAACTTCCCCCGGCGTGGATCGCGGCATTCTCGCTGCCCGCGGCGATCCTCGGACGGCTGCCTCGCTCCACACGAACCTGGATCCGCGTCGCCGCGGCAATCGCGCTGCAGACGTCCGCTTGCCTGCTCGCCATGCAGGCGACCGGCAGCCCCACGCGGCCGGCAGCACTCGCGTGCACGATCCTGCCGCCCCTCGCGTTCGTGACCTCGCGACAGCGCGACGCCGACGCGGCGCTGGCCTTGTTCCTCGGCTTCTGCGTGCTGCTCGTGGGCACGATCCTCGACGGCGTGGACATACCGCTGACGATCGCGTACGGCGCCACTGCGTGTCTGGCGCTCCGTTGCACGACACACATCGCCGCCGCGACGCTGACTCGACGCACCGGCCCGGCCGCGGCGCGCCCGGCCCTGACCGCCTTGCCGTTGTCGGCGATGGCTCTGTTGCTCCCGTGCATCGCGGCCGCGGTCCTGGTCGACCGCGCGATCGACGTGCTGCCGTCCCCGCGCTTCGGCCCCGCGTCTTCGCGCGTGCAGGACGGCGGCCTCGCGCGGCGTTCGGTCGGACTCGACGACTCGTTCATCCTCGGCGCCGGCGGCGGACTGTTGTCGGGACTTTCCGGCGAACAGCTCGTCCGCGTGCACGCGACCGCCGACAACGCCGTGCCCTCCGACCTCTACCTGCGGTCCGGCTTCTTCGCGTCGCCCGGGCTCGATCGCTGGGAACTGGGCGCTGTCGATGCTGTGCCGGCGCCGAACGGTCAACGCTGCATGCTGAAGCGGCACGATCCGTCGCTGCCCCTGTCCTGGCTCGAGATCGAGCGCTTCTCCGGCGCCAACAACTTCGTCTTCGTCCCTCCAGGTACGACCCTCGTGCGCGGCGTCGACAACGTCGAGATCGACTCGTCGCGCGAGTGGATCCGCCAGACCCGGGGCTCGGCGCTCGATCTCTACGAAGTCGCGTTCCAGCGGCAACGCGAACTGCGCGACGACACCGCAACCGCCCCGAACGCACGCCGTCTCGGCCTGCTGTCGTTGCCGGCGGGCCTCGACCGCACCCGCTTCGAAGGCCTGCTCGCGCAGTGGAACGTCGGCGACACGCCCGGCCAGGCCGCGAACGCGATCGCGGACGGGCTCGCGTCGCGCTGCCGCTACGACCGCATCGACCCCACCGGCCCGTTCGGCCACGCGATCGAGAACTTCCTCTTCGCCGACGGCGACCGGCGCGGTTACTGCATGCACTTCGCGACCGCCGCCGCACTGTTGCTGCGCATGCGCGGCATCCCGTGCCGCATCGGCGTCGGCCTCTACGGCGGGGACCCCGATCGCACGAGCCCGCGGGCGCGCCTCTTCGGATCGCAGCACGCGCACGCGTGGGTCGAGATCGCCACCGACGCCGGCTACGTGGTCTTCGATCCGACGCCGCCGCCGGAACGGGGCGCCCGGATGCCGAGCCGTCAGGACCCGTCGCGACTCGCCGGCAAGGCGGGAGGACCCGACGATGGGCCTGGCTTCCTTGCTGCACTCGCGGCTTTCGTGGCGCAACCGTGGGTGCTCGCCGTGATCGCCGCATTCGGATTCGCCGCGTGGTCGTGGCGGCAGAACCAGCGCGTCGACGCGACGACGAAGCCCGCCGCACCGGCGCGCAGCGCCCGGCGGCTGCTGGGGCGCCTGCTCGCGGCCCTCGACGCCGTCGGGCACCGCCGGCGGCGCGGCGAGACGCTCGAAGCGTTCGTCCGCTCTCTCGCGGGCCAGAGGCGACTCCTGCCCGAAGTGCAGGACGCCGTGGTCGCCTACCAGGAGATCCGTTTCGGCGACCGCCCGTTCGACCAGGCGCGTGAGCGACGGTTGCTCCGCGCAGTCGAAGCCGCCGCCGCGATGACCCCGTTGGTCGGCGACCCGCGATCGGGGGCGAAGCAGCCCTGACCCACGCATCGCAGATTCCGCAGGCAACGACGACCGCCACCCGGTAGCTGTTGGGGCATGAACCGATTCCTCGGATGCGCCCCCCTCCTCGTCGCCGCTGCGTGCCAGGGTGTCGCCGCGGACACGGCAACGCCACCCGCGCCGACTCCCCCTCCGGCCGCTCACGCGAACACCGCCGACCTCGGCAACTTCTCGGTGAGCCTCGCCGTGAAGGACATCACCGCGTCGCGCGCGTTCTACGAAGCACTGGGGTTCCGGCCGGTCGGCGGCAATCCGGCGCGGAACTGGGTCGTACTGCGGAACGGCGACTGCAAGATCGGGCTGTTCCAAGGCATGTTCCCGACGAACATCCTGACCTTCAACCCGGGCTGGTCGCACGACGCGAAGCCGCTCCCGGCGTTCGACGACATCCGGGTGCTGCAGAAGCGCTTCGAAGACGCCGGGCTGAAGCTGACGACGCGCGCCGACGAAGCGAGCAAAGGACCCGCGAGCTTCACCCTCGCCGACCCGGACGGCAACGTGATCCTGTTCGACCAGCACGTGCCGTGAGCGAGCGCAAATCGGTGGTCGGCGACGGTCCGTGACTCAGTGCAGTCCGAGAATCCGCGCCCGACCGCGGTCGAGCGTGACACGGCAACGGCTCAGCAGATCGACGCCGAGCACGCCGTGAACGGGGAAGACGGCGCCGGGGGCGCGCGGCACGACGGGCAAGGCAACACCCTGGAAGCGCGCTTCCGAGCACCGCAGCACCAGATCGCGCACTTCGCGCACCGCGACGAGTCCGCCGCCGACGGTGCGGACGCGACGGAACGACGGCGACGAGCGCCCTTCCCCGCCGGGCAGGAACGCCAGGCCGGCGGCAGTCAGGCTCGAGTGGCTCGCTCCCGTGTCGAGCACGAACCACAGGCGAACACCCTCGACGTGCACCGGGACGAGGCAGCGTCCGTCCGCACGCACACACTGCACCGACTCGCCTTCGGGCAGGCCGCGCGGCAGTTCGAGCGCCACGCTCTGTCGCTCCGGGTCGAGCGTCATCCGGAACGCCGCGAGCATGTCGAGACCCAACACGCCGTGCGGAACGCGATCGGGACCGCCGAACAGGTCGCGCAGCCGCAGCGCCGCATCGGCGACGACGAGCACCGGCACCGCACCGAGGTCGACTTCGCCGACGGAGAACGCGTCGAGAACCCCCACGGAGATCGGCAGCGGCTGCCCCGTTCCGTCGAGCGCCTCGCCGGCCGGCAGCTCGTTGCGCACACCGAGTTCCTGCGCGAAGGATCGTGACACGGTCGTCATCGACGTGCCCGTGTCGATCGCGAACGGCCGCAGCTTGTCGCCCGCGCCACACACGAACTCCGGCGCGTCGCCGGGCAGGAGCGGCTGCTCGGTGAGCAGCGGACCAGAAGGTTTGCGCAGGTACGCGAGCATCGAAGCGATCGTCGCGAACGCACGCCGACGCGCTTCGTCGGCTCCGACCGCGCCGACCAGCAAGTGGTGCGAACACTCGCCCCACCGTCCCGCCTGGAACAGGAGGTCGCCGAGACGGCCACTCGGCCCTTGCAGCTCTTCGATCGAAGCACCGGCGCCGCGCGCATTGCGCAAGGCGGCGATCTGCTCGTTCACGGCGCGCCCGTCCTGCCAGAGCAGGTCGGCGACGACCGAGCTCCAGGCCGCCGCGTCCGCGTGGGCAGGGAAGCGCACTCGTGCGCGCGCGACGAGATCGATCGCCTGCTCGAGCTGCCCGGCGTGCAGCGCCGACGCGACGTTCTCGAGAGTGGTCTCGATCGGCGGCTCCGACCGCCGGATCGCACACGAACAGAGCGTGGCGACCAGGACCGCGGTGGATGCCCTCACGACGACGAGATCGTGATCGTGTGGCTCGACGTGGAATCGACGCCGCGTTCGACAGCACCGATCGACTGGTAGAACGCCGACAGGTCGCGGTACGAGAACGGCCGTCCGCCGAGCGGCCCGGTGCTCGCCCGGAACGCCGTCAGGGTGAGCGAGTACGTTCGGCCGGCGACGAGCGGTGTCACCATCTCCGCGGGCAGTTGGAGGAACGAGAACGCGGTCACGTCGGGCGGCAGCAGTACCTGCCACAGCATGGTCTCGGCGCCGACCACGCTGCGGAGCTCGATCGTCGCGTAGAGCGCGTCGGAAGGCAGCGAGTACTGCACGGTGAAGCCGGTCGCCGTCACCGTTCCTCCATCCGAGGGCGCGGTGATCTGCGGCGGCGCGAGCAGCGGAGCCGCTGATTCCGCTCCGTCGCCGCGCAGTGACAACAACGAGCGCTGGGCCACCGTTCCGCCGCCGCCTGCTGCGCCCGATCCGCTCACGAGCACGCGCCAGCGGTGCCCCGCGAGCTGGCCCGCCAGCGCGGGGAGCTGGAGCACCAGATCGCTTCCGGAGGCCGCGTGGTTGCCGCCGACGTCGCGAACGACGTCGACAGCGCGACCGGAAGGCTGTTCGAGAGCGAGCGCCAGCCGAAGGTCGGCGGCGACGATCGGCGCCTGCAGACCGGCGAGGCCTTGCGGCACGGTGAACGCGGTCGTCGCCGGGAGATCGAGCGCGATGTCGCGCGAGATCACGTCCCCCTCGACGGGCTCGATGTCCGCAGCGATGCCGACGCTGCGCAGCGTCGCCACCGGGCCCGCGATCGTGAGTTCCGTCGCCGCCAGATGGCCGCCGACCCGGTCGACGCCGGCGACGAACGCCCCGTGCGTGGAGGCCGGGTCCACGTCGATCGGCAGCGAGGAGCGGATCGAGACGCCGTCGACGACGTCGTCCCACCATTCCTGCAGGTCGATGCGGCGCGTCGCCCGCAGCCGATGCTGCCGGCTCCCGTCCGCCCCGACGAGCGTGCCCTGCACGAGCCCGTGACGATCGAAGGCGCCGACCGTCGGTCGCAGCTGACGGCGGATCGCCAGTTCGAGGTGCTCGGCGTCCGGGTGCTCGACAGTCGTCGCGCTGACGATCGTGCTGCCGTCGCGCGACGTGCGGAGCGACGCCGTCGCCCGGCCGTCGAAGTCGCGGTCGACGAAGAACGTGCCGGACTGATCCGTGATGCCGACGAAGCCCGTGTTCGAGACGATGCCGCCGACGACGCCCGCGCCGCGGATCGGACCGCCGCCGACCGAGTCCGTGACGATCGCGCGCACCCGGCGCGTGCCGAGGAACCACGGGCGCTGCTCGAAGAACTGAGCCGTGTCGAGCCAGCGCCGCCCGTTGTCGAGGAACTGGAACTGCTGCCCGAAGATGACGTCGCGCGCGTCGACCGCGCGGGCGTCGACGAAGCCGAGCCACTGCGCCGGCACGTCCTCGAAGGTCGCCTGCCCGTCGACGTTGCCGAACGTGGCGAAGGCACTCTCCGTGAACTGCGCGCTGAGCCGCACGGGGCGCAACGACTCGCCGCGGCCGCGCCGGATCTGCTGCACGCGGACGTTCCCCGCGGGCACGGTGTCGAGCACGATGTCGCCCGCGTTCGCTTCGGTGTTCGCCGTCACCGGGACCGTCGTCGTCGCGCGCACGGGCAGCCAGTCGCCGCCAGCGAACACCTCGATCTCGGCACCACGCGCACTGCCGATGCCCGTCGTCGCGGGCAGCCCGTCGACCAGGAAGGCCCCGTCGCGCCCGGTCCGGCCGAGCCGTCCGTCGACGAGGATCATCGCGTCGGGCACGGGCGCCGGCGTCGGCGTCGCCGCGTCGAGGACGCGCCCGCGAACGGAACACACGGGCACCTCGCACGCGAGCACGTAGAGACCGCCGGTCGCGACGGCGCCGGTCGCGGTGACCCGTCCGATCGACGCCGAGAGCCCGGTGGCGACCTGGGTCCACTCCCCGGTGTCCGCGGAGAGGTGCAGCAGGACACCGGTCGCGCCGGCGAGCTGCACGTCGTCCGCGAGTTCGAGATCGACGGCCGGCGCGAACGTCGCACCTGGCGGGTCGATGCAGACGACGCGCCCCGTGAGGAACGCGCCGCCGCTCACCGGACGCGGTACATCGCCCGGGACGTGCGCGGCCTGCAGATCGCCGACACGCAGCGCCACCGTCGTCGCGGCGTCGGGCGCACCGACGCTCGCGCCGGCCGGCACCCGAAGGATCGCACCGGCGGTCGACGTGGCGGTCACGGTCGCGCCCTGTACGCCGATGTTCACCGTCGTCGGCGTGCTGCCGAGCTCCGGCAGGAACACCACCGCCGGCAGGTCCGGTCCGACGACCGTGGTGGCGAAGCGCACTCGACCGAGTTCGTCGCCGGCCACGGCCGCGCCCTTCGCACCGTCGACGTCGACGACGACGCGCCCACGCGGGTTCGCGAAGAGATCGCCGCGGCCGTTCGGACCGGAGAAGGCGACCGCCGAACCGACGGTCGCACGAGCGCCGGTGACCCCGCGCCCCTGGTCGTCGAGCACGACGACCTTCGAACTCGCGCCGGGCAGCCTCGGCAAGACGGGTCCGACTTCGCTGCCGTCACCGGAACACGCCGACAACAGCAGGAACGGCCACACAGGCTGGATCGAACGCCTCATCCTCCGCCTCCCTTGTCCTTCTCGGCCACAGCAGCGCGGCGACGCTGGTCGAATCGCTCCGGCTCCGGCGGCGTCGCGACGCGGCTGCGGCTGCCGTCGGCGCCGACGCAACGCACACCCACGACCGCGTCGTCGAGACAGACACCGACGAGCGTCGCCTTCTTGCGCCGACCGGTGTCGACCGGCGTCGCCGCTTCCATCGTGATCACGTGCGTCCAGTCCGCGTCCGTCGTGTCCCGCCACACGAACTCGCAGCGCGAGACGCCGGCCGGCAACTCGTACACGAGCTCCGTGTCGTAGCGATCGCGGCACAACGAGGCGGAGACGGCGAGCGGCGGCCGCGGCGCGCTCGCGAGTTCGACCAGCGTCGCGACGACGACACGAGCGACGTTCGCCGTGTACGCGAAGTCCGCGAACTCCGGCAGATCGCCGTACGCCTTTCCGTCGCGCTGGGTCACGTCCTGGTGCTGCCGCGAGAAGTCCTCGCGCGGTTCGGACAGACGCACGGCCGGGAAACCCTGTTCGAAGAACGAACGGTGATCGCCGCCGCGGCCGTACCGGTCTCCGCGAAGGATGAGCTTCACGGTGAAGTCGGGCACGTGGGCTCGTGCGGCGTACGCGACGGCGCGTGCGAGGCTGCGACCACCGCCGTCGTTGCCGCTCGGCGCGTAGCTGAAGCACCGCACGTGGCGATCGTGACGCTGGCCATCCATGCCGAGCGTGTTGCCGACGATGTCGCATCCGAGCATGCCGTCGACGTCAGCCTTCGCTGCCGCGAGCGCCCGCGCGTGCGCGCCGGAACCGAGCAGACCCTGCTCCTCACCGTCGTACGCGACGAACACGATGGTCGCGGGGAACGACGACTGCGCCAGAGCGCGGCACGCCGCGAGCGCGACGGCGGTTCCCGACGCGTCGTCGACCGCACCGGGCGCGACCCCGGCACCGTCCTCTCCCCGCGAGTTGCGCGAGTCGTAGTGGCCGCCGACGACGTAGACGCGCTCGGGATCGCCCGTGCCGCGCAACGTCGCGATGACGTTCACGATCGGCACCTCGCGCGGCATGCCGGGGCGTGTGCACGGCACGGTCTCCTCCTGGAACGCGACCGACAGCCGCCCCCCGCTCGCCGCGACGCTCTCCTCGAACCTAGCGCGCAACCAGCGGCGCGCCGCCCCCGTGCCTTCGGTCTCGCTGTCGGTGCGCGACAGCACGTGGCGGGTGCCGAAGCCGACGAGTGTACGCACGTCCCTCTCGATCTGTGCCGCATCGATCGTCGCCAGTGCCGTGCGAACGCGATCCTCGATCCGCGACGGCGGCTCCTGGGCGGGCACCCCGGCCGCGGCCGCGATGGCCATCGCGAGCACGCGCCGCGGGTTCATGCGAACAGGTCGCGGCCGTCCATGCCGGCGCCGCGCGGCAGGCCGAGAATCGGGAGCAGCGTCGTCGCGATGTCGCACAACCGACCGCCGGCAGCGAGGCGACGGCCCTTCGCCGCCTCGCCGCAGACGACGAGCGGCACCGGATTGGTCGTGTGCGCCGTGTGCGGCTCGCCGGTGACGGGATCGAGCATCATCTCGACGTTGCCGTGGTCCGCGGTGATCGCGACCGTGCCGCCGAGGTTCAGGAAAGCCGGGACGATCCGCGCCAGGCACTGGTCGATCGTCTGCACCGCCTTGATCGCAGCGGGCAGGATGCCGCTGTGGCCGACCATGTCGGCGTTCGCGAAATTGAGGATCGTCACGTCGGGTCGTCGGTCCGAAGCGAGTTCGCGGAGCAGCGCTTCGGTGACGGGAGCCGCGGACATCTCCGGCTGCAGATCGTAGGTCGCGACCTTCGGGCTCGGGATCAGCACGCGCCGCTCGCCCGGGTACTCACGCTCGTTGCCGCCGGAGAAGAAGAACGTGACGTGCGCGTACTTCTCGGTCTCGGCGATGCGCAGCTGTTGCAGCCCGCGCTCGCTAAGCACCTGCGGGAAGATGCCGTCGAGGTTCTGCGGCGCGTAGGCCACCGGGCAGGCGAAATCGTCGCGATAGCGCGTCATCGTGACGAAGTGGACCACCGGCACCGACGCGCGCGGGAACCCGGCGAAATCGCGCACGAGGAACGCTTCGGTGAGCTGGCGCGCGCGGTCCGTGCGGAAGTTGAAGAACAGCACCGCGTCGTCGCTGCGAACGCGCCCGCGGTCGGGCGAGCCGATGCACGTCGGAAGCACGAACTCGTCGGACTCGTTGCGTGCGTACCCCGCGGCGATCGCTGCCTGCGCGGACTCGGCGGCGTGCCCGCTGCCGATCGTCAGCGCGTCGTACGCCTTCTGCACGCGATCCCAGCGCTTGTCGCGATCCATCGCGTAGTAGCGACCGACCACCGTCGCGATGCGGCCCGTGCGCAGTTCGCTCATCCAGCGCTCGACCTTCTCGACGTAGCCCTGGGCCGATCGCGGCGCAGTGTCGCGGCCGTCGAGGAACGCGTGCAGGACGACACGCTCGCCGGTGAGGCCGCGATCCCTGCACGTCTCCAGCAGGGCCTTCAGGTGGAGGTCGCTGCTGTGAACGCCGCCGTCCGACACGAGGCCGAACAGGTGCAGCGCACCGCCGCCGCGAACCGCGTGGTCGATCGCCGACACGATCGCCGGGTTCTTCTGGAAGCGCCCTTCGCGGATCTCGCGGTCGATGCGAGTGATCTCCTGGTAGACGACACGGCCGGCGCCGATGTTCAGGTGGCCGACCTCGGAGTTGCCCATGAGCCCGCACGGCAGCCCCACGTCCTCGCCACTCGCCTGCAGCGACGTCGTCGGCCACTGTTCCCGGAGCCCGGACCAGAACCGCGGCTCCGCCAGCGAGATCGCATTCGCAGGGCCCGCGGGCGCCTCGCCGAAGCCGTCCAGCACGATCAGGCAGAGGGGCGGGCGGCGCGGGTTCATGCGAGCATCTTGTCGACGGCCGTCGCAATGGTCGTCTGGTGCTTGCGGATCTCGCTCAGCACGACGGTCGCGCGGTCGCTCGTGCGGTCGGCCAGTTCGCGATTCGTCAGGAAGGCGGCGTTGATCTTCACGTTCAGGAACGCGCCTTCCGCCGCTGCGAGCAGCAGCGCGGCACCCGACGCGAGATCACTCACGATTGCCTTGCCGATGCAGCCGGTGACCGTCTCCATCGCGACGAAGACGTCGCGCACCATGCACAGCGTCTCCTCGGGCACGACCATCGCGCCGACCATCGCTTCCTGGATCGCCTTCTCGCGCAGCGCCTTCTGCCCGTCGTCGTCCTTCGGCATGCCGTAGGCAGCCGAGACGAGTTCGAACGAACGACAGTCGCGCTCGGCCATCGGCTTCATGCGTTTCAGGTGGTCCGCGAGTTGCGTCTCCACACGCTCGAGATCGCCGTCGCGATCGAGGTTCGCCTTCTTGCCGCGCGAGAAGCGCACGACCATCAGGAACAACGCGGTCCCCATGCAGCCGGCCATCGCCGCAGCGGCGCCGCCGCCGGGCGTGGCCGTCTTGGCCGCCAGGGAGTCCAGGAGCGCGGAGAAGGGCTGGTCGATCATGCGCGGATGAGTCTCGGCGGCAGCCGAGCCGGATCAAGGCCGTTCTGCGTGCTTGCGCCGAGCGCCGGCGCCGCGACAGTGCCCGCATGCTGCTTCGCCGATCGCGCCCCGCTCTCCTCTGCCTGTCTGCCCTCGCGGCATGCGGGGCGACGTCGCGATTGCCGGCGGACCTCGCGGCAATCGCCGCGGAGTCGCCGGTCGACTCACCCGCGCGGTTGCGCCTCGTCGGCGATCGCATCGCGGCGGCAACGATCGCGCTCGGACCGGGCGCGCTCCCGCCGGCCGTCCGCACCAGCCTCGACGCCGTTGCTCCCGGCGGCGAACTCCTGTTCCAGGGCCGCGAATGGGGTTCGCGCGGTCGCGGCTTCCGCATCGAGAAGCGCTACCGCGGCAGCGGCGACGAGCACGTGCGCTCCGTCCTGATCGGCGAAGACGGTCGCGTGCTCGAACGTGCCCACTCCGTCCCGCTGGCCCAGGTGCCGCCGAACGTGCTCGCGGCGGCACTGCGCACGGGTCCCCACGTCGACGAAGCGCGCATCGTGTCGGGGCCCGAGCGCGAGGAGTACTGGTCGTGCACGGTACGCACTCGCATCGGACGCACGTTCGTCGTCGACGTCGATCTCGACGGCCGGACCTTGCGCGCCACTCGGCGCGTCGACGCACACCTCGACCTGTGACGCGGCGCACACGATGATGCGCGCCGCTCACGCACTGCCACGGACTCCCATGCTCAGAAGACGCCGCGCCTCGCTGCTCGCCCCGATCCTTCTCGCCGCGACCGTGCTCGGCTCGTGCGCCGCCGGGCCACACCAGCTGCGGCGGACGATCGACGACTGGGACCGCAACCTCTACGTGAACAGCCCGTGGTTCAACGCGGCGCTGTGGGTCGTGCCGGTGATCCCCGTCGCGACGATCGGTGCGTTCACGTTCGACTTCTTGATCGGGGATCCCTACGCGTTCTGGTTCGGCGACGCGTGGGACGGCGAAGGCACCGGATTCGAACACGCCCACGTCGAGGCCGTGGACGGCACGGTCGACAGCCTGCTGCTCGAGCGCTCCGGCTGGACCCGCACCGCGAAGTGACCGCTCGCGCGGTCAGCCGAGCTCGATCGGAATCGGCCTGAAGTCGATCGCGTCGACCGACGCAAGGTGGTACCGGATGCCGTCGGCGGTGCCCTGGAAGCCGTACTTGTGGTCCTTGCCGTGCAGGTGTCCGTACACGCAGACCTGCACCTGCGCTTCCTTCAGCAGCGGGACGGCTCCGGTCTCGCGACCGTCGCTGTAGCGCGGCGGATAGTGCACGAGCGCGATCGTACGCTTGCCGCCGGCCACGCACCCGCCGAGCTTGCGACCGGCCTGGATCGACAGCTTGAGCCGTTCGAGTTCGCGAGCGAACACGGTCGCGGCCTGTGCGTCGGCCCACGGCGCATCCGGCGGATCCCAGAGCCGCGTACCGACCACGACGGTGCCGTCCGGCAACTCGACGGCGTCGTTCTGCAACAGCCGGATCGACGGATGCAGGACCTTCTCGACCTTGCTGCGCGACTGCCACCACGTGCAGTGGTTGCCCTTGATGAGCACCTTGCGGCCGGGGCGCGCACCGAGCCAGTCGAGGTCGGGCTTCGCCTCGGCGAGGTCGAGTCCCCACGAGGTGTCGCCGCCCACGAGCATCCAGTCGTCGGGACCGATCATCGCGTCCCACGCCTCCTGCATGCGCGCCGCGTGGCCGACCCACTGCGGGCCGAAGATGTCCATCGGCTTGTCGACTCCGAAGCTCAGATGCAGGTCGCTGATCGCAAACAGACGCAAAGAAGGGCTCCGGGCGGCGGACGAAAGGCCTCTGCTTACTTCACGGAACGGACCTGCTCAAGCTACCCGCGAAGGTCGCGACGCGTCGGATCAGGCGTTCGACGGGCGAACGGCGTCGGCGTCTTCGGGCTGGCTCGGTCCGGCGATCGGTGCCGACGGCATGCCCAGGTGATGGATCGCTCTCTGCGCGAAGTCCCGCAGCTTCTCGAAGCTCGCCGCAGTGACGACGAGAGGCTTCATCATCTGCGCAGCCGGCCGAAGCAGGTTGCGCGACGCGAACAGGTGGTAGGCGAGCGAGACGTCCTTCGGCGCGAAGGCGTCGGCGAGGCACTTCGTGAGCACTTCCTGCACGTTCCACGTGTCGGGCGTGCCCGTGAGCCCGAGCTCGGCACGGCGCACGATCGCGTGGTCGATCACCACGGACTCGAGGAGCGACGCGAGCATTACCACGGCGAGACGGTAGTCCTTGGCCGCGAGGGCGCGATCGAACGTGCCGAGATCGAGCGACACCAGCGACCGCAGTCGCGGATCGCGCAAGTGCTGCGACGACACGAGCGGCGGCATCGTCGGGGTCGCGGCGGCCGACCGGAAGGCGATGTCGGCCTGCGGACCGGGCAAGCCGAACGCGGCACCCGTCGCCAACGGCGGCAGATCCTCCACGGACGACTCGTCCGGCGGCGCAGCCGAGTTCGGGTCGAGCCCGGGCAACGTGATGCCGGCCGTGGCGAGGCTCGCGCTCGGCGGACGGATCTTCTGCCGCTGGTTCACGTCGCCGAACAGCTTGTGCTGGAGACGCGAGAGCACTCCGCGCGCGGCTTCGGAGACCACCGGCGACATGCGCGGCAGCGGCAGTTCGAGGAGCGGCTTCTCGGCGAGTTCGACCGCCCAATCCGCGAGCACCTGCAACTTCTTCTGCAGCCACTGCCGCTCGTCCGCGGCGACGACCTGTTCGCCCTTCAGGCGGAGGTCGATCCACTCGATGCTGCGGCGGCAACACGCGACCAGGAGCCCCTGGTCGGCGATGGACAGATCGAGATCGACCTGGTCCTGGTACGCACTGACGCAGCGCTGCAGGTAGTCGCGGAGACGGCGCGCGTCTCCGTAGAGCCGCGTCAGGTCCGAGATGCCGGCTCCGACGCGCTGCGACTGCTCGAGACGGTGCGAAGCGAGATGCTCCAGCGTCAGCTTCGTCGCTTCCAGGAAGCAGACGGCAACGACCTTCTTCACCTGGAACGCTGGCATCGGAGTTGGAATCGGCCGCCCGACGGACCGAACTGAAAGCGACCACCGGGCGTGGCTATGCTCGCACCCCGAATGCGGCCCCTCGAACGCTCGCTGGTCCGACTGCTCGGGCACGAGCGTGTCCTGCACTCGCCGGACGCCCTGTTGGCATGGGAGTGTGACGGGTTCACCGTGCACCGGCGCCGCCCTCGCGCCGTCGTGCTGCCGGAATCGACGGAAGAAGTGCAGTCAGTGGTGCGCGCTCTGCACGATGCCAGCGTGCCGTTCGTTCCGCGCGGCGCCGGCACCTGTCTGTCCGGCGGGCCGACTGCGAACAGCGACGCCGTGGTCGTCGATCTCGCCCGCATGCGGAAGGTGTTGCAGATCTCGACAGAGGATCTGTTCGCCGTCGTGCAGCCGGGGGTCGTCAACCTCGACCTCACCGCATCCGTCCATCACCTGGGGCTCCACTACGCACCCGACCCGAGCAGTCAGTCCGTGTGCACCATCGGCGGCAACTTCGCGGAGAACAGCGGCGGTCCCCATTGCTTCAAGTACGGCATGACGGTCGACCACGTTCTCGGCGCACTGGTCGTCGTGCCCGACGGGTCGCTGGCTCGCATCGGGGACGCCGCCGGCGTCCGCGCGCCGCACGGCCTCGACCTGACGGGACTGTTCTGCGGCAGCGAAGGAACGTTCGCGATCGCCACGGAGATCACGGTCCGCCTGTGCCGCGACCAGGAGGCGGTGAGCACGCTGCTCGCTTCGTTCCCGACGATGGCCGCGGCCTGCCGCACGGTCAGCGACATCGTGGCCGCGGGTCTCGTGCCCGCCGCGCTCGAGATCCTCGACCAGGCGACGATCCGGGCCGTCGAGGCTTCGGTCTACCGGGCCGGCTATCCGGCGGACGCCGCGGCCGTGCTGCTCGTCGAACTCGACGGCCCGACCGAGGTCGTCGCGGAAGAGTCGGCGGAAGTGCTCGCGCTGTTCGCCCGGCACGGCGCGTTGCACCGCGAAGAGGCGTCGACGCCGGCGGATCGGAAGCGCCTCTGGAAGGGGCGCAAGGGTGCCTTCGGTGCAATGGGCCGACTGAACACGGATCTCTACGTGCTCGACGGCGTCGTCCCGCGGACCCGGCTCGAAGAGGCACTCGAACGCATCGCGGCGATCGGCCGGAAGCACGCGGTCGTGCTCACGAACGTCTTCCACGCCGGCGACGGCAACCTGCATCCGAACATCAGCTTCGACGGCCGCGACGCCGACCAGACGGCTCGGACGATCGCGGCGGGCCGCGAGATCCTGCAGCTGTGCGTCGACCTCGGCGGGAGCGTCACCGGCGAACACGGCATCGGCAGCGAGAAGCTGGAGCACGTCGCGATGATGTTCGGCCCCGCCGACCTCGACGTGATGGCCCGCGTGCGCCGCGCGTGGAACCCGCGTGGTCTCTGCAATCCGGGCAAGGTGCTGCCGCAGCGCTCGTCGTGCGCGGAGGTCGCGAAGTGGCCGCAGATGGTCGCCCGTGTTCTCGACGAGGACCGCGGATGAACGACGTCGCGCGCCCCGCCAACGCGACCGAACTCGCGGAACTGCTGCGCGGCGGCAGCGGGCCGGTGCGTCTCCGCGGCAGCGGCAGCCGCGCCGAACGGTTGCCGCCACCGGCGCCCAGCACCACGACGATCGAGTTGCGCGGCCTCGCGACGATCGACCGCCTCGACGCCGCGGACTTCACGTGTTCGGTCGACGCGGGCCTCGATCGGTCGACGCTCGACGACGAACTCGCGGCGCGCGGCGTCGAACTGCCGTGCGCCGGAACCGGCACGCTCGGCGGACTGTTCGCAAGCGATCCGATCGGTGCGACGACGTTCGGCGGTGCGTCGCCGAGGAGCCTGCTGCTCGGACTCGAAGGTGTGCTCGCGAACGGCACAGTGTTCCGCAGCGGTGCGCGCGTGGTGAAGAGCGTGGCCGGCTTCGACGTGCATCGCCTGCTGATCGGGAGCCACGGGACGCTGTTCGCCGCGACGAAGCTGCATCTCCGACTGCGGGCCCGGCCGCGCGCTGCCGTGTGGTTCCGCCACGACACTCTCGACGAGGCGGACGCCAGAACCCTGTTCGTGACACTGCGCGGCCTCGCGGTACCGCCCGCGGCGCTGCACTGGCGCCGCGACGAACGGGGACACACGGTTGCAGGACGCATCGCCGGACGCGCCAACCACGTCGCCGCGACCATGCGTGCCCATCACCTTCGCGAAGGCGCGCCGTTCGTCGACCTCCACCTGCAGCGACCCGCCGGCGGCGAAGTACTCGGCGGCACGATCCTGCCGAGCCGGCTGCCGGCGCTCTTCGCCGCCGCGTCACCGGGCGCGCCGTTCCTCGTCCACGGCGGTGGCCGCTTCGAGCTCGCGCTGCCGTCGCCCGCGGAGAGCGACGCGTTCCTGGCCGCAGCGCCGCGTGTTGCCTGCGAGACCTGCATCGTGCTCGGCGAGCCGGCGCGACGTCGCCGCGGGACGCCGATCGACCCCGGTCAGGCCCGAATCGCCGCCGAACTGAAACGAGCGCTCGACCCCGATGGCATCCTCGTGTGACCCGCGAGCCGCGAGCGCAACCGCGCTCGCTCGCTCGCTCGACTGCGTGCACTGCGGGCTCTGCCTGCCGGCCTGCCCGACGCACCGTGTGCTCGGCGTCGAAGCCGATTCGCCGCGCGGCCGCGTCTACCTGATGCGCGCCCTGTTCGAAGGGCGCGTCGAGGACCCGAACGCGATCCGACCGTTCCTCGACCGCTGCCTCGACTGCCGCGCGTGCGAGACGGCATGTCCGTCGGGCGTCCGCTACGGCGAACTGCTGGAGACGACGCGCGCCGAACTGCGCAAGACCACGCCGGATCGCGGAATCGCACCCCGACTCGCGCGCTTCCTGCTCCGGCACGTCGTCGCGCACCGGAGCCGGCTGCGCGCCGCGTTCTCGCTCGCGGCACTCGGCGAGCGGCTCGGTGCCCGCTGGCTGCTGCCGAAGTCGATCGCACGACTCGCGCCGCCGGTGCCGCCACGGCGCGAGCGCGAACCGTTGCCGCCGGGCCTGCATCGTCCGCCTCCCGGCGTCACGCGCCGCGACGTGCGCGTGGCGCTCTTCACCGGTTGCGTGATGGAGCAGATGTTCGGCCGCGTGAATCGCGCGACGTTGCGCCTCCTGCTCGCGAACGGATTCGATGTCGTCATCCCCGACGCACAGGGCTGCTGCGGAGCGCTGCTCGTGCACGCCGGCGAACCCGACGCGGCGCGCACGCTGGCCGGAGCGAACGTGCGCGCGTTCGCCGACGCCGACGTGGTGGTCGTCAACTCCGCCGGCTGCGGCTGCACGATGCGCGAGTACGGACACCTGCTCGGCTCCGACGCGGGCGCGGCGTTCGCGGCGAAGTGCCGCGACGTGAGCGAGTTCCTCGCCGACGCCGGCCTGTCCGCGACGCCGGCGCGGCGAAGCGTGCGCGTCGCCTACGACGACCCGTGTCACCTGTGCCACGGCCAGGGAGTCCGACAGGCCCCGCGGGACCTGCTGCGCCGGGTGCCCGGACTCGACCTCGTCCCACACGCCGCGCCCGAGGACTGCTGCGGGTCGGCCGGAATCTACAACCTGCTGCAAACCGAATTGGCTGCGGCAATCGGGAGACGCAAGGCGGAGAGCCTGCGCGACGCCGGCGTCGACGTCGTCGCAACCGGCAATCCAGGATGCATGCTTCAGATCGACAGCCACCTGCGGGCGATCGGCCACCCTCGGCCCGTCCTCCACACCGTCGAACTGCTGCTGCCTCCCGAATGAACCGCGCCGTCCCCGCCGCCATCGTCTGTTGCCTCGTCGCGGTCGGCGGCACCGCCTGGGCGATGCTGGCGCCGGGCACCGAAGACGACGCCGGCGCGTCGCGGACTTCCGCGCCGAGCCGTGCGAGGACGGAAGAGCACCCGGCTGCCGTCGCTCTGCGCGCCGCGCGTCGCACGTGCACGGTTGCCGCACTCGACGCCGTCGTGCAGGACCTCTGCGACCGGGCCAAAGCGGCCAACGACGCGGGTTCCTGGCAGATGCTCGCCGAGGCGCTCCTCGAGCGCGCGCAGATGCGTTCGCACCGGCGTGGCATCGTGGTCGGGACCCCGCTGCACGACCGACTGCCCCCGGAGCTCCAGGCCGACGTCGACGCCGGCCTCGACGCGGTCGCGACCGCACGACGCCTCGGCGACGACGATGGCGATCTCTTCCGCGTGGAGGCGGGCCTCCTCGGCCAGCGGATCACGGGCATCGGCACCGCCCTGCAGTGGAACGGGCGGATCCAGGAGGCACTGAAGCAGGCCGTCGCGCGCGCGAAGGACGACCCGCGCCTCGGCGTCGCACTCGGGCTGCGCAAGCTGCTGGCGCCGAAGCTGCTCGGTCACGATCCGGCGGGCGCGCTCGTGCACTTCGAGTTCGCCGCGGAGCATCTGCCCGACGACGAGCGCCCGGCCGTCCTGGCGGCGATGGCGAGCTGGTTGCAGCAACGCCGTCAGCAGGCGATGGCGTGGCTCGAACGAGCCGTGGCACGCAACCCGGACAATGTGTTCGCGCGTGTCGTGCTCGCGCGGGTACGCCGCGACGAACCCGATCCGTTCGGTCGCGACGTCACCGACACGGAGGCCGCCGCCGCGAAGTAGTCGCGGCGCGGCGGCGGATGGATCAGCGAGCGGCGGAAGTCGACCGCACGCCACCCAACTGCTTGTTCAACGTCGGCGTGAAGGACGATCCAGCGCCACCCAGCAGGTGGTTCAGTGTCGTCGTGTCGGTGGTAGTCGACTTCACACCACCGAGCATGTGGTGCGACGGAGCGACGCCAGCGGAGGCCGAGAAGGAGTCCCCGGGCGCCGCCGGCGCCGCCGCGCCGGTGCGACCCTCGCCAGCCTCGGCCGAACGCTTGCGGAGCTCGCGGATGAGGGAGCGGATCTCCCGCATCTCGGCGCGCATCTCCTCGATCATCGCGCGGACATCGTCGTCTTCGGCCTGTTCGCTCGCCTTCGCGGCGCGCTTGCGGACCACGATCGCTTCGCCGTCGTCGTGCATGAGCCGCTCGGCGATGGCGCGTCCTTCGGCGGCGCGCCGGTGGGCGTCTTCCGCTGCCCGGCTCAGATGTTCGGCCGCGGCGGTCTCACGGAGCGTGACGGCCTTCCGCTCGAGTTCGATCCGCGCCTGCTCCAGGTTGGCGCGATCGACTTCCATCTTCGCGAGGTCGAGTTCGCGCGTGCGCGAGTCCGGACCGACGACGAACGCACGCGTCCGCGGCGACGCGGCCCTCGGCCCTTCAGCCGGCGTCGGCGCGTCGAACGCCTCCGGAGCAGCCGGCGCCGCGGGTGCCATCAGCGAGCGCAACCGCCGCGGCGCGGACGGCGTCGGCGGCGCCGGCGCGACCTCGGGCACCACCTCGACGACGGCGATGCTGCCCGGCTCGCCACCTTCGACCGTCATGACGCGCGTCCCTTGCGCACGGGGAGGCTCCGGAGAGCGCACCTTGTAGCGCATGCCCGGCTGCCCGGTGGAAGGACCCTCGCCGCGAGCTCCGCCGAGTCCGCGCGCGCCCCCGGGACGTTGGCCGCGTCCCTCCTGTTGCGCCAGCTGTTCCGCGATCGCGCGCAGCTTGGCCTCGGCGTCGGCGCGCTGCTCCTCGCTGAGGTCGCCCGAAGCGAGGAGTTCGATGACTTCCTTCAGTCGCGTCGTGGCGCTCGGGCGCTTCGGCGCAGGAGACGGATCCTGCGCAGCCTCGACCGTGGTCACGGTCGACGGACCGACGATGGTCGCACTCTGGGCCGGCAACGTGGTCGCGAGGGCGACGGCCCCCACGAGAGGAACGAACTTCGACACGATCGCTTTCATCACTGCTTCTCCTCGATTCAACGGGCTTCGGATGGAGAACGCCCGAGCCGTGCATGCAGACGCGCGCTCGTTCGTTCGAGGTTGGCGAGGCGGTGCTCGAGCACCGCCATGAGTTCCCGGACGTCGTCGGCGGCAACGCGTGCGCCGAGATCGATGCGCAAACGCGCGACCTCCGCGCGCAGCATGGATCGTTCGGTGTCCAGCGCCGCGATCGCGGCGGTGAGAGCCGACCCTGGCGACGCGGCTTCGATCGGTTCGGGGAAGGCGGACGAGGACGCTTCCTCGGCGAGTCTCGCGTGGGTCCCGATGCCTGGGCCTCCCACGGTCAAGGCGACGAACGACGCCGCACTCCATGCCGCGGCGACCACACGGCTCGACGAAGCGGTGGGACCCGCCTGCAGGGCGGAGTGCACGCGTTCCCGGAGGGCGGCAGCGCGCGCGGCCATGCCCGGCGCGAACGCAACGTCGCGGCTCTCGGGCCGCAGCCACTCGGCTACGTCGAGCAGGCAGCGCGCGACCGCCGTCGGACTCGAATGCCCTGCGGCAATCGCGTCACACCGGAGCTCGACGAGTCGCGCCCAGCGCCGACGCACGGTGGCGATCAGGATCTGCCACGGGAACGCAGCCTGGACGAGGGCGAGACCCCATGTCCACGCCGGATCGCCGCGACGCAGATGCGCCACCTCGTGTGCGAGCATCGCGCGCAGCGAGTCGTCGGACAGTTCGACAGCGCGCTCGGGCAGACAAATCTCGGGGCGCATCCAGCCGAACGCGATCGGCGTAGCGATCACGGCCGAACTGCTGAGGTGCGGTGACTGGTGCAGACCGAGAGCCCGAGCGACGTGCGCAGCCGTCGCGAGTACGCGCGCGTCGGTCTCGGGAACACGCGACGCCAGCGCAGCGCGAAGGCGACGGTGCAACACACCGAACCACACGAGCCCGACCAGCGACGCGAGCGACGCGGCGGCAACGACGGCGGCCGGCCACCAGCCACCGAGGAAGATCGATCGGCCGAGCTCCAGCCCCACGATCGCCCCCGGCAGCGCCGGCTCGCCCAGTGCGCCGGTCGAGGGATGCACGTCGAAGAGGCTGGCGGAACCCGTAGTGTGAGGGGTGGCGGCGATCGGCACGGCCAGGCCGGCGACCCACGTTCCGCCGAGAACGAAGCACTGCAGCAGGCTCGTCGGCAACGCCACCCAGAGTGCGAACCGCGCAATCTGCTCCTGCAACAGGACGGCGCGCTTGCCGAGCAAGCTGCCGATGAGGAGCGCCGCGGTGAGCGCACAGGTCGAGTGCAGTGCGAACGTGCACACCCAGTCCGCAGCCAAGGCGAGTGTCGACGTGCTCATGGCTGCTCCCTCTTCTGGCGGCGCTCGGCATCCGCAACCTGACGTCGCAAGTCGTCGAGTTCGTCGAGTTCGATCTCACCTGCGCGCAGGAGATGACTGACGAGGGCGAGCGGATCGCCGTCGAAGAGTCGCGTGACCAGCTCGCCCACCAGGTTCTTCTGGACCAGGTCGGGATCGACCTTGGCCCGGTAGAGGAACTGACGGCCGTTCTCGCGATGCGAGACGAGGCCCTTGTCCTCCATCTTGCGAAGCATCGTCGCGATCGTCGTCAGTGCGAGACGGCGATCGCGCAGCGCACCATGGACTTCCGCGACCGACGATTCGCCGGTCTGCCAGAGCGACCTCAAGATCGCCAACTGCAACTCGCCGAGATTCCGGGGACCCTTCATGGGAGCAATCTACTACCGGAGTAGTCGGCATCAACTACTCCGGTAGTAGAGGCTTCTTCCCAGAAAGGGGGCGGGCAGGAAAAGAACCCGGAGCCCGACGGTTCCGCGCCGGGCGCCAGGCCCCGGCGGCGAAGCACCGCGGCTGCAGTCGATCGGCGATCAGCCGCCGACGGGCGCGCAGATGTGGTGGATCCCCTGCGTCATCGTCAGGACCCCGTTGGGCGAGAACGGGTCGAAGACGAGCCACTGCGTGAAGAACGAGACGCCGATGTATCCCGTGACCGGAGGCAGTTGCCAAGTGAACGTGGCGAAGCCGGTCCCAGGACTACCACCAACGGTCACGTAGGCGCCGAGCCACGCGGGGTCGGTGCGAAGCATGCATCCCGACGCCGGGTAGCCGAGCAGCACCGAAATGTCGGCGGGGAACGGCGACGTGTTCGTGGTGCCCATGATCCAGATCGCGAACTGCTGCACCGCGGCGTTCTGCAGTTCGTGCGTCCACGCGATGCCGGGCTCCATGATCTGGAGAGTGCGGTTCTTCGGCGTGATGCCGCCGCCGCCGGCGCAGCCGGTGCCGAAGTCGAGCATCACACCCGGGCGCGCGTGGAACCTGGTCTTCAGGCCGACTCCTTGCTGCCACAGACCCGTCGCGGCGCCGACCGAGCCGCTCTGGTAGACGCGCTGGGTGGCGGCGGTCGCGGTCAGGACTCCGTTGAAGTTGTAGAGAAACGACTGGTTGCTGAACCCGTTGCCGTGCACCCGGATCTCGAGCACCAGCGGCCTCACACGATCCCACGTGAAGAGCGTCGTGAAGGGGATGTTGATGACCGTGCTGCCCTGTGCCCCAGCCGCGAGATTGATCGTCTGCAAGGGAGCGACGACCACCGGCGCAGTCGCGTAGTTGTTGTCGAACGTCGCCGTCAACCCCTGCCCAAAGCCGTGCCCCATCAGAACCTCGCAGCTGATGGTCGTGGCGTTCGACGTGGAGATCGATCCCGCGAAGAATTCGGCGCGCGTGATGCGCATGGGTTCGAGGATGTCCCCCTGCATGCTCGGGGCCGAGTACCACTGCTGGTAGCGCCCGATGCCAGCAGCCCACGGCAGGTTGACGTTGCCGAGAGAACCGGGTGGCACCAACACGGTCGTCTGGGCGAATGCCGAAGCAGCAACGAGGCAGAGGGAAAACAGGGCTCTCATCATGGGACTTCGCTCAAGCAGAAGAGTCTACCTTCGCCCGGGGCGGCAAGACGACCGGGAGCCGTCCGGGTTTGGTCGCCCCTAGCGCCGGAGCCCTCTCGGGCAACATCCCTTGCCAGCCTTCGATCCGGCCGCCGCCCGCAACCCGGCCCGCGCGGGCCGGGGACGCCTGGCGGGCAACCCGAGGCCGACTTCGCGAGCACAGTGCTCCGCCCCCGTGAGAGACTCGCCAGGTTGGCGCCTCCGGGCGGCAGGCACCGACGACGCCTGCCCACCGGAATGCACGCCTCGCGGCGAAGCGTCAGCGACGGACGCCGACCGGAGTCGGGGTGCCGCCCACCGGGCGGGGCTTGGCGACGCCGACCGCACCGGCGAGACCCGCGGCGGGCGCCCCGGCGGTCGGCTTCGTCGACATGCCCATGGTGGCGAGGCCCGCTTGCGCCTTCACCGGCGTGTCCGCGATGCGCCGACGGACGTCTTCGGGGCGATTGGCCTTGGTCACCGCATCCTCTGCCGAAATCGTGTTCTCCGCGTAGAGGCGCAGCAGCTCGTCTTCGAGCGTCGCCATGCCGTACTGCTTGCCGGTCTGCATCAGATTCAGGATCTGCGCGGCCTTCGCTTCGCGGATCAGCGAACGCACCGCATCGGTCGCGACCAGGATTTCGCGCGCCGCCACGCGACCGCCGCCGACCTTGGGGACCAGCGTCTGGGAGACGACGCCCTGCAGCGTGCCTGCGAGCTGTACTCGCACCTGCTGCTGAGCGTCGGTCGGGAACACGTCGATGATGCGGTCGACGGTCGAGATCGCGCTGGTCGTGTGCAGGGTGCCGAACACGAGGTGCCCAGTCTCCGCCGCGCTGATCGCCATCGAGATGGTCTCGAGATCGCGCATCTCGCCGATCAGGATGACGTCCGGATCCTGGCGGAGCGCGCGGCGCAGACCTTCACGGAACGTCGCGCAGTCGCTGCCGATCTGCCGTTGCGTGACGAAGCACTGCTTGTCCGGGTGGATGAACTCGAGCGGATCCTCCATCGTGAGGATGTGGCCGTGCTCGGTCTGGTTGATGTAGTCGATCATCGCGGCGAGCGTCGTCGACTTGCCCGAGCCGGTCGGACCGGTGACGAGCACGAGCCCGCGCGGCTTGGCAGCGAGATCGAGGCAGATCTGGGGGAGCCCGAGGCGCTTCGCGTCCGGGATCTCGTCGGGGATCTGGCGAACCACGAGGCCGGTCGCGTTCCGCTGGTGCAGGGCATTCACCCGGAAGCGGGCGAGGTCTTTCACCGCGTGCGAGAAGTCGATGTCCTTCTCCTTCTGGAAACGCTCCCACTGCTCGGGAGCCATCAACTGCCGCGCGAGATCCGCGGTCTGGTCCGGCGAGAGGCGGCCGAACTCGTCCTGCGGCACGACCTCCCCGTCGATGCGAAACCCCGGCGCGCTGCCGGCCTTGATGTGCAGGTCGGAAGCTCCCTTCCCGACCATGCCACGGAGCAGATCCTCGATCTTCAGCGACACGTGTAACTCCCCTTCGTACGGTGGCGCCGCTCCGATCCAAAGTCGTGATCGGAATGGACTTCCATCCACCTTGACGAAACGGCGTCCACGCTGACCCAGGCTGGGACCGCACAGCGGAACCGCCCGATGGGAACCAAGACTCCGTGAAGACGGAGGGCGCTGGTGGCTCGCGGACCGCGGGTGAGGTCGAATCGGCGCCGATAGAGACGAGGTCCGAATGTCCGAACTGCAGAAGCTCGAGCTAGCACGAATGATCGACGAAAGCCTCGGCCGCCAGCACCGCCAGCCCGACCCGGCGTCGCCGCCTCCTGCCGGTGGTGGCGCGGGGCCCGATCCTGTCGCGCCCCTTGCGGCCGCGGCCGCAGCGTCGAACGTGCCGGCCTCTTCGGCGCCGGCAGGACCTGCACCGAGCGCCCCCATCACGGCCCCGATCGCGCAACTCGACCGGACGACACTCTTCGTGAACCGCGAGCAGTCGTGGCTCGCGTTCAACCGCCGCGTCCTCGAAGAGGCCGAGGATCCGACGAACGCCCTCCTCGAGCGAGTGAAGTTCCTCGCCATCTCGAGCACGAACCTCGACGAGTTCTTCGAGATTCGCGTGGCCGGGGTCATGGAACTCGTCGACGCCGGCCTGCAAGGTGAGAACCCGGACGGGATCAAACCGCAGGAGGAGCTGGAGCGGGTCCGCTCGACCGCCCACGCGTTCACGACGGCGATGCACCGAACGTGGCGAGAGTTGCTGGTGCCCGAACTCGCCAAGGTCGGCATCGAGTTCCGTCAGGTTCGGATGCTCGGAGTCGCCCAACAGAAGTGGCTCGACTCGTACTTCCAGCGCGAGATCTACCCGATCCTCACGCCGCTCGCGGTCGACCCGGCGCACCCGTTCCCCGTCCTGCTCAACAAGTCGCTGAACCTCGCGGTCCTGCTGCTGGACCCGCGCCAGGCGCGCCGCGCGCACCGCATGGCAGTCGTGCAGGTACCACGATCGCTGCCTCGCATCCTGCGGCTGCCGGAGATCGAGGGCCAACGCGCCTACGTGTTCACCGCGGACATCGTGCAGGAGAACCTGCGCGCGCTGTTCCCGGGCCTGGAAGTCATCCACGTCAGCACGTTCCGCGTGACGCGCGACAGCAACCTCGACGTCGACGAAGTGCAGGGCACCGACCTGATGAGCTCGATCGAGAAGGAGCTCGTGAAGCGTCGCCGCGGCGAACCGGTGCGCATCGAGATCGACTCCGGCGCACATCCGGACGTCATCGAACGCTTCTTGAAGGCCTTCAACCTGGAGATGGACGACGTCTATCTCTGCGACGGCCCGGTGAACCTCGGGCGCATCATGGAGCTGCACCAGATCGTCGAGCAGCCCGAACTGAAGGACCCGCCGGCACCGCCGCGGCGTGTGTGGAACTGGACGTCCGCGGACGAGCTGTTCACGGATCTCCGCGACGGCGACATCCTCCTCCACCATCCGTACGAATCGTTCTCGACCGTCGAGGACTTCGTTCGATTCGCGGCCCGTGACCCCAAGGTGCTCGCGATCAAGCAGACGATCTACCGCGCCGGCGCGAAGAATCCGATGGTCGAGTCGCTGATCGAGGCTGCGCAACAGCGCAAGCAGGTCACGGCCATCGTCGAGCTGAAGGCGCGCTTCGACGAGGAAGCGAACATCCAGTGGGCGCGCCGCATGGAGCAGGCCGGCGTGCACGTCGTGTACGGCATCGTCGGCATGAAGACGCATGCGAAGTGCACCCTCGTGGTGCGACGCGACGACGACGGAATCCGCCGCTACTGCCACCTCGGCACCGGCAACTACAACCCGTCCACCGCGCGCCTCTACACGGACATCGGGCTGCTAACGGCGCGCGCCGACATCGGCGAAGAGGTGGCCGAGACGTTCAACATGATCACGGGCTACACGCGCGTGCCCCAGATGGAGCACCTGCTCGTCGCTCCGTTCACGCTGCGCGACAAGGTCCTGCAGCTGATCCGGAACGAAGTCGACAACAAGAAGGCCGGCAAGCCGGCGGCGATCCGCGCGAAGCTGAACAACCTCGCCGACCCGCAGGTGATCGCCGCGCTCTACGAGGCGTCACGCGCGGGTGTCCGCATCCAGCTGTGCGTGCGCAGCGTCTGCTGCCTCCGGCCCGGCGTGCCCGGGCTCAGCGACAACATCTCGGTCGTCGCGATCGTCGATCGGTTCCTGGAACACAGCCGCGTCTACTACTTCGAGAACGCCGGCAACCCGCTCGTCTACCTCAGCTCCGCGGACTGGATGATGCGCAACCTCGACCGCCGCGTCGAAGTCGCCGCCCCGATCCTCGACCCGGAGCTCAAGAAGCGCGTCATCGACGAAGTGCTCGGCATGGCCCTCAACGACAACGTGAAGGCGCGGCGCGTGCTCGCGAACGGACAGAGCGAGCGCATCGTCCGGGCCGAGGGCGAACCCGCACTTCGCGGCCAGGCCGCGTTGCTGGATCTCACCCAGAAGCAGCCGGAGTCGACACCCGAAGGCGGTGTCTCCGAACCGCAGAAGCGCCGCAAGAAGAAGAAGCGCGCGTGACGCACGGCATCGTCGACCCCCGCGGCGCGCTCAGTTCGTGACGGGATGTGGGATGCCGTTCGTGACGTAGGGCGATTCCTGACGGCCTGCGAGCCGAGGAACTGCATGAAGAGTCGAAGCCCAGCACGTTCGGCAGCACGAGGTTGCTGGTCACGATGCCGGCCGAATTCGCAGCGGTGCCGAACAGCGGATCGTCCGTGCTGATGCCCAGTTTGCAGTTCGTGCCCGGCAGCGCGGTCTGCTGCTTCTGGCCGGCCAGGTACAGGATGACGAACGCGTTCGGCGAGTGTCCCGTGGTGCTCCGCGCGATGCCGGCACCCGGGATCGCGAGACTCGTGGCCGCGAACGTGGCGTCGTCGCTGCACGGCGTCCGAGCCCTGGGTCACCAGCGCCTGGATGCCGTTGCGCCGGGTCGAGACACCTACGGGCGTCGTGACGCGTAGGTGGCCCCCTTGACGGCCATCGCGTTCGCCAGCGGCACGCCGGACCGAACGAGCACACGGGTGAGCCCGGCCGTGGTGTCGATGGCGAGAGCCTGCCCGCTGTGGTTCAGCGCCAGCAGTTCCTGGGCTCCGACGGGGAGGGAACGGTCGCGAGTGAGGCGACGAACAGAGTGGCAGGCGAAGGAGCGACCTCGGGGACTCGGGTCAGAGGGTGTGCGGTCCAGGCACTCGAAACGCCCGGCCGCAGACTCGCGCGAGAACGGCACACACACTCCGACGCCCCCGATCCCCTGCGGGCCCCGACCGCCGACCCGGGTCCCGTCGTGACCAACCGACAACGAAAAACCCCTCAGAGCTGCCGGTTCGCGGCCGTCCTGAGGGGTCTTGAGTGGCGAGGGCGACGGGAATCGAACCCGCAACCACCGGATCGACAGTCCGGTACTCTAACCAATTGAGCTACGCCCCCACGCCTTGAGGGGCCGCGGATGCTAGCCACGAGGGCGCCCTTTGCAAGCACGCATCCACCCCTCTCGCGACCAGCCGCCGGCCGGAAAGTAAATCGGCCGCCGGGCGAACCCGGCGGCCGAAGCCACTCTTCGCTCTCTCGTGTCGAACCGGCTGCCGTTCGGCGGGCTCTTGCGAACCCACCTGCAGCAACCGTCTCGCTTGATACTGTCGTTAGGCCGCGACGTTTCACGACCCAAGCCCCGGCCCCATGTCCGCCTCGTCGTCCGCGCCCCTCCGACTCGACTTCGCCGGCGCCAAGGGCGGTCGAACACCACACTTGTCGGTGGACGGGATGACACCGGCGGGGCCGAACCTGTCGCACTGGCCGGGCAACCGTACGCCCGGCAAGTGGAAGGCCGACCTGAGCACCGGGATCGCCATGAAGTTCGCGCGTGCCGACGACGTCGAGCGCCGTTCGTTCCTCGGCGACGCTGCCTGGGTCGTCAACGATCACTACGACACGGACGGCTTCGGCGCGTTGCTCGCGGTGCTGCGGCCCGACGTCGCGTTCGCGCACGAAGAGCTGCTGCTCGCCTCGGCAGCCGCCGGGGACTTCGGCGCGTGGCAGACGCGGCGCGCCTTCGCCATCGACCGGATCGTCGCACATTTGGCGACCCCTGCGTCGCCGGTGGCCCGGGAGTTCGCCGGGGTGACCGACCCGGACGAACTGTCCCTGCGCCGCTACCGCTGGCTGCTCGATCACGCGGACGAAGTGCTGCGCCGCCCGGAGACGTTCGCCACAGTGTTCGGCGACGAGATGGAACGCGTGAGTCGCGAGATCGACGCGGCGCTCGCGGGCGAGGTCGAACGGCGGCGCCACGAGTCGATCGGCCTCTCGGTCGTCACGAGCCGCCGCAGCCTCCATCGCATGACGTTGAACACCGTCGCCGGGGCATTCCGTGTCCTGCACGTCGCGAACGCCGCGGACGGCACTCGCTACCGGTACCACGATCGGACGGAGAGCTGGTTCGACCTGCTGACGTTCCACCCGCTGCCGCGCCGCGACCTTCGGCCGCTCGCTGCGCGATTGTCCGCCTTCGAGCCTCCACACGATGGCGCGAACTGGAACGCGGACCCGCCGAACGAACCGATTCCCGAGCTGTACTTCGGCGTGCCCAGCGCCCAGGAATACGGCAGCATCACACGCGATCTGCGCCCGAGCCGCCTGCTCCCGGATCGGGTGGCCTCGACGATCGCGGCGTTCTTCGCCGCGCCGCCGGCGCCGTGACGACGAGGGCGCTGGCACCCGACGCGCGACCGAGCCATCATCGCGGCCCGATGACCACTCGGCGGATCCTGTCGCTCGCTGCCGTCGCGCTGCTCTCGGCCTGCGGCGGCGACGCGTTGCTCCAAGATGCGAGCGGTCGCTTCCGCCTCGTCGCACGGGTCCGGACGACGGATGCGGCCACGACGCGCTCGACACTGCGTGAAGGCATTGCGGCGCACGCGGCGGCCCTCGTGTTCGCCACCGACAGCGCGGCGGGCGTATCGGTCGGCGAGATAGGAACACCCGTCGTCGCGATCGGAACCCGGTCGCCAGACACCGCGCAGGCCGCCGTACTCGTCGTCGAACGAAGCGGGGCCGACGTGGCCGTGCAGATGGCCCTGCTCGCGTGCTCCGGTGTCGCGATCCCGAAACAGGTCCCTCTCGGCGCAGAAGTCCACAAGGGCAACAACGACACACGTCCGACGCCCCGCCCCGCACCGGGCGATGTCGTGGTCGAACTCCTGCGCCAACAGCACGCGGCCGTACTTGCGATCCCGCCCACGACCGATGTCGTCTTCCGCGTGGGGTTCGTCCACATGGATGCGGACGACCCGTGGCAGATCCGTGTGCGCGATTGCGTCGAGGAGGCCGCGCGTCGCTACCGCCAGATCGAGCTGACGACTCGTTGCGCGAACGGCGATCTCGCACGGCAGACGGCCATCGTTCGTGAACTCGTGCAGAACGGCTGCCGTGCGATCCTGGTCGGCGCCAGCGACCCGGACCCCGCTTCTTCGATCGCAGACGAACTGCGCGAGCATTCGGCAGCGCTGGTCGTGATCGCGCAGCAGGTGCACGAGACTCGTGCGACGTGCTGCGTGGGCCCGGACCAGGTCGTTCTCGGCACCGCGGCGGGAGAAGCCGCAGCGTCGCTCCTCCCGAACGGCGGTGCGATCGTCGAAGTCCACGGCGACCCGGCATCGCCGCTGCTCGCCCTGCGGCGCCAGGGTTTCGCGGCGGCGCTCGGGCTGAAGTAGCCGCGTTGCGCGCGGACGCGAATGTCCAGATCCTCGGTCAAGTACTGGATCGCGCGCTTCGTGCTCGGGATCGCGCTCATCGTGGCCGCCGGGAGCGGTCTGTTCCGCGCCCTTGCCGCCGACTTCGACCCTATGGGCCTCGCGACGTTCCTGCCCGCGTTCGTCGGATTCGCGCTCGCGATGTCGTCGATCACGCCCCTGGTGCGGCTGTCCACGATGGAGGCGCGCGTCCGGCGCGAGTGGTCGGCAGCGGCCTCTGCCGAGTTCGCACGCGCGTCGCTGCCGCGGCGCGTGTGGTACCTCATGGCTTCGATCGCGGAAGCGGACGGGCCGATGACCACGATCGAACGGGAGACCATCCGTTCGTTCCTGCTCGAACGCTTCCTCGAGCCGGACGACGCCGATGCGCTCCGCACGTGGGAGGCCCAGCCTCTGCCCGTCACCGATCGCATCGGCCTCGCCGCTCGTATCGCAACCGGACTGTCCGACCAGGAGAGCGACTCGTTGTTCTGCTGGTGCTGCCTCGTCGCTTTCGCCGACGACTCGTTCCGCGAGCGGGAACATGCCGCGCTGCAGGACGTCGCGAAGGGACTCGGCATCGAATCGGAGCGGGCGCGATTCCTGTTCCATCTCGCACGAGCGCAGCACCTGGACAGGCGCAACAACACCGACTCGGCACGCCGTGCGCGGCCCGACGCGCGCGCGCATGCGCTGTCCGTCCTCGGCCTGCCTGCCGATGCGACGAAGGAAGCGATCCGCAAGCGGCACCGCCAGCTCGCGCGCCAGTTCCATCCCGACGTACACACGAAGCTCGGCCCCGTTGCGCAGCGCGAAGCGACGGAACGATTCCAGGAGATCCAGCGCGCGTACGAGATCCTGAGCAGTTGACGCGGGTTCGCGTAGGCTCACCGACCACGACCATGGTCAAGATCCAGGCGAAGTACGAAGGCGATCTCTGTTGCACCGCGATCCACGGTCCCTCGTCCGCCGAGTTGCGGACGGACGCGCCGAAGGACAACGAAGGACTCGGTCGCTACTTCTCTCCCACGGACCTCGTCGCGACCGCCCTTGCAACGTGTGTGCTCACGACGATGGGGATCGTGGCGCGCCGGCACGGCATCGCACTCACCGGCGCCACGGCCCAGGTCGAGAAGCACATGACCACCGCGCCGCGCCGTATCGGCCGCCTGCCGCTGGTGGTGACGGTCCCGGGCGCGTTGCCGCCGGAGCACAAGAAGCTGCTCGAAGCCGCCGCGCACGGATGTCCGGTCCACCGCAGCCTGCACGCGGACGTCGAAGCGCCGATCACGTTCGTCTGGCAGAGTTGACGCGCGCACCGGGCCCCGATGGCATCGGCGCGCGCGAGCAGCGTTCGCGCTGGCCTGGCGATTGGAGCTGGTCGATCCACGGCACCCGGCACTAGCATCGCCGTCCCATGCGGCTCGCCCTCTTCACCACGCTGGCCATCTCGGCACTGCTGCCGTGCCAGGGTCCGCCCGGCTACTACGCCTCGGTGAACGCCACGAACCCGACGTCGCTCCGGGCGACGCTGCACGCGGTCATCGACGACCACACGCGGATCGCCTACACGGGCAGCGGCACCGACACCTGGACGGTGCTCGAGCTGGCGGACCAGAACCCCGCGAACTCCTCGCAGATCCTCGATCTCTACAAGAACACGGGCTACGCGAAGCAAGGCGGCGGCAACTCGTTCTACAACCGCGAGCACTCGTGGCCGAACTCGTACGGGTTCCCGACCGACGTCGCCACCAACTACCCGTACACGGACTGCCACCACCTGTTCCTCTGCGACATCGCCTACAACGCCGACCGCGCGAACCTTCCGTTCCGCAACGGCACGGCGTCGTGGACGGAGCGCACGACCGCGGTGAACGGCGGCCAGGGCGGCGGCAGCGGCGCGTTCCCCGGCAACTCGAACTGGTTCAGCATGTCGGCGGACGGCTGGCAGACGTGGTCGGGTCGCAAGGGCGATGTCGCGCGCGCGATGTTCTACATGGACATCCGGTACGAAGGCGGCACGCACGGGGTCACCGGCGCGGCGGAACCCGACCTCCGACTCACCGACAACGCGAGCCTCATCCAGACGACGGGCGGCAACGCGTCGATCGCCTACATGGGCCTGCTCGCGACGCTCGTGCAGTGGCATCAGCAGGACCCGGTCGACGCCAAGGAGATCGCGCGCAACGACGTGATCTACGGCTTCCAGGGCAACCGCAACCCGTTCATCGACCATCCGGAATGGGTCGCGTGCCTCTACTCGAACCAGTGCGTTCGTGTGCGCGAGCCCGAGGTCTGGATCAACGAACTGCACTACGACAACACCGGCACCGACGTCGGCGAGTTCGTCGAGATCGCGGGCCCCGCGGGTGAGCGCCTCAACGACTGGATGCTCGTCGCGTACGACGGCACGACCGGCCTCTGGTACGCGATGGTCCGCCTCGGCGGAACGATCCCGAACCAGCAGGCGGGCTACGGCACATTGTCGTTCACGTTCGCGAACCTGCAGAACGGTCCTGCCGACGCGCTGGCGCTGGTGACCCCGTCCGGCGCCGTGATGCAGTTCCTGAGCTGGGAAGGCGGCATGACTGCATCCGGTGGCGCGGCGAACGGGATGTCGTCGCTCGACATCGGCGTCAGCGAGGTGGGCACCGAGCCGGTCGGCCGCTCGCTGCAACTCGGCGGCTCGGGGAACAGCTACGGCCAGTTCAACTGGCAGAGCCCGCTCGTCGCGACCCCGGGCGCGATCAACGCGAACCAGACGTTCCTGTAGGCGCGGCGGCCGCGCGCAGCGTCACTCGACGAGTGCGCGCACCATCGGCAGCAGCTTCGCGGCGATCTCGGCGTGCCCCGCCGCACCGGGATGGAAGTCGTTCTTCGCGACCTGATGCGAGTGCACCCACTCGCGCGTGAGTCCGAGGTCGAGCAAGGGCACGCCGACCTTCGCCATGTGCTCCACCACGACCGGCGGGAAGCGCCGCTCGGGGCGCCCTTCTTCCTGCACGCGCTCGAACGCGTCGACCACGGCGTACTTCGCCCCCTTCGCCGCGCACAGTTCGCGGCTGCGATCGACCGCGAGGATCACGTGCTCGGGCAGCAGCGCGGTTCCCGGCTCGTCCCCGGTCTCGCCGGCGATCCGGCCGACGATCGCCTCGATCAGCCGGAGGGAGCGGATGCGGCGCAGTCCGTCGGTCAGGAACAGCGGCGGCGCCTTCGGATGCGCCTCGATGTCGTTGTTGATGATGGAGTGCAGGACGAGATCCGGCTCGAACGTCATCCCGGTCGACTCGAGCCAGAAGTACTCCTCCGCGAGTCCCCACCCCGGTGAGCCGCCGTTGATCACTTCGTACGTCCGTCCGTCGGCCCGCGGCGACTTGCGCAGCTCGTTCTCGAGCAACCGCGGGAATTCCTCGCCTTCGCCGACTCCCCAGCCGAACGGTACGGAGTCCCCGACGACCAGCACGCGGTAGACGCCGGCGGGCTTCGGAGTGACGACGACGCGGTTGCGAAGGCGCTGCGAGCTCACGCGGACCTCGCGCCCGAGGTAGGTGCTGGTCTTCCCGGCGCGCAGGCGCAGCCATCCCTTCTCGTCGCGCTCGAGAACCTCCTCGGTGAACCGCTCCTTGTCCTCGAGGACCGCGTAGGAGCCCGGGTCCACGACGCGCAGGAACAGCTCGAAGCAGCCGAACGCGACGAAGCTCGCGAACGCGGCGAGGACCAGGCGAACTCGAAGGCGACGCGGTTTCTTCGCCGCCATCTAGTGCATCGCCGTGTGCATCTGGTGGATGTAGGTGCAGCCGGGCGCATGTTCGCGGCGACCGCTGTGCGGCACACGGTCCATCCACTCGGGGTCGACGTCGACGGGGCAATAGTGGCTGACGAGGCTCCACCGCGTGATGTCGCGCTTCAGGCGCGGTGATCCGCCGTGCACGAGGTCCGCGTGCCAGACCAGCGCATCGCCCTTCTTCGGGTGGAAGCGCGTCATGGGGCATCCGGCCTGCTCCGACTTCTCGCACACCCAGCGGAGGAACGCGCGGTGGTCGTCCCACTCCGGCGGCCGCGCGCGGCCGCGGTCGCACCAGAGGAACTCCGGGATCTTGTGGCTGCCCTCGTAGTACTGCAGCTCGCCGGAGCCCGGCGTGATGTCCTCGAGCGCGACCCAGCAACCGACGAACTCCATGGGCGACCGCACCACGACGTAGGCGGTGTCCTGGTGCATCTCCTGCTCGGTTCCGTAGCGGAACAACAGGCTCTGGAACGGCATCGGCGGCCGCTCGAACAGCTGTCCGAGGAAGCGCCTGATCGCCGGCGCGAACTGGATGTCACGCGCGAGCTTCGACGTCGAGTGGTAGTCGAGGACCTTGTGCGGGATGTCCCTGTACTTCGGGAGCATCCGAGGGAAGGCGTTGCTGCCGTCGGCGAGTTCGATCACGAGACCTTCGTTGCCGCGCTGCCAGTCGCTCGCGATCTCGGCGCGGAACGCGTCGATCACCGCCGGATCGACCGCCCCTTCGAGCAGCACGTAGCCCTTCTCCATCCAATGTTCGAAGCGAGCGACGTCCACAGCGTCGAGGAGACCGAGCGCCCGCTTGCCGGACAGCCTCGCTCGCGCGTCGGTGAGATCCGGCCAGAACCCGCCGAAGCGCGACCGGAACTGCGGAAACGTGTCGAGCCGCTTGAAGAACTTCTCCTTCGCATCGACACACGCGCCCCAGAGACGCGAGAACGCGTGCTTCCAGACGCCCTCCATCGCGGCACGCTCGACTTCGTGGACGCCCTCGTGGCGCAGCTTGACGATCGTGGCGTTCCCTTCCGCGACGAGGTCGACGGTCACAGGCGACGTCGCGCTGCCGCTCTTGTCGGTGCGTGTGAAGTCGAAAGCGAGTCGCTTGGCCGGCGCGAGTTCACGCCAGTCGCCACGCAGCGTCACCCGCCCGCGATCTCCGCCATCGAATTCCAGCTCGAACGATCGGGCGTCGACGTGCACCCGCAGAGCGCGCCGCCCGGGGGCGATCTCGAACCAGTACGCGAGCCGCGGAGCTTCGAAGAACGCGCCGTAGACGTCGTCCGGCGGAACGTGCAGAACGCGTTGGAAGGAGAGTGTCGTGGCGGTCTCGGGCATGGTCGCGAGAGTCTATATCGCGCCGCGCCGACCAGCACGCCAGGCACGACTCACGGACCGCGTGGTTGCCAGGCGTGGCAGCTGAGGCAGTCTTTGCTCGCAGGCACCGCCTGCAGCGTGCGCGAAGCGCCTTCGCCCAAGATCGTATGCGAGGCGTGCAGGTTCCGATGCGCCGTGACGCGGATCGGGGCACTCGCGGGCACCCGCGCGGGCTCGTCGTACGCGTGGCACTTCCGGCAGTCACCGCCCTTGGCATGGAACTGACGAACGTCCCCGACGAGCAGGTGCCGCTGTTCCCGACGGACCTCCCGGCCGAAGTCCGCACCTGGCTTCTCGACGTGGCAGTCGAAGCACACGTTGCTCTGCTTGGTGGTTTCGTAGCCCCCGGTGATCTTCACCTTCTCCGGGTCCTTGTGGCCGTGGCAACGCGCGCACGCGAACGCCTGCCCCGCCTCGACGAGCACGCTGGCGCGCAGGTTCGCGACCCCGCCCGCCCCCACGTGGCACGACGCACACGACTGGGACGTGTGCTGCGCATGGGAGAAGACCGGCACCCTCACGTCCTCGACGGCCGCGACCACGTCCATCTTCGGGCTCTGATGGCACGTCGCGGTGCACGACCCGGCCTCCTTGGCCGCCGTCTGGTGGAACGCGAACACGAACGCCGCGGATGTCGTGTCCGCGACGTGGGCGTGGCACGCCACGCAGGCCGACGTCGGCGAAGTCGGCGCGATCTCCGACACGTGGCCTTCGTGCGCGAACGGCCGCGCTTCCGCAGCGCGTGCCAGCCCTTCCACCTCGCGACGATGGCAGTCGCTGCACGCGCGCCCCTCGGCGACCGGGTGGAGCGGCGCGGCCCCCGCAGTGATGCCGGGATGCGCGGTCGAAGCGAACGCGAACGTCGACGGCTTCGCGGACCGGCGCACGGTCGTCGTCGCGAGCGCCTTCGCTTCGTCCTCGGTGCCCGGGTGCGCGTGCGCATGGCAGTCGTTGCACGACCACGATCCGTGGCGCGGCACGCGCCGTTCGGAGTGGCATGTCTTCGTGCAATCCGAGTACATGCGGCCGACGACCGGGTCCGCGGCGTCGTTCGCCAGAGGATGGCACCTGCTGCACTGCTCCTGGTGACCCTTCGTCGCATGCGAGAACTTCGTCGGCATGCGCTGCACCTCGCGGTCCGCGGCGAGGCGCGTGGTCACTCCGCCCTGATCGCCGAAATGGCACGTCGTGCACGACCTCCCCTGGACTCCCATGCCTGCGACGGCGTTCGCGTCCGCGCCGTGGCAGCTGCGGCAGGCGTTCCCCTTCGCGTCGGTGCCGAGTTCGTCCGGCGGCACGTGCGACGCGTGTGCGAACACCCTCTCCTTGGCCCGTCGATGCCGATCGAGCAGGTTCGGCGCGCCGGCAACGTGGCACTCGCCGCAGCCCGTCGCCTTGTCCCAGGTGGCCCTCCACGCGGCCCCGCCACCGTCCTTCGTCACGGTCTGCTGCGCTTTGGCACCGGGGTCGTCGGCGCCGTGATGGTGGCAGTCCGCGCACACCGCGAGCGTGGCCGGTCGAGCGAAGAGCACGTCCGGATGCACGAAGTCGCCGCGCGGGCCGGCGGTCCACGTGTGGCACTCGGCACATGCCCGTTCGCGATGGCCTTCGAGTGAGTGGTCGTACGTCGACACGTGCCCGGCAGCGCGGACTCCGCCGACGAACTCGAGTCGCGCCGCGTCGTGCCCGGCCGCCGTCCCGCTGAAGTGGCAGCTCGCGCACTGCACCGTGACGGGAGTGAGCCCCATCGGCTCCCCGGCGCGGAAGTCGTGGCAGACCTGACAGTGCTTGCCGAACTGCTCCTTGCGCGGCGTCGCCTGCCAGTCGGGCGCGAGATGCGAACCGTGGCGGAAGCCCGCGTCCGCACGCGCGTGAAGTTCCGCGGGCTCTGCAACCCACTCGCGACCTCCCATCGACCAAGCGGCGACGGCGGGAAGCGCCAGGGCGAGCACCGCGCCCGCGATCAGCCACTTCGCCAAGGTTCGATGCATCGTGGAGAAAGCCCGCGAGCACGCGGCATTCGCGACTACGTCGTTTGACTGACGCGGACGAGCCACCTACTCTGCCGGACGCGATCGCGGGGTCAAGAGCTAGCCACTCCCTCGCACGCCCTCGCCAACCCGACGAGTCGACGCGTGCGACTCGACTCTCCGATGCTCGACCTTCGACCCGCATCGCGTCGTATCTCCGTCTCCGCACTGCTGACGCCGTTCCTCGCGATCGGCATCGCAAACGCCCAGGAGGGCGGAGCCACCGGCCCGCGCACGCGCGGCAACAACCCGCCCGCGACCCAGGAACCGAAGACGCAGGAGCCGAAGCCGCAGCAGCCCGAGGCGCCGAAGGCCGAGCCGAAGCAGCCGGAGCCGGCACGCCAGGACCGCCCACGCCAGAGCCCGGAGCCGACGTTCCACTACGAACCGGTGCACAGCCGCTACCTGCGTCTCGACCCGTTCGATCGCTACGGTCGCCGCACCCGCTGGAACCCGCTGACGATGTCCGACGGCACCGGTGAGTACCCGATCATCGGGAGCGCGGGCCTGTTCGACGTCTACAACACGAACAAGTGGAAGGGCGACCTGCCCATGTGGGGCGAGAACACGTTCGTCGCCGCCGAACTCGTCTCCGCGAACCTCTTCGAGGGCCGCAACAAGGCCGCCGCCAACGACGAGACCGAACTGCGCTCGACGGAGTTCCTGTCCGTCGAGGCGTTCCACGGCGACACGGTGTTCCGTCCGCCGACCTGGCGCGTACGGAGCACTCTCGCGTTCGACTTCCGGTACGTCGACAACGCGGCCGTCGACGGCTTCGACGCCGACGCGTCGGTCCAGGAACTGTTCGGCGAAGCACTGCTGTGGGACTGCGATCCCTACCTCGACTTCGGTTCGGTCCGGCTCGGCAGGCAGGCGTTCGCGAGCGACTTCCGCAACTTCATCTTCACCGACCAGAACGACGGTGTGCAGCTGTTCGGCTCGCTGAACGAGTCGAAGATCGACTTCCAGTTCGCCTTCTTCGACCTCGTCGCGAAGGACCCGATCAGCAACCTGAACCGCGGCTTCGAAGACCGCGACCAGACCTTCCTCGCGGCGAACGTCTTCTTCGAGGACCTCGTCGCGACGGGCTACAAGGTGGAGTTCACCTTCCAGTGGGCGCACGACACTGCCGTGCAGGACGCGACGGTCGACGCCTACTACCTGGGCTTCAACGGCGAGGGCCGCATCGGCGGACTCGAGGTCGCCCACGCCTTCTATTGGATGACGGGAACGGACGACCAGAACCTCGTCACGGCCGCGGAGACCGACATCAACGCGTTCATGGCGGCTCTCGAGGTCGCGATCCCCGACGATTGGCGCCGGTACGTGTTCAGCGGCCTCTACGCGTCCGGCGACAGCGACGTCAACGACGACAAGGGCGGCGGCTTCGACTCGGTGTTCGACAACCCGAACTTCGCCGGCGGAGCCTTCGGCTACTTCGACCGACAGGCGATCGCTGCGCAGGGCGTGCCGATCGTCAACACGAACAGCTTCTATCCCAACCTCCGCACCAAGGCGAACGACGCGCCGAACTCGGTCAACCCAGGCCTGATCATCCTGCACGGCGGCGTCGAGGCCGACCTGTCGAACTACTGGAGCGTCGCGTTCAACGCGGCCTACCTGCACTTCGCCGACACCAACGTGCTCGAGGCCGTGTTCGCCCAATCCGTCAGCAGCAGCTTCGGCCTCGACCTCAGCATCGCGGGCAAGTACCGGCCGCTCGGGGTGGACAACTGCATCATCACGCCCGGCGTGCAGGTGCTCTTCTCGACCGGCGGCCTCGAG
Organism: uncultured candidatus Brocadiaceae bacterium; assembly: GCA_964538915.1. GTDB lineage: Bacteria > Planctomycetota > UBA1135 > UBA1135 > UBA2386 > JAEUHQ01. The sequence continues at coordinate 26,532 of CAZIFB010000022.1, read as the reverse complement.
GATCTGACCGGGGATTCGGCCCTGGCCGCCCTGTTCGTCAACGCCGTCATCACGCTCTGAGAGCCTTCCCATGCGTTCCGAAGCCACTTTCCGCTCCTCCACGAAGACCGCGGTGGTCTTCACGGCCTTCGCCCTGCTGTCCATCGGCTGCGCAACCTGGGCCGCGCGCGACATGTCGACGAACCTCGGCGCCTGGCAGCCGCTCGGCAAGTTCGAGGACGCAACCGCGGCGCGCGAAGCCGAAGCGAGCGCCGGATGCCTCACCTGCCACGAGGGCATCGACAGCAAGAACATGCACGGCCTCAACGTCTGGCAGATCGGCTGCGCCGACTGCCACGGCGGTGACCCGAAGGTCGCGTGGACCGGCGGATCCGCGCAACGCCCCTACTCGACCGCGTACGTGCAGGCCATGAAGGCGGCGCACGTGCAGCCGGCGTTCCCCGCGGAGTGGCAGGGCAGCCGCAATCCGGAGCGCACCTACGCGCTGCTGAACCGCGAGAAGCTCGAATACGTGCGCTTCATCAACCCCGGCGACCTGCGCGTCGCACCGCAGACCTGCGGCACCACCGGCTGCCATCCCGACATCACGGGGCGCGTGATGACGAGCATGATGACGCACAGCGCGATGGTGATGGGGTCGGGCACCTACAACAACGGCGTGCTGCCCTACAAGAACTACGTCATCGGCGAGTTCTACATGCCGAACGGCGAGGCGGCGCTCGCGAAGACGGTGCCCGCACCGACGGCAGCCGAGAAGGCGCGCGGCGTGGTCGAGCAGCTGATCCCCGTGCCACGCTACAACGCGAGCCAGCCGGGCAACATCTTCCGCGCCGCCGAGCGCGGCGTCGCGAACACGCGCGGCCTCGGCACCGAGAACCGCGTCGACTTCGCGCACTTCGTGCTGCACAAGACGCGCCTCAACGACCCTTACGTCTGGTTCCTCGGCACGAACGACTACGGCGCCGAGTTCCGTTCGAGCGGCTGCTCGGCGTGCCACGTGCTCTACGCGAACAGCGAGGACCCGAAGATGTCCGCGCACATCGCGACGCACGGCTACAAGGGCAAGACCGCCGCGACGAACGGCGACCCGACCATCCCGAAGGACGAGCCCGGTCACCCGATCGAGCACAAGTTCACGACGCGCATCCCGACGAGCCAGTGCATGTCGTGCCACAACCACCAGGGAAGCGGCGCGATCGACAACTACGCCGGCCTGATGTGGTGGGACGGTGAGAGCGACGGCAAGCTCCTCTACGACGAGGACGGCCACGCGAAGAAGGGCGACGCACTGCACGACGTGCACCTCGAAGCCAACAAGCAGGCGAAGCACACGCAGTTCAGCTCGCAGCACCGCAGCGGCTGGTCGTTCCGCAAGGTCTACAAGGTGAACGTCGAGGGCCAGATGATCGACAAGAAGGGGAACCTGATCCCCTGGGACGATCCCGACTGGGCTTCGAAGGCAGTGCACCTCGCCGACCACCACTACGAGGTCGGCATGCAGTGCATCGACTGCCACACGGAGCAGGACGTGCACGGCGACGGCAAGCTCTACGGCGAGATGATCAACCCCGTGGAGATCTACTGCACGGATTGCCACGGCTCGGTCGCGCAGCGCTCGAAGCTCGTCACCAGCAACCCGGCCGGCGGCAACGACCTGTCCAAGGCCAAGGCCGCGGGCTCGAAGGGCACGCGCCAGTTCCGCTGGGTCGACGCATCGGGCAACGAGGTCACCGGCCGCGCGCCGCAGAAGGGCGACGTGCTGAAGCAGCGAAGCAAGGTCGACCCCTCCCTCGAGTGGTCGGTGCCGCAGATCGTCGACGTGATCGATCCCTCGGCGAAGAACTACAACAGCAAGGCCCGGATCGCGAAGACCCTGCAGAAGGGCAACGACACGTACGGCGATGCGACGATGTCGCCCGACCACTTCGCACACAGCGCGGACCGCATGACGTGCTACACGTGCCACACGTCGTGGGCGATCAGCTGCGCCGGGTGCCACCTCGCCGGCAAGACGAACCGCAACGCGCCGTCGAGCCACTTCTACGGCGAGAAGACCCTCGTCGACGTCGGCTACTACTCACAGGGCCTGCGCTCCGACTGCCTGATGCTCGGCATCAACGGCACGGTGAAGGGCAACAAGATCTCGCCGATCCGATCCGCCTCGGCACCGATCGCCACGGCCGAGAACGGCAACCGCGCGATCGTGACGCACCAGCAACCGACGGTGTCCGCTTCCGGCCACAGCGGCCACGCGTTCTCGCCGTACATCCCGCACACGGTCAGCGCCGAGCACGGCCAGCAGTGCACGAGCTGCCACGTCAGCGAGGCCGACGACAACAACTCGAGCCTCGCGACGCGCTTCAACCTCGGCGTGCACGCGTCGGACTTCGTCGGGGCCTACGTGCACCTCGGCACGAGCAAGAGCGTCACGGCCGTTCGCGTGACGGACGGCTGGGAGCCGCAGCCGGTGATCGGCAGCGACTTCCACGCGATGACCTTCCCGAAGGAGCACGCCGCGCACGTCGCCGCCGGCTCCCGGCTCACCGAGACGCACACACACGACACGCCGGCCGTGTTCGTGCAGGCGCGCGGCGAGTACCTGTTCACCGCCGCCGGCAAGGGCGGCTTCCGCGTGCTCGACATCGCGAACATCGCGAACAAGGACGTGGCGCAGCGCATCATCAGTGCGCCCTTCAGCCCGATCGGCCACGACGCCCACGTCGCCACGCGCGACGCCGCGGCCGTCCTCCTGCCGACCACGGTGCCGATGGACCCGGTGCGCAAGGTCGACCCCGCGAACGAGGAGCAGCCGGTGCACCCGCTGTTCGGTTACGCCTACGTGATCGACCGCCAGGAAGGTCTCGTCGTCGTCGACGTGAACACGTTCGTGGACGGCGATCCGAACAACAACTTCGTGAAGCGCGCCGCGACGTGGAATCCGGACGGTGTGCTGAAGGGCGGCCACGGCGGCATGGTCGTCGGCAGCTACCTCTACGTGCTCGTGCCGGACGGCATCGTGGTCGTCGGCATCGACAAGCCCACGGAACCGCGCCTCGTCACGACGCTGAAGGGCCTCTCCGGCCCGCGCGGCATCGACGTGCAGTTCCGCTATGCGGTCGTCACCGATGCCGAGGGCATGAAAGTGATCGACATCACGGACCTCGAGAAGCCGGCGCTCGTGCCCGGCGCGATCGTTCCGCTCGCCGACGCACGCGGCGTCCGCCTGTGCCGCACCTACGCGTACGTCGCGGCGGGCAAGGACGGCCTCGCGATCGTCGACATGCTGCGATTCACGCAGCCGAAGCTCGTCGAGAAGTTCACCGCCGACGGCGTCATCGACGACGCGACCGCCGTCACGACCGGCCTCACGAACGCGAGCATGTTCGCCTACGTCGCCGACGGGAAGAACGGGCTGCGCGTGGTCGAGCTGTGGACTCCGTCGCGCAGCCACGGCACCTACGGCTTCTCGCCGAAGCCGACGCCGCGCCTCGTCGCGAGCCGCCAGACCGACGGCCCCGCGATCTCCATCTCGACCGGCATGATCCGCGACCGCGGTGTCGACGAGAGCGGCAACCAGATCGGGGTGTTCGGCCGCATCGGCTCGCGCCCGTTCAACAAGAAGGAGCGCGAAGCCTTCTATCTGCGCGACGGCAAGGTCTACCGCGTCAACGACGCGGCCACGGGCTACAAGGAAGCGAAGTAACGTCGGGGAACGGTGACACCGGCGGCACGGGCCGCCGGTCGCTCACCTGCCTCCGAAGAGCACCTTCGCGACCGACGCCGCCGGTTCGCAGAACACCACGTCGACGTCCCCGTCGCCGTCGACATCGGCCGCGACCAGACGCGCCGCACTCGCCACACCGAGCGGCCGCGGCAGCCCGAAAGCCAGCGGCGCCGTCTGCGGCAGCAGCGCGATCTGGCCGTTGCGCACGCACACGAGATCGCGATCGCCGTCGAAGTCGAAATCCGCGGCGACCAGGGCGGTGCTGCTGCCGCCCGACACGGTCGCCGCCAGTGCGAAGCTGCCGGGCGCCGCCTGACGGAAGACCGTGACGTCGAGCTGGTTCGCGGTCGCGAGATCGGGCAGCCCGTCGCCGTCGAAGTCCGCCGCGACGAGGGCGCGCGGCGTGTTGCCGCTGCCTGGCACGGTCACCGTCATCGGCGCCGCGAACGAACCCAGCGCGACCTGTCTCCAGATCACCACCATGTTCCCGGCGAGTGCCATGACGTCGTTGTCGCCGTCGGCGTCGATGTCGACCAACACCGGAGCAACCTGCGGCGCGAGCACTGCCGAGGCGAACAGGAGCCGTGTCGGCATCGAGAACGTGCCGTTCGCGAGCTGCAGCGACACCGCGATCGCGTTCGGTTCGACCACGGCGACGTCGTCGTCGCCGTCGTTGTCCAGATCACCGACCGAGGCGGCGGTCGGCGAGTTCCACGGCCCGACTCCCGTGCCGACCAGCGGTCCCGTGACGAACACACCCGGTCCGGTGCGGCGCACGAGCTGCACGCCATCGGCGGCACCGACCACGAGCGCGTCGGCATCGCCGTCGCGATCCAGATCGCCGACGGCACATGCGTCGCCGCCGGCCAACGGGACCGTGAACGAAGCCGTCGCCGGGATCGCGCCGTCGGCGCCGGGTGCGAACACGGCAAGCTGCCTCGTCGTGGAGCCGACGAGGGTGACCAGGTCGAGGCGGCCGTCGCCGTCGAAGTCGCCGACCGCGACGTCGGTTGCCGACGGCGTGGCCCCGGCCGCGCCGACCTGCACCGCGGCGGCACCGAAGTGTCGGCCGCGCGCGTCCAACACGACGGCGATCGATCCCGCGGTTTCGTTTGCACTGGCCACGTCCACGCGCCCGTCCGCGTCGAGGTCGGCAGCGACGACCGCCGAAGCGCCGTCGGTGACGCCCGGGCCGCCGATCGAGTACGCCGCCTCGAACAGGCCCGACGCCCCGCGGCGCAGCACGGCGATCCGATTCGCCGCCGGGTCCGCGCACAGCAGCTCGCTGATCCCATCGCCGTCGAGATCGCTCGCGACGACGTCCGCGGGACCGACGAGCGACCCCGGCGCGGACAGCACGGCACGCGGCGACGCACCGACTCCGAACGACGCGAGTTCACCGCCTGCCGCGTCGTTCTCGATGGCGATCAGCTCCGCAGCGCCATCCTGACCCGGCACAACGCGCAACGCGATGACCGCGCGCGGAGAGGCGATCGCCGTCGGCACTCCGAACGTCTGCGCCGCACTCTGCGTGAATACGAGCACACCGTTCGCCGTGGCGCCCGACCCGCGATGGGAGACGGCGACATCCAGCCGGCCGTCGCGGTCGAAGTCGACGAACGCCACGTCGGTGGCGACGGCACCCGACACCACGCTCGCGACGGGCAGCGGAAGCGGCGCCGCGAACACTCCGGGGGCAGTCTGGCGCAGGAGCGCCGCGTCGTTCCCCTGCGCCGCGACGAAGTCGACGTCGCCGTCACCGTCCACGTCGGCCGCCGCGACGCGCGTCGACGGCGGCGCGTTCGGCGGGTCGATGCGGACGGGAGGCGTGAACGTCGTCGGCGCGGTCTGCACGAAGAGCAGCAGGCCGTTCTGCGCGGCGGCGACCAGGTCGACGTCGCCGTCGCCGTCCGCGTCGACGGCCTCGACGTCCCTCGGCGCGACGACGGCTCCGACGCCCCCGAGCAGGAGCGGCGGCGCGTAGGTCCCGGGCGCGATGCGGCGGAACAACGACAACGCGTTCGCGGCGGTACCGACCGCCAGCAGGTCGAGATCGCCGTCACCGTCCACGTCGACAGCGGCGAGCGCCTTCGGGTCGAGCGTCGCGAGCGACAGCGGCGGAGCATCCAGCTGCACGGCTGTCGTGAAAGGCGTTGCCGTCTCCACCGCGGCGCCGGCCGCGCCGTCGATCGGGATGGCGCGTACGCGGATCCCGACACCGGCGGGAGCGTCGCTGCCGTCCCAGACGAACACGGCCGGAGAGCCACCCGTACTGCCGGGCACGGGATCGCGCGCGGGGTCGAACGCGCGAAGGCGCCACGTCTGCCGCACGCCGGGCACCGGGGCGAACGCCGAATCGACCGTGGCGATCGCGGTCGCGGGATCGAAGGCGACGATTCGGCGGCGCTGCTCCACACCGAGGCGCGCCTGGAGATTGCGCGACGCCTTCTGCGAGACGAGGGCGAGCCGGTCCTCGCCGAAACACACCGAACCGCTGTCGGACCCTACGCTGATGTTGGTCTGCGCATCGCGACCGAGTTCGACCAGCCCGAGGAACACCGAGGACGTCACTCCCGGAGTGCGCAGCAGGACACCGAGCCGCTGACCATCGGGACTGACCGCGAGCGCGCTCGGCAGGAGACCCGTGGTGTTGCAGCCCCCGAGGGGCAGCATCGTGCGGGTCGCGAAGTCGAGCACACCGACGCGCGAACCGCTCCGTTCCGCAACGAAGGCGCGCCAGGGAGCGGTGGGATCGATCGCGATGCCGAACGGCTCGGCGAGACCCGAGCGAAGGACCGTCGTGGTCGTGACCGTGTCCCACTCGATGCGGACGACGGAGTCGGCGGCGGTCGCGACGACCGACTTCGAGCCGGCGATCGCGATGCCCCGCAGCGGCCCCGCGACCGCGGCGCCGACGCGCTCGGCGCGCAACGTGGCGCCGCCCATGGACAGATCGATCTCGAAGACGCGCCAGGTGCCGCCGGCATCCGTCGCGACGAACGCGGATGCGGCGTTGGGTGTGATCGCCAGGGCCGTGGGAACGCCGCCCACGACCGCGAGCGTTCGCATCGCGGTTCCGGTCGCCAGATCGAGTTCGACCAGTTCGCTGCCGGCGGCGACTTCTTCGAGGACGAACGCGCTCGGCGCGTCGGCGCCCGGCGCCACCGCGACCGGTGCGCGCAGCGGGTTCGCCGGCCACGTCGCCGCGAGCCCCGTGAACGTCGAGCGGGTACGGAGCACTTCGATGTCACGGCCGACGACACCGCGCGCCAGGATCGCCGAGTGTTCGCCGAGCAGGAGCTGCGGGAGCCGGACGTGCAGCGGATCGATCGGCTGCAACCCGCCGACCGGGGCCGAGCCGTACGGCGTGCACACCTGCGACGAACGTCGGAACGCAGGATCGCGCAGGCGAACGACGAGCGCCGCCGGGTCGCCGACATCGATCGGCGGAAAGGCCTCGCCGTCGCGTCGCCACTGGAACACGACGCGGGTCGGATCCGCCTCTTCGTCGGCGATCGCGAACGGGATGGGGACGCCGTTCCGTCGATCGCCGCTCGCGAGCAGCGCGCCCTCGTCGATCGTCGCAACGGGCGAGGCGTTGTTGTCGACGAGGAAAGATGCCGTCTCCCGGACGATTCCCGCCACTGCCGGATCGCTCGCGCGGAAGCGGACGCGCACCCTGCGATCGAGGTCGGGCAGGTCGAAGTCGGTGTCCCAGAAGAAGACGAACCCTGCACCGGCGACCGGGGCGGTGACTCGCGGAAACGCGAGTTCGGGGGTGGGGTCCGTCGCGTCGAGCCCGGCCGGACGCGCGAGGCGCCATGCCGCCGCGACTTCGCCTTCGACGAAGTACTCGACCTTGACCCCGACCGGGTCGGCGGAGGTGTCACGAAGGACGAAGGGCAACGACGTCGTGCCGTGTGCCACGGGCGGGATCGATCCGATCGTCAGCACCGGCGCGTCGTTGCCGAGACCCGCGACGACGGTGCGGATCGTGTCGGAGCCGACGCGCGCGCCCAGGGTGACGCTGCCGGAGAAGCTCGCGTCGTCGGGCAGGACCGCCTCGGCGGGGAAGTTCCACGGCAACTCGTGCACGGTGCCGGCCGGCGACGTCGAGAGCAACACAGGGTTCGCGGCGAGCCCCGCGAGCGGAACGGCGCCGCCCGACGCACCGTTCTCGAACGTGAACTGCACCGACACCGGATCGGATTCCGCGTCGGCAACGACGATCCGGATCCGCGCGGGCGCGACCTTCGTGTCGAGCACGACCAGGCTCTGCGCGATGGCGGGCGTGTCCGGCCCCCCGCCGCCGCCACCACCTCCTCCGCCGCCGCCGCCTCCGCCGCAGGACGAGGCGCACACGGACGCGATGCCAACGGTGACAACGCGAAGGAGGAACGGGGTGCGGATCAAAGGGGCTTCTCGTCGCAACGCTGACCGGGCGCTGCGGCGCGGGAGTCTACCGGCCGATCGGAGCGGCGGCACCGCCCCGCGCACTCGTCACCCCTGGCCCGACCCGAACGGCAGATCAGCGGCGCGAACGCTTCTTCGCGCCGGGCTTCGCCGCACCGGGCTTCTTCGTGCCGGGTCGCGCCGTCGCCGCCTGCCACGCCGACGCGAGCGCGTCGCGCACGATGCCGACCGGAGCGGCGGCGAGAGTGACCATCGTGCATCCCGCACGCCCCCATGCGCCGTTCGCCGGAACGAACACTGCGCCGTGTTCGCCGACGAGGCGGCGTTGTTCGTCGAGCGGCACTCTCACCATTGCTCGTTCGCCGTCGGGATGCAGGCTCGCGAAGACCCGACCGCCGGCGCGGAAGTCGGGATGGTCGTGGTGCGACCCCTCGACGACGTCGGGCAGCGCACACGCGAGCGCGCGGAACCGCGACGGCGTCATCCGTGCCTCACTTCGCCGCGCTCGTCGCCTTCGCGAACGCGTCCGCACCGCCGACGATCGGCAGTTCGAGCGACGTGCCCGCGAGGTCGACGGTGATCTCCGTGCCGGCGGCCGGCCAGAGGGTGAAGTCGTGGTCGCTGGCGAAGATCATCAGACCGATGCGCTCGCCGGCCGCGATCACCTGGTCGTCGGGCACGAGGTCGAACGTCACGTCGACGAACTCGCCCGGGACGAGCGGCTTGCCCTTGACCGCGCCACCGTGGTTCTGCGGGTCGGCCCAGCCGCGGGTGATGACGTTGTCCGTGATGCGCCCCTTGGCCGTCCACGGCAGCGACACGAGCCAGATGGACAGGTTCGTCGCCGGCTTGCTGCACGCCATGCGCACCGTGATGCGCGGCGTGCCGGAGACGTGCAGGGGCTCGGTGAGCTGTGCGGTCGCATAGAGCAGGCGGTTCGGCGACGTCTCGGCCATCGCCATCGCGGCGCCCTTCACGTCCGCGTCGTCGACCAGCTTCTCCTCGGCGGCGCCGCTCTTGGCCGTGCCGAGGCCGCCGACCGCGCTTCCGCCGGCAGCCGGATACAGCGTCACCGCCTTCGCAGCGGGATTCGGGTAGTCCGCGTACGGCGTCGGTCGGCTCGGCGGATCGCCCTCGCGCACGATCCACGCCTTCGGGTCCTTCTCGATGCCGTTGTCGACGCCGTAGAGCCAGTGCGTGAGCCAGCGGTTCAGCAGCTCCTTCGGCGGCGGGCCGCCGTGACCGGCCTGGTGGAAGTAGGCCATGCACGGCAGCCCCTTCGCCTTGACCGCCGCGTAGATCCGCACGCTGTGCTCGGGCATCACGTTCCAGTCGTTCCACCCGTGCGCCATCAGCATCGAGCACTTCATCGGGCCGAGGTCGAGCAGGTAGTCGCGCTGAGCCCAGAAGTCGTTCCAGTCGCCGGTGAGGCGGTCGGCCTTCGCCTTCAGCACGTCGTCGCGCATGTGCTTCTTGCACCAGTCGCGCTTCTTCGGGTCGCCGCTGTCGATGAAGTCGAACAGCACGTCGACGTCCTCGCCCATGTAGCCACCCGGATGCCGGACGAGCCCGTTGCTGCGGTAGTAGTGGTAGTACGAAGTGTTCGGCGCGATCGGCACGATCGTCACGAGACCGTCGACGCCCGTCGTTGCGGCCGCGAGCGGCAGCGTGCCGTTGTACGAAGTCCCCATCATCGCGACCTTGCCGCTGCACCACGTGGCCTTCACCTCGTCGCCGCCCTCCGGCGCGGTGTAGCCCTTCGCGCGGCCGCAGAGCCAGTCGATCACCGCCTTCGGCGCCAGGGACTCGTTGTCGCCGCCGAGCGACGGGCAACCCTGCGAGAACCCTGTGCCGGGCGACGACGAGTGCACGACCGCGAAGCCGCGCGGCACCCACGTCTGCGCCTTCACCTCCGCTGCCGGCGACTCCTCGAGCATGCCGGGCGGTCCCTGCACGACGATCGGCGGCATCTCGGGGCGCGGCTTCGGCTCGCCACCGAGTTCCTGATGCGGGTCCCAGAAGTACTGCTTCTCGTCGGAGCCGACCCCGAGGAAGTACGGGCTCGTCTCGTAGATCACCGGGACCTTCAGGCCCTCGGTCTCCGTCTGCTTCGGCCGCACGACGCTCGTGTGCATGCGGTCCTTGTTGCCGTCGCCGTCGGTGTCGAACTCCGTCTCGACCCACAGCACGTCGCGCACCCACTCCTTCGCCTTGCGGAACGCGGGCACGACCTGAGCCTGCCCGTTCTCGAAGACCGGGCCGGCCGGGCCGGCGGGAACATCCTGCGCGCGGACCAACGCGCCGAGGACGAGAACGAACAGGGCGGCCGAAGACGGACCGTGGATCGTTGGGTTCATGCGTTCACCGGCGCGGCGCACCGAGGCGCTGCGGCCGGCGAACGATACGGAACTGCCCCGCCGCCGCCACTTCGGCGCGGCGCACCGGGCGAGCCTCCGCACCCGGCGCGGCTCAGCCGATCTCGCGCGCGTCGACGTTCGACATCAGCACCGAGCCGTCGGCCTTCATGATCAGGGCCTGGCCGAACACGCGCAGCCCGGTCAGCGCCGGGACGTCCGGGACGTCGATGTTCGTGCCGGCTTCGCCGCTGCTGCCCATCGTGCCCATGCCGAGGATCGCGAGCGACGAAGGCTGGAGCAGGAGACCGCAATCGAAGAACGGGATCGAGCAGGCGGCACCGAGCGCGAACGCGTTGATCGCGACGTCGCCCTGAGTGCCGAGAGCCGTGAACTTCAGTACTCCGCCGACGTGGCCGTTGCCGCCGATCGAGAAGGTGTCGTCGACGACTTCGATCGCGCTCACCTCGACGACCGAGCCGTTCCACGTGCCCGTGATCTTGCACATGAGGTTGTGGTATGCGAGCAGGTTGATCGACGGGCTCGCGAGCTGCGTGCCCGAGTACTTGAGGACGTGCGCGAAGCCCGGGCAGTAGTAGCAGCCGGCGGCGCTGCCGTCGGTGACCTGTCCGCGGAGGACGATCGGGGCCTGGGCCACAACGGACGACGCGACGGCGAAGGCGGAAAGGAGCAAGGACGCGAGACGATTCATGAAGACCTCGAAGGGAGGAGCGCGACGGCGAAGCGCCGCCGCGGAGACGCACCGCCGAGGACAACCGCCGTGCCGACCGGGGCAGACGTGCCGGGCGCCCGGATCGCGCACACCGGACGACCGAACGGCGAACACTCGATTCGCCCGGGTACCGGTCCGGCGCCATGATCGCCGCTCCGTCATGGACGCTCCCACTCCTTCCTCCGCGTCGTCCGCCGTGTCGCCCGTTGCCTCGCCGCTCGCCGAGGTCGCCGGCTGGTACGGAATGCTCGCGATCCTCGCCGCCTACGCCCTGAACAGCTTCGAGGTGCTGCGCAACACCGACGTGTCGTTCCAGCTGCTCAACCTGACCGGCGCGCTGGGTGTCGCGTGGGTCTGCTTCCGGCGGAAGACATGGCAGGCGTTCTGGCTCGAGGCCATCTGGGCGGTGATCGCGGTGACCGCGCTGGTTCGACTGGGCCTCGCCTGACTCAGCGCGGCCCCGACGTACGCAGCGCGGCGCGCAGCGCCTTCTTGTCGAACTTGCCTGTACCCGTCTTCGGGATCGCGTCGACGATGCGCACGTCCTCGGCGCGCGGCAGCTGCCACTTCGCGAAGTGCTGCGCGAGATGGGCGATGAGCGCACGCGCTGTCGGAGGCTGCGTCCGGTCGGCCGGCACGACGAAGAGCACGGGCGCCTCGTCGCGCAGGTCGTCGGGACGCGCGCAGGCCGCTGCTTCGAGCACTCCGTGGAACGCCATTGCAGCGTTCTCGAGCGCCTGGCTCGAGATCCACTCGCCTCGGCTCTTGATGAGGTCCTTCTTGCGGTCGGTGATCGCGATGCGGGCTTCGGCGTCGATCGTCGCGACGTCGCCGGTGCGGAACCAGCCGTCCGCGGTGAACGCCTCGGAACCTGCGCCGCCGAAGTAGTTCGCCGCGACCCACGGCCCGCGCACGCAGAGTTCGCCCGCCGCGACACCGTCCCACGGCAGGTCCACGCCGTCGTCGTCGAGGATGCGCGCCTCGAGACCCGGCACCGGACGCCCAGGCTTGCAGCGCGCGTCGATGTCGCCGACGTCGTCCGCGGGCAGGCCCGTGCTGCCCGGATGCGTGCACGACCCCACCGGCGACGTCTCCGTCATGCCCCACGCGTGTGTGATCGAGATGCCGAACTCGAACTGCCAGCTCTCGATCAGCGCGCGCGGCGCAGCGGCGCCGCCGACGACGATCGAGCGCAGCTTCGACAGGTCGCGGCGCTGACGGCGCTGGCTCTGCAGCACCAGGTTCCACACCGTCGGCACACCCGCGGCGAGCGTGACGCCTTCGGCCTCGATGAGCGATGCAAGCGCGTCGCCGCCGAGGTGCGACCCGGGGAGCACGAGCTTGCTCCCGGCCAACAAGCTCGCGTGCGGCAGACCCCACGCGACCGCATGGAACATCGGCACGACCGGCAGCACCGTCGCTCGCTGCGAGACGGCGAGCGAGTCGATCATCGCGCAACCGAACGCGTGCAGAACGGTGCTGCGGTGCGAGTAGAGCACCCCCTTCGGTTCGCCCGTCGTACCCGACGTGTAGCAGAGGCCGGCGGCGTCGCGTTCGTCGACGGACACCGCGGGCGACGGACTGCTGCTCGCCAGCAGCTCTTCGTAGTCGATCGCACCGGGCAACCCGCTGTCCGCGCCGCGACCGTCGTCGTCGAGCACGACGAATCGCAGTCCGCCGGGCAGCGAAGGCAACGCCGCACGGATCGCCGAAACGAGAGAGCGATCGACGAACATCACTCGGTCCTCTGCATGACGGACGATCCACGCGATCTGGTCGGCCGGCAGACGCACGTTCACCGTGTGCAGCACCGCACCCGCACCCGGCACCGCGAGGTAGAGCTCGAGATGCCGGTGGCTGTTCCACGCAAACGTCGCCACACGATCGCCGCGCTGCACGCCGAGCGTCAGCAGCGCGCCGACCAGCCGGTCGACACGGTCCGCCACCGCGCCGTAGTCCGTGCGATGCAACGCGCCGTCGTCGCGACGGGACACGACTTCGCGCCGGGGAAACACGGTCCTCGCACGACGCACGAGCGCGTCGACCACGAGAGGGAAGTCCATCATGAGACCGTGCATGGCGAGCGGCACGATCGCGCCGAAGAAGCGCCTTTGCCAGCCCGGCGGGGCGTCGGGGAAAACCCGATCGCGTCCCTCACCGTCCGAACGACGAAAGGGCCGGGGTATGTCATCCGCCCTCACCCCGGCACGCATCCTCGTCGCCGAGGACATCGCCTCCATCGGACTCCTCGTGCAGAGGCTGCTCCGCGAACGCGGCCACAGCGTCCGGTTCGTGGCCAACGGCCTCCAGGCGCTCGAACGCCTGCGCACCGAGAAGTTCGACGTCGTCGTGACGGACTGGGTGATGCCCGAGATGGACGGCATCGAGCTGATCCTGCGCACGCGCCACGAGTTCGGCGCCGCGGCGCCGCCGTTCGTGATCCAGACCGCCGTCGACACCGCCGACGCGAAGGAAGCGGTGCTCGAGGCCGGCGCGGACGAGTTCCTGGCGAAACCGTGGCCGCACGACGAGTTCGTCGCCACCGTCGAGCGATGCCTCGCCCGCAGCCGCGCGCCGCGCATCGCCGTGGTGAAGGAGCCGGTGAAGCCCGCGGAACGCACTGCCCCGTTCCGATGCGTGTGCCTCACCGCGAGCACCGGCGGGCCCGTCACGATGCGCAACCTGCTGCAAGAGATGGCGCCGACGGAACGTGCGACGTTCGTCGTCGTGGTGCACGGGCCGGCGTGGATGCTGCGGTCGTACGCAGGGCAGCTCGCGAGACTGTGCAAGATGCCGGTGGTGCTCGCGGAGGACGGAACGCCTCTTGTCGCGGGCTCGATCTTCATCGCACCTGGCGACCGACACACGATCGTCGACGAGGGCCTCGTGCTGCGCAACGTCGACACGCCGCCGGAGAACTGGGTGCGTCCCGCAGCCGACCCGCTCTTCCGAACGGCGGCAGCCGTGTTCGGCCGCGACGCGATCGGCGTCGTCATGACGGGACTCGGTCGCGACGGCACTCGTGGCGCGAGCGCGATCGTCGCCGCCGGCGGTTTCGTCGTCGTACAGGACCCGGATTCGTGCGTCGCTGCGTCGATGCCCGAGAGCGTGATCACCGCGGGGATTCCCTGTCGCGTCGTCCGCACGGAGCGACTCGCGTCGACGATCGAAGGCACCCTCGGGTTCTCCCCGGTGTCCCCGCGGTCGTAGGGTCTTGACCCGATTCAGCGAGCGCGTCGACGCGCTCGAAGTGGTTCGCACCGCCGCACACCGGCGAGCGAGAACCACATGGATGACGTCGTCAAGGAGTTCGTCGTCGAGAGCAGGGAGAACCTGGATCAGTTCGATCTGGACCTCGTCGCACTCGAACGCGAACCGGCGCGGAAGGACGTGCTCGCCAGCGTCTTCCGCACGATCCACACGCTGAAGGGCACCTGCGGGTTCTTCGGCTTCGAGAAGCTCGAACGTCTCACGCACGCTGGCGAGACGCTGCTCGGTCGTCTGCGCGACGGCGATCTCGCGCTGAACGCCGAGATGACGAGCGCGCTGCTCGCGTTCGGTGACGCAGTGCGCTCGATCCTCGGCACGGTCGAGACCGCGGGCACCGACGGCGACAGCGACTACGGCGACCTGGTCGGCACGCTCGAACGTCTGCAGCGCGGCGATGCAGCGACGAGCCCGCCTCCCCAGGCTGCTCCCGCATCGGCGCCAACGCCGGCGCCGGCTCCTGCTGCCGCAGTCGTTGCGCCGACTCCTGCCCCGGCTCCCGCACCCGCTCCGGCCGGCGCCGCGCCCGCTCCCGAAGCAGGCGCCGCGCCCCGCGAGAACGCCCATCCGCACGAGAACGACACGCGGCCGACCGTCTCCGACGCGAGCGTGCGCGTCGACGTGTCGCTGCTCGACTCGCTGATGAACCAGGTCGGCGAGCTCGTGCTCGCGCGCAACGAGATCCTCCAGTACTCGGAGTCCCACCACGACCCCGCACTCGTGTCGACGACGCAGCGGCTCGACCTCATCACGACCGAACTGCAGGAGCGCGTTCTGAAGACGCGCATGCAGCAGATCGGCACGATCTGGAACAAGCTGCCGCGGCTCGTCCGCGACCTCTCGGGCCAGCTCGGGAAGGACGTCGCGATCGAGATGGAGGGCGAAGAGACCGAACTCGACCGCACCATCATCGAAGCGATCAAGGACCCGTTGACGCACATCGTGCGCAACTCGGTCGATCACGGCCTCGAGACCCCCGAGGCCCGCGTCGCCGCCGGCAAGCCGGCGCAGGGCACGGTCCGGGTTCGCGCTTTCCACGAAGGAGGGCAGGTCAACATCGAGATCGCCGACGACGGCGCCGGCATCGACCGCGACGCGGTGAAGAAGAAGGCGATCGAGCGCGGGATCGTGACGCCCGACCAGGCGGCGCGGATGAGCGAGCGCGAGGCGACGCACCTGATCTTCCTGCCGGGCTTCTCGACCGCGAAGAAGGTCACGAACATCTCGGGCCGCGGCGTCGGCATGGACGTCGTGAAGACGAACATCGAGAAGATCGGCGGGAGTGTCGACGTGCAGAGCGAGAAGGGCCGCGGCACGACGCTGCGGATCAAGATCCCGCTCACGCTGGCGATCATCCCCGCCCTCATCGTGACCTGCGGCGGCGACAAGTACGCGATCCCGCAGGTCTGCCTGCTCGAACTCGTCCGACTCGAGGGCGACCAGGCCACGAAGGCGGTCGAGATGATCCTCGACGTTCCCGTTCACCGACTGCGCGGCGAGTTGCTCCCGATGATCTGGCTGTCCGAGCAGCTGCGCATCGGCTCGCGCAAGGACCAGGCCGGCGGCGCGCTGAACATCGCGGTGCTGCAGGCCGAGGACCTCACGTTCGGCCTCGTCGTCGACGAGATCTGCGACAACCAGGAGATCGTCGTGAAGCCCTTGAGCAAGCTGCTCGAGGACGTGACCTGCTACGCCGGCGCGACGATCATGGGCGACGGCCGCGTCGCGTTGATCCTCGACGCGATGGGGATCGCGGCGCGCGCCGGCATCGTGTCGAAGTCGCGTGAGCGGCGGAAGATCGTCGCCGACGACGCGGGCGCTTCGTTGCGTTCGCAGGACGAGCAGACGCTGCTCCTCTTCACCGCGGGCGACGACACGCCGAAGGCCGTTCCGTTGTCGTGCGTGGCGCGACTCGAAGAGTTCCCGCGATCGGCGATCGAACACGCCGCGGGTCGCCTGGTCGTGCAGTACCGCGACGACATCATGCCGCTTGTGCGGCTTGCCGAGCTGCTCGGCACCGACCGCGAGGAAACCGACGACGGTCCGCTCCAGGTGATCGCACACCAGCGCAACGGCGCGTTCGTGGGCGTCGTCGTCGATCGGATCCTCGACATCATCCAGGAGCCGGTGCGGCCGAAGCGGGTCGGCGCGAAACCGCCGGTGCTCGGAACCGTGGTCGTGCACGAACGCGTGACCGAAGCGATCGACATCGGCGCCGTCATCACGATGGCGGGACTCGATGTGGAGGCCGTGACCTGCCAAGGAGGACGCGATGGCGACTGAAGGCATGTTCTGCACGTTTTTCATCGACGGGCACTTCTGTGGCATCGAGGTCGAGCGGGTCCAGGAGGTCCTGCGCCACCAGGCCATGACGAGGATCCCGTTGGCCCCGTCGCGCATCCGCGGCCTCATCAACCTGCGCGGCCAGATCGTCACGGCGATCGACCTTCGCAAGCAGCTCGGGCTGCCCGACCGTCCTGCGGACGCACTGCCGATGAACGTCGTCGTGCGCTGCGACGACGGCGCCGTGAGCGTGCTCGTCGACGAGATCGACGAAGTGCTCACCGTGGGCGCAGAAACGCTGGCCCCGCCGCCGCACAACGTGAGCGACGCGCTGCGCAGCCTCCTGCGCGGCGTGCACAAGCTGCCGGGACGCCTGCTCCTCGTCGCCGACGTCGACGCCCTGCTGCGAGCCTCGAGCCAGGACGCCGCGATGCCCGTCCGCGCCTGACCACGACCATCGAACGAACACTCACTCCGACCACGACCAACCGAGAACGACCATGCAGAACGCCACTCTGGACCCGACCGAGAAGAACACGACACCCGACCCGACCGGCACACTCGAGAGCCTGCAGGGCTGTCTCGACTGCCTCGAGACCAACGTCTTCGTCGCCAACAACGACCTCAAGCTGGTCTACGCGAACAAGAAGGCCCTGCGCACCGCGCGCTCCATCGGCGGCGAGATCCGCAAGGCATTCGGAGTGTCGGTCGAGCAGATCCTCGGCGGCAGCATCCACCGCTTCCATCGCGAGCCCGAGCGCATCGAGGCGATCCTGCACGACCCGAAGGGGCTCCCCCACGCGGCGACGTTCGCGTTCGGCGCGGTGACGCTGCGGACGAACATCAATCGCGTCCGGACTCCGGCCGGTGAGGGCGTCGGATACATCGTGAGCTGGGACGACGTCAGCGAGGAGATGCGTCGCGAGGCCGAGAAGCAGGAAGCGGAGAAGAAGGCGCAGGCCATCGCCCAGCGCGAGCTCGAGCAGGCCGCGGAGTTGCGGGCAAAGATCGACGCGATGCTGACCGTCGTCAGTGCGGCGGCCGCCGGTGACCTCACGCAGAAGGTCACCGTCAGCGGCACCGACGCGCTGGGTCAAATGGGCGAGCAGCTCGGCCGCTTCTTCGCCGACCTCCGCAAGAACATCGCTCACATCGGCGCGAGCTCGCAGACCCTCGCCAGCGCATCCGAAGAACTGGCGGCGACCAGCCAGGAGATGGGAGCCAGCGCCGGCGAGACCGCGACACAGTCCAACACGGTGGCCAGCGCCGCCGAGGAAGTGAGCGCGAACGTGCAGACCGTCGCCCAGGCCGCGACGGAGCTCGGGGCCAGCATCAAGGACATCGCCGCCAACGCGTCGAACGCGGCGAAGGTCGCGACGTCGGCCGTGCAGGTCGCCGAAACCACGAACGGCACCATTCGCAAGCTCGGTACGAGCAGTGCGGAGATCGGCAACGTGGTGAAGGTCATCACGTCGATCGCGCAGCAGACGAATCTCCTCGCGCTGAACGCGACGATCGAGGCGGCGCGCGCCGGTGAGGCCGGCAAGGGCTTCGCGGTCGTCGCCAACGAGGTGAAGGAGCTCGCGAAGGAGACCGCGAAGGCCACCGAGGACATCGGACGACGCATCGCGGCGATCCAGACCGACACCGACGGCGCCGTGAAGGCGATCGGGCGCGTCAGCGAGATCATCAACCAGGTCAACGACATCCAGAGCACGATCGCGAGCGCCGTCGAGGAACAGACCGCGACGACCGCCGAGATCGTTCGCAACGTCGGCGAAGCCGCGAAGGGCATGACCGAGATCTCGAAGAACATCAGCGGCGTCGCGCAGGCGGCGGCCGACACGTCGAAGGGCGCCAACGACACGCAGGGTGCTTCGAAGGAACTCGCGAAGATGTCGACCGAGCTGCAGACGCTCGTCGGCCGCTTCACGGTCTGACCCCCGGCGCCGCGCGAAGCGCGGCGCACCTCGTCCGTTCCGGAGCACTCCCTTGAACGCACTGGTGATCGACGACTCGCGTGTGATGAGGAAGCTGTTGCGCGGCCTCCTCGAGGGCTGCGGCTTCTCCGTAGCGGACGCCGCCGACGGCGAAGCCGGGGTCCAGGCCCTCGCCGCCGGCACACCGCCCGAACTGATCCTGCTCGACTGGAACATGCCGGGCATGTCCGGGATCGACGTCGTGCGCCATCTGCGCGCCGATGCGCGCTTTGCCCGGACGCGGATCGTGATGGTGACGACGGAGACCTCCGTCGCCCGCATGACGGAAGCCCTCGTCGACGGCGCGGACGAGTACCTGATGAAGCCGTTCGTGCGCGAAGCGCTCGTCGAGAAGCTCCGCCTCGTCGGACTTCCGATCGGTTCGGCGTGCCCGGGGGACGGTCAATGACCAGCCCGGGGAAGCCGCTCAAGGTGCTCGTGGTCGACGACAGCGTCGTCGTGCGTTCCATCGTCCGGTCGGTGCTCACGCGGGACCCCGGCCTGCACGTCGACATCGCGCGCAACGGGCGCGCAGCGCTCGAAGCGATCGCCGCCTCGGTGCCGGACTTCGTGGTCCTCGACATCGAGATGCCGGAGCTGGACGGCCTGTCGACGCTTCGCGAGATCCGCAAGATCCACCCGCGGCTGCCGGTCGTGATGTTCAGCACGCTGACCGAACGCGGCGCGGCAGTCACACTCGAAGCGCTCGCCGCCGGAGCCAACGACTACCTGCCGAAGCCCGTGGCGGCGGCGGGCCTCGAGGCGATGCGCGAGCAACTGTTCGTCGACCTGACGACCCGCATCGAAGCCCTCTGCCGGCGCACGCCCGCGCCGGCCATGCCGGCCGCTCCGCCGCCGCCGGTGACGGCCGCGCGCCCGCGAACGCGGCCCGTCGAACTCGTCGTGATCGGCTCCTCCACGGGCGGGCCGAACGCACTCACGCTCCTGTTCTCCCAGCTGCCCGAGGACCTGCCGGTACCCGTCGTCGTCGTGCAACACATGCCGCCGACGTTCACGATGATGCTCGCGAAGAGCATCGACGCGAAGTCGCCGATGTCCGTGGCCGAGGGCAGCGACGGCGCGAAGCTCGCGCCTGGCCACGCGTGGATCGCGCCGGGCGGGTTCCACTCGACGATCGTGCAGCGCGACGGCGCATTCGTGATCGCGACGAACCAGGATCCCCCGGAGTGCTCCGTGCGCCCGGCCGTCGACGTGCTCTTCCGCTCGGCAGCCGTGACTCACGGCGACGGCGTGCTCGCGGTCGTGCTCACCGGCATGGGCGTGGACGGCTCTGCGGGGGCCAAGGTGCTCCGCGCAGCCGGCGCACAGGTCATCGTGCAGGACGAACCGACGTCCATCGTGTGGGGCATGCCGGGTGCGGTCGTGCGCGCCGGCCTCGCCGACGCCATCCTGCCCATCGAGTCCATCGCCGCCGAGATCGTCCGACGCGTCGCACGGACTCCGCGGCGTCCGGCCATCACCGCCGCGAGGGGAAGCTCGTGATCGACGCGACGGTGTCACCAGCAGACTTCGAGTTCCTCAGGAAGCACGTCGAGGAACACGCGGGCATCGTGCTCGGCGACGACAAGGTCTACCTCGTCGAGGCGCGCATGCGTCCGCTGCTTCCACGCTGCGGATTCCAGTCGATCGCGCGACTCGCGGCCGAACTGAGGGCGCGGCCCACGGGCGAACTCATGGACATGGTCGTCGAGGCGATGACCACCAACGAGACGAGCTTCTTCCGCGACATGGCCGTGTTCGACTCGCTCCGGGAGTCCGTGTTTCCGCAGCTGATCAAGTCGCGCGCGGCGACGAAGCAGCTCGACATCTGGTGCGCGGCGAGTTCGAGCGGACAGGAGCCGTACAGCCTGCTCATGCTGCTGCGGGAGTCGTTCCCCGAGCTGGCCGGCTGGCGCCTGCGCTACATCGCGAGCGACATCTCGACGGCGATGCTCGAGCGGACCCGATCCGGCGTCTACAGCCAGCACGAGGTGAATCGCGGACTGCCCGCGCGCCTCTTGACGAAGTACTTCGACCGGCACGGACTCGAATGGCAGGTCAAGCCCGACCTGCGGGCCGCACTCGACCTGCGCAGAATCAACCTCGTCGACGACTGGCCGGCCATGCCGCAGCTCGACATCGTGATGATCCGCAACGTGCTGATCTACTTCGACCAGGCGACGAAGCGCGCGATCCTGCAGCGCATCAAGAGCCTGCTGCGGCCGGACGGCTACCTGTTCCTCGGCACCGCCGAGTCCACCGCCCTCCTCACCGACTCGTTCACCCGCGCGGACGACGCCGCGGCCTACCAGCTCGCGGGCAGCCGATCGAACCAACCATGAACTTCGAATCCGTCGACCTCCGCATCCTCGTCGAGAACGTGTTCGCGACGACCCTCGGCATGACCGTGACGCCCGCGATGGCGAACGACGAGTGGCCGCCGCGCCGCGCGGCCGTCGCGATCCGGGGATCGTGGAGCGGGCGCGTCGTCGTGGCCACCAACGACAGCGTGCTGCGTTCGACGGTCGCCTCGATGTGCCACGTGCACCCGCACGAGTGCGGCGACAACGACCTCCAGGACGCTCTCCTCGAACTGACGAACGTGCTCGGCGGCAGCGTGAAGTCGCTCCTGCCCGAAGACTGCCGCCTGGGCCTTCCCGAGATCCTCTCGGGCCCCGCTCCGTCGGGCGAGGCGGACGCCGATCGCACGTTCCGTTGCGACGGTCAGGCCGTGCGTCTGCGCGTCGAGGGCAGCCAGCCAGCCTGAGGCCACGCGAGATCCGGGGGTCAGGGGTCCGGAGAAAAAATCCGGGGGCCCCGAACACGGCGGCGGCCCGCCTCGCTGTACGAGAGTCCCCTGTTCCGACGCCGCGCATGATCCCACATCCCCGACTCGCCGCCCCGGCTCTCGCCCTGCTCCTCACGGCCCATGCCATCGGTCAGACCACGACGCGTGAGAACCTCACGTCGGCCGGGGTCCAGGACCCGAGCTGGGGCAGCGGGCTCCCCGTGCCGTCCGGCGACGGCCGCTTCGTTGCGTTCGAGAGTGCGGGCCCGAACCTCGTCGCGGGCGACACCAACGGTGCAACCGACATCTTCGTGCGGGACCGCGTCACCGGGCAGACGACCCGCGTCAGCGTCAGCAGCGCCGGCGGACAAGGCAACGGCAACTCTCTGGATCCCGACATCACGCCGGACGGCCGCTTCGTCGTCTTCACGAGCGCCGCGACGAACCTGGTCGCGAACGACACGAACGGCGTCGTGGACGTGTTCTGCCACGACCGCCTCACGGCGACCACCACGCGCGTCAGCGTGGGGAGCGGCGGCGGACAGATCACGGCCAGCGCCCTGAAGCCGGCGATCTCGGCGGACGGCCGCTACGTCGTGTTCGAGTCGGGCGACAACAACATCACGCCCGGCGACTGGTGCCTGAACAGCGACATCTTCTGTCACGACCGCCAGACGAACACGACTGCCCTCGTCAGCAAGAGCTTGATCGCGTTCCAGAACTTCAACGGCCGCCGGAACCCGGACATCTCCGACGACGGCCAGTTCGTCGTGTTCGACAGCGCCGCGGACGAACTCGTCGTCACCGACACCAACGGCTGGAACGACGTCTTCGTCTGGTCGCGCGCGACCGACACGATCTCGCTGGTCAGCGTCGACGCGGCGGGCAACCAGGGCAACAACCAGTCGCTCGAGCCGTCGATCTCCGCGGACGGCCGCTTCGTCGCTTTCACGACCTACGCGTCGAACTTCCTCGTCGGCGACACGTCGACGCCCGACATTTTCGTGCGCGACCGCCTGCTCGGACAGCTCGCGTGGTGCACCGCGTCGTCGACGGGCGGGTTCTCCGACCAGGGCGGCATGCAGCCCTCGATCTCGGCCGACGGCCGCTTCGTCGCGTTCTGGGGCTCGGCGACCAACCTCGTGGCGGGCGACACGAACAACGCGTTCGACGTGTTCGTCCGCGACCTCGCGCTCGCGACGACCGTGCGGGCGAGCGTCGGCACGACGGGCACGCAGGGCAACCAGGGGAGCCAGTTCGGGCGCATCTCCGGCAACGGCCGCTGCGTCGCTTTCCAGAGCAGCGCGTCGACCCTCGTCGTGCCGGACGCCAACGGCTTCGCCGCCGACGTCTACGTGCGCGACCGCGGCACCACGGCGTACGTCGCCGCCTACGGCGCCGGCTGCCCGGGCAGCGCGAACCTCGTGCCGTCGCTCACGAACGTCGGCTGGCCCGTCGTCGGCAACCTGGCGTTCGGGCTCGCCGTGCAGAACGGCCTGTCGTCGTCGCTCGCCATCGTGTTCTGGAGCCTCACGTCGGCGAACGTGCCGCTCAGCGGCTGCGACGTGCTGGTCGGCGATCCGATCAACCTGCAGCCGATCGTCTTGCTCGATCCGAGCGGTCTCGGTCTCGCGCCGTTCCCGCTCCCGAACGACCCGACGCTGAACGACCTCGACGTGTTCTTCCAGTCGCTCGTGATCGATCCGGCCGGGACCTTCCTCGGCCTCGGCCCGCTCAGCAACGGCCTCGCCGTGCATCTCGGCGGCTGAGGCCGCCGAGGTCCGCGATCACTTCAGTTCGCCGCACTCGGCGATCACGCAGTCGGCCGACGGCGTGCCGGTCTTCGACCCGACCGCTTCCATCGCTTTCACGACCTTGATGCCGTCGACGACCTTGCCGAAGACGACGTGCTTGCCGTCGAGCCACGGCGTCGCGACGGTCGTGATGAAGAACTGCGAGCCGTTCGTCGCCGGACCCGCGTTCGCCATGGAGAGCAGGCCTTCCGTCGTGTGCTTGTGCGTGAAGTTCTCGTCCGCGAACTTCTCGCCGTAGATCGACTCGCCGCCGGTGCCGTTGCCGCGCGTGAAGTCCCCGCCCTGGCACATGAACTGCTGGATGATGCGGTGGAAGCGCGAGCCCTTGAAGTGCAGGTTCTTGCCGGACTTGCCGACGCCCTTCTCGCCGGTGCAGAGCGCGCGGAAGTTCTCGGCAGTCTTGGGGCAGGTGTCGGCGAAGAGCTCGAACGTGATCCGGCCGGCGAGCTTGTCGCCGATCGTGATGTCGAAGAAGACGCGGGGATTGGCCATCGCCGAGTGTGTTACCGGACGCACGGGCCACCGCCAAAGACTGCGCGGTGTTTCCGCATCAGCCCGTCGGCGCGGGTGGATTCCAGCGGGTCATGTCCGCGCGGGAAAGGCGGTCATCGGCCCGGCCTCGGCAGTCAGCGCGGGCGATCCGCCTCGGCACACGAGCCGATGTGCGCCAGCACACGCCGGTGGATCGTGTGGATCAGCCAATCGCTCCAGAGCGACCAGTAGGACTCCGGCCACAGGCCGTGTGAGTACCACGTCGTCCCCGCGAGCAGGGTCGTGCCGTCGCCGCGATCGACGAGTTCGAACTGGCCGCGGTGCGCGAGGAACGTTCCGTGCAGGTGCGCGGCGTCGACGTGGTCGTGGAACGGGTTCCACTCGACCATCGGCTGCGGACACTCGTCCACCGAGAATCGCAACAGACGCGGTTCGTCCCAGACCTCGATCGGCTCGACGAAGTCGCCGGTACTGAAGGTGCACCGCCGAACCGCACCGGGTCCGTGCCCCTCGATGGTCCCATGCGTCGGGTAGGCGATGCCGACGCGGAACGGCAGTTCGGTCGGTGGCGGCAGCTGCGAGAACGCGACGAGGTGCTTCCAAACCGTTGCGCGGTCGGCACTCACGACGACCTCGGTGCGGGCTTCGTGCGTCGCGGGACGCGGCAAGACGTGCGGCTCGACGACCTGCAGCATCGGGATCAGGACCACGACCGGCACGACGTGTTGCCATCGCAGGGACACGATCGAACGTGCGATCCCGAGACCGAACAGGCCCATCGGCACGAGGACCGGGACGGTCATCACGATGCACATCAGCCCCTCCCAGCCGAACACGAGCAGCCCGACTCCGTCGATCGCGAAGGAGAGGAACAGCTGCAGCATCGCGACTCCGAACGGGCGACGACAGGTGAGGAGTCCCACCGCCATGCCCTGCGCGAACGGGAGCCCGAGGAACGTCGCGTACGCGTAGCTGCCCAGCACGCGCAGGCCGGCGTAACCGAGCCCGAGCGTCACGAGGGCAGCGACGATCGCCGGAACGATGCCGTATTCGAACAGGCGGACTTGCGCCGGGGCGAGGTTCTCTTTTCGGCGCGACCGCGGCGCACTGGCCGTCGGAATCACGGCGAGCAGCGCGAACAGCACCAGGTTCAGGATCGGCAGGACGAACAGCGCGACGTACCACGGGCTCGAGCCCGCATCGCGCAGCCTTCGCACCGACAGGGTGAGACCGAGCCACGCGAAGGGAAGGCTCGACAGGGCGAGCCACAGTTGCGGAGCCGTCCCTACCGAGCGCGGCACGACGGGCATCGCCAGCCAGTAGAGGAGCGGCGACCACTGCAGCCCGAAGACCCAGGTGCAAAGGGCGCCATCGAGCGCGACCTTCGACGCCATCAGGGCCGCGCCCCACACGAGGAACGGTCGGCGACCGACACGCCCTTGCAGCGAGCAGAGCCAGCGCAACCGTTCCATCCTGGCCGAACCCGCGCGAGCTACTTCTTCTTTCCTTTCTTCTCGCCCTTCTCCTTCTTGGCCTTCGCGACTTGCTCGCCCTTGTCGCCCTGCTCGTTCTTCTCGCGCTTCTCGACCTTGTCGGCCTTGGCGCGCTTCTCGCCCTTGTCGCTCTTGCCCTTTCCGCGCACGAAGTGCTCCTGCAGCACCGTGGCGACGCAGCAGGTCAGGCGCTTGCCCATCGGGATGTGCAAGAACTCGTTCGGTCCGTGGGCATTGCTCATCGGCCCGAGCACGCCGGTGATCATGAACTGCGCCTCGGGGAACTTCTCGCCGAGCATGCCCATGAACGGGATCGTGCCGCCCTCGCCCATGTAGACGCAGTCCTTGTGGAAGAACGCGTGCGAAGCCTTGCTGCACGCCTTCTCGAGCCAGCCCGCCAGCGGCGGCGCATCCCAGCCGCAGCTCGCCTTCTCGGCCGAGAACGTGATCTTCGCGCCGTACGGCGGATCCTCGGTCATCAGCTTCTTCAGGTGTGCGACGCACTTGTCGGCGTCGGCGGTCGGCGGGATGCGCAAGGACAGCTTCGCCGTGGTGAACGGACGGAGCACGTTGCCCGCCTTGTCGACGGGAGGCACGCCGTCGACGCCGATCAGTTCGACGAACGGCCGCCACGTGCGGTTGAGCACGAGCTCGACGCGGTCCTTGGCCATCGGCTTCACCCCCTTCGTCCAGGGGAACTTCGAGAACACCGCGTCGCCGAGCACCTTCGCGGCCTGCTTCGCCTGCTGCTTCCTCTGCTTCGGGATGTCGACGTGGAACTTCTTGCCGAGGATGCGGCCGGTCTCGGCGTCCTCGAGGCGCTCCATGAGCTGACGGACGACGCGGAAGCTGCTGGGGACGATGCCGCTCGCGTCGCCGCTGTGCACGCCTTCGGTCAGCACCTCGACGCGGATGTCACCGCCGACGAGCCCGCGCAGCGACGTCGTGCACCAGAGCTGGTCGTAGTTGCCGCAGCCGCTGTCGAGGCAGACGACGAGGCTCGGCGTGCCGATGCGCGTCTTCAGCAGGTCGATGTACGCGGGCAGGTCGTAGCTGCCGCTCTCTTCGCATGCCTCGATGATCACGACGCAGCGCGCGTGCTTGCCGCCGGTCTCGCGCAGCGCACGGATCGCGGTGAGCGACGCGAACGCCGCGTAACCGTCGTCGGCGCCGCCGCGGCCGTAGAGCTTGT
>CAZIFB010000021.1:0-74929 GCA_964538915.1 uncultured candidatus Brocadiaceae bacterium | reverse complement strand
GCGGGCACGATGGCCATCGAGATCTGCCGTGAGCGCGGCCTCCAGCTCGGCGAGTCCCCGACGTACGACGAGTTGCGCGCACACCTGCGGACGCTGCTCGCGGAGTGGCTGCAGAAGGGCCGGAGCTCGCGGCCGGAGGTTGCCCCGCCCGATCCCGTGCAGCTCGACGCGCGCCTTGCGGCCCACCTGTCGACGACCCAGGGCACGCAGCTCCGGCCGGTCGACGATGCGCGCTTCGTGCTCACGCGCGCCGGTCTCCTCGCTGTGCCTCTGATGACACGAGCTCTCGCTGCGGAGGAGAACTACCTGCGCACGATGGCCCTGCAGGTGCTCGCCGACTTGCGTGCACCGGCGCGCTCGGCGAGCACGGCCGTGCTGGCGCTGCTCGGCGACCCGTTCACCGCGTCGTACGCCGTGCGCACCCTCGGCGAGATCGGCGCTGCGGAGGCGATCCCGCACCTGCGCGCGCGCCTGTCGACCCCGGACACCGAGATCCGCGCGGCCGTTCCGCCGGCGCTCGGGCTGCTCGGCGATCGTGCGAGCACCGAGGCGCTGCGGAAGAGCATGCGAGACCCGAACGAAGTGCTCGACGTCCGCGTCAACGCCGCGTTCGGCCTGCTCTGCTTCGGGCCCGACCTCGATGCGGAGGCGTTCCTCGCCGAGCGCGAACGCAAGGCCGACTACCACGCACCGACGCTGCTGCGATTGCGCGAGCGCCTCGCCCTGCTCCGACACTGAGGCCGCCGACGCTCCACCTCACGACGCGGCAGGCTGCTCGTTCTTCTTGCGGCCGAACAACCGCGCGATGCCGACCCCGATCAGGACGACGCCGGCGATGATCGGCTTGATGAAGGCCTTCAGCAGGAGCGCCAGTTTCGCGAACAGACCGACCTTCAGCGCGACCTTGCCGGCGATCAGGCCGCCGATGCCGTACGCGGCGACCTTGTCGTACGCGGGATCGAAGTTCTCGTAGCGCTGGCCTTCGAGGAACTCCGTCACCTCGAGCAGCTTCTTGCTGTGCTTCGCGACGAGGTCGAGCTGCTCGATGCCGCCGACGCCGTTCACGACGAGGTGCCCGGCGCGACCGAGCACGCGCACGTTGTAGTTCAGTGTGAGACCGTCATTGCCCTCGAACTGGAGCTTCTCCGCCCAGTAGAGCTTGTGCTGCGCCTTGTCGTAGTGCGGAGGCTCGGCCCACCCCAGCAGCTCGACGCCGCCTTCGCCCAGCTTCTTGCGTTCCGCGCTCTGCTCCTTCGCCGACGCTTTCATGTCCGCGAGCAGGTCGTCGTAGTCGGGAGCCTCGTCGTCCGACACGTGACCGTCGTCGGCGTAGCTGTAGACGGCGAACGTGTTCGACTCGAGGAAGTCCGGCGGGATGGCGACGCCGAGGGTCGACGAACCCGGGTGGTTGCCGAGGTCCTTCAGGAACTGGCGCCCCTTGGCCGCAGGCAGGAACAGCCAGCCGTCGCCGAGCTTCACCTCGGCCACCGTGCCGACCTTCGCGGTGCCCTCGACCGGCGAGTACTTGGCCAGGGCATCCTTGGCGGTGGCGGGTTTGTCCGCGTCGGACTGCGCGGGTGCGAAACCGGCGATGACGAGGGCGGCGAGCAGGGACGGAGCGGAGAGCGATCGCAACATGGTGTCTTCCCTTCGAGAGTTGCCCGGCGTTGTAGCGGGCGTCCGCAGCACCTGCCACGCCGCCGTGCACGGGGCCGCAGAGGATTCCGCGGATTCTCCGAGGGTGTTGGTAGGTTGACGACACCTACCCGCACCATGACCGATCCCGCCCCGCTTGCCCCGGAGCTCGAGCGCTGGATCGCGGCGTTCCGCGGCCCCCTGATCGGCTACCTCGCCTCGCGCGGCGCGTCGTGGGGCCAGGCCGAAGAGCTCGCGATGGACACGTTCGCGGAGGCGTGGCTCGGCCGCAACCGCCGCCGCGTGTCCGCCGCCGACCTCGATGCGATCGGCGGCTGGCTGCGCGGGATCGCGAACAACCTGCTGCTCGCGTTCCGCCGGCGGCACCTGCGCGCCAGCGCGGAGTTCGAAGCCGAGCCGGCGACCCTGCAGGTCGAGCCCGACGAGCGACACGATGCACTGCGGGCGGCGTTCGCGAAGCTGCCGCCCGAGATGCAGGAGATCCTGCGCATGCACTACCTCGAATCGACGAGCGCCGCCGAGGTCGCCGCACTGCTCGGAGTCACACGGAAGGCGGTCGAAGGTCGTCTCTACCAGGCGCGCCGGACGCTGCGCGAACACGCCGAACGCGCGCTCCGAGCCGCGGGAGCGAACCGATGAACCACGAACCCGACCTCCCCGGCCTTCCCGTGAACGACGCCGACCTGCACGGCCTGTTCGCGCACCGCCGCCCCGATGCGGCCGCGTTCGCGCACGGCATCGCGTCCCGCCTGCAGGACCGCAGCAGCGGCGACGACGAGGGCGCGGCCCCGATGCGCCGGGCCGCCGGCCAGTTGCCGCTCGACGCCGCGGTCCTCGGCGCCGCGAAGGGCACGCTCGCATCGTGGCCGATGTGGCTCCTGTCCCTCGTCGGCGCCGCGTTCCTCGGCGCGTTCCAGGCACTGCGCACGACCCTGTCGGACCGGCCCGCGGTGAAGACGCCGCTCAGCCGCGCCCACACGGAGCGGTCGTACGTCATGGTCGGCTCGTTCCTGACCGCTGCGATCGTCGTCGCCGGCTTGTCGGGGATGTCGATCTGGTGGGTCGCCGACGCCCTCTTCCTGTTCCTGACGTTCTCTATGGTCGTGCTGGTGCTCGGTGTGCGCCGGCACGCCGCGGCTGGCGGCGTCGATCGGACCGCCGTCGCGATGATCGCGCTCGGCGCCCTCGAAGCAGTCGCGATCCTCGCGCTGTTCTGGCTCCAAGAGGACAGCCCGTTCGCGGGCGCCGCGCGGTGGCAGTCGGCAACGTTGCTGGTGCTGTCCGCCGGCATCCTGACTCTCGTCCCGCTGGCGAGACATGCCGCGTTCGGCGCGCTGCTGACCCTGGGCATCGTGCTCGCGCCGTCTTTCCTGTTGCAGGTCGCGCGTCCGATGACGATCGACGATCTCGCTGCGTTCGTCGCCGCGAGCACGCCCGCCATGCCGGCCCCGCACCTGCTCACGCTCGCCGACGGCGTCGCGGAACTGCAGCAGAGCGGTCATGCCGTCACTCTGCCCGCCGCGATCGACGAGGCTCTCGTCGCGGCACGCGACGACGCCCCGCCGAACTCGTTCGCGCTCAGCGCCGAGACGCGGATGAACCGCATCGACGACGCGACGTGGCGGCGCCTCGCGGAACGTCCCGAGCACGCGTTCGCCCTCGATCGCCTGGTGCGCGAAACGAGCCCGCTGCAGCCGTACGCCTTCCAGGACTACGAGCCGGCGATGCTCGTCGCGGTCCGCGACCTCGACGACGCCGCGAAGGACCGCCTCGCCGAGCGCCTCGTCGCCGGACTCGCCGACGCGCCGATGCCCCTCGAGGCGTGGGCCGTGGCGCTGCGCTGGCTCGATCGCATCGGCCGCCCGGAGGCTCTCGCGGCCCGCAAGGACGAACTCGACCGCCTGCTCGTGCGCCATCAGTTCCTGGGCCACCCAACCCCGGGCGGCTTCTCGGCCACGCTCGACGTCCCGCACAGCAACCTCGTGGCGACGTCGGCGGCGGTCGCGCTGATGGGCCGCTTCGGCGCACCCGCCGGCGTCGATCTGCACACGCTGCACGACCAGCTGCGCAGAAGCGCGCGCCTGCTCGCGTCGGATCCGGAGACGGGCCGGCAGCACACGGCCGGCCCGTTCGTCGACCTGCGTCGCTTCGAACGCAGCATCGGCGAACCCGCGCGCTCGCTTTCGCGTGCGCTCGTGGACGAACGCAACTTCGTCGCGATGACGGCCCTCGTGCTGCTCTGCCTCTACGCCGCGTGGGCGTCGCCGCGACCGATGCCGCCGCTCGGCGGCGCGATGCCCTGATCCCGACCCGATCAGGCGAAGAAGTCGTTGCCCTTGTCGTCGACGACCAGGAACGCGGGGAAGTCCTTCACTTCGATCTTCCAAACGGACTCCATGCCGAGGTCCGCGTAGTCGAGGACCTCGACTTTCGTGATCGAGTCCTGCGCGAGGATCGCGGCCGGGCCGCCGATCGAGCCGAGGTAGAAGCCCGTGTACTTCTTGCACGCCTCGGTCACGGCCTTGCTGCGGTTGCCCTTCGCGAGCATCACGAACGAACCGCCGGCCTCTTGGAACGCGTCGACGTACGCGTCCATCCGCCCCGCGGTCGTCGGCCCGAACGAGCCGCTCGCCATGCCCTTCGGGGTCTTCGCGGGCCCCGCGTAGTAGACGACGTGGTCCTTCATGTACTGCGGCAGGCCCTGGCCCTGGTCGAGCCGCTCCTTCATGCGCGCGTGCGCGATGTCGCGCGCAACCACCATCGGGCCCGACAGCGAGAAGCGCGTGCGGATCGGGTACTTGCCGAGCGTCGTGCGGATCTCGTTCATCGGCCGACGCAGATCGATCTTCACCACGTCGCCGGCGAGCGCGCCTTCGTCCACTTCCGGCAGGAAGCGCGCCGGGTGGGTCTCGAGCTGCTCGAGGAACACGCCGTCGGCGGTGATCTTGCCCTTCGCCTGGCGGTCGGCGCTGCACGACACGCCGATGCCGATCGGGCAGGATGCGCCGTGGCGCGGCAGGCGGATCACGCGCACGTCGTGGCAGAAGTACTTGCCGCCGAACTGTGCGCCGATGCCGTTCTTCCGCGTGATCGCGAGCACCTGCTGCTCGAGTTCGAGGTCACGGAACGCGCGACCGCGCGCATTGCCCGTCGTCGGCAGCGAATCGAGGTGGCGCGCACTGGCGAGCTTCACGACCTTCAACGTGAACTCGGCGGACATGCCGCCGATCACGATCGCGAGGTGGTACGGCGGGCAGGCCGCGGTGCCGAGCTTCCGCGTCTCCTTGTCGATCCACGCGAGCAACGACTTCGGGTTCAGCAGCGCCTTCGTCTCCTGGAACAGGAACGTCTTGTTCGCCGAGCCGCCTCCCTTAGTCAGGAACAGGAAGCGGTAGGCCGCGCCCTGGTCGGCGTAGATCTCGATCTGCGCCGGCAGGTTGTCGCCGGTGTTCTTCTCCTCGTACATCGACAGCGGAGCCATCTGCGAGTAGCGCAGGTTCGTCTCCGTGAACGTGCGCTGCACGCCTTCGCTCAGCGCGGCTTCGTCGTCGCCCGAGGTCCAGACGTCCTGGCCCTTCTTCCCGATCACGATCGCCGTCCCCGTGTCCTGGCAGCTCGGCAGCACCATGCCGGCGGACACGTTCGCGTTCTTCAGCAACTGCAACGCGACGAAGCGATCGTTCGCCGACGCCTCGGGATCCTCGAGGATCGCGCGCAGTTGCTGCAGGTGGCCCGGCCGGAACAGGTGGCTGATGTCGCGGATCGCGGCGAAGGTCAGCAGCTTCAAGGCTTCCGGTTCGACCTGCAGCACCCGCCGCCCGCCGGCGTCGATCGTGCGCACGTGGTCCTTCGTCAGCAGGCGGTAGGGCGTGTCGTCGGCGCCGAGTTCGAAGATCGGCTGGAACTGGAACGGCATGGGCGCAGCTTCGCGCGGCGCCGGATGCGAGTCCAGGCCGCGTGGAAGGCTGCGGCATTCCCGCCGGGACGGCGCCTATTCTTCGTCGTCGTCGAAGCGGCTGCTGCCTCGGCGACCGCGGAAGTCGTCGCCGGTGTCTTCGTGGATGCGGCGCGGCGCCTGGCGCCGCTGCTCGCGCTCGCGCTCGTGTTTGGGCTTCGCGTCGGGGCCGAAGCGGTTGCGACCCGCATCACCCTCGGGGCGCGGGCCCGGGCCGGGCGGGCGCGGGCCGTCGGACGGTCCACGCGGCGGGCCGCCGGGGCCGCGCGGACCGGGGCCGCCGGGCCGCCGCTCTTCCGCCTCGGTCACGCGGAGCTGGCGCGTGCCGAACAGCGTCCCGTCCATCGTCGCGATCGCCTGCTTGGCCTGTTCGTCCGTCGCCATCTCGACGAACGCAAAGCCGCGCGGACGCTGGGTCTCGCGATCGAGGACGATGTGTACGCGCTCGACGATCCGACCATCCTTGCCGAACGCGGCGCGCAAGCCCGCCTCGTCCGCATCGTAGGGGAGGTTGCCGACGTAGAGTCTCTTGCCCATTCGAGTGTGACTTCCTCTCGCGAATCACAGGAGCGCTGCGCCCGCCGTCGAGGAAGCCGCCTGGTCGAGGAGAGAGACCAGCGGGGCGCAGTCACCCGGTCGTTGCCCGGGCGAACGGGCCGGATGATACAAACCGATGCCCCGGCCGGAAGCGCCCGCCGCGACTTTCCCCCTGGGCGTTCCAAGCGGACGACCTAACCTCGGCCCCCATGTCGCCCCGCATTCCACCCGTGATCCGCTTCGCCGCCCCGCTCCTTCTCGCGCTCGCGGTTGGTTGTTCGGGCCCGGAGCGCAGCGCTCCTGCCACGACCGCCGCGACCACGACCGCCGGACCGGCGGCCGCGACTCCCCAGGACCCGGTTGCCAGTGCCCCTGTTGCCATGAACCCATCCGATCGCCCCGCCGCCCCCTCGCGCGAAATCGCCACGTTCGGCAGTGGCTGCTTCTGGTGCTCCGAAGCGGTGCTCGAGTCGCTGCCCGGTGTGATCGACGTCGTCGCCGGCTATGCCGGTGGCTCGGTCGAACGCCCGACCTACGAGCAGGTGTGCAGCGGAACGACGGGTCACGCCGAGGTCGTGCAGATCACGTTCGACCCGGCGCGCATCTCGTTCGACCAGCTCCTCGACTGGTTCTTGAAGTCTCACGACCCGACCACGCTCAACGCACAAGGCCCCGACCACGGCACCCAGTATCGATCGGTCGTCTTCTACCACTCCGATGCGCAGAAGCAGGCGACCCTCGCGGCGATCGCCAAGGCGCAACCCCGGTTCGCCGACCGCATCGTCACCGAAGTCACCGCGGCGCCGACGTTCTGGCCGGCCGAGACGTACCACCAGGACTACTTCCGCAACAACCCTCAGCAGCGCTACTGCCGCATCATGATCGCGCCGAAGCTGAAGAAGCTCGGCCTCGAGGGCAAGAACTGAGGGTCAGCGGCGCGCCCAGGTCTGCGTCTGCAGCAGGAACTCCTCGCCGTCCTCCGAATCGAACACGCGCGCGGACACGGCGTCCTTCGACGAGAGATCGAGTTCGAGCCGGAACGGCCGTCCGGTCGGATCGCGCGCGTCGGCGAGTGATCCGTGCATACGTAGCACGTCGGGCGACGGCTCGAGAGGCACCCCGGCGCAGTCGACGGCCCAGGTGCTGAGGTCGTCGCGCCACGACGCCGTGTAGAGCTGGCGCAGCTCGTCGAAGCCGAGCAGCTGCATCGCCTGCACGGGTCGTCCCTGCAGTTCGAAGCGGTACTCGAGCTGGATCCACCGTCCACCGAGGATCGAGGTCGCCTCCACCGTGCCGCGCCCCGTCTGTTCGGCCGACTTCGGCGGTGTGTTGCGCAGTTCGATCGTCCAGCTCCCCACGAGCCTCCCGAGCCGCCGATGGGCGTCGGTCACCGCGGCGACGCGATCGGCGCGCTGCAGCACCTCGGGTTGCCGCGCCGGATCCTGCGGCACGAACCGTGCGAACGAGACGACGAGCAGCGGCGGCGCCAGGTAGAGAAGCGGGTGCATGCGGCCATCGCATCCGGTGCACCGGACCCGCGCAAGGCCGTCACAGTGTGAGAAGCAGTCGGTTTCGAACGCTCTGCGTGACCGCGAAGGCGGCCACGAGGGAGCAACTGGGAGCCTCTACCATGGATCGCTCGCAGGCTCTCAGCCACGCACGAGCTTCAAGAACTCGGTGCGCGTGCGCTCGTCGCGGCGGAACAGGCCGAGCAGGCACGACGTGATCGTGCGGCTGTTCTGCTTCTCGACGCCGCGCATCATCATGCAGAGGTGCGACGCCTCGATGACGACGGCAACGCCCTGCGGCTGCAGCACGTCCTGGATCGCGTGCGCCACCTGCATGGTGAGGCGCTCCTGCACCTGGAGCCGGCGCGCATACACGTCGACCACGCGCGCGAGCTTGGACAGGCCGACGATCTTCCCGGACGGGATGTAGGCGACGTGCGCCTTGCCGAAGAACGGCGCGAGGTGGTGTTCGCACAGCGAGTAGATCTCGATGTCCTTCACCACCACCATTTCGTCGGTCTCCGCCTCGAACAGCGCGTCGCCGATCACCTTCTTCGGGTCCTTGTGATACCCGTCGGTGTAGAAGCGGAACGCCTTCTCGACGCGGCGCGGCGTGTCGCGCAGCCCTTCGCGATGCGGCTCCGGATCGAGCGCGGAGAGGATCGTCTGCACGGCGGCCTGGAACGCAGGGTCCTGGCCGGGATCTGCTTTCGCGCGCTCGGTCATGGCGTCCTTCTAGCGCACGCCGCGCCGGGGCGGCAACCACGGTCTCCGGCGCGGCGTCGGAGACCGCGCACCTGTCTCAGCCGTGGCCGGTCTCGCGCAGCAGCTCTTCGACCGTCGTGGTGCCGTCGAACACCGCCTGCAGACCGTTCTCGCGAAGGGTCACGAGGCCGGCCTCGACCGCGGCGGTCTGCAGCGCCGACGTGCTGGCGCCGGCGAGGATCATCTCGCGAATGCGATCGTCGACGTCGAGGATCTCCGTGATCGCCATGCGGCCGCGGTACCCCGTGAAGTTGCAGGTCTGGCAGCCCTTGCCCTGAGCGAAACGCTTGCCGACCACCTGTTCGTGCTGCAGGCCGAGGCGCCGCAGGACGTCGTCGGCCGGTTCGTAGAACGACTTGCAGTCGACACACACGCGCCGCACGAGGCGCTGCGCCAGGATGCCCTGCACCGTCGCAGTGAGCAGGAAGGGCTCGATGCCGATGTCGACGAGTCGCGTGACCGCGGACGCCGCGTCGTTCGTGTGCAGCGTCGAGAACACGAGGTGGCCCGTGAGACTCGCTTCAATCGCCGTCTGTGCCGTCTCGCGGTCGCGGATCTCGCCGACGAGGATCACGTCGGGATCCTGGCGCAGGATCGTGCGCAGCACCTTCGCGTACGTCACTTCGATCTCGTCGTTGACGGGCACCTGCACGATGCCTTCGAGGTCGTACTCGACGGGGTCCTCGACGGTGATGACCTTCGTGTCCTCCTTGTTCGACTCGTTCAGCATCGCGTAGAGCGTCGTCGTCTTGCCCGAGCCCGTGGGTCCCGTGACGAGCACGATGCCGTGCGGCAGATCGGTGAACTTGCGAAGGCGCTCGCGAACGACCGGCTGCAGGCCGAGGTTGTCCAGGCTCAGGGAGACGACGGAACGATCGAGAATGCGCATCACCGTCGACTCGCCGAACATCGTCGGCAGCGTCGACACACGCAGATCGACCGAACGCCCGCCGACCGTCAGCTCGATGCGGCCGTCCTGCGGCAGCCGCGTCTCCGCGATGTCGAGGTCGGACATGACCTTGACGCGCGCGATCAGCGCCTCGGCGAGGTGCGGCGG
Source organism: uncultured candidatus Brocadiaceae bacterium (assembly GCA_964538915.1). GTDB lineage: Bacteria > Planctomycetota > UBA1135 > UBA1135 > UBA2386 > JAEUHQ01. The sequence goes on along the minus strand of CAZIFB010000021.1, from coordinate 65,451 downwards.
CGGGGCCTCGAGTTCGAACAACGAGCCGTCGACGCGGTAGCGGATCTTGAAGTCGGTCTCGAACGGCTCGAGGTGGATGTCGGACGCCTTGTCGCGGATCGCCTGGTAGAGGATGTAGTTGAGCAGCTTCACGACCGGCGCGGCCTTCGCCATCGCCGCCTTGTCCTCGAGGTCGATCTTGCCGCCCTGCTGCTGCAGCTCCTGCACGAGCTGCTGCATGCGCTGCTTGCTCTCCTTCGCGTCGTCGCGGTAGTAGCGATCCAGACCCTGCTGGATCAGCGCACTGTCGGCGACCACACCCACCACCTCGCAGCCGGTGGTGAAGCCGAGGTCCGCCAGCACCGCCGCGTTCGCCGGGTCGCCGATCGCGACCTTCAGCACCTTGCCCTGCAGCGCCACCGGCAGGATGCCGAAGGCCCGCGCCGTCGCCAGATCGATCTTGGCGACCGCGTCCTGCGCCGGCGGCGCGGCGGCGAGGTCGTGGAACTCGAGACCGGCCTGGCTCGCGAGGGCGCGAGCGACGTCCTTCGGCTCGATGCACTTCATCGCGACGAGGATCTCGCCGATGCGGCCGCCCTTGTCGCGCTGCACCTGCAGCGCCTCCTGGACCATCCCTTCGTGGATGAGCCCGAACTCCTTCAGGATCTGGCCGAACAGTCGCCGTGGCGCCATCGGGTCACTCCGCGGCTCCGCCCATGCGGAGCGCCATCGCCTTGCGATCGAACGAACGCTCGAGCGCCTCTTCCTTCGTGATGCGGCCGGACCGCCACAGTTCCAGCAGCGAGTCGTCCATCAGGACCATGCCCTGGCGGCGGCTCGTCTGGATGACCGACGGGATCTTGAACGTCTCGCACTTGCGGATGTGGTTCTCGATGGCCGGGTTCGCCAGCATGACCTCGAACGCCGCCACACGCCCGCCGCCGCTCGCGGGGATCAGGATCTGCGAGATCACGGCGACGAGCGACACCGCGAGCTGCGAACGGATCTGCTCCTGCTGCTCGCGCGGGTACTGGTCGATGATGCGATCGACGGTGCGCGCGGCGCCCGTCGTGTGCAGTGTGCCGAACACGAGGTGGCCCGTCTCGGCCGCCGTGATCGCCGCCGACGTGGTCTCGAGGTCGCGCATCTCGCCCAGCAGGATGACGTCGGGATCCTGGCGCAGCGCGCGCCGCATCGCCTCGCCGAACGCGGGCACGTCGTTGCCGACCTCCCGCTGCGTGACCTGCGACTTCTTGTGCGTGTGGTAGTACTCGACCGGGTCCTCGATCGTGATGATGTGCACGTCGCGGTTGCGGTTGATCCAGTCGATCATCGTCGCGAGCGTCGTCGTCTTGCCGGAGCCGGTGGGCCCGGTGACGAGCACGAGTCCGCGGTGAAGGCTCAGCAGGTCGTGCACCGAATCGGGCAGGCCGATCTGCTCGAACGTCAGCAGCTTCTGCGGGATCTGGCGCATCACGATGCCGCGCGACCCCTTCTGCGTGAGCACGCTGACGCGGAAGCGGCACTTGTCGCCGAACGCGTAGCCGAAGTCCGTCGTGCCGCCCCGCAGCAGCTCTTCCCAGTTGCGCGCCGGCGTGATCGCCTTCGCCATCGCCTCGGTGTCGGCGGGTTGAATGACCGCGTCGCCGATCTCGACGAGGCCGCCGCCGATGCGGATCACGGGCCGGCGTCCGACCGAGAGGTGCAGGTCGGACGCACCGCGCGAATACGCCGCGTCCATCAAGCTGACGATGTCCATGCCGGGGGTCTCGAAGTCGTTTCGGGGTTCGGGTCACACCGCCGCGACGACGCGCAGCAGTTCGGGGATCGTGGTGTGGCCGGCGAGCACCTTGCGCACACCGTCCTGCAGCAGCGTCGACATGCCGCCCGACTGCCAGGCGTAGTCGCGCAGACGCACCATCGGTTCGCCGCGGAACGTCATCTCGCGCAGCGTCGTGTCCATCTGCAGCAGCTCGTAGATGCCGAGGCGGCCGCGGTAGCCGGAGTGGTCGCAGGCTTCACAGCCCTCGGCGCGCCAGAACTGCGTGCCGCGCACGCCGCCCGGATCGACGCCGATGCTGCGCAGCTCGGTGTCCGACGGCTCGTAGGGCTGGCGGCACTTCTTGCACACGACGCGGAGCAGACGCTGCGCCAGCACGGCCTGCACGGACGCGGCGACGAGGAACGGCTTCACCCCCATGTCGACGAGGCGCGTGATCGCCGACGCGGAGTCGTTCGTGTGCAGCGTCGAGAACACGAGGTGTCCCGTGAGTGCGGCCTGCACCGCGATCTCGGCCGTCTCCTTGTCGCGGATTTCGCCGACGAGGATGACGTTCGGCGCCTGACGCAGCATCGCGCGCAGGATGCGCGCGAACGACAGGCCGATGCGCGACTTGACCTGGCACTGGTTGATCCCGCGGATGTTGAACTCGACGGGATCCTCGGCCGTGATGATCTTCACGTCGCTGCGGTTCAGCTGCTGCAGCGCGGCGTAGAGCGTCGTCGTCTTGCCGGAGCCGGTCGGACCGGTGACCAGGACGATGCCGTTCGGCCGCGCGATCAGCGACTGGAAGCGTTCGCGGTCGTGTCCTTCGAAGCCGAGGCCTTCGAGGCTCATCAGGCCGCGCTCCTTGTCGAGCAGACGCATGACGATCGTCTCGCCGTGACTCGAAGGGAGAACCGACGTGCGGATGTCGATGTCGCGCCCGGAGCCGCCGCCGGTCGCCCGGAACGAGATGCGGCCGTCCTGGGGCTTCCGTTTCTCGGCGATGTCGAGGCCCGCCATGATCTTGAGCCGCGACGTCATCGGCGCGAGCAGCGTGATCTCGAGCGACGCCACTTCCTTCAGCACGCCGTCGATGCGGTAGCGGATCCGCAACCGCTGCTGGAACGGCTCGACGTGGATGTCGCTGGCACGCTGCTGCAGCGCTTCCTCGATCGTCTTCGTGACGAGGCGGATGATCGGCGCGTCCTCGCCTTCCGCAGCCCCCCCGCCCGCACCGCCCTTCGCCGCGGGCTCGGCCGCGCCGCCGCCGAGGTGCTTGCGCAGCGCCTGCTTCAGCGCCTGCGGCGGCATCAACGCACACTGCACCTGGCAGCCGGCCAGGAACGCGAGGTTGTCGGCGACGAAGGTCTTCCACGGGTCGTCGATCGCGACCCACAGCACGTTGTCCTTCAGGAGGACCGGCAGCGTCTCGTTCTGCTCGCACTGCTCCTTCGGCACCTTCTTCAGCGCCTCTGGCTGCGGCGTGAACTTCGCCGGATCGACGAACTTGAGGCCGAAGGCCTTCGCCAGCGCGCGCCACACCGTGGTCTCGTCGGCGAGGTTCAGCGCGACGATCGTGCGTTCGAGCGGCGTGCCGCGCGACGCCGAGGCGGCGTCGGCCTTGGCGAGACGTTCGGCGTCCAGGACGTTCGCCTCGACCAGGAGGCGCCGGAAGGCTTCGGAACTCAACGGCGTTGCGTGCGGGGGAAAGGGGCGGCGGCAGTGTGCAAGATCGCGCGGACCGAAGGAAGGCCCTGCCCGGCGCGAACGATCGTCGCCGCCGGACTGTCCCCGCACCGCGCGCACGCGTAACCTCCCGCCCCCCATGAAACCCGCGATCGCGAACGGTCACGTCGTGACCATCCACTACCGACTGACCCTCGACGACGGCTCGATCGCCGACGAGTCGTTCGGCGGCGACCCCCTCGTCTATCTGCACGGCTCGCACAACATCGTGCCGGGGCTCGAACGTCAGCTCGTGGGCAAGAACGTCGGCGATTCCTGCGAGTGCGTCGTGCCTCCCGAAGAGGGCTACGGCAACTACGACCCGGCCGCCGACCAGACGGTGCCGAAGACGGCGTTCCCGCCGAACGTCGAGCTGAAGGCCGGCATGTCCTTCCAGACGCGGTCGCGCAACGGGCAGCAGATGCCGGTGTGGATCCGTTCCGTGAAGGGCGACGACGTCGTCGTCACCGCGAACCACCCGCTCGCCGGGCAGACCCTCACCTTCAAGATCGAGGTCGTCGACGTGCGGCGCGCGACGGCCGAGGAGAAGAAGCACGGCCACGCGCACGGCCCGGGCGGCCACCACCACCACTGACCGGAGTCACCGCCGGACGCGGCGGACGATCGGCGCCTCGAACCAGCGATAGCTCGCCTCCGACAGCACGAGCGTGACCGCGAGCCCCACCGCCGCACGCAGCCACGGCGCGACGTCCCACGTGAGCAGGCACAGCAGGATCGGCAGGTGCCACAGGTAGATGCCGTAGCTGATGGTGCCGGCGTGCGCGAGCGGCGCGAGCCACCGCGGGAACTTGCGGACGCCGAGCACGACGCACAGGAGCGCGGCGAACGCACACGCGATCCCCGTTCGCACCAGGACGACGCACCACGGCGACTGCCAGTACGCGGGGCCGGTCGTCTCCATGACCGACACGAGCCCGTGCACACCGAGCAGTCCCGCGATCGCGAGCGCCGCTCGCGCGGCGAAGGACCACGACGCCGGTGCAAAGCGCCCGCGATGCACCGCGACCGCCATCAGGAGCCCGAGCCAGAACCCGTCGAGCATGCCGAACACCTGCGTCACCATGTGCGCGTGGCGATCGGGCGGCAGGCCGAAGAACACGAAGGAGCGCCACGCGAACACCGCCGCGAACACCGCGAACGTCCATCGCGCGGCGTGCCGTTCCAGGTCCGCGAAGCACAGCATCGTCCAGCCGAACACGTAGAGCGCGCCTTCGAGGGTCAGCGTCCACGTCACGGCGTTGATGCTGATCCACGTCGACGGGAAGAACCCGTGCGTCATCGTGACGTGCGTCAGGACCTGGAACCACGCGTCGCCTTCGCGGAGCGGTGCGGTGCCGAACGGAGCGACGAACACGTAGAAGACCGACGCGAGCCAGAAGAGCGGGAAGATGCGCGCGGCGCGGCGGCGCCAGTACTCTCGGTCCGCGTCGGGTCGACCGGAGGCGCGAAGGGCGAGCAGCGACGACGTCGTGACGAAGCCGCTGATCACGAGGAAGAGGTCGACGCCGATGAGTCCCTTGTGCAGGAACAGGAACGGCCCGCGCGGGAAGTCCGGCCACTGCTGGATCGCGTGGTAGACGAAGACGGTCAGCGCCGCGACCCCGCGCAGCGCCTCGAGCGCCTCGTTCCTCGGCGCACCGGCTTCCGCCTTGGAACGCATGGAGCTTTGCGTCAGGACGGGCGCCGCCCGGCGTGCACGTCGATGCCCGTCGCCTGGAACGTGTCCTCCATGTGGTCGAGGATCGAACGCACCCAGTTGCGCTTGTCGGGGTAGGAGCCCGGATAGAAGGAGCGCTTGAACCCGTAGATCAGCACGTCCTTCAATCCCCGCGCGTCGAGGCCGAACGCACCCACCGCCTTGTCGACCTCGTCGGTCATCGTCGTGCGAGACACCAGGCGGTTGTCGGTGCACAACGTGACGCTGCAGCGCGCCTCGCGCATCTTCCGGAACGGGTGCTTCGACAGATCGTCGCGCAGTTCGGGGATCGTCTGCTGGTTGCTCGTCAGGCAGACCTCGAGCGTGATGCGGCGTTCGGCGACGAAGCGCACGAGCTTCTCGATGTAGCGCCGCTTGTTCACGATCGACTTGTCGCGGATGTGCTTCAGGCTGAACAGCCAGGTGCCGTGCCCGATGCGGTCGGCGTGGCAGTCGGTGATGGCCTGGAAGATCGACTCCGGCCCGTAGTCCTCACCCGCGTGCACGGTCTTGCCGAGGAAGTGTTCGTGCGCGAGCTGGTAGGCGGCCTGGTGGTCCTTGGCAGGGAAGCCGCGCTCCTGCCCCGCGAGGTCGAACCCGACCACGGGCAGGCCGTCCTCCTCCGCGGCGACAACAGCGGCCCGCGCCAGCTCCAGCGACGCGAGCGAGTAGATCTCGGCGGGCGGTGCGGTCGGCAGCGCCTCGAAGTAGGCGCGATAGTGCTCGCTGAACTGGGGCAGGAAGAAGCGCAGCGCGCAGACGATCACGCCGGCGGCGAACGCCGGGACCTTGCCCGAACGCACGTCGGCGGCGCTGTTGATCTCCTTCTGCGCGCGCGTGATTCCGCGGCACACCGCCTTCAGCACGTCGCGGACGCCGAAGTCCCCGCGCACGTGCAGCTGCGGCGCGAACCGGATCTCCGCGTAGAAGACGTTCTCCTTGCGGCAGTCGAGGCACAGCTCGTAGGCCGCGCGTTCGAGCGCCTCGGCGTCCTGCAGGCACGCAACGGTGAACTCGAAGCCCTTCAGGTACTCGGGCAGGTTCTTGTAGGCGCGCTTGAAGACGAGCTCGAGCAGGCCATCCGGTGTGGCACTCGGCAGCGTGACCTTGCGTGTCCGGGCGAGATCGATCAGCGTGTCGAGACGCAGGCTGCCGTCGAGATGCAGGTGCAGATCCGACTTCGGCAACCGCGCGATCAGTTCGCGCGACAGCACCGGTTTCTTCATGGACCGATCATGGAGGCCCGATCGCGGTGCAGCAAGACAGCAGCGGATGGTAGGCTCCGCGCGGTGCACGACGGCTGGCATCTCGCGACCGACGACGAACGGGAACGCAGCGCCTTCGCGTCGCTCGACGCCGTGCTGCGACTGCCCGCCGAACCGGCGGGACCGCCGAACCGCCTGCGCCACGTCCGCTGCCTCCGCACCGCGACGGGAACGTACTTCCTGAAGACGTTCGTGCGCACGCAGTGGAAGAACCGGATCCGCTTCGCGCTCTCGGCGCCACGTGCGCACGACGAGGGCGAACGCGAGTTCGCGATCGCGACGGCGCTGCGCGCGGCCGGCTTCGCGGCGCCGCGCCCGATCGCGCGCGGCCGCCGCGGAGCGGCGTCGTTCTTCCTCTGCGCGGAGTTGGAGGGGCGCTCGTGCCACGACCTCGCCGCGCGCGGAGCCGCCGACGCCGATCTGCGCCGTGCGGTCGCGGACCACTGCGGCGCCTTGCTCGCAGCGGGATTCCGGCTCCCCGACCTGTCGGCCGACCACGTGTTCGTGCACGGCCCGGCCGGGGAACGGAGCCTCGCGGTACTCGATCTGCACAACGGATCGCTCGGAGACGCGAGCCCGGTGCGGACGAAGCTGGCCGTGCGCGTACTGCGCCGGTTCGCCCGCTCGGCGCGCGACCTGCCGATCACCGCGGCGCAGGCCTTCGTGTTCGCCGCGCGATTGCTGCGCGCCGCCGGCCGCCGCGGCGACGCTGCGCGCAACGTGCTCGGGCGGCTGCCGAGCTTCGAGACCGCGGCGCGCTACGACGTCGCCGGCAAGAACGTGGCGTACGCGGAGCGCAGTCCGCGGCGCGCGGCCCGCGAACGCCAACTGCTCCTCCGGGTGTGGCCCGGCCGCACCGGCGAAACGGTGCTCGACCTGCCGTGCGGGGCCGGGCGCCTCCGGCCGCTGCTGCAGGAACGCGGTCACCGCGTCGTGCAGGGCGACCACTCGTTCGCGATGCTGCGGCTCGCCGCGGCACCCGACACGCCGGCCGTCCGTGCCGACGCGCTGGCGATGCCGTTCGCCGACGGCGCGTGCGACGGCGTCGTGACGTTCCGATTCCTCCACCACATCCCTGCCGTGGACCGCCGGCGCGTGATCGCCGAGGTCTGCCGCGTCGCGCGCCGCTTCGTCGTAGTGAGCTTCTTCCATCCGTGCAGCTTCCACCACCTGCGCCGCCGGATCGCCTCGCTCAGCGGCCGCGCGCCGACGCGATTCGCGGTGCGTCTCGGGGCGATCGCCGCCGAGTTCGCGATCCACGGCTTCGTGCTGCACACCAAGGCCGCCGAACTGCCGTTCGCCCGCGATCTCTGGGTCGCGAGCTTCGTCCGCCGCGGCGGCGAGGCGACGGTGCCGTCGTGAACGACGTTCTCGACGTCGCGATCTCGCTGCTGTGCGGCACCACCGGCGGCCCCGCAACCTACGGCCGACGCCTCGCCGCGGCGCTCGGGCGCCGGTCGGACGTTCGCACGACGTTGCTGACGGACCGACCCGAACTCGTCGACGCCCCCGGTGTGGCGACGGTGGCCGTGCCGATGCGCGGCGGCATCGACCGGTTGCGCTGGCAGCACCTCGCCGTGCCGCGCGCCCTGCGCGAACTGCGCCCGGCGGTCTACCACGACACGAAGAACGCGCTGCCCATCGGCCTGCGTGTCCCCGCTGTCGTCACCGTGCACGACCTCGCGTACCACACGGTGCCGGCGACCTTCGGCTTCGCGTCGCGCACGTTCCTGCGCGCCGCGACGGCCCATGCCGTGAAGCGCGCGCGCGCCATCGTCGTCCCGTCCGAGGCGACGGCGCGCGACCTGCGCACGATCCACCCGCACTGCACGGACCGCATCCACGTGGTGCCTCACGGCATCGACCCCGCGCGCGACGTGCCGGCCGCCCGGCGCGACGAAGTGCGCCGCCGCCTCGGCCTGCCGGAGCGGTTCGTCCTGCACACCGGCACGATCCAGGCGCGCAAGAACGTCGACCTGGTGGTCGCCGGCGTGCGCGAGATCCGGCGCCGCGGCCTGCCGCACCGCGCCGTCGTCGTGGGGCGCCGCGGCTGGCTCGCCGACGCGGCGATGCGCGAGCTCGAGCGCGACGACACGGCGCGGTGGATCCCGCACGCGAGCGACGACGACCTCGCCGCGATCTACGCGATGGCGGACGCGTTCGTCTCACCGTCGGCGTACGAGGGATTCGGCTTCGCGGTCGCCGACGCACTCGCCGCCGGCGTGCCGACGATCGTCGCGAACAACAGTTCGCTGCCCGAACTGTGCGGCGACGCGGCGCTGCTCCTGCCGGCGCTCGATGCCCAGGCGATCGCGGCGGCACTGGAGAAGGTCCTGCTCGACGACGCGGTCGGCGCCCGACTGCGCCGCGCCGGGCCCGCCCGCGCAGCGCTGTTCACCTGGGAGAAGGCCGCCGCAGGCCACGTCCGCGCGTACTACGACGCGGTTGCTGGCGCCCTTCCGCGCACGATTCCGAGCGCGTAGACGATCGCCGCGACGAACCCGACCACGACCGCCACGCGGCCCGCCGGAGTCGTCCCGCCGGGATCGGTCGCGCTCGCGGCCTTCGAAGCGAGGCCGAGTGTGTGGGCGAGTGCACCGCCCACGGCGAGGCCGCTCACTCCCACCGCAGCGTCGGCGTTGCCTTCTCCCGCCATCACGAGCTGACGCACCGGACAACCGCCGGCGAGCGCACCGCCGAGACCGGCGAGACCGATTCCGAGTGTGTTCCAGAGCCACTCGCCGTGCGCCACCGGCTGCGCGCCGAACGACGGACCACCGGGCAACGCGGTCAGCACGGCGTAACCCGCAACGAATGCGGCAGCGCCGAGCAGCATCCACCGCGGCCCGCGAAACACCTGCCGCGCGGCACTGATCGCACAGAAGCCCGTGGCCGACAGCAGCCCCCCGACGCCGAGCGAGATCGCCACCGCGGTGAGCCACGGTGCGTGCGGCGGGCCGCCGCCGTCGCCCGGACCCGGACCGGCGAGTCGGCCGAGCGCGAACAGCACGACGGCGAGGATCGCGGCGCCGGGGCCGAGCAGCCCGACCGGGAGCGGCGCGGGCGAGGTCTTGCCGATCGAGTAGCCGCGCCGTTCGAACAGCATCCCGATGCCGACTCCGCCGACGAAGCCCGGCAGCGCGAGCCAGGCGGTCGGATCGCCGCCACCGAGCCGCTGCAGCAGGCGGAACGGGCAACCGAGGAACACCATCGCCCCGATCGCGACGAACACGCAGAGCATGAAGCGCGCCGCCGCGTAGCCACCCGCGCGGCCGATGCCGCGCCGCGTCACGAGCGAGAACAGGAACGCGCCGAGCACCACGCCGGCGACTTCGGGGCGGAAGATCGTCGGCCCCTGGTGCAGACCCAGGGATCCCGCAACGTCGCGGACGAAGCACGCGCCGCACAAGCCCATGTTGCCCGGGTTGCCGAGCATCACGAGCGCGGCGGCGGCGAGGCCGATGACGAACGCGAAGGCGAGGCCGATGCCCCGCGTCCGCCCGGCAGCGTCACCACGCAGCATGCGCGGATCCTCGCATCAGACGTCGCGGTAGGTCCAGGTCTTCGCGGTGCTGGCGGACTTGCCGTCGGCCTCCGCGTACGGATTCAGCAGGTAGTTCAGGGGCTCACCCTGCTGCTTCGGCTCGAGCACGAGGTCGCGACCGACCGACATCGTGACGCGATTGCTGGTGTGCCCGCCGAAGAAGTAGTTCGCCCGTTCGGGGAAGCGGCCTGCTTCCGACGCGTCGACCGGCACCCAGGTCTTGCCCGGCACGCGGAAGAACGACCAGCAGTGATAACCACCCGGCGCCTCCTGCTTGCCGCGTTCGTAGGGAAGGTAGAGGCCGATCTCGAACCCGGCGGGAATCCCGCTCGCGCGGGCGAGCGACATGAAGAGAGCGTGGAAGTCGGTGCAGTTGCCCTTGCCGACCTCGCAGGCGTGCACGGTGTCCCCGCGGCCCCAGCCGGTCCCCGACTTGTCGTACTTCATCTTCGAGAGCACGTAGTCGTAGATCGCGCGCGCCTTCTCCAGCGTCGTGGTCTTCCCGGCGGTCACTTCCGCCGCGATCTTGCGGATGCGGTCGTCGACGATGGTCAGTTTGTCGTCGCTCGTGAACGCGGCAGGCACGGCCTCGGCCTCGGTGCCGTCCGTGGCGACCGCGGCGAGGTCGGTGATCTGCTCACGCCGCGTGCACGTGAACGAGAACTTGCGCTCGACGGTCGGCGACGGATCGTCGATCTCCCAGTACGCGAGCCGGTTGCCGAAGCGCGGCTCGGTCGTGATTCGCGGCGGCTCCCCCTCGAACTTCAGGTCCGAGATCGTCTGCACCGGCGTGTCCTGCGGAACCGGTGCCCACAGGCGCAGCTTCTTCGTGCCCGCGGGCACGTCCTTCACCTGGGCCGTGTATTCGATCGCGAACGACCGCGAATCACCGGGCTTGAGGTACGCAGTGTCCGCCGGCATTCCCGCCGCGCCGGAGTGCGACGCGCACCCGGCGCCGATGGCGCAGAGAAGCAGCAGGACGAGAGTCGGAGGAAGAGAACGGACAGTCGGGGCAATCGTCGCTCGCATGATCCTTCACCTGACGAAACAAGACACGAAAACGGAACGCGTCGTGGCTCCCTCGCGGCAACCCGGCGCACAGACCTGTGCACGCGAGGCGGCGTCAAGTGAACGGCAGGTCGAACACCATGCGCGGCGGGCAAGCTAGGCCCGCTGCGGACGGGATGTCAATCACCGAGCGTGCATACGGGCACCGCGAGGGCGTGCAAGACGGCCGACCTCGGGGTGCGGCACGCGCCCGATCAGACCTTCTTGCCCTTGCGCAGCATGTCGAGCACGCCGCGATCGCTGCCCTTCGAGGGCTCGTCGAAGCCGCCGAGAACGCGGTCGAGCGCCGACGACGCTGCCGGTTTCTCCTCCTCCTCGTCGCCGAGCACGGCCTCGATCGCGTTGCGCCGCTGCTCCGCGTCGTCGTTCGCGTCGAGGGCGGCGAACGCTTCCTGCATCGACTCCTCGATGCTCAGCGTGAGCCCGGACAGCGACTGCTCCCCGCCGGCGGCGGACAGCACCCCGTCGCGGCTGAGCTTGATCAGCATCTGATAGACGTCGTAGAGCGGCAGGCCGAGCACCGACACGAGACCGCGCGGCGACGTGTCGCCGTTGATCTGCGACAGGAGCTTGATCTCGAGCACGCTGAGCGCGACGTCGCCCATACGTACGAACATGTCGGACTTCGGCTCGATCGCGGCATCGGGGTTCGGGAACACCTGCAGCATCTGCTTCCAGTCGTCGAGCAGCTTGCTGCCCTCCAGCAGGAGGGACGTGACCCCGAGACGAAGGTCGTACTGTTCCGCGAACGCCGGCAGCGCCTGCAGCTTGCGGTAATAGAAGAGGTACGGCTCCTGCTCGCGCATGAAGTCGAACAGGACCTCCTTGCCGAACAACCGCATGATGTCGCGCAGTTCGTCGCGACGGAACACGCCCTTTTCGTGCAGTGCGAGAAGGATCGGCACGCCCTCTTTCGCCCGCCGCCCCTGCGCCTCGGTCACCGCTGCCTCCGGGATCTCGCGGTGCCGCATGGAGTCGCCCGGCATCACGCGACGGATCATGTGGTGCGGATCGAGGAAGAAGATGCGGCCGTCCTTCAGGTAGATGTCGAGACGGTTGTCGCCCTTCTCGAGGCTGAGGCAGCCGACGTGCTTGCCGGCCGACAGCATCTGCAGCACCTCTTCGACCGAGATGAAGTCGGTGCGTCCGGCGAGATTGAAGTCCTTCGTGCCGGAGTCCGAACGGATCAGCGCCTGATCGAACGCCTTCGCGAACTCGGACAACGTGGTGACGGCGAACAACACGCCCATCACCCACTCCGCCGCACGCAGCGACGTGACCTCGTCCTCGCTCTTCAGGAAGAGGTGCATGCCGCGCCGGAGACGGGTGAAGATCAGTTCGCCGAGGAAGTCGCGCGTGTCGGTCTTCGTGCCCTCCATCCTCAGCTTGCGTTCGACGAGCTCACGGACGCGTGCCAGCAGGTGCACGAACTCGTCCTCGTAGCGCTCCGGGTCCTTGGCAACGAGCGCGTCGACGAACTCGCAGATGCCGGCCTTCAGGTCGGTGATGGAGCCGGTGTTCAGCGGCTCTTGTGGCTTCCCGGGCTCCGGCATCGTCAGGGCTTCTCGGCCATGTCGGGCGCCATTCTTGACGCGGAGGCGGCATCGCCGTGACCCACCGCTGGCATCGGCGCCACGCCGGTGCGACGCTGTCGCGTCCCACGACACCCGCGCGGCTCGGGAACGCCCCCTGTAGCCGACCCGCCTGCCGCGACGAAACACCACTGCCGTGACCGAAACGCCGACCGAGAGCCACCGCGCCGCCGCACTCCAGGTGCTGCGCGACCTGAACCTCCACGAGGTGCCGCATCACCGACACCTCGTGTCGGGCCATCGTTCGTCGCTGCCGATCGTCGCGGACGGCGAGGGCGGCCGCACGTTCCTCCTCAAGTACTACCTGCCCCTCGCACCCGACGCGGTGCTGCCGGCGGGCGTGCGTCCGGACGACTACGCGCGGCGCGAGATCGGCTTCTACCGGCTTCTCGACACGATCGACCCCGAGCGCCGCGAGTTCCCTGCACCGCGCACGATCGTCGTGGGGCCCGGCGACCCGCCGCGCTGGCTGCTGCTCGAGTGGCTGCCGGGTGCGATCGGCCCGACCGAAGAAGTGATCGGGCAGGACCACGTGTTCGAACTCATGCGGCGCCTCGCCGCGATCCCGACGGAACGACTGCTCGGCCGCCGCGGCTTCCCGCTCGAACACTGGGATCCGGTCGGCTACCTCGATCGCATCCGCCACATGTACGACGCCGTGCTGTTCGTGCTCGGCGAAGCGCGGTGGCGCCACGTGCAGAGGTTCTTCGCCGAAGCAGTCCGCTGGACCGACGGCCGCAAGCAGGTGCTCGTGCACGGCGACTTCACCGAGTCGAACATCATCGTGACCGACGAGGGATCCCCGTTCCTCGTCGACTTCGAGTGCATCGGCCTCGGCAATCGCGACCACGACTTCGCGTGGTTCTGGATCCACAGCACGCGCCACCACGAGTGGAAACGCCAGTTGCTCGCGCGCTGGTTCGGCGAACTGGTCGGCGGCGACCGGATCCGCTCCGAATGGGGAATCCGCAGCACGCTCGCCTACCTCGCGATCCGCCGCCTCCGATGGGGTTACCTGATGCACGGGGACGAGGATCCGCGCCAGAGCCCGAACCTGGCGCTGCTCGACGCGGCCCTCGAGGGCGGCCGCGAGTTGTTCCCGGCCTGACCCCGGCCCCCGGCGAGCCGCCGCGGCGGGACGGCAGTCCGGTGCCGCAACCTTGCGGCACGAAGCCGCGGTGGTCCGGCGGCCCAGCCCGACAACCGTCCTCGCCAGCGTGAGTTACGCACTTCGCCCCCGCGCACGGTGGCCACGGCACGGTCGTTGGAATGCCCGGCCATGGACGTGCTCGACCGCGACTTCGCCGACCCTGCCTGCTCCGACGAAGACCTGGTCGCGCAGCTCTGCGCCGGCGACACGAACACGGCTCTGACCCGCCTCGAGCAGCGCTACGGCAAGCGGATCTACCACTTCGTCGACGGCATGGTCCGCGACTGCCACCTCGCGCAGGACGTCACGCAGGAAGTGTTCGAGAAGGTGCTCCGCAAACACGACCACTACCGGCCCGGCACCAACTTCCGCGCGTGGCTCTTCGAGATCGCGCGCAACCAGGCGCTCACGGCGTTGCGAACGCGCCAGCGCCTGCCGCGTCCGGTCAGCAGCCTGCCGCAGACCGAGGAACTCGACCTGCTCGACGCGATCCCCGCAGGCGGCCTGAACCGCGACCTCGAAGAAGCGGAATTCATGACGGCGTTCCGCGCGGCGGTCGACGACCTGCCCGAACACTACCGCACCGTGTTCGAACTCTGCGTGCAGCAGGGCCAGCCCTACCAGGACGCCGGACGCACGCTCGGCCTGCCGACCGGGACCGTCGCGATCCGCATCATGCGCGCGCGGAAGCGCCTCTACGCCGCGCTGCAGGGCCACCTCGGCCGCCTGCGTCGCCCGCCGGCCTGCTTCCAGTGACGAACGCCGGCATCACGCGATCGTGATGCGCATCGCTGCGAACGCCTCGTCGACGAGCCGCTCCCAGCCGCGGTTCGCGGCGGGACTCGCCGGACTCGGATGCGGGATGCGACCGACGCGCACACCCTCTTCGAGTGACGGCGAAACGGCGAGGGCCGAGCGGATGCGCTGCTCGGCGAACGCGCCGACACCGACCACCCACGAAGGCCGCTGGATCTCCACCACACTGCGCAGCAGTCGATCGCAGACCCGGAACAGCGGCTCGGTGTCCCCCTTCGGCAGCTTGTCTGGCGTGAGGTTCGCTCCCGAGTCGCCGACGAAGGCGAGCGGGCAGTAGTTGTGCACGAAGAAGCGGCGGGCGAAGCGCGCCGGCGTGACGAACCGCGACGCGGCCCAGCCCCAGAGCCGCCGCCCGCTCACTTCGGAACGTGAGCACGACAAGCCGAGGACCGGGCGCTTCTCGTGTTCGGCCGCGGGCCGGTGCACGACGCCGCGGAGCCCGAGCCAGCTGCGCACGGCCTCCACTTCGCCGAACGGCACGCCGGTCTGCACCATGCCGAACGGCCCGGGGTTCATGCCGACGAGCAGTACTTCCTTCGGCCCACGGCCGAACCGCTCGAGCCACTGGCGATGGAGGTCCCACGCGTAGTCGAGCGGGTCGTAGACGCACGCGACGGGCGGCCCGAACCGGAGGGCCTGCAGCTCCTTCACCGCGGCCTGGGTCGCGCGAACGAGGGACATGCCCGCTTGTCTAGCCGCGAACCCGCGCCCGGGCAATGCGTCGCCCGCCCCGTCAGACGTCCCGGAAGCCGAGAGCCACCAGCACACACGGCCCATCGGCGATCACCGAGAGGCCCGCCTCGCGCGCGGCAGCGATCGCGGCGGCCTCTTCGGCGCCGGGCTGGAACCACAAGTGCTTCACGCCCGCCGCGATCGCATCGGCGACGATCTGCGCCGCAGCGGCGGGCGGCGCGACGACGGAAACGGCCCGCGCGGGTCCCGGGATCGCCTTCAGCGACGGATGGCACGGCACCCCCTCGACCTCGGTCAGCTTCGGATGCACGCCGACGACGGGAAGCCCGTGCTGCTGGTAGCAGCGCAGCACCTTGTTGCCGTACTTCGCGCGATCCTGCGACGCGCCGACGACCGCGAAGCTCTTCGTCGCGAGGAAGCGTTCGATCTCCGGTGGCTTCATCGCGGAGAAGCTAGCGCAGCAGGGCGCGGCGGTCAGCGCCAGTCTTCGCGCTTGCCGAGCGTGCGCGGCCTCTCGTCGGCGTTCGCGACGGACCATCCGGTCCAGAACGCGAGGCGCGCGACGCGCTCCATCTTGTCGCCGTCGAGCTTGTCGGCGTGGTCCGTCACCTGGTGGTAGTCCTCGTGCTCGCCGCTGCAGAAGAACACCACGGGGATGCCCTTCTTCGCGAAGTTGTAGTGATCGCTCCGGGTGTAGTACTTGTCGCCCGACGTGAACGTCATGCCGAGCTGCTCGGCGAACCCGGCGGCGTCGCGCACGATGGTCGAGAACGCGGCGTGGCGATTGCTCGGGGTCACGGTGACCTCCATCTCGGCCGACTCGGGCCCGCTGCGACCGATCATGTCCGTGTTGACGTCGGCGACGATCGCCTCGGCGTCCCACGTCGGGTGGTCGGCGAACCAGTGCGAACCCCACAGCCCGAGTTCCTCGCCGGACACCGACAGGAAGATCAAGCTGCGGCGCGGCTTCTCCTTCGATTTCGCGAACGCCGCCGCGATCGCCATGAGGCCCGCGGAGCCGGACGCGTTGTCGTCGGCGCCGTTGAAGACCTCGCCGTCCATGCGGCGCCCGACGTGGTCCATGTGCGCCGAGTAGACGACGGCCTCCGCGGCGAGCTTCGGGTCGCTGCCGCGCAGCACCGCGACGACGTTGCAGGCGGTGGCCTGGTCGTCGAGCCGCACCGCCAGCTGCAGCAGGGCGGGAACGCCGCGCTTCGCCTTCGGCGCGTCTCCTTCGCCCCCGAGATGCTCGGCGAGGCCGTCGGCGTCGACCCCGAGCTCCGCGAGCACGCTCTTGCTCGCACCCAGCGACAGCACGAGCGAAGGAACCCCGCCTGCGTCGCCGAACATGCCGGACACGGCGCCCATGCCCGGATCCGCGCCTTCGAAGCGCGCGACGAGGGAGTCCTTGCCGGGCGACAGAGCGAGGTAGTTCAGTACATCGGTGAGACCCGCGGGGTCCGCGATCTGGAGGAACAGCACGGCCTTCGCGCCCTTCTTCGCCAGCGCAGTCGTCGTGCGACCGAGCTGTCCGAACGTACCGAGCGCCGCGCCGAACTTCTGCTCGATGGTCATCTTCTTCCCGACCCGGCCGCGCAAGGGCTTGAGCACGACGACTGCGATCTCGTTGTCCAGTGTGTCGTCCGCCTTCACGTCGGCGGAGTCGCCGCGCGTCCGGCCGAGGCCGCAGTAGCGCAGCATGCCGTCGATCTTCACGTCCGTCGGGCGCCCGCCGAGTATCGCGAACCCTTCGCGCAGTTCGACCTTGCCGCACCGCAGCTTCGTCGTGTCGACGACGGTCGTGCGCGAGATGCCGTAGCGCTGGAAGAACGTCCGCTTGCCGTCCGCCTCGTCGCCGAGCGGCTCGAGGCCGAGATTCTCGAAGTGCGCCGCGATCCACTTCGCGGTCTCCTCCTGCCCCGCCGATCCGGTGAGGCGCCCGCCGCGCGCGTCGTCCGCCATCCAGGTCGCGAACTCGAGCAGGTCCTTCTTCACGATGCTCTGCATCGCGGCAGGCGGCTTCTCCTGCGGCGCAGCGGACTTCGACGGCACCTCGGGCGCCTGGGCCTGGAGCAGAACGGAAAGGAACAGCGGCGGGATCGTTCTCAGCATGCGCGGGTCACCGGCTTGGATCGTGGCAGGGCTCCGGCATGATTGCCAGACGTGCGGGCCGCTGTGGCCAGCGACTCGCGTTCGCTGTCGCCGCGCACGAAGATGCCGTCCCCGACGCCGCCCGCACCCGAACCGATCGCCGCCGCCCGCGCGGCTCGCCGCCGTCGCCACCGCATCGGTGCCATGGTGGTCGCGTTCGCGGCGATCTTCCTGCTCCGGTGCGCGGCCGCGCCCGCGGCAGAGGCGCCGGAACGCTCGATCGTCGCTTGCGGCCGTCAGTTGGACGTCGGCACGCGCGTGGTGTCGTTCCGCGAACCGAGCGGCTACGACGCCTACCGGCGCGGCAAACACTTCGCGGCGGACGAAGAGCCCGACGGCAGGCTCCGGTACGAGCCATTGCGGGGCGGACTGCCCGAGGCCATCGCCGCGCGTGCGTTCGAGCACGGGCTCTCGCTCGCGGATCTGCAACAGGTCGTGCACCTCTTCGTGATCCACTTCGACGTCTGCGGGACGTCGCGGCAGTGCTTCAAGGTCCTGCACGACGTGCGCTTCTTGTCCGTGCACTTTCTGCTCGACGTGGACGGGACGATCTACCAGACGCTCGACCTGCGGGAGAAGGCGCACCACGCGACGATCGCCAACGACGCGTCGATCGGCGTCGAGATCGCGCATCCGGGCTGCTGGCGGCAGCCGCTGTCGGCCGACATGCGGCGCTGGTACGAACGAGACGAACAGGGATGGCGCATGCGGTTGCCGCCCGGAGTCGCCGACGGCGTGCGCACTCCTGGTTTCGTCGCGCGGCCCGCGCGCCCCGAGATCGTGTCGGGCGACGTGCAGGGGCGCACGTACTGGCAGTTCGACTACACGCCGCAGCAGTACGCGGCGCTGGCGCGACTGTGTGCAGGGCTCGCCGCGCTGTTCCCGCGCATCCGTCTCGAAGCACCGCGCGACGCGAGAGGCGCGATCCGGACGGGTGCTCTTCCCGCGGACGAGTTGCTGGCGTTCGACGGCATCGTCGGCCACTTCCACGTGCAGACCAACAAGCAGGACCCCGGCCCGGCGTTCCAATGGCAGCGCGTGCTGGACGAGGCGCGCGCGCTCCGCTCCCGTATGCGGCCATGACGCGGCCCTGGATCCTGCGCCCCATCCGCCCCGCCGACGACGACGCCGTCGCCGAGACGATCCGTACCGTGATGACCGAACACGGCTGCTGCGGCCAGGGCTTCGCGATCCACGACGCGGAGGTCGCATGCATGAGCCGGCACTACGCGGACTCCGCCAGCCGCTACTTCGTCGTCGAGCACGGCGGCGAAGTGCACGGCGGCGGCGGTTTCGCGCGCCTCGCCGGCACGGCCGCCGATCAGGCGACGTGCGAACTGCGCAAGATGTACTTCCGGCCCGCAGCGCGCGGTCTCGGCCTCGGCCACGCCCTTCTCGACCTGCTGCTCGACGAGATGCGGGCCGCGGGTTTCCGCCGCTGCTACCTCGAGACGACGTCGTGGATGGACGCGGCACGGCACCTGTACGCCGCCCACGGATTCGCCGAACTGCGCGCTGCCGAGGGGAACACCGGCCACGGCGGTTGCGACCGCTTCTTCGCGCGGGGACTCTGACCGCCGCGGGAGCCCGATGCGAACGGGCCTTCGGGTTCGGGTAGATCCGAGGCGCGACCGCGGTAGTAGGAACATCGGACCGCCTCACCGCCCCGGGGTGCCACTGCCGATAGCGCGAGGAACAGAACGCTCGCAGCATCATGGACATCCTGAACTTCGGGGCCTTCGGATCGTCGCCGGGCCAGGCGATCTTCGCCGTGTCGCTCGCCCTGGTCCTCGCGACCATCTTCGTCGGCAGCCGCCTCTGGGTCGTGGCCCTCGTCGCCGCGGGCCTCGGCTGGGCCTTCGGCGCTCCGTGGTGGGCATGGGCCGTGCTCGTCCCGCCGTTCGCGGTGATGCTGCTGCCGCCACTGCGTCGCACGTTGCTCAGCGACCGCATCCTGCACCTCATGCGCGCGAGCGGGTTCCTGCCCGCGATCAGCGAGACCGAACGCGCCGCGATCGCCGCCGGCACCGTGTGGCTCGACGGCCAGCTCTTCTCCGGCATGCCGGACCTGAAGGCGCTCGCGTCCGCCGGCTACCCCGACCTCACGCCGGAGGAGCAGGCGTTCCTCGACGGCCCCGTCGCGCGAGTGTGCGCGATGACCGACGACTGGCGCGTGCACGACGAACGCGACCTGCCGAAGGAGGTCTGGGACTTCCTGAAGCGCGAGAAGTTCTTCGGGATGATCATCGGCAAGGAGTACGGCGGCCTCGGGCTGTCCGCGTCGGCGAACAGCGCCGTCGTGACGAAGCTGACGTCGCGATCGATGCCGCTCGCGATCACGGTGATGGTGCCGAACTCGCTCGGCCCGGCCGAACTGCTCTCGCACTACGGCACCGACGCGCAGAAGCAGCGCTGGCTGCCGGCACTCGCGACGGGCGCCGAGATCCCGTGCTTCGCACTCACCGAGCCGGGCGCCGGCTCGGACGCGGGCGCGATCAACGCGACCGGCGTCGTGTTCCGCGGGGAAGACGGAACACTGATGGTCCGGTTGTCGTGGAACAAGCGCTACATCACGCTCGCGGCCGTCTCGACGGTGCTCGGGCTCGCGTTCCAGCTCCACGATCCGGAGAACCTGCTCGGCAAGGGCCCCTTCCCCGGCATCACGTGCGCACTGATCCCGACGAAGACGCCGGGCGTCGTGCTCGGCCGGCGCCACGACCCGATGGGCGTGCCGTTCTACAACTGCCCGACGAACGGCAAGGACGTCGTCGTTCCGCTCGAAGAAGCGATCATCGGCGGCGCCGCCGGCGCCGGACGCGGCTGGCAGATGCTGATGGAGTGCCTCGCCGCGGGCCGCGGCATCTCGCTGCCGGCCACGGCGACGGGCGGCACCCAGCTCGTCGCTCGCGCCGTGGGCGCGTACGCCGCGGTGCGTCAGCAGTTCGGACTCCCGATCGGCCGCTTCGAAGGCATCGAGGAACCGCTCGCGCGCATCGCCGGCAACGCGTACCTGCTCGAAGCCGCGCGCCGCTTCGTCTGCGGCGCGCTCGACGAAGGCCAGAAGCCCGCGGTCGTCACCGCGATCGCGAAGTACAACACGACCGAGCTGTGGCGCTCCGTCGTCAACGACGGCATGGACGTCATGGGTGGTGCGGCGATCTCGCGCGGTCCGCGCAACCTGATCGCGAACGCGTACACCGGGACGCCGATCTGCATCACGGTCGAAGGCGCCAACATCCTGACGCGCACGCTGATGATCTTCGGCCAGGGCGCGATCCGCTGCCACCCGTACGCCTACCGCGAGATCGACGCGATCGCGCGCAACGACGCGCGCGCTTTCGACCGCGCGTTCTGGCCGCACATCGGCCACGTGATCCGGAACGGCGTGCGCACCCTGTTGCTCGGCCTCACGCGCGGCCACCTGTTCCGCTCGCCGGTGCGCGGCGCGGCGCGCCAGTACTGGCGCCGGCTCAACTGGGCCTCGGCCGAGTTCGCGCTCCTCGCGGACGTCGCGATGGGCACGCTCGGCGGCGACCTGAAGCGGAAGGAGAAGCTGACGGGCCGCTTCGCGGACTGGTTCTCGTGGATGTTCCTCGCGAGCGCCGCACTGCGGCGCTTCGAGGCGGAGGGCCGGAAGCCCGAAGACCTGCCGCTGCTGCGTCACGCGCTCGAGACGGCGTTCGCCCGCATGCAGGGCGCGCGCGAAGGGCTGTTCGCGAACCTGCGGCTGCCGGTGCTCGGCCGCGCGCTCGCGCTGCCGGGCGGGCTGTGGGCCCGCATCAACCCGTTCGGCGGCGGTCCCGACGACGGCGTCACCCACAAGGCGGCGCGCACGCTGCTGCAGCCCGGCGAACAACGCGACCGCCTCACGAAGCGCATCTTCGTGCCGCAGGACCCGTCGTCGGCCCTCGGCCGCCTCGAGCACGCGATGCGCCTCTGCAGCGACGCCGAGCCGGTGCTGAAGAAGCTGAAGGACGCCGTCCGGCAGGGCCGCCTGCCCAAGGCGCGCCCCGAGCAGCTCCTCGACCAGGCGCTCGACAGCGGCATCGTGAGCGAAGCCGAGCTCGAACTCGTGCACTCCGCGGAAGCGGCGCGCGGCGAAGCGATCGCCGTCGACAGCTTCACGCTGGAGGAGTACATGCGCCGCGCCGGCTCGCACGCGGGCGAGCTCACGGGCGCGCGCTGACGGCGACCCGCGCGGCCGAGTTCGCGCGAGCAATGGGCGGCGGAGGCGGCTAGCCTTCGCCGCCGAAATGACGAACGGAATCCTCGTCTACCAGCAGATCCGGGCGCTGATCGACAAGGGCGCGCTCGCGTCGACGCCCGCGATCGCCCCGACGCAGATCCAGCCGAGTTCGCTCGACCTGCGCCTCGCGACGCGCGGCTACCGCGTACGATCGGGATTCCTGCCGGAGAACGTCCGCGTCGCCGACCGGCTCGAGGAGATGACGCTCTACGCGTTCGATCTCACGGACGGCGCCGTGCTGGAGAAGGGGCACTGCTACATCGTCCCGCTGCTCGAACGCATCGCGCAGCCGCTGCCGCACCTGATCCGCGCGAACCCGAAGTCCTCCACCGGACGCCTCGACCTCTTCACGCGACTGCTCGCGGACAACTGTGGTCGCTTCGAGACCGTGCCGCCGGGCTACACCGGGCCGTTGTTCCTCGAGATCGTGCCGCGCAGCTTCCCCGTCCGTGTGCGCACCGGCCTCTCGCTCTGCCAGATCCGCTTCTCGCAGGGCCAGGCCGCTCTGAGCGACGACGAACTGCGCGCCGAGCACGAGAAGTCGGGACTCCTGTTCGACGACCGCGGCGAACCGCTGCCGATGAAGAAGCTCCGCATCGACCGCGGCCTCACGATGGGCGTCGCACTGCGCCGCGACCGCGACATCCAGGGCCCGGTCGGCTACGTGGCGCGCCGTTACACCGGCATCGTCGACATGCAGCAGGAGGCCGGCCACGACGCCGACGCGTTCTTCGAACCGGTGCCCGAAGCGAAGGACGGTCGGCTCATCGTCGAGCCGGAGGAGTTCTACATCTTCGCGAGCAAGGAGCGCATCCGCGTGCCGCGCCACCTCGCCGCCGAGATGGTCGCGTACGACGTGGGCATCGGCGAACTGCGCACGAACTACGCCGGTTTCTTCGACAACGGTTTCGGCGGCGAGAAGGGCACCCGCGCCGTGCTCGAGGTGCGGCCGCACGACGTGCCGTTCCTGCTCGAGGACGGCCAGGTCTTCTTCAAGCTCGAGTTCTTCCGCACGCAGGAGCTGCCGGAAGTCGTGTACGGCGACAAGCGGCTGTCGTCGCACTACCAGGGCCAGGCACTGAAGCTGAGCAAACACTTCCGCACGGCGTGACCCCGGTCGCGAACGGGCGGCGAGCCGGCGTTCACTTCGCGGCTGCACCGACCGCGGCGACGAGGGCGCGCACGCCAGTGCGCAGCGCCACTGCGTAGTCCGGGTAGTAGCCGGCGCTGTGCAGCGCCGGCAGCGCGCCCTCCGCCTGCAGCCTCGCGAGCCGTTCGGGGGCGACGGTCCCGAGCCGGAACATGCACAGGGGAATGCCTTCGCCGGCGAACCGGCCGAAGTCCTCGGCGACCATCGCGGGCGGCACCTCCACCACCGCCGCATCGCCGAGAGCGGCCGCGAGTCCCGTGCGCACGGACGCCGACAACTCGGCGTGGTTCACGAGCGCGGGCGACGGCTCGCTGAACTCCACCTTCGGTTCGCGCGCGCCGAACGACGCGGCCACGGCCTTCGCCTTCCGCTCGATCGCGGCGAGCATCTTCGTACGCACCGCGTCCGAGTAGCTGCGCACGGTGAGCTGCAGGTCGCAGCGATCGGGCACGATGTTGTGCTTGCTTCCGCCTTCGATCGCTCCGACGGTCACGACGCACGCTTCGAGCGGATCGATCTCGCGCGACACGATGGTCTGCAGGTCGAGCACGAGCTGCGCAGCCTGCACGATCGGGTCGATGCACAGGTGCGGTGCAGCACCGTGGCCGCCCTTGCCGAACACCGTGATGTCGCAGCTGTCGACGTTCGCCATCGCCGGGCCGCTGCGGATGCCGACCTGGCCCGTCGGCAGGTCGTGGGCGGTGTGCAGTGCGATCGCCCACGCAGGCCGCGGGAAGCGCGTGAGCAGACCGTCGGCGAGCATTGCCTTCATCCCGGACGCCCGTTCTTCGGCGGGCTGGAACTGGAACACCAGCGTGCCCCCGAACGACTCGCGGTGCCCGGCGAACCACGCGGCCGCGCCGAGAAGACACGTCATGTGCAGATCGTGGCCGCATGCGTGCATGACGCCGATGGCTCGACCCTCCGCGCTCTCGGCACGCACGGCCGACGCGTACGGCAGGCCCGTCTCTTCGGCGATCGGCAGCGCATCCATGTCCGCGCGCAAGAGCCCCACCGGTCCGTCGCCGCACCGCAGCACACCGACGACTCCGGTGCCGCCGACGCCTTCGGTGACCTCGATGCCGAGCGCCCGCAGCTCTGCCGCCATGCGCGCCGCCGTCGCACGTTCGTGGAACGACAGCTCGGGGTTCCGGTGCAGATCCAGGTAGAGCGCCTCGAGCCGCGCGCCTTCCTGCCCGACCCACGCCTCGACCGGGTCCTGCGCACCGAGGGACAGGGCGACGAGGAACGGGACGAACACGATCGGCATCCTCATGCGGCCAGTGTGCCGGCGCCCGCGGCGCGGCGCACGTCCGGCGGCGCACCCCTTGCCGCGTTGGCGCCGACTCCCGACACTGCCGCGATGCCGTCGATCCGAGCCGACGAACACGCGGCGATGCAGCTCCTCGACGTCGCGTCGGCGCTGGACGCCGGTCTGCCCCTGCAATCACTCGGCGCCGTGGACCCGAAGGACGAACGCGCCATCGTCGAGGTCCTGCGTCGCCGGGGCGTGATCCTGTCGCCCGACGAGGAGACCGTCGTGATCGCCGGATGGCACACGGGCCGCGCGTCCGCGTCGCTGCGGGCCCGCGCCGACGAACGGCAACGCCGCGCCGACTTCCGCCGGACTATGTGGTCCGGGCTTCGCTACCCGTTCCTGCTGATGTTCCTGCTGCTGCTGGCGAGCGCCACGACGGCTTCCATCATCGGCTACGGCTTCCTGATCGGCCTCGTGATCGCATACGGAGCCGCGGCGATGCTCGTGTTCGCGGCGATGAAGGGACTGCGTCGCGGCGACGAACGATGGACCCGCATGCCCGTCGTCGGATCGATCGCGACCGGCCTCGCCGAACTGCCGTACCTCGAGACACTGTCGTCGATGTACGGCGCGGGGATCCCGTTGCTGAAGGCCCACTCGGCCGCCGTCGCCGCGGTCCCGGTCGCGGCGGTGCAGAACCGACTGCGCATCGCCGACAGCGTGCTGCAGAGCGGCCGTTCGCTGACGGAGTCCCTCGCCCAGTCGTTGTCGCTGCACACCGAAACGCGCCAGCTGCTCGCAACCGGCGAGCAGGCGGGGCAGCTCGAGGACGCGCTGCATCGCGCGCTGTCGCGCCGGCGCGAAGTCGCCGCCCGCGCGGTCACCGACACGACGCGGCGATTCACGGGGCTCGTCTACGGCATCGTCGTGATCTGCATCGTCGCGATCGTGCTGACCTTCTGGACGAACTTCTACGGCAGCCTCGGCAAGATCGGACGGTGACCCGGGCGCGAGCCGCCGCTGCCAACTGCCCGGGGAACCGATTTTCCGCCTGACGCACTGCCCCCACGACGGGTCTCTAGAGTCATTCCCATGGACCAGCGAGTGGGCGAACGACCGCGACCGACGCCGACCAACGACACGGAACGCCATTGGCTCGACCGCTGCCGCGCGGGCGACGCCGCCGCCTTCCAGCCGCTCGTGCACCCGCACCTCCGGGGCCTGCTCGCCCTCGCCCGCCGCCACTGCCGCGACCCGCACTGGGCCGAGGACCTCGTGCAGGAGACCCTGGTCCGGGCGTTCCGCGCACTGCCGTCGTTCCGCGGCGACTCGGCGCTGCGCACCTGGCTCTTCCGGATCCTGATGCGGCTCGCGGCAGAACCGCAGCGATGGCGGCGAGGCGCGACCGCAGAACCTCTCGACGTCGACGTTCCGGACCACTTCGACGCGCCGATGGTGCACGACGCGATGGCGCGCGAGCTGCGCGACCGCCTCGACGAGGCGATGGAGCGCCTGACGGCGAAGCAGCGCACCGCGCTGCACCTGCGCGCGGTCGAAGGGATGGACTACGCGGCGATCGCGGACGTGCTCGGTTGCTCGCAGGTCGCCGCCCGGATGCACGTTCTCGAGGCCCGACGGCGCGTGATGGGCCGGCTGAAGGAGCACCTCGACCCATGAGGCCCGTCGACACGACGCAGCGCGCCGAGCCGCCGGAGTGCCCCCGCACCGAAGCGATCCTCGCGGTGCACCTCGACGGCGACGTGCAGAACGGCGCCGACACCGGGTTCGACTTCGTCTGCGGCGACTCGCTGGCGGCCCACCTGATCGAATGCGGCGCGTGCCAGCTCCGCCTGCAACGTGCGCGTCGACTCGACGCCGTGCTCGCGACCGACAGCGGTCGCGACCTCGACGCGATGGCGCTCGCGGCGCTGGAAAGGCGCTGGTTCGCTGCCATCGAAGAAGAGGCCGCCGCGCCGGTCGCGGGCGGCGGACCGCGGCGGGCGTGGATCGTCGCAGCCGCGGTGACGCTGGCCATGGCCATCGGCGTCGTCGTCTGGTCCTCCACCCGGCCGGCACCGGCTGTTCCCGCGGCGAACGATGGCGCGAAGGAGACTCCCGTCCTGACCCCGTGCCGCGAAGTCGAAGTGATCGTGCCCTCGGTCGCCCCCCCGAGCGAGCCGGCCGATCCGGGCGAGATCCTGATCGCCGCCGACGCCGCGCCGCGGTTCGCCGAGCAGGCGAAGCGGTCGACGGCGAGCCGCGCGCACGACATCCGCTTCGCGCCGACCTCGTACCTGCGCCGGCTCGGAGTCGACGACACCATCTCGGCTGCGGAACGGCTCGCGACGATCCGGCTCCTCGTGCAGAGAGTCGCGGCTCCCGGCACCGCCGGCCCCGACGCCGACCTCGCGCTGATCGCCGTGCTCGCCGGCGCGCCCGACCGCACGTCGACGGACCACGAAGCGTTGCGCGAAGGGATCCACGCGGCGCGCGGCGAAGCGCGTTTCGTGGCGGCACTCCTCCGCCATCTCGGTCGTCTCGACGTGCGCGCACCGACGGTCGACGTCGACGACCTGGGGGTCGTGGTCGCCGCAGCCCGGCTCGGCGAGTCCAGGATCGACGCGTCGCTGCTCCGCGTCCTCCGGCGCCGGCCCGCTCTGGCCGAGCCGATCGCCGCCGCGCTGCGCAGCGGCCTGCGCACCACCGGTGCGGGACTGCTGCTGCTCGACGCCTGGCAGTCGCTCGCCGACCGCGGTCTCCTCGGCGAGGATCCGTTCGCGGGCCAGACGTGGTTCGCCGGCCAGGCCGACGCGACGTTCGCGGACGTCGCGAACGAACTGCGCACCACGACCTCGTCGCCGCGCCGGGTGCACTGCCTGCTCGCCCTGGGCTTCGGGGGCGATCCGACCCTGGTGCCGCTGCTGCTCGATCGCATCGGCAAAGCGCCGCACGCCGAGGCGCACGCGGCGGCATTCGCACTCTCGCGTCAACCGAGCCACGTACTCGCCCGGCTCGTCGATCGCGCCGCGCACGACGACGGGGCGTTCCTGCTGCGAGCGGCCCTCGCGCGGGCGGGGCTGGCAGGAGCCGAGCCGTGGCTCGCGGCGCTGCCCCCCGGCCCGCGAGCCCTCGCGATGCTGCGCGAAGGCTCGTTCGCCGAGTTCCCGCCGCTCGCACAGTGGTTCCGCGGCCGGCCCGCGGACCCGAGCGACTGACGCCGCCCGCCCCTCCTGTTCGCCCACCCACCGAGGTTCCCCGCATGATCTCCGTACCGACCGCACTCACATTGTTCGCCGCCGGCCTGCAAACCCCACAGGACGGCCGCGCCGCTCTCGAAGTCCTGCCCGTGCCGCACGTGGCGGGTCCGAACCAGGCGATCGCGCCGCCTCAGTGGATCACGATGCTCCAGGTCGTCAACGGCCCCGACCTGCTGCAGTCGAGCAACGCCGAACAACAGTTCCCCATCGACGGCGGCGTCGAGTTCCTGCGGGCGCTGTTCGCACACGACACCGAGAACGACACCCTGCACATCGAGTCGATCAACGACAACCTCGTGGTGTCGGGCGACAGCGCGGTCGTCGCCCAGGTGCGGGAACGCGTGAAGGAGATCGCGGACGCGCTGCTCCGCCCGCTCGAGATCGAAGCCACGCTCTGGGAAGCGCCCGCCGGCGACCCACCCAACGGTGTGCTCGACCCGCGCGAATTCGCCGAGTTCACGAAGAACGCGAAGGCCCTGTGGCGAGCCCGCACCGTCGCGCGCAGCGGTCGCCCCGTCCTGCTCGACGGCCAACGCTGGACACCATACGTGCGTGACATCGACGTGGAGGTGGCGCAGAAGGCGTCCGCTTCGCAGCCGACGCCCGCGTCGTTCGGTGAGGGCGGCCGCGTCGTCGTGGTGCCGCACCTGCTGGTGTCGGGCGACGACGTGGTCGTGATGACGCAGTTCGGCCTCGCACAGCGGCGCGGGTCCGTGCGGCGCCAGCCGACCGGAGTCGCCGGCCAGCCGGACCTCGAAGTCCCGACGCTCGAGACGACGTTCGGAGCCTGCTCGGGCCGCATCCGGAACGGCGGCGCACTGGCGATCACCGAAACCGGCGACGACTCGAGCGGCGGTCGCACGATGCTGACGATCCGGGTCGCCGCGCGAACGCCGCCCGCTGCGCGGACCGGCGCTCGCTTCGGCATCTTTCCCTGCGGGGCGCTGACCAGCTCCGCCCTGACACGGCGGGTCTCGCCGCCACCGACACGGCCTACGGAAGACGAGCCGGGCGTCGAAGAAGAAGAGGGGCCAGGGGTTCTCACGCCGGAGGCGCTGCAGGACTGGATCCGCGCGTCGCTCGGCGCCGACGCCGAGACGACGTTCTCGATCCACGAGAGCGGGCACCACCTGTTCGTGTCCGGGAACGAGCGCACGATCCCCATGGTCGAAACCCTGCTGCGCGGACTCGAAGAGCGCCTGCTGCAGACCGTGAGCGTGCGGACCACCGGGTCCCTGGTGCCGGTCGACGCCGACAACGGCCCCGCGCGACGGCTGCACGAGATCGTCTTCCCGACCCTGCACGGGCGCATGGGCACGATCGCTCGGCTGCTCGAGACCAACACGATCGCCGGTCTGCCGATCGAAATCGCGCAGGAGGCGAGCATGCACAACCCGGTCGTGGTGACGCTGCAGGCCGGAACGTGGATCCGGGTGCGGGCAGCCGCGGTCGGCACCGGCGAGCACCTCGACCTGCTCGGGCACTGCATGCAGTTCACGCCCCCGGTCGCACAGGCGGCGCTGCCCCAGGGCGGCGTTCTCGGGCTCACGACCACGGCGAGCACCCGCTTCGCGCACGACGGCGCCGTGGCGAAGGGACAGGCGATCGAGCACGGGGACGGTCCGCTCGTCACACTCGACGGCCGCACGTTCCGCACGACCCTTGCCACCGTCGTGAGCTGGTGAGCACCGTCCGCGGCGCCTCGCAATCCGCGGGCCGCGGACCGTGACCTGTCGGGACGAAGTCGCTACAAGAACATGATGCGACTCGGCCTGTCCCAATCCCTGCGCACCGAGCAGCGACTCGTGCAGTCGCCGCAGATGATCCAGGCGATGCAGGTCCTCCAGATGCCCCTGATGGAGCTGAAGGACCAGGTCGAACAGGAACTGCAGGAGAACGCCTTCCTCGAGCGGAAGGACGAGACGGAGAACGGCGAGACCGCCGTCGCGACGCCGCCCCAGGAGCAGCCGATCGAGGATCGCCTGCACCGCGAGCTGTCGGCCGAGATGGACCAACTCGAAGCGCGGCTCGAACCGACGTGGCGCAATCGTGTCGGCTCGTACTCCGGTGACGACGAGGACAAGAAACTCGAAGCGCTCAACAACACGCCCGGTCGCTCGACGTCGCTTCCCGAGTATCTGATGACGCAGGTGCGGACGCAGGAGTCCGAGCCCAACCTGATCCGGGTCATCGAGCACGTCGTCTACTCCCTCGACCGGAACGGCCGCCTCGCGGAGTCCCCGGAGCAGATCGCGCAGGAACTCGCCGTTCCGATCCCGCTCGCCGAAGAAGCCGTACAGGTCGTGCGCGACCTCGACCCGATCGGCGTGGGCGCCCGCGACCTGCGCGACTGCCTCCTGATGCAGCTCGACCACATGACGTTCGTGCGACCGCTGACGCGGACGATCGTCGAGAACCACCTCGACGACCTCGCCATGAACCGGCTGCCCAAGATCGCGAAGGACACGGGCGCTTCCATCGAGGAGATCGTCGAGAGCCGCGACTTCCTGCGAGTGCACTGCAATCCGCACCCCGGGTCGGAGTTCTCCGGACCGGCGCCGACGGGCGTGGTCCCCGACGTGGTCATCGAAGAGGTCGACGGGCGCTTCGAGGTGAAGACGCAACGCGGCTCGCTGCCCGACCTGTCGCTGTCGCCGATCAACCGCAACCTCCTGCAGGAGGCGCGCAAGGACCCGAAACTCTACGAGTGGCTGCGCCGGAAGATCGAAGCCGCGAAGTGGTTCATCGAGGCCGTCCACCAACGACAGAACACGATCGAGCGCGTCGCGACCGAGATCGTGCGCCGGCAGGAGGGGTTCCTGCGCCACGGCGTGCAACAGCTGAAGCCGATGAAGATGCAGGACATCGCGGACGCGGTGCACGTGCACATCAGCACGGTGAGTCGTGCGGCGTCTGGCAAGTACATCCAGACGCCCCAGGGCATCTTCGACATGAAGAGGTTCTTCAGCAGCGGCACCCAGTCGGATTCGGGCGACATGGTGAGCCAGCAGGCCGTGAAGGACACGCTGAAGCAGATCGTGGACGCAGAGGACAAGGACAACCCGCTCTCCGACGACCAGCTCGTCGAGGAACTCGGCAAGCGCGGCATCCACATCGCGCGCCGCACCGTCACGAAGTACCGCAAGGCACTCGGCATCGACAGCAGCACGCGCCGCAAGAGCTTCGTCTGATGACCGGATGCCGCTGGCTCGCGACGCCCTGACCCGAGCTCACTCGGCGCGGATCAGCACCATCGAGACGTCGTCGTCGTACCGTGACTTGCCGGTGAACGCGGCGAGTCGCAGGTGGATCGCACCGAGGCAGATGTCGGGCGTCACGCCGTGGTGACGCCGCATCTCCTCGACCAGCGCCTCCTCGCCGAACATCTCGCGGTCGGCGTCCGTCGCCTCCGTGACTCCGTCCGTGTGGAGCAGGACGAGGTCGCCGGACCCGAGCGAGACATCGGCCGACTCGAACGCGGTACCGGCCATGAATCCGAGCGGCGGCCCCATCGAATCCACTCGCTCCACGGTCCCGGTGGCTGCGCGCAGGATCAGCACGGGAGTGTGTCCGGCGCTGCAGATCTGCACCCGCCTCGATGCGGCATCGATGCGGAGGAACACGGACGTGACGAACATGCCCGTCGGCCCGACCTCGGCGACGACTTCGTCGTTGAGCGCAGCAACGAGTTCGGGCAGCGCTCGCCGTGCCGCATGGGCGCGGTAGTTCGAGCGGAACGAACTCATCAGCAATGCCGAGTTGATCCCGTGCCCGGATGCATCGGCGACGATCGCGTGGACGTGGCTTCCTTCGGTCTGGAACACGTCGAGGTAGTCGCCACCGATGTTCTCGGCGGCGACGGAACGCCATGCGAACGCCAACCCGGGCACCTTCGGCGCCGTCGTCGGGAGCAACCGCTTCTGGATCGTCTCGGCGATCTCGAGTTCGCGTTCCCGCGACCGGTTCTTCGCGTGCATCGCCTCGAGGCGGAGGCGGTGGAGCAGGACGGCGCCGACTTCGCCGAGGCGGCGCAAGCGGCGGAGCACGTCGCCGTCGCCGAGACCATCGACCTCCGCGTTGAACAGCACGCACAATCCCGCGTCCATGCCGTTGCAGCGGAGCGGGACCACGACCACGTTGCGGAGCGCCGGCGGCACGCTGCCCGCGGCGATCATCGCGAGGGAACCGTCCTGCTCGGGTGTGGCGAGGTGCGCAGGACTGCCCAGCAGCACATCGGGCCACGCGGCACCCGCATCGGCGCATCGCAGGCCCTGCAGCATCGCCTCGGGCATGCCGAGCGCCTGTTGCAGTGACAGGCCGGAAGACGGATCCCCGATCTCGCGCAGCACCCAGAGGGCGCCCGCGTTCGAGCGGACCGCTTTCGTGCGCGCGACGTCCAGCAGTCCGGCGAGCGCGGCTTCCGGATCCTGCTCCTGGAACAGGACCAGCCCCTCGTCGTCGAGTTGCAGAAGGGCGAAGTAGTCGTCGTTGTCGCGGCGCGACGCTTCGTTGAGGGTCAGGTTGCCGAGTGCGGCGCCGAAGTGCGCGACGGCGGTTTCGAAGATCGGACCAGCGGAGCCGGGTGCACGATCGAGGAGCAGTTCGCCGAGCGAGTAGGAACGGAAGCGGATGGGCAGGCGGCGTTCGGCGTCCATCGCGGAAGCGATCTCCGCCGCATCGTCACCCGGCATCGCATCGAACCCACCCGTCGCGACCTGGACCCGCAGCCCGGTGATGTTGTCGGCCAGACAGACGGCGGCGCCGACGTCGGGAACCGCCTTGCTCAGGATCCCCGCCATGCACTGCACGAGTTCGTCTTTCGTCCCACACTCGTGGAGTGCGACGAAGGAGTCGACCGGACAACTCTCGCGAGTGGCGACAGGGATCACGGCTGTTCAGGCACCGAGGCTGCCGAGTGAGGCAACGGCCTCGTCCATCGTCGCGGCCAGGTCGTCGCGCAGCGGTGACCACGACTCGCGAGACAGGCCGAGGGCCTGCAGATCGCAATCCAGGACCTTCTCGACCGGGGCCTTCGCGGGCAGGTAACCGATCCCACGCGCGTGCGAGGTCGCATCCGCGAGGCGGACGATCGCCATCGACTTCGCATCCTGACCCGACGTCTCGTCGTGGTGCCCCTTGATGAGCGCCTGGATGTCCGAAGCCAGGTTCCACTTCGCGCTCACCAGTGAACCCGCTTCGGTGTGGTCGATGCCGATCGCCTGCCGCTCGTACTCGGTCATCGAAGCAGCGGCGCACAGGTTCTTCTGGTGTTCCGCCAGGTAGGGGACGAGCAACAGCTTGCCGATGTCGTGCAAGAGCCCACCGACGAACATCTGCTCCGCTTCGTTCGATCCGAGCTTGCACGCCTTCGCGAGCGCCTTCGCGCCAGCGGCGACCGATGCAGCGTGCAGCCAGAGCCCTTTCTGGTCGTGGCCGTAGCACGAGAAGTCGCGCTGCATGAACTTCGCCGTGCTCGTCGCGAGCACCAGGCTCCGCACGCCCCGGAAGCCGAGAACCATCACGGCCTCCTTCACGGTCCGAATCGTCCGATTCATGCCGTAGAAGGGCGAGTTGACCATCGCGAGCATCCTCGCGACGAGCACTTGATCGTTCTGCAGCAGGCGCTCGAGATCCGTCGGCTCGGTCTCCTGCCGACCGAGCACCGCGAGAACGCGCGCCACGAGATCCGGCAACGGCGGGATCAGGTCGCTCTTGTGCAGGATCTCCCGTCGGGTCCGCTCTGCGAGCGCAAGATGGCTGAGGGTCGAATGACTCATGGGCGCGGAAGCGATTTCGGAAGCCCGTGCCCCACGGCTTGACGCGTTCAACCGGTATCGAGACACCGACCGCGATCGGTCGCTGCCAAGGCGAATTCTTCCGCAAGAGCGAGGGAGATCGTGTGCTGCGGACTCAGGGAAACTCCTGATCCGGGTTTCGCCGAGCAGCGCCGCCTCGCGAAGCAGCCACGGCGGCGACGAAAGCCGCGCCCGTGGTCGCGCCGATAGCGGCGGCCATGTACGAGGATCTCCCCCACCGCCGCAACGACACCGGTGCGCGACGCACGAACCCGGCGGTGCCATGCCCGAGACCCGCACGCCGCTCGCCGAAGGGTACGCGCCTGCTCCTCGATGCGCTCATCGGCATCAGCCTGCTGGTCGCGCTGCACGTGTTCGCGATCCAGGTCTCCGTGGTGCGCGGACACTCGATGGAGCCCTGCCTGCACGACGGCGATCGGCTCGTCGTCGACCGGGTCGCCTACAACCTCGGCGACGCCAACCGCGGCGACGTCGCGATCCTCCGTTACCCGCTGGATCCGAGCATCGACTTCGTGAAGCGCGTCGTCGGCCTGCCGGGCGATCGTGTATCGATGCACAACGGCCTGTTGTTCGTGAACGGCCAGGTGGCGGACGACTACGGCAGCATCACGGACCGTCAGGAACTCGCCGAGTTCGTCGTGCCGCAGGGCCAGTTCTTCGTGCTCGGAGACAACCGCCCCGTCAGCTGCGACTCGCGCGAGTTCGGGCTCGTCGCGGGCGACTTGCTGAAGGGACGCGTGCGCGCGCGCTTCTGGCCGCTCGAGAACCTTGCGATCTTCTGAGCGGCGCGCGGCGGCTCCATTTTGGGCGGGCGAAACCCGTGGTTCGCACGGGCCTCGGCGGTTCCTCATCGGCGAACGACCGCCCCCGAGGGTCGGAACGCAAGCTCGACCCAGCCTGTCGCCGTTGAGCCGCGCCCGTCGCGGGCGTCGGCTCCGACCCGGGCGGGCGAAGCCCGTGGTCCGCACGTGCCTCAGTAGCGGTAGTGGCTCGGCTTGAACGGTCCCTCGACCGACACACCGAGATACTCCGACTGCTTCTTGCTGAGCTTCGTCAGCTTCGCACCGAGCTTGTCGAGGTGAAGGCGCGCGACCTTCTCGTCGAGGTGCTTCGGCAGCGTGTAGACGCACTTGTCGTACTTCGTGTGGTTGTTGAACAGCTCGATCTGCGCGATCACCTGGTTGCTGAACGAGTTGCTCATCACGAAGCTCGGGTGCCCCGTCGCGCAGCCGAGGTTCATCAGGCGACCTTCGGCGAGGACGATCACGCCGTGGCCGTCCGGGAAGACCCACCGATCGGTCTGCGGCTTGATGTTCTGGCGTTCGATGCCGGACACCTTCGCGAGACCGGCCATGTCGATCTCGTTGTCGAAGTGACCGATGTTCGCGACGATCGCGTTGTTCTTCATCCGCTTCATGTGATCGACGGTGATCACCTGGTAGTTCCCCGTCGCGGTGATGAAGATGTCCGCGTAGCCGACGCAATCCTCGACGGTGAGGACCTGGTAGCCCTCCATCGACGCCTGCAGCGCGCAGATCGGGTCGATCTCGGTGACGATGACGCGCGCGCCCTGGCCCTTCAGCGACTGCGCACAGCCCTTGCCCACGTCGCCGTAGCCGCAGACGACCGCGACCTTGCCCGACAGCATCACGTCCGTCGCGCGCATCAGGCCGTCCGTCAACGAGTGCCGGCAACCGTAGACGTTGTCGAACTTCGACTTCGTCACGCTGTCGTTGACGTTCATCGCGGGGAACGGCAGCGAGCCTTCCTTCTGCAGCTGGTAGAGACGGTGCACACCGGTCGTCGTCTCCTCGCTGACACCGCGGATGCCGGGCAGCATCTTCGTCCACTTGCCGGGATTCGCGGCGATCGACTGCTTCAGGCACTTGATCAGTTCGACCCAGTCCTCGCCGTCGTCCTTCTTGATCGCGGGCAGCTTGCCGGCCTTCTCCCAGGAAGCGCCCTTCATGACCATCATGGTCGCGTCGCCGCCGTCGTCGAGGATCATGTTCGGGCCGTCGTGGCCGGGCCACGTGAGCGCCTGCTCCGTGCACCACCAGTACTCCTCGAGCGTCTCGCCCTTCCATGCGAAGACCGGAACACCGCGCGGCTTGTCGACGGTGCCCTTCGGACCGACCGCGATCGCGGCAGCGGCGTGGTCCTGGGTGCTGAAGATGTTGCACGAGGCCCAGCGGACCTCGGCACCGAGGTCGACCAGCGTCTCGATGAGCACCGCGGTTTGGATCGTCATGTGCAGCGAGCCGGTGATGCGCGCGCCCTTCAGCGGCTGCTTCTTCCGGTACTCGTCGCGGATGGCCATCAGGCCGGGCATCTCGACCTCGGCGAGCTGGATCTCCTTCCGGCCGAAGTCGGCGTCGGCGAGGTTCTTCACCTTGAAGTCGGAAGCAGAGAGCACGGCGCCCGTCGTCTTCGGGGCCTTCTTGGTCTTCGGGGTGTTGGTGGCGGTCATGGTCGTGTCGTGTGGATGAGAGGAGGAAACGGAAAGGTCATGCCTTGGCGGCGGGCTTCTGCCCGCCGACGAGGAACATCGGGAGTTCGGTCGCTTCGTCGCCGCCGCGCGCGATGCGGCAACGATCGCGCGCGGTCGTGCCGCGCAGATCGACGAAGCCGGCGCGCGCCAGCGCGACCTGGACCTGCTTCGGCTCGAGACCGAGGCGAAGGTCGCCCATCGCGGGCCGCATCCATTCGTGTTCGTGCGGCAGGAGGTCGCTGACCACGATCCTGCCGCCGGGCTTCAGTACGCGGAACGCCTCGCGCGCCGCCGCACCGTGGTCGGGCACGTGGTGCCACACGAGGTTGCAGAACGCCGCGTCGACTTCGTTCGCGGTCAGAGGCAGTGCATCGAGCTCGCCCTGGCGGAACGTGACCGCCGGCCCGATTCGTTCCCGCGCGGTGCGCAGCATGCGTTCGCTGTGGTCGATCGCGATCACGGACGCGCCGCGCTCCGCGAGCCAGCCTGCGAGGAAGCCGGTGCCGCAGCCGAGGTCGGCAACCTTGTCGCCGCACGGCCACGCCTCGGCGAGGATTTCGGCGCGCAACGTGCCGAGCGCCGTCTCCTGCGCATCGGTCGGCCACCCGTCGGCGAGGCGATCGTGTGTGCTGCGGCTGCCGGCGCGTCGCTGGTCGAGCACCGCGAGCAACGCGTGCCAGTCGGCATGGCCTTCCTCCGAGTCGAGGAACGGCTGGATCGTCGCAGCGAACAAAGGAGGCGACATCGGCCCCTCGTCGTGCGGTTCCGCGAGCGAGTGGAAGCTCCACGTCCCTTCGCGCCGGTCGCGTACGAGCCCCTGGCGCTTCAGGAGCGACAGGTGGTTGCTGATCCGGCTCTGCTGCAGCCCGGTGATCGTGACCAGTTCCTGCACCGCCAGCTCCGCCCGCGCGAGCAGAGCGCACAGCCGCAGCCGGACGGGGTCCGACAACAGTTTCAGGGTCGACTGAAGGTTGGCGAGGGCTGATGCCACGGGCTGGATCAACATATCACGACATCGTGATATTTCACCCGTCTCCTTGCGGCGATCGCCTAGTCGAGCAGGTCCGGCCGGTCGCGAATGGTCATGATCGTGGCGGTCATCATCGCGACGAGGGCGCCGTCCGACCGGTCCTCCGGGCCCGCGAAGGCGCGAAGTTCGCCGGAGGTCACGACCAGGGTTCGACCCGCGCGCACGACCCTCCCGATCGCCCGGAACAGGTGTCCCTGCGCCGGCGCGAGCAGGTTCACCTTGAACTCGACACTCAACACGCCGGTGCCGCCGTCCATCAGGGTCAGCGCCGCGTAGCCGCAGGCGCTGTCCATCACGCTCGCGCCGATCCCCGCGTGGACGAAGCCGTGCTGCTGCGTGATCTCGGAGCGGAACGGCAGTTCGAGGACGACCTCGCCGGGCGCGACGCGCGCCATGGTGGCGCCGAGAAACGCCATCGCGGCCTGCCGCGCGTAACTGCCCCGCACCCGCTGCTCGAAGTCCGGATCCCTCGGTGTCCAGGTCGACATGTCGGCAGGCTACCGCGGACCGGCCATCGAGCGGCGCAGCGCCGCTACGACACGTCCCAGATCTCGCCGGCGAACAGGAGGTCGCGCAGCGACTCCTTCTTCTTCGCCTTCGCGGCAGCGACCTGCGCCTGGATGCCGGACTCGAAGTTCGGCTTCTCGCGGCGACGGAACACGCCCACCGGCACCGGGAACTCGGCTTCGCTCATGGTCGCGAGCGCCATCGCGGGCGCGACGTTCGCCGCGGTCTCGTCCCACACGAAGGCCTTGCCGAGGTCGCTGCCGGTGACGATCTGCGGCTGGAAGTTGCCGTCGAAACGGATGCCCTTGTCCTTGTTCGCGCCGAACAGCAGCGGCTTCTCGTGCTCGAGGTAGAGGATGCGTTCGTCGCGCACTTCCTTGTCGGTGAAGCCCTTGTAGGCGCCGTCGTTGAAGATGTTGCAGTTCTGGTAGATCTCGACGAGCGCGGTGCCCTTGTGCGCCGCCGCCTTGCAGATCGTGTCCTCGAGGTGCGGCCCGAAGACGTCGATGCCGCGCGCGATGAACGTGCCGCCAGCACCGAGCGACAGTGCGATCGGCGAGAACGGGTAGTCGACGCTGCCGAGCGGCGAACTCTTCGTGACCTTGCCCTGCTCGCTGGTCGGCGAGAACTGGCCCTTCGTGAGGCCATAGATGCGGTTGTTGAACATCAGGATCTTCAGCCCGACGTTGCGCCGCATCGCGTGGATGAAGTGGTTGCCGCCGATCGACATCGCGTCGCCGTCGCCGGTGACGACCCACACGTCGAGCGCGGGGTTGCTCGTCTTGACGCCGGTCGCGATCGCGGGCGCTCGCCCGTGGATCGTGTGGAAGCCGAACGTCTCCATGTAGTACGGAAAGCGCGAACTGCAGCCGATGCCGGAGACGATCACCGTCTCGTGCAGCTGCTTG
The DNA here is from genome assembly GCA_964538915.1 of uncultured candidatus Brocadiaceae bacterium. Taxonomy (GTDB): domain Bacteria; phylum Planctomycetota; class UBA1135; order UBA1135; family UBA2386; genus JAEUHQ01. The sequence goes on along the minus strand of CAZIFB010000021.1, from coordinate 27,323 downwards.
CCGAGCTTCGCGAACGCACCCTGCACCGCGTTCAGGATCGAGTAGTCCCCGCAGCCGGGGCACCACCGCACTTCCTGGTCGGTCTTGTAGTCCTTCTTGGTCAACGGGACGGCGGTCATCGGCGGGTCTCCTTCGCGACGCTGTCGAGCGTCTTCTGCAGGAATGCGTGGATGTCGTGGCTCTTGAACGGCTGGCCGTTCACCTGGCTGTAGCTCTGCACGTCGATCAGGTACTTGCTGCGCAGGATCATCGCGAGCTGGCCCTTGTTCATCTCGGGCAGCACGACCTTCTTGAAGCCGCGCATCAGGTCGCCGAGGTCGTTCGGCAGCGGGTTCAGGTAACGCAGGCACGCGCAGCTGATCTTGTGGCCGTCCTTCTGCAGCCGCAGCGTCGACGCGGTGATCGCGCCGCGCGTGCTGCCCCAGCCGAGCACGAGCACGTCGCCGGTGCGCGGGCCGATCGTCTCGATCGGCGGGATGTCGGCAGCGATGTTCGCGACCTTCTGCGCGCGCGTGTCCACCATGTGCTGGTGGTTGTCCGCTTCGTAGCAGATGTTGCCGGTCACGTCGGCCTTCTCGATGCCGCCGATGCGGTGCACGAGGCCCTTGGTTCCGGGCTTCGCCCACGGCCGTGCGAGCGTCTTCGCATCGCGCGCGTAGGGCATGAACTTCGTTCCGGGCTGCCCCTCGGGGGCGAACGAAACCTTGATCGCAGGCAGCTTCTCGGGGTCCGGCAGGAGCCACGGCTCGCTGCCGTTCGCGATGTAGCCGTCGGAGAGCACGACCACCGGCAGCATGTACTTCACCGCGATGCGCACGGCCTCGTAGCCGACTTCGAACGCGTCCGCCGGCGTCGACGCCGCGATCACCGCGACGGGGCACTCGCCGTTGCGACCGTACATCGCCTGCAGCAGATCGGCCTGCTGTGTCTTCGTCGGCATGCCCGTGCTCGGCCCGGCGCGCTGCACGTTGAGGATCACGAGCGGCAGCTCGGCCATCACCGCGAGACCGATCGCTTCGGCCTTCAGAGCCATGCCCGGACCCGACGTGGACGTGAGGCCGAGGCTGCCCGAGTACGACGCGCCGATCGCGCTGCACACCGCCGCGATCTCGTCCTCCGCCTGGAACGTGACGACGCCGTGGTGCTTGTAGGTGCTCAGCTGGTGCAGGATGTCCGACGCCGGCGTGATCGGATAGCTGCCGAGGAACAGCTGCAGTCCGGCCTTCTGGCCCGCGGCGACGAGGCCGAGGCACAGCGACTGGTTGCCCATGATGTTCCGGTACGTGCCGGGCTTCATCTGCGCCGGCGGCACTCGGTACGCCGTCTGGAAGATCTCGGTCGTCTCCGCGTACGCGAAGCCGGCCTTCATCGCCATCAGGTTCGCTTCCACGAGCTCCGGCTTCTTGCCGAACTTCGCCGCGATCGCCTTCTCGGTCGGCGCCATGTCGCGGTGGAACATCCAGTAGAGGATGCCGAGCGCGTACATGTTCTTGCAGCGTTCCTTGCCGCGGTTGTCGAGCTTGCTGGTCGCGAGCGCCTCGAGCGTGCGCGCCTCGAGATCGACCTCGATCACGCGCCAGCCCGACAACGTGCCGTCGGTGCGCGGGTCCTTCTCGTACTTCGCCTTCTTCAGGTCGAGCGCGCTGAACGACGCGGTGTTCAGCAAGAGGATCCCGTCCTTGCGCAGCTCCTTCAGGTGCACCTTCAGCGCCGCCGGGTTCATCGCGACGAGCACGTCGGGCGCGTCGCCCGGCGTGTGGATGTCGAAGCTCGAGAACCGGAGCTGGAACGCGGAGACGCCGGGCAGCGTGCCGGCGGGCGCGCGGATCTCGGCGGGGAAGTCGGGGAACGTCGCGATGTCGTTGCCCATCAGCGCGGTCGTCCGCGTGAACTGATCCCCCGTCAGCTGCATGCCGTCGCCGCTGTCGCCGGCGAAGCGGATGACGATCTGGTCGAGATCCTGGAGGCCCTTCTCGGTGCCTGCCGTGGTGTTGGAGGTTTGCATTGGGGTCGGGATTCGGGGGCAACACTATACCGAGGGCCCGCCGCATTCGACTCCCCGGATGTCGGCGCCACCGCGGGCACGACACCGCGGTAAGGTTCGCGCGGCTCGCGGATCTCTCGGCCGAACCCGAACCGAGAGAACGAACATGCGCCTTTCTCCACATTTCCCCGCCTCGCTCGTGCTGCTGCTCGCTACCGCGACCGCGCAAGACTCCGGGAGCACCTTCGGCCACGCCCGCGCGCGCGAGCTCGCCGAACTCGGCCGCCTGCCGAGCGCCCGCGACGTCGTGGTGCGCGACCTCGTCAACTACCACCGCCACCGTCTGCCGCTGCCGGCCGCGGGGGAAGACGTCGCACTCGATGTTCGCTTCGATCGGCCGGCGGCGCGGGCCGGCGACGAAGTGTGGCTGCAGATCGGCTACACGACCGGCTCGCTCGGCGATCGCTCGCTGGCGCCGCCTTGCGCCGTCGCGATCGTCGTCGACACGAGCGGTTCGATGGCCGAAGCGGGGAAGCTGACGGCGGTGCAGGCCGGCCTGCGCGCGTTCGCGGACCGTCTGCGCCCGGACGACGAAGTGGCTCTCGTCGGTTTCTCGACCGAGGCGCGCGTGATCGCAGGGATGCGCCGCCGCGGCGACGGCCGGTGGCTCCGGGACGCGATCGACGGCCTGCGGGCCGAAGGCAGCACGAACCTGCACGCCGGGCTGATGCTCGGCATCGACGAACTGACGCGCGCCGACACCGGGTCGCGCACCCGCCGCGCCATCGTGCTCACCGACGGCATCGCCAACACCGGCGTCACCGACCCCGCGCGCATCGTCGGCGACGCAACCGCACGCGCGGAGACCACGATCGACATCAGCACGATCGGCGTCGGCCAGGACCTCGACGTGCCCACGCTGCAGCGCATCGCCGACGGTGCGCGAGGACTCTTCCACTTCGTTGCCGACTCCGCCGACGTGCAGAAGGTGTTCGTGAACGAGGCCGAGGCACTGCTCGCGCCGGTCGCCCGACGGGTTCGGCTCCAGGTGACCCTGCCGGACTGCGTCGAACCCCTCCAGTGGTACGACGAACGCCTGCGGGCGGGTGCAACCGATCGCGAACTGCGCGCCAGCCTCCCCGACCTCAACGCCGGAGCGACCGGCGTCGTCATGGTACGGTGCCGGCTCGTCACCGGCGGCATGGACACCGCGGTCGCGCGCGCCACCATGAGCTTCGAATCGGCGGCCTCGCGAAGCGAAACCAGCGTGGGCAGCATGTTCGCCGGATGGCGCGCGATGCCGCGCGGCCTTGTGCTCGCCCCGTCCCCGGACGCCATCGATCTCGAGGTGCGCAAGAACGCGGCGATCGCCGTGCTGGCACGGGGACTCGCGGAGATGGCGGCGTCGTGCGACGCGCGGCGCTGGGCCGACGCCGATCGTTCCCTGCAGCGCGCGGTCGACGACGCCCGCGGCCTGTTCCCGTCGACGGACGATGCCGATCTCCAGCGTGTGCGCGAGATCGCGGATGGTCACGCCAGGACGCTCCGCCGCTACGTCGACCGCTTCCGCGACGTCTGACCCACGATGCAGTTCCGCTGCTCTTCCTGCACGAAGACGATCGCGCTCGCCGCGACCGGAGTGCTGCCGACGGCGTGTCCGCACTGCAGCGCGCCGCCGGGCCCCGGGCTGCTCGGCCCATGGGAGCCCGTGCGCCTGATCGCCGCCGGCGGCATGGGCGAGGTCTACCTCGCGCGCCACCGCGAACTCGGCACCGAGGTCGCGCTCAAGGTCCTGCCGGCGATGCCGCTCGACCAGCTGGCCTCCGTCCGCGAACGCTTCGCGCGCGAGGCGCGGCTCACGGCGCGCGTTCGCCACCCCGGCGTCGTGAAGATCCACGGCAACGACACCGCGCGCGACCGGCCGTACCTCGTGCTCGAATTCGTCGCGGGCAGCACGCTGCGTGAGCGCCTGCGCCGGGGCGCGCTCCCGGTCGCCGAAGCCGCACGCATCGCGGCCGCGACGGCCGACGTGCTTGCGGCGGCGCACGCGGAAGGTGTGCTGCATCGCGACATCAAGCCAGACAACGTGATGGTCGAGCCCGATGGCAGCGTGCGCGTGCTCGACTTCGGCATCGCGCGCGCGGTGCAGGACGACGCTCCGATCACACGCACGGGCGAGATCGTCGGCACGCCCGAATACATGGCTCCCGAGCAGCTGCTCGACGGCCCCGAGGCCACCACCGAACGCACCGACGTACACGCACTCGGCGTGCTGCTGTACGAACTGCTCACCGCGCGCTCGCCGTTCCACGGCGCGAACGTCTTCCAGGCGCTGAAGCTCGTGGAATCGCTGGTGCCGCCACCGCCGTCGACGCACCTCGGCCCGGAGGCGACCGCACTCGACAGTGTGGTTCGACGCGCGCTCGAGAAGCAGCCGGGCGACCGCTTCCCCGACGCCGCCTCCTTCGCAACCGCGGTCCGCGACGCCGTTCCGTCCGCACGAACGAGTGCCGCGGTCCCGCTCGGGCCGCGGCGGTTCCATGTCTTCGCGATCGCAGGCCTCGCCGCCGTTCTCGTGGTGAGCGCCTTCGTGTTCCGGCCGACCTCGCCCCCGCCGGCGACGCCGTCCCTGCCGAGCGAACCGCCGCCCGCCGCGCGGCGCGCCGAAGTCGCGGCACTCACGAACGAAGGGCGCTGGAGCGAGGCGCTGGTGCTCGCAGAGCGACTGCTCGACGGCGGCGACGAAGGTGCGCGGCCGCTCGCCCGCGCCGCGTTCGTGCGGCATCGGCTCGCATGGACCCTCGCCGCAGGCGCCCCCGCGTGGCTGTCGTGGACCGACGAACCGCGGCGCGCGCGCCTCTTCGGCGCCGACGGCGAAACGTCGCACGGCGACGAAGCCTGGCGCGCGGCGGTCGGCACGCTCCGCGGAGGCGACTCCGCGCCCGACGAAGCCCTCGCGCGCCTGCTCGCCGCGGCGGCGACCGCCCCCGACCAGCGCGCCGGAGCGTTCGCTGCCGTCGCCGACCGTCTGCCGCTCGGTTCCGCCGAACACTGGCTGGCGCGCATGCTCGAACACCACTGCCGCGACGATCGCGCGGCGCGCCTGCACGCGGCCGAAATGGCATGGCTGCAGGGCGCCGGCGAAATCGCGGTGCTGCTCGACGGATGGTGCGAGATCGTCGACGCAGCGAGCGCCGTGCTCCGCGGTCCGCGGGACGCTCCGCGACTGCGTGCGCGCGTTGCGGCCGGCGCCGGCCCGGATTCCCCCGCCAACGGAATCCTCGTGCTGCTGCTCGATGTGCTGCGCGGCGCGGCCGTCGGCGCGACGAGCCTGCCGCCGATCACCGTTCCGGACGGCGTCGACGGCTTGCACTGGTTCGTCGACGCCGCAGCCGCGAACCCTGCCCACGGTCGCGCGCTGCAGGATCTCGCGGCGCTCCTGACGGAGAAGAGCCGTGGCCGCTGATCGCCCCGACGCCGACCTCGTGGCGCTCGCACGAACGGGCGATCGCGACGCCTTCGCCGCACTCGCCGGCCGGCACGCGGACCGACTCGAACGCTTCCTCTGCGCGATGACCGGAGACGAACACGCCTCTGCCGACGTGCTCCAGCAGACTCTGCAGCTCGCGATGACGCGCCTCGACCAGCTGCGCGACCCGTCGCGCTTCGCGAACTGGCTGCTGTCGATCGCGTGCAACGAATGCCGAAAGCGCCTGCGCGGCGACGTGCAGCGGCGGCACAGCGGCGGGGACGCGCTCGACGACGTTGCCGAACGCCGCCGCTCCGCGCTCAGTTCGCTCGTGCGGCGCGAGGACGCCGTGCGGCTCGCGCTCGCGATCGACCGGCTGCCGATCCTGTTGCGCGAAGCGTTCGTGCTCTTCCACGTCGAGGGCATGCCGTACGCGGAGATCGCCGCGGCGACCGGCGCTTCGGAGAACACGCTGCAGGTGCGTGTGCACCGTGCGAAGGCGCTGCTGCGGCAGCAGCTCGGCGCCGTCGCGGACACGTGGTGGTCGAAACGGACGTAAGGTCGCGTCGGTCCGGGGATCCCTCCGTCGAGGTATCCCGATGCTCCACCACCGACCGCTCTTGTCCCTCCTCCTCCTGATCGCCGCGGCACCGGCGCAGGGAACGGCCGTGATTCCGGTGAAGGCCGGGCGCGAGTTCGTGCTCACGAAGCTGCTGACGCCCGGCGTCACGGACGTCTGCAAGGTCGATCTCGAAGTCGACGAGGTCGTGCGCTGCATCGTCGAGAGCGCGAGCTTCGACCCCGTACTCGAACTCGCCGATCCGGACGGATCGGTGCTCGTCAGCGACGACGGGGAAGGCACCCGCAGCGAGGTCCGTTGGCGCGCGGCGAAGAAAGGCCCGTTCGAACTGCGCGTGAAGCCGTTCCGCGGCAGCGGCGGCGGCAACTACACGTTCCGCATGATCCGCCTCCGCACCGCGCCGCTCGGCACGTCGTCCGAAGCGACGCACACGTTCGGCGTCGAGGGCTGGTGGCACTGGCGCGTGTCGCTGAAGCGCGGAATGCGGCTCGTGCCGACGGTGCTCGACCAGGGCCACGTGAGCGCGGTCCTCGACGCACGGCTCACCGAGCTGCCCGACCATCTGCGTTCGTACCGCGCGCCGGCGGACGGCGACTACTACCTTCGCATCGAGGGCCCCGAGGGCAGCACGTGCCAGACGCTGACCCAGCTCGCCCGCACCGCGGACCTGCCGGTCGACACGGAACGCAGCGAGAGCCTGCCGCCGTTCGGCCTCGACGAACTGCGCGTCGCACTGCGCGCAGGGCAGCTGGTGGAGGCCACGACGGCGCTACCGGGCGATGCGCTCATTACGACTTGGCACGAGGAAACGCCGTCCGCAGACGGTCCGTCGCTGATCGAAGCGCCGATCGCCTTCGCCAAGCCCGGACGCACGTGCCGCTACCACTTCGTCCGTCGCGACTGCACGGCGATCCTGTGCTTCCGCAGCACGAGGCCGAACCCAGTTGCGTACCGCGCGTCGGTGCGCACCGCCGGCACACCATGCGAAACCGGCGCGGCCGTCGAAGGCGAACTGCACCTCGGCCGTGCCTCGGTGCACGAACTGCGGCTCACCGCCGGTCAGCTCGTGCGCTTCACCGCGAAGACGGACCGCTTCGACGGCCAGCTCATGCTGCACGACGTCGACGGCAACCAGCTCGCTCGCGCGGACGACGGCGGACCGGCGGATCCGAACCCGAGCCTCGTCTTCCTCGTGCCGCGGTCGGCGACGTACCGCGTGTTCGTGGCGACGGAGGGCGGTGCCGGCGCGGGTCCCTACACGTTCGCGGCGACCGTGCTCGAAGTCCCGCGGCTGCAAGCCGGCAACGCGACGGACGTGCGGGTCGCCGACGGACCGGCGCACGTGCACGTCGATCTCCGGCACGACGAGGTCGTCTGGTTGTCTGTGCAGAGCCGCGAGATCGACTGCATGCTGCAGGTCCTCGACCCGACGGGCGATTCCGGCTTCACCGCGGACGGCGGGGGAATCGACGGCGACGTCCTCGTCGCGTTCCGCGCGAGGCACGCCGGGACCCACACGCTGCTCGTGCACGCCCGGTCGGGCCGGGGCTCGGCGCACGTGAGGGTCGTGCAACCGTGATCGCCGCGGCGGGAAAACCGCCGCAGCGCCGAACCCCTCGCGTCGACATGGCTAGTCTGCCCCCATGAACGTGCGCACACTCGTCCCGGCGGTGTTCGCCCTGCACGCCGCGGCCCTCGCCCAGGATCGTTGGCAGATGCTGCCCGAGCCGCCGATCCCGGCCCGCTACGGCGCCGCGATGCACGGGGTCGGCCCCGACGTCGTCGTGTTCGGCGGGCAGGACGTCGCAGAAGGCGTTGCCGAGCAGTTCGTGGACGGCGCGCGGTTCGACACACGAACGCTGGCCTGGACACGATTGCCCGACGCGCCGCTGCGGGAACGCACCGGCACCCTCGTCGTGCCGATCGCGAGCGGCATCCTGGTCGCGGGCGGCCGGGACCGTTGGGAGAAGCTGCATGCGGACGCGTACGTGCTCGACGCCGGCAAGCGCGCCTGGCGACGTCTGCCGGCCTGGCCGATGGCCCCGCGGCAGCAGCCCTCGGTCGCCGTCGACGGGGACACGGTCGCCCTGTTCGGCGGGCACGTGTCGACGCGGCGGCGCGACGGCGGATTCGACGTCGAACACTTCGCGGACGGTGTGCTCGTCGACACACGCACCGGTGAAGCGAAGGCGATCCCGAAAGGACCGTTGGCGCCGCGCGCCTTCGCCGCGATCGTCCTGCGCGCCGGCAGACTCGTGGTCGTCGGTGGCCACGCGTCGCCGTACGGGGGCCCGATGCGCTGGACTCCGGACGCCGCGGTGTTCGACGTCGGCACCGGCGTCTGGACGAAGCTCGAGACGCCACCGCTGCCGCCGCAGAACTCGCTGAGTCTCGGCGGCCACGGTGACCTCGTGTTCGCGATCGGCAACAGCAGCCGCCGCGCGTTCGGCTTCTCCATGGACCGCGCGAACGGCACGTGCTCGGAAGTGCCCGGGCTCGGTGCGCTCGACTTCGGCATGGAGTGCACACGCGTCTTCGGCGGCACACAGCGATCGCTGCTCTTCAACTCCGGAATGCAGATGCACGACGACGCGCACCAGGCGTTCTGGCTCGGCCGCGACGGGCTCGCCGCCGTGCCGCTCCCCGGCGACGTGCGCCCGCGCCAGGCGTTCGCGATCACCCGGGTCGGCGACGATGTGGTGGTGTTCGGCGGCAACCACGACATCGCGCTCGGGGTAGCGGACGGCCCCGCTCCCCCGCCGAAGCGCTTCGACGGGCCCGAAGGCGACGGGCTCTGGTTCGACCTCGCCGCAGGTACCGCTGCGCGCATCCCCGCAGGCCCGCTGGCACCGCGCGCCCGGGCCGCCATCACGATCGCGGACGGCAGGCTGTTCGTGCTGTGGGGACAGGCGCCCGGCGCACGCTCTGCCCACGACCTTCGCCTCGACGGCGCGTCGTACCGCCTGCGTTGAACTTCGCGACACCGCGTCAAGTCGGGGCCCCCGCCGCGCCGACAATCTGCTGGTGCGTTCCCAGGGGAGAGGTCTGCTCGCGACGGCGCTGCTCGCGTCCGTGATCGCCGCCAACGCGGTCGCCCAGGAGCCTGCACACGACAAGCCCGCGCCGCCGGTCCGCACGAAGGAGGGTTCCTCCGTGACCGGACACTCGGCCAAGGGCTCGCTGCAACCGACACACGCGCCGCAACCGTCGTTCTCCCCCGTCGACGCGTGGAACCACGTCAAGAAGGGCAACGAAGCAGCGGCCGCGGCTCGCGCCCGGCGCGAAGCGCTGCCGCCGCCACAGTCGCGTCCCGCCGGGGCCGGACGTCACCTCTGCGCCGTCGTCGTCTGCGCCGACTGCAACCTCGACGTGCCGGCGCTGCTCGGCCTGCCGCGCCAGGACGTGCTCCTGATCAGCACACCGGGCCCGTTCGTCACACCGGAGATCACGGCGATGCTCGAACAGGCCGTCGCGCAGGAACGGCTCTCGCTCGTGCTGATGCTGACGCACACGAACTGCACGACGCTGGACACCACGCGCGGCGTCTCACCGCAGCAGGACGCGCTCGCCCAACGCCTCGCCGCGGCTCGCGCCGAGGCCGAGCGCCTCCGTACGTCGCTCGGTCGCGCGCTGCTGCTCGGTCAGCGGGAACGCCTGTTCGCGGCGTCCGACGAACTCCAGAAGCGCGCCGCCGCGGACTCGCTGCGCGTGATTCCGGGCGAACTCAACACCCGCACCGGCGCGATCACGTGGCTGCATCGCGCGGTCGACGCGATGCCGATGCCGCCCGTTCGCTGAGCGGTCGCTCAGGGCGACTGCCATCGCGCGGCCGCCGCAGCACGTTCGTGCGGTTGCCCGGCAGGGTCGAATCCGCGGTCTTCGCCGAAGCGGTCCTGCAGCGCTCCGATCGCGATCCGGCGCGCACTCTCGCTCGGCGAAGACAGGAAGGCGACCAGCTCCGACCGTGCGTCCTCGTCCCCGAGGACCAGCCGGGTCCGGGCCGCGTTCGCGAGCAGCGCGTCGGCTGGCGCATTCGCCCCGGCTCCGCGATCCGCTCCCACACTCGCCGGCACACGCATCTCGTAGGCCCGTATCGGCGCGGCGGTGTCCTCGTCGCCGCACCGCGCGAGCGCGCGGCACGCGGCGTCCGCCACCGCGGGCGTCGGATCGCGCAGCGTCGCGACGAGGAACGGCGTGGCGCTCTTGCTGCCGATCGCGCCGAGCAGGTCGCACAGGAGTTCGCGCTTCCGCACGAAGCCCGTCGGGAACGTGAGGCCCTCCACCAGCGCCGGCACGGCATCCGCACCGAACGAGAGCAGCTCGCGGGAGATGGCTTCGTCGTCGCCCCCGGCGACGACGTCGCTGCCGCCGCCGAGCTTCTCCACGAGCTCCCACGTGTGCGTCCGTGTCGCCGCGTCGACGCGCGTCGGCGCCCGGACCACGGCGTCGCTGCCGTTCCGGCTCCACCAGGACTGGAGGCGCGCCAGGGCGGCGAGCCGTTCCGCCGACGGTGCACCGGGGTCGTAGCCGCTGTGCTGGTCGACGATCGCGAACAGGACCTCGAAGGTCAGCTCGCGCTGCAGCACGTCGTCGGCCGACAGGTCGTCGAGCAGCGGTTGCACACCGGCCGCGCTGCCGAGCGCGGCGAGAGCCGGCGCGAGCGCGCGGCGCGTCTCGGGCCACGGCGATCGACGAAGCGCGTCGACCATCGCCGGCACCGCCGCGCGGTCGCGCAGCCGTGCGAGACTCGCCGCAGCGGCCTGCACCACGTCCCAGTCGACGTCCTGCAGCCGATCGCGCAGCGCCGGCAGGATCGTGGCGTCCCCGACGGTGGCGAGCGCTTCCGCGGCGCTCCGGCGATCGAGCGGATTCGTCGCCGTCAGCGCGCCGACCAGCGCGTCCCGCACGCCCGCCTTCGCGTCATCGAGGCCGATCTGCGCGAGCAGTGCGCGCGCGTGGCAGCGCACGTAGACGTGCTCGTGACTGAGCGCAACGGCCAGAGCCGGCACCGCGGACGTCCCGACTTCGCGGAGGGTCCTCATCGCCTCGTTGAACGACTCGTTGCTCCAGCGTGCCAGCGTCGCGACGAGCGCGTCGGCCGAGCGCGGCCACGCCGCGGCGAGGTTCCGGCGCGCGAGCCTGCGCACTTCGGGAAGGTGCGACTCGAGCATCGCGGCGAGCTTGCCGAGTTCGGCGGCGTCCTTGCCCTCGGGCACCTTGATCGGCTCGGCATTCCACGCCGGGCGGAACACGTTCGGCAGCCCGGCCTGGTCCGTGAAGTCCTCCAGCTTGCTCGCGGGCGGCGTGTAGTAGACCTCGACCTCCGGCTGCACGAGGTCCTTCGACGGTGCGATCGGGCCGAACGGCACGCGCCGCTCTTCGAGGCACCGCGACAGGTGCGGATCGGTGTCGTCGCTCGGCCGGTAGAGCTTGAAGTAGAGGCGGCACTCGACGGTGCCGTTCGCGACCGCCAGCGGCACACGATGCGTCGTCGTCTTGCCGGACGGGATCTGCGACCCGCGCGGGAGCACGAGCGAGTGCTCCGGCATCTCGGCGGCGTACGGATAGCGGCAGATCAGGCGCGAGCGCGCGACCTCCTTGCCCTCGGCGTCGCGCACGATCACCAGCGACTCGACGCCGCGCTGTCGGTTCGCGGTCGGGAAGTTGTGACCGACACCCTTGTTGGTGATGGCGACCGCGACGGCGTCGCCGTCGATCTTCACGTCGTAGGCGTACGCCTTGCGGAGCTGCGATTCGTTGCTCGACGCAGGGAACGTGTGCGACCGGACCATGCGCGGCGGCTGCCCGTTCGCGACCGGCCGCATCACGAGCGGCATGTGGCAGTCCACGCACACACGCCCGGCCTGTTTGCCGTGTTCGGCGCGCGACCACTGGTCCGGCGTGCCCGCGATGCGGTGACAGCTCGCACAGTGCGCCACCGTGGCGACCTCGGGCTCGAAAGCGGTCTTGCACTCGCCGCCGCCGACGAAGCGCGAGTAGTCGTAGCCCTCGCGGCCGTGGCAGCTGATGCAGGTGTTGCCTTCCTCGAGGTTCGTCCAACGCTGCATCGGCGTCATGCCGATGCCGTTCTCGAACACCGGCCGCGGTGTGTGGCACCGGATGCAGTCGTCGCGACGGAAGCCGCGGGTCGCGAGCCGGGCTTCCTCGTCGAAGAACGCGCGGCCGTGCGTGTTCTGCTGGTGCTCCGCGTAGTCCGCGGGATGGCACGTGCCGCAGAAGCGGCTGGTGTTCACGCGGTCGAGGTGTCTCTGCGTGCCGAGGTCGTCGCCCATGGCGCCGACCGCGGGCGTTGGCGACGACAGCGAGCCACAGGACGACACCACGGCGACGCCGACGCCGAACAGAACGAGCAACAGGAACGATCGCATACGGTCCTCTTTCGATGACGAACGGGATCAGCGCCCTTCCCGGAGCCGCGGACGCGCGGCGCCGAGCCGTGCGCGCAGGGCCCGCGCCGTGGTTCGCAGGTCGTCGGTGCCGCCGGTGCGGGGTGGTGCGTCGTCGAGCGTCGCCGCCGCGACGTTCAGCGCGTCGAGCACGCCGTCGGTGCGCCCGCGCTCGAGCTGGCGCTCCGCCGTGATCGTGCACGCCTGCGCGAGCGCGACCTTCGCGGCTTCCGCCGTCGCGGACTGCGCGCCGGCCTGCGCCTTCTGCGCGATCGCGACGGCGGCGCGCAGCCATTCGTCGCCGCGCGGCGTCGGCAGGCCGACCATCGCGCGGATCGGCGCACCGCCCGCGTCGACGGTCTCCTTCTCGACGCGTTCCGGGTTGCGCCCGTCCGCCCGCAGCGCCTCGCGGATGCACGCATCGGCGATCGCGGTCGGCCAGTACGGGTCGCCCGACACCTTCGCGATGCGATCGGACAACGCGAGCGACGCAACCGGACTCTCGCCGCCCGCGTCGCGCCACTCGACGAGGCGGTCCACGAGGTCGAGGCAGTCGTAGCCGAGACCGTCGCGGTGTCCCTTCACGTCCGCGTGCGAAGCGATCGCCTGCTCGAGGCACTCGGCGGCGGCCCGGCGGTCGGCGGTGTTGACCATCGCCATGCCCCGGCCGAACCAGCATTCCGCGATGCGCAGCGCGCAGTCGTTGGCGAACTCCGGATTCTGCGCGGCCGCGTCGGCGAAACGCGCCTTCGCCGCGTCGTATGCGACCACCGCACCCTCGGTCTCGTCGCGGCGACGGCAGTCCTCGGCCGCGAACACGAACGCCTGTCCGACGAACCACGTCGACACCGCGCCCGGCGCCCGCGCCGCGATGCGCCCGGCGACGGCCGGCGCTTCGTCGATGCGCCCGCTCGCCCACAGCGCGCGAGCGAGCGCGGCGCGCAGATCGTTCGACGCGGGGAAACGCATCGCGGCGGCCTCGGCGGCAGCGGCTTCCGCGCGGCGGCAACCCAGCGCACCGCACGCCGAGACGAAGCTGCCCTGGTCGTTCGCGTCCGCGTGTTCGCTGGCCGCGACCAGACCGAGCGCCAGCAGCGCCTCGCGCACCACGGTCGCGGTCTCGGCCGCCGACGGCTGGAGATCCGCGAGGCGCCGCGCCGCGGCGTCGCCGACCCAGCGCAGCGCTTCGGCCGCGCGCTCGTCGAGCCGCGACGCATCGGTCGGCAGCACGCCGGGGGCGGCGCCGGTCGCGAGCGCGAGCGCCTTCCGGCCGCATTCGGCTTCGCCGTCGAAGTCCGACAGGAAGTACGCCGCGCGTGCACTCTCCACCCACCACTCGTACTTGCCAGCATCACCGGCGACGGCCTTCTTCCAGTGCGTCGCCGCGTCCTCGAGCAGGAAGCGCGCGTCCTTCCTGCCGGCGTCGAGGTGCTGCCGGCCGAGGTCGAGCGACGCCTTCGCGAACGTCGCGTGCAGCGCGGCGTCGTCGCGGTTCTTCGCGAGCCCTTTCTCGGCCTCGTCGAGCTGGCGCTCGAGCGTCGCCGCATCGGCCATCTCGTCGCCCTTGTTGCGCACCATCGGCGCACGGCCCGCGAGGCGCTGCGTCACCGCTTCGCCCTCGGCGAGCAGCGTCGCCAGCGAGGGGGCCTGCGGCGACGAAAGCGCCCGGTAGGCATGGACCTGGAACCCCAGCGACGGCTCAGCCACCGCGAGCAGCCCGAGGGTTTCGAGCAGCGCGTCCGCGCGGTGGCCCTCGCCTCGCTGCAGCGCGTCCCACACGTCGCGGCCGATCGGCCCGGCGATGCCGCACGCGATCACGGCGCCCGCGAACACGTCGGGCGTCACCCTGAAGTCGACCGACAGCACCCGCTTCCGGATCTTGGGCAGTACGCGGCGCAGGGCATCGCCATCGGAGTTCTGGGAAAGGCGCCGGAGAAGGATCGCCGGAGAAGGGCCCTGCTCGAGCGCCGCGACCAGCGCGTCTTCGGCGGCGAGGCGCCGACGGTGCTCCTGCGGCACCGCTTCGTCGCTCGGCGTCGGCACGTCCTTCAGCGACCCGAACAGCGCGCGGTCGACGTCCTTCAGGTCGAAGCACAGCGACAGGTCCCACGCCTTGGTGCCGTCCGGCAGGATCAGCGCGTGGCGCGGTGCCACGCGTTCGCCGTCGCTCAGGTACTTCTCCCAGAGCACCGGCTCGAGTGCCATGTGTTCGCCGCACGTGATCTCCCCGAAGCGCGGACACGGAATGCGGCGCCCCTGGTCGTCGTGGTCGCGCAGGTTGTGGCGGAACACGCTCGCGCCGACGCACACGCAGTGCCGCGTCGCCGCGACGAACGCGGGATCGCGGTAGCGTTCGCGGTAGATGCGATCCGACGCACTCTCGCCGTCCATGTTGACCGCGAGCAGCAGCGGCTGGTGTCGCACCCTGGCGATCGCGAGCGCATCTTCGAGCGTGCGTTGCCAGAGGATCTGCTCCGCAGGCGGGTGCGCAACGGAGGCAACGGGCGCAGCGGTCGGGTCGGTCGCGCAGGAAGTGGAGAGCAGCACGACGGCGAAGGTCGCGCAGAGCAGTCGCAGCATGTGGGGTCCTCGGAGGCGACCGAGGCCGCGCACCATACCGCGCCGGTTCGCTCGGCAACGAGGCCCGAGTTGTGGAGAGTTCTCGCGAATTCTCCAGATTCCACACACGCAGATTCCGCGCAGTCGCCTCTCCCTTCCGTCACGTCGCTCGCTCCAATGGCGCGCCCCGCCGCGCCTTGCGACGGCCCCCCTGACCCCGACCCCGACGGCGCGGCCCGTCCAGCCGCGCGCTCCGCATGAGCACCCAGCTCGGCAGCTACTGCCAGCAGTTCGACGCCGCGTTGCGGCCCGTTCTGCAACCCTTCGACACGGCGCTGCAGGCGATCGACGCAGCGGCGGCGGCGGCACCCGGCAAGGGTCTGCGCGGTCCGCTCGCCGACGCGCGGCACCACCTGCTCGCCCTCTGCGACAAGGTCAGCGAGCAGCAGGCGTACGTGCTCATCTTCGGGCCGCTGAAGAGCGGCAAGTCGACGCTGATGAACGCGATCGCCGCCGCGTACGTGAGCGAGGTCTCGAGTCTGCCCGCCTACCCGTGCCTCGTGTTCGTGAGCGCCGGCAAGCAGCGCGAGTACGTGGTGACGACGTACGAGGGCAAGAAGCGAACGTTCACGAACGCCCGCGAACTGCACGACCACATCGACGGCGCGCACCGCGAACTCGCGCGCGCGATCCGGCAGGCCGAGGAGCGCGGCAACTCGTTCGATCCCCAGGAGCACTTCCCCGCGGCGATCCGGCGCGTCGACGTGCGCGTCCCCGACAGCCAGCTCGAAGCGACCGGCGCCGTGCTCGTCGACACGCCCGGCCTCTACACGCGCATGCGCTTCGGCTACGACCGCATGACGCGCGACTTCCGCAACGCAGCGGCCTGCGCGATCTTCGTCGTGAAGAGCGACACGCTCTTCCTCGAGCAGGTCTTCGCCGAGTTCCAGCAGCTGCTGGACCTCTTCTCGCGCATCTTCCTGGTGGTGAACGTCGACTCGCAGAAGCGCGACGTGTCGCCCGACGGCAAGCTCGTCCCGAGTCTCGAACAGTCGCAGCCCGAAGCCGTGCTGCGCGCGTTCGAGCACCTCGCGATGTCCGCGCCGCTGCAGAAGGCGGCGAGCGAAGGGCGCGTGCGGATGTACCCCGTCGACCTGCTGCACGCAGCGAGCGGTGTGCTCCGCAAGGCGCCGGCCGACCAGGTTCCGGCGAGCTTCCGTGCATTCCAGACGGACCTCGCGAACTACCTCGCGAGCTCGGAGTACATGGCCGCGTTCCTGCGCGACTCGTTGCAGCGCGGGCGCGGACTGCTCGACGAGACCACCGCGGCCTTGAACAGCGCGGATGTCGTCCGCCTGCGCTCGCGCATCGCCGAACTCGACGAGCAGATCCGGTTCCTCGATCGCGAGCAGCAGCGCGTGCAGGATGCCTCGAAGCGCGACTGGACGCCGGCCTTCGCCCGCTGCCAGAAGGAGACCGACGCCGAGATCGAGCGCAGTGCGCGCGACGCGGGCGCGAAGCTGTTGCGCACGCTCGGCGCGTCGATCGACACGTGGTTCCTGTCGAGCCACAGCCTCGAGTGGCTCGTGCAGGGCCAGTGGAACCCGCTCGTCCGCGACTATCGCGACGACGTCCTCGCGGCCGGACGCCGGGTGTTCGACACGCAGCTCGGCCAGACCGACGCCGGTCTCGAACTCGACGACGAGACCGCATCGCTGTTCCACCGCGCCGGCATCGACGCGCGCATCGTGCGCGCCCGCGGCCTCGCCGCGCTCGGCGCGCTGCAGTGGCCGACGGCCGCCGCGGTGCCGGTCGACGTCGCGGCGATCCCCATCAAGAAGGGCGTGCTCGACGTCGTCGCGTTCCGTTCGCTCGATCGGGTGCGGGAGCGCCTGCTCGGCCCCGCGAACAAGCCCGACGTGAAGATCCCCGGCAAGGAGAAGGCCGCGCGGCTCGGCGAACCAGGCCGCCTGCACCTCCATCAGTGCGTGACGCAGTACCGCGGCGAACTGGCGCCGCAGACCGTCGCGGTGCTGCGCCGCTTCTTCGGCGCGGACCTCGCCGGCGCCACCTCGAAGGCGCTCCGGACCGAACTCGAGGGCTACGCGCCGCGCCTCGCGGAGAAGCGCGCCACTCTGCAGCAGGAGCGGGACCGCCTCGCCGCCATCGCGACGCCGATCGCGGCTCTGGCGACCGCGACACTGGAAGTGAAGGCGAAGCTCGAGACGCTGGGCCGCGGGTTCGACCTCGCCGTGGGCAGCGTCGCTGCGCCGAAGGACCCGGTGCTCGAACCGCAGCCGCGACGCGACCACCCGGCGCGCGACGACCGAGGTGCGAAGGCGCGCGACGGTCGCCGCGTCGAGAAGACCGGCTGATCCGGCTCGCCCGCCGCGTCAGCCGCCGGAGCGGCTGGCGATGTCGCGGAAGCGTTGCAGCGTCGTGCGCACACGGCCGAGCACTTCGTTCGCCGGCATGCCGGTGAAGACCGTGATCGCGTCGTCGACGCTCGTCACTGCGTGCACTCGGAAGGTGCCCTTCTCGACGGCCTCCACGACCTCGCGGTCGAGCATCAGGTCGCCGACGTTCGCCCGCGGCAGCACGACGCCCTGCCGGCCCGTGAGCTTGCGTGCGCGACAGAGCCGGAAGAACCCTTCGATCTTCTCGTTGACCGCCGCGACCGCCTGCACCTCGCCCTTCTGGTTGACCGAGCCCGTGATCGCGAGCCCCTGCTCGAGCGGCACGTCGCCGAGCGAACTCAGCAGCGCGAGCAGTTGCGCGAGCGACGCGGAGTCGCCCTCGACGCCGTTGTAGAGCTGCTCGAAGCAGATGGTGGCCTGCATGCAGAGCGGCCCTTCGCGGCCGAACTCCTTCAGCAGGAATCCCTCGAGGATCATCACACCCTTGTCGTGGATCGGCCCCGACAGGTTCGCGAGGCCTTCGATGTTGACCAGGCCCGACCCCTGCGCGGTCGCGACGCCCGAGTTGCACGTGATTCGGCACGGACGGCCGAACTCGATCGAGCCGGTGTCGAGCACGGTGAGCGCGTTGATCTGGCCGACCTCCGTGCCCTCCGTCGACAGCCGCATGTAGCCCGACGCGTAGTCGCGCTCCGTGAGTTCCTGCGGCAGGTCGTGCCGCTGCCGCCCCATCGAGACGGCGCGCTCGACGTGGCTCCGCGTCACCGTCCGCTGCCCCTGGGTCTCGCACAGGTGCGCCGCCTCGCGCGCGAGGTCGCCGAGTTCGCTGTAGCGAGTGATGAGCCGGTCGCGGCGGCCGGCGGCGCGGGCGCCGTACTCGGCGACGGCGGCCATCGCGTCCGCGGCGAACGGCCGGAGATGCTCGGTGTCGACGAGCCACTGCAGGTAGTCCGCGTACCGCGAGAGGTTCACGTCGTCGACCGCGATCGTCGTGTCGAACTCGGCGTGGATCTTGAAGATCTGCGGGAACTGCGCGTCCTCGCTCGCGAGCTGTTCGTAGACACCGGGCTCGCCGATGAGCACGACCTTGATGTCGATCGGGATCGCCTCGGGCTGCAGCGCGCCGGTCTGCGCGCCCGAGCCCTGGTCGAAGTCGCGGATCTCGAGCTTGCCGGTCTGCAGCGTGCGTTTCAGCTGCGGCCAGACGCCGTTCTCGCGCAGCACGTCGAGGCAGCGCAGCACGAGGTAGCCGCCCTCGGCGCGCAGGAACGCACCAGGGTTGATCTGCGCGAGCCCCGGCATCGAGCCGTCGGTCGGCGTCGAGATCGTGCCGAACAGGTTGCCGTACGTCGGATTCGTCTCGATCACGACCGGGCACGCGTCGCTGATCGACGTCTTCACGATCTTGGCCTGGAACTCCGCGAAGCGGATCTCCGGCATCGGCGGCTCCGACGTCTCGTTCGGCTTGCTCTCGTCCTCGACGCCCGTCTCGATCGCGACGAAACGGTGCAAGTGCCTCTCGACGAACTCCCCCGCCGCGTCGAGCCAGTCGGCGACCTCGGCCTGCGGCCACCGCTTCAGGAAGTCCTTCGTGTGGGCCTGCAGCACCTTCCACGCGAGCTGGCGGTCCATCGCGCGGACTTCGGCGCCGACGCGCGCCTGCTCTTCGCGAACCCGCTCGTTCACCTCGTCGAGGCGCTCGAGCAGCTGCTCGCGCTGGCGCAGGAGGTGCGAACGCTGCGCGTCGTCGATCTTGTTCTCGATCACGAGCGCCGACAGCGCATCGAGCGTGATCGGCTCCCCTTCGACGACGGGATAGATGTCCGCGGTCGACGCGCCGCTCTGGACCTGGAACCGCACGAGAGCGCAGCCCTGCTTCTGCGCCTGCCGCTGCAAGGCGTCCATGATGCGCCGTTCGCGGCTGCTGCTCGCGCGCAACACGACGCGGCGCGACATGCGGTGCGGCCGCGAACGCAGGGCACCCTGCAGGGCATCGTGCAGCGTGCGCCCGAGGTCGTGCAGTTCGTCGCGGAAGGCACTCGCGCGGCCCGCCGGCAGTGAAATCAGCAGCGGGCGGTGCGGCTCGCGGAAGTTGTGCACGAACAGGCGGTCGGGCACGCGGCGGCAGTGGGGCTGGATGTCGCGCAGCAGCAGCTCGACGACCGCCGTGCGGCCCGAGCCCATGAGGCCCGACACGAAGAGGTTGTAGCCCTGCGCGTGGATCGACAGCCCGGTGCGAAGCGCGGCCATCGGCCGGTCCTGACCGAGCAGGAACGCCGCCGTCGGCTGTTTGCCGGATGGGCGGATCGGCCGGCACGTCCAGCGGAGATCCGCGGACGGCACGACCCCCGCGCCCCCCGTCGACCCGGCACCGCCGCCCGTCGCGCGCACGCGCGTCCCGGCGCGCGGCGACGTGGTCCGCTTGCTGCGCTCCGCTGCGTTGCGTCCCGATCTTCCGCCGCGACCACCGCCGGATCTGTTCTGCCTCACGTGCGTGCCACCAGCACCGGACACGGTGCCGCCTTCAGGATCTCCCCCGCGGTGCTGCCGAGCAGGGCCTTCATGATGCCGGTGCGGCCGCGCGACCGGACGAGGATCAGGTCGACCTTCTGCAGCAGCGCTTCCTGGAGGATCTTCTCCTCCACGTCTTCGCCGAACGTCAGGTGCCCGAGCGCGCGCACCCCCGCTTCGGCAGCCTTGTCGACGAACTGCTGCAGCATCGCGCGCACTTCGGCCTGCAGCGCGGTGTCGAAGTCGCGACTGCTGTCCGCCGTCGCGCGGTGGCGACCGATCAGGTTCACGGTCGCCGGTGTGTCGATCACCGCGAGCAGCAGCAGTTCCGCGCGCAGTTGCGCTGCCAGGCCGATCGCGTAACCGAGATCGGGTTCGCGGGTCTCCGCGAGCTCGATGGGCGCGAGGATGCGGCGGACGACCGGAACCACCATGGCGGCGAACGATACGGTCCCGCGGCGGTAATTCGAGCGAGCGAGCGCTATCCTGCGCGGCCCTTTTCGCACGCCCGCCCCGCCCGTGGACCTGCAGACTCTCTCCATCGATCGCGGCCAGCCGCAGAAGCCCCGCCGCCGCGGCAACCCGTGGCCGCTCCGCATCGGCGCGATCGCCGTCGTCGCGGCGGCCGCGTGGCTGTTCGGACCGTCGCTGTCGTCGTTCGCCGACCGGCTGCGCCTGCCCGAGGTGAAGACGTTCGTCGTCACCGAGCCGGCCGCCGCGACCGCGGCTGCCGTGCAGGGAACCGCCGCGAACGGCTACGTGGTCGCGGCGCGCCGTGCGGCGCTCTCCTCCGACGTGCCAGGGCGCATCGTCGCGATGGAGGTCCGCGAGGGCTCCGTCGTGAAGAAGGGCGACGTCGTCGCGCGCCTCTACGCCGACGAGTACCGCGCCGCGTGGCAGAAGTCGGTCGCCGACGCCGCGGCGGCGACGGCCGCGGTCGAACGCGCCACGGAGGCCGAGCGGGCGAGCCGGGCCGACCTCGCTCAGGCCGAAGCGGCGACGACGACCGCGAAGGCGCAGCGCGACGAGGCGCAGGCCAACGTGGCGTGGACCACCAGCGAGCTACGCCGGGCCGAGGACCTGCTGCGCCAGGGCATCGGGTCCGAGCGCGACGTGGAGCGCGCCCGCACCGAACTCGACGCCGCCACCGCGCGCCGCGCCGCGCAGGACGCGGCTGTCGCTTCGAGCGGCACCGCGGTGGACGCCGCGCGGCAGCGTGTGCAGGTCGCCGCGGCCGAACTGCGCGTCGCCGAGGCGCAGGCCGCTTCCGCCGCCGCCGCGCGGGACCTCGCGCAGGCGACCCTCGACAAGACGGACGTGCGCGCACCCTTCGACGGCATCGTCGTGCTGAAGGACGCGGAGGTCGGCGAGGTGGTGTCGCCGAACTCGCAGGGCGGCAGCACCGCGCGCGGCGCGGTCTGCACGATGGTCGACTTCGACTCGCTCGAGGTGCAGGCGAACGTGCCCGAAACGGCGCTCTCGTCGGTGAAGCTCGGCGCCCCCGCCGACGTGTTCCTCGACGCGTTCCCCGACGACCGCTACCCGGGCATCGTCGATCGCATCTGGCCCACCGCCGACCGCCAGAAGGCGACGGTCGAGGTCCGCATCCGTCTGGACCAGCGCGACGAGAGACTGCGCCCCGAGATGGGCGTGCGCATCGTGTTCCGCCAAGGTGCCGCCGCGCCGGCCGACGCGAGCGGGCCGAAGCGCACGATCGTCGTGCCCGAGAACGCGCTCGTGCTGCAGGACGGCAAGAGCGGCGCGTTCGTCGTCGAACGCGACACGGTCCGCTTCCAGACCGTCGCGGTCGGCCAGCGCAAGAACGGCCGCGCTGCGATCGACAGCGGCCTCGCACCCGGCCAGCGCATCGTGCTCGACCCGCCCGCTTCGTTGCAGGACGGCGGCCGCGTGCGGCTCGCCGTCGACTGATCCAAGGACACCGACCCGAATCCCCCCATGGTCACCGCCATCGAGATCCGTTCCGTCACCAAGACCTACCAGCGCGGCGGCGAGTCGTTGCGCGTGCTCGACGAACTCGAGCTCACGATGGACGCGAGCACGTTCTACGCGCTAATGGGCCCGTCGGGCTCCGGCAAGACGACGCTGCTCAACCTCGTCGGCGGCCTCGACCATGCGGACAGCGGCCGTGTCGTCGTCGGCGGCACCGACCTCGGCACGCTGTCCGGCAGCGACCTCGCGAAGTGGCGCGCGGAGAACGTCGGCTTCGTGTTCCAGGGCTTCAACCTGCTGCCGGTGCTGACGGCGCGCGAGAACGTCGAGCTGCCGCTCCTGCTGGCGCCGCTGTCGAAGAGCCGGCGCCGCGAGCAGGCCGAACGCGCCCTCGAACTCGTCGGCCTGAAGGACCGCATGGGCCACAAGCCGCGCGAGCTGTCGGGCGGCCAGGAGCAGCGCGTCGCGATCGCACGCGCGATCGCCACGGACCCGAAGGTGATCCTCGCCGACGAACCGACCGGCGACCTCGACCGCACGACCGCGGACTCCGTGCTCGACCTGCTGCAGCGCCTCAACCGCGAGCTGAAGAAGACGATCCTGATGGTGACGCACGACCCGCAGGCCGCCGGCTTCGCCGACAAGGTCGTGCACCTCGACAAGGGCAAGCTCGGCCGCATCGACGACAACCGCGCGGCGGCCGGGAGGGCCTGAGCCATGCCCTGGAAGCTGCTCTGGCGGAACGTGCTCCGCCATCCGATCCGCACGATCCTCACGGTCGGGTCGGTGGCGACCGCCGTGTTCCTGCTGTGCATCCTCGACGCGTCGTACCGCGGCCTCGATGCAGCGGTCGCCGATGCGTCGAAGACGCGGCTCTGGGTGCAGTCCGCGGTCAGCCTGTTCGTCGACCTGCCCGAAGGGTACCAGCCGAAGATCGAGGCGGCGCCCGGCGTGAAGGACGTCGTGCGCTTCCAGTGGTTCGGCGGCATCTACCAGGACCCGTCCAACTTCTTCGCGCAGTTCGGGGTCGACGCGACGAAGTGGTCCAACAACTATCCCGAGATCGAACTCGTCGAGGGCAAGCTCGCCGACTGGGAAGCCGCGCGCACGAACTGCATCATCGGCCGCGACCTCGCGCAGCGGTTCGGCTGGCGCGTCGGCGATCACGTCCCGTTGATCGGCACGATCTTCCCGCGCACCGACGGCGGTGTGTGGGACTTCACGATCGCCGGCATCTACGAGTCGCGGTCGGTCAACATCGACCAGGGCACGCTGTACTTCCACTACGAGTACCTGCGCGAAGGCCTCGAGCAGGGCTCGGTGCAGGGACCGCGCGGCGTCGGCGTGTTCCTGACCTGCCTGCACCCGGGTGCCGATGCCTCCGCCGCGATCGCGGCGATCGAACAGACGTACGAGAACGGGCCGCAGCGCGTCCGTGCGACGACCGAAGCCGAGTTCCAACGGCAGTTCGTCACCATGCTCGGCAGCGTGCCGACCCTGCTCGCGGGCATCGGCAGCGGCGTACTCTTCGCGATCTTCTTCGCAGTGCTGAACACCGTGCTCATGGCTGCCCGCGAGCGAACGCGCGACGTTGGCATCCTGAAGGCGCTCGGGTTCACCGACGGTTCGATCGCCGGCCTCCTGCTCAGCGAAGCCGTGTTGCTGTGCACGATCGGCGGTGCGGTGGGCGCCGGGTTCGCGCTGCTCTCGAACCACGCCCTGTGGACGTTCATGAGCGCGTTCATTCCCGGCTTCTCGATCCACACGGACGTGGCGATCAGCGGACTCGTGCTCTCGGTTGCGATCGGTGCGCTGGCCGGCGCGCTGCCCGCACTCCGCATGCGCCGACTGGCACCGGTGACCGCTCTGCGGTCGGAGGCGTGAACCGATGGCTCTCGTCCCCCTGCAGTACAACTTCCGCAGCCTGCTCGTCCGCAAGGGCAACACGTGGCTGACCGTCTTCAGCATCGCCGCGACCGTCGCGGTCCTCGCGGGCATCCTGAGTCTGCAGCAGGGCTTCTCCGCGATGCTCCAGGACCGGGGCCGCGACGACCTCGTCGTCCTCCTCCGCACGGGCGCCAACGCAGAGGGCGAGAGCGCCTTCGATCGCGACCGCTGCGAGATCGCGCTCAAGGAGATCCCCGAGTTCGCGACCGACGCGAGCGGAACACCGCTCGCCTCGGCGGAGCTCTACCTCGCCGCGCTCCTGCCCCGCATCGACGGCAGCAAGACCAACGTGCCCCTGCGCGGCGTGCAGCCCGCCACGTTCCGGATCCACGGCGACCAGCTCCGCATCGTCGAAGGCAAGTCCTTCGCGCCGGGGAGCGACGAAGTGATCATCGGCCGCGCGATCGCGGCGCGCCTCGCGAACGCGAAGGTCGGCGACGTGCTGCAGATCAACGTGACGCCGTTCCGCGTCGCAGGCATCTTCGAATCGAAGGGTTCCTACGAAGGCGAGATCTGGGCCGACTGCAACCGCATGCAGGCGGCGCTCAAGGTCGACCACTGGAGCCGTGTGATCGGTGTGCTTCGCCCCGACGGGGACGCTGCCGCACTGGCCCTCCGCCTCGAGAACGACAAACGCATCCCGGCAAAGGTGCTGACCGAGCGTGAGTACCTCGCGAAGCAGACCGGCGCGCTGACCGCGCTGCTCGGCGTCGTCGGCACTCTGCTGTCCATCATCATGGGCGTCGCCGCGGTGTTCACCGGTACGAACGCGATGCTCGCCGCACTCGCCGCACGCACCCACGAGATCGGCATCCTGCTCGCGACGGGATTTCGCCCGTTCGCGATCTTCCTGTCGTTCCTCCTCGAAGCCGCCCTGCTCGGACTGTTCGGCGGGCTGGTCGGCGTCGTGCTCGTGCTGCCGCTCAACGGAATGCAGACGGGCACGACGAACTTCTCCACGTTCACCGAGGTCTCGTTCGGCTTCCGGACCACGCCGTTCGCGATGGGAGTCGCCATCCTGTTCTCCATCGTGCTCGGGCTCGTCGGTGGCGCGTTCCCGGCGTGGCGAGCGGCGAGGATGACCCCGACGCAGGCGCTGCGCCGCGGTTAGCCCGTGGCGAATCCGATCCGCAGCGTCGTCGCGCTCTACCGCGACGCCTTCGGCGGGCTGCCCACACTCACGTGGCTGCTCGCCGCCGGTGCGTTC
Source organism: uncultured candidatus Brocadiaceae bacterium (assembly GCA_964538915.1). Classification (GTDB taxonomy): domain Bacteria; phylum Planctomycetota; class UBA1135; order UBA1135; family UBA2386; genus JAEUHQ01. The sequence goes on along the minus strand of CAZIFB010000021.1, from coordinate 2,292 downwards.
CTGAACCGCTGCGGCTCGATGGTCGTGCCGTTCCTCGGCCCGTACCTGAAGCACTCGTTCGGCTTCACGCCGACCGAAGCCGGCTGGGTCGTCGCGCTGTACGGCATCGGCGCGTTCTTCGGCAGCTGGGCGGGCGGCCGCCTCACCGACACGATCGGTCCCGTGCGGCTGCAGATCGGCGCGCTCGGCTGTTCGGGTGCGTGGATGCTCCTGATGACGCAGGCGACGACGGCGTGGACGCTCGTGCCCGCGGTGTTCGTGCTCGGCGTACTGAACGACGCCTTCCGGCCGGGCACCAACACCGCCGCGGCGATCAGCTGTCCGCCGGCGCTGCGAAGGAAGGCGCTCTCGCTGAACCGCTTCGCGCTGAACCTCGGCTGGGCGTTCGGGCCGACGATCGGCGGCTACCTCGTCGCGATCGAGTACCGGTGGATGTTCGTCGCCGACGGCCTCACGTGCGGCCTCGCCGCGCTGTGGCTGTGGAAGGGCCTGCGCGGGTGGAACCCGCTGCCGCCGCCGCGCCCCGTGCACGACGCCGCGGCACCGCGCCGCGCGGACGGCCCGTGGCGCGACCGCCACTTCGTGCTCCTGATGGCGGCGAACTTCTGCGTGCTGCTCGCCTTCATGCAGTACTTCACGACCGGGTCGCGCGTCTTCGTCGACCACGGCTGGTCGGAGCACGCGGTCGGCTGGTTCCTCGCGATCAACCCGATCCTGATCACGCTGTTCGAGATGCCCGTCGTGCACGGCCTGCAGCGGAACCGGGCGCTGCCGCTCATCGCGCTCGGTTCGCTCGTCGTCGGTCTCGGCTACCTCTGCATGCTGCTGCCGTTCGGCGCCGCGGCGATCGTGTCCTCGATGGTCGTGGTCGCGATCGGCGAACTGCTGCAGATGCCGCTGCTCGGAGCCCACGTGAACGACCGCGCGCCCGACCACGCCCGCGGCGCCTACAACGGCGCGTACGGAATGACCTTCACCCTCGCACTCGTCGCGGCGCCGGCTCTCGGCGGCATGGTCTACGAGACCGCGGGCGCGAACACGCTGTGGTGGGCCTGCGGGGCACTCGGGGCACTCGGCGCGTTGACCTTCGCGCTCGCCGCACGCCGATCGGCCTGACCCGTACGAACGGCGTTGCGCCGGCTCCGCCGCGGTGCTTGCATGCGCACCCGATGCAGATCCCGGCGCACTGGGCCGAAGCACGGGTGGAGGGCAAGGTCGCCGGCAAGAAGCGCGTGATCCGGCGCTTCGGCTGGTCCGACATCAGCGAAGACGACGCACGCGCCAACGCCGAACGGCGTGCGGCCGCAGCCATGCTCGACCTGCAGGCGGGAAACGCGGTCGCGCAACGCGAGCAGAAGCTGGCTTACGGAGGCGAGGGGCTGCCCATCCGCGAACAGGTCCTCGCACGCCGCGGGGACATCGTCGTCACGCGCAACTCGTACGGCGCGCACTGCCTCAACGTCCCCGACGTCTGGTTCGCCGACGTCGACCGGCAGCCGCGATCGCAGCTGTCGACGGCCATCGCCACCATCCTCGTCGCGATCGCCGGCGCCGTGGTGACGGCGCTGTTGCCCGGATGGTTCGGATGGCGTGTGAGGGGCTGCTTCGTACTGCCCGTCGCCATCGCCAACGGGATCGTCCTGCGAGTGCTGGGCGCGCACGTCGCGCGGCGGCTGGAGAACACCGCTTGGCGCCGCAACGTCCGGCTCGAACGACTGCGGTCGGCGCTGCGGTCCGTGCCGGACTCCCGCTTCGCCGTCTACGAGACACCGAACGGCTGGCGCCTCGTCGCCCTGCACCGGAAGTTCGACCCCGCCGGCCGCGAGGCGCAGGATCTGCTCGAGCGCGTCGCCAGCGACCCGGCGTTCGTGCAGTTGTGCCGGCTGCAGGCGTGCTTCCGCGCGCGCGTGAGCGGCAAACCCTGGCGCATGGGCGTCCGCGGCATCCGCCCGCGACCAGGCATCTGGCCGGTGCATCCCGACCGCCGGGCCCTGCGCGAAGCATGGATCGGGGAGTACGAGACGGCCGCGGTGGACTACGCCGCGTGCCGCTTCCTCGAGGAGATCGGCACCGCGCCCGTACTCGCTCGCTGTGCCGAAGTGCAGCGCATCCACGACGAGATGAGCCGCGCGCGGAGTTCGCTGCCGCTCGCGTGACCCGCGCGGCAACACGATGGCGGCGACGCGGTGCGGCCCGCATGATGCCGGCCCGCGCGAGGGTGGCGGAACGGCAGACGCAGCGGCCTTAAAAGCCGCGGGCCGGAAACGGCCGTGAGGGTTCGAGTCCCTCCCC